>CAKTGF010000003.1 GCA_934561395.1 uncultured Eubacterium sp.
AAGTATCGGAGTTTATTTAAACTCTTGAATCTTATCGGGTTCCTTTTTCATCGTTGTTTAATTTTCAAGGTCCTAAGCGAAACTTTATTAAGTTTCGGTCGTCGCTCTCTCGTGACGACTTGTACATAATAACAGATTCAATCGCATTTGTCAACAACTTTTTTCAAAAAACTTGAATTTTTTTAAATTGCCACGGTTTATACATAATTATGGGGCAGATACCCGCTTTTTTATGCACTTTGCAGCATGCTGTTGAATTATGCGTCTGCATTTCATACAGTGGCTATATATTATACTAATATTTACCAATAGTCAACTACAAATCAGTAACAAAATTATTTCAACTTGTTAAAGAATACAATTAACAAGGCATTATATAATGTATATAATAAATATAAGTAACGCATATTATATAAATATATACTTGAATTTATTAATCATAATTGATATAATCAAGTTTACACGACAAATGAAAGGGGTTGACAATATGCCTATCAGAATTGATAACGAATTACCTGCAAAGCAAAAGCTTGAAATTGAAAATGTATTTGTGATGAGCAATATGCGTGCAGACACCCAAGATGTCAGACCCCTTAAGATTATAATACTTAACTTGATGCCCACAAAGGAGGAAACAGAAACCCAGCTGCTTAGGCTGCTGAGTAACTCCCCTTTACAGGTTGATGTTGAATTTTTGCAGGTTGCCACCCACAAGGCAAAGAATGTTTCAAAAAATCATTTAGACAAGTTCTATTACACCTTTGATGAAATTAAGGATAACCGATATGACGGAATGATAATTACCGGCGCACCTGTTGAGCATTTGGAGTTTGAAGAGGTTGATTATTGGGACGAGCTTTGCAGTATTATGGAGTGGAGCAAAAAGAATGTATATTCAACCTACTATATTTGCTGGGCTGCCCAGGCAGGGCTTTATTACCATTACGGAATAAAAAAACACAAACTTAAGAAAAAAATGTTTGGCATTTTCCCACACAGGAGCCTTGACGATACCCACCCGCTTATGAGAGGGCTTGACGATATTTACTATATCCCCCATTCAAGGCATACAACAGTTGAGCGCCAGGACATTGCACAGGTTAAGGATTTGCAAATACTATCCTACAGTGACATTGCCGGAGTTCATATTGTTGCGGACATGGCGTGCAGAAAGTTTTTTGTAACCGGCCACAGCGAGTATGACAGGGACACCCTTGCCAAGGAGTATTTTAGGGACAAGCAAAAGGGTCTTGAAATAGATATACCGTATAACTATTTTCCAAACGATGATGAAAAGCGAGTGCCCAATATGACCTGGCGTGGAACGGCTAACCTTTTGATGAACAATTGGCTTAACTATTTTGTATATCAAAAAACGCCATACGATTTGAATACATTGTAATATAGAAAAAGTGCGCCTTTGATTGGGGCGCACTTTTTATTCTATTATTTAATCAGCACTACGGCGTGGGCGGAAATGCCCTCCTCCCTGCCGGTAAAGCCAAGCATTTCTTCAGTGGTGGCTTTAACGCTGACAGAGTTAATATCAATTTTACATACTTTTGCGATATTGGCACGCATTTGCTCAATGTAGGGCTTCATTTTGGGCTTTTGTGCAATGAGTATTGAATCAATATTTTCAATTTCGTAGCCCTGCTCATTTATGCGGTCAACAACAGCCTCCAAAAGCTTTAGTGAATCTGCGCCCTTCCATTTTTCATCGGTATCGGGGAACATACCACCAATGTCACCCATGGCGCAGGCGCCCAAAATCGCATCGGAAATTGCGTGGAGTAAAACATCTGCGTCGCTGTGACCAAGCAGGCCTAAGCTGTGCGGAATTTCTACGCCGCCGATTATTAATTTTCTGCCGCTTACAAGCTTGTGAACATCGTATCCGTTACCTATTCTCATAATTATACCTCTGCTCTTTTTGATAAAATACCCTCTGCTACCGCTATATCCTCGGGGGTGGTTATTTTAATATTTTCGTAGCTGCCCACTACCAGTTTAACCTTTTGCTTGGCATATTCAAGGAGCTGGCAATCGTCTGTAAACTCCCTGCCGTCAGCAGTTGCTTTTTCAAGGGCAGACTTATACAAATCGAATTTAAAAATTTGTGGCGTTTGCACTGCAAAAAGGGTTGACCTGTCGGGAGTGCTGATAACAAAGCCGTTTTTATCAACGACCTTAACGGTATCCTTAACCGGCACAGCCAGTGCGGCAGAGCCGAATTCGTAGGCCGCCTTAATGGTGTTATCAATATCATCTTCAAGCACAAGTGGCCTTGCACCGTCGTGGATTATTACAAGCTCCGCATCGTCAATGGTTTCAATTGCATTTTTAACGCTTTGCTGACGGGTGCTGCCGCCGATTACAAACGAAATGCGCTCGTCTGTAAGAAGCTTTGAAAATTCGTCAACATCCTGTTCCCTTACGGTTACAATTATTTCATCAACATCCGATAAATTAAGGAAGTTTTCAACACTGCGCTCAATAACGGTTTTGCCGCATATATCAAGCAGCATTTTATTTTTTTCACTTTTCATTCTTGTGCCGCTGCCTGCACCGAGAATTACGGCAACATTACTCAATTTCACGCACCTCGCTTAACTCCTCCTCATTGGGGGTAACATATTCTGTATTATAATCAACATAAATAACCATGCCCGGCTTTGCGCCGTTTGGCTTGTGCACATTTTTTACAATTGTGTAATCGACCGCAACATTTGATGAGGCGTAGGCCTTTGAATTAGCCGCCGCAAGCATTGCCGCCTGCCTGATTACTCTGTCGGTAAAAGGCTTGCCTTTAACGGATTCAACAATAACATGGCTGCCTGCCGCATCCTTAACATGAAACCACATATCATAGTTTTTTGCGGTTTTAAGGGTCAGCAAATCGTTTTGAACATTGTTTCTGCCCACGTAAATTGTAAAGCCCTCGTCTGTTTGGAACTTTTTAGGTGGCAGTTTTTTGGGATTTTTTGATTTGTTGGCCTTTTTTGAAAGAAAGCCTGCCTCATAAAGCTCCGACTTGATTTGGGTTATTTCGTTGTCGGTTTCGGCCCTTGATAACGAATCTATTACAGAATCAAGATACTGCGCCTCCTCGTTAGCCTGTCTGATAAACTCGTGCAGCTTTGACTCGGCAACCTGCTTTTTTCTGTATTCCTTATAATATTTTTGAGCGTTTTGAACAGGAGTCAGCCTCGGGTCTGCCGGTATTCTTATAGGCTCGTTGTTATTATAAAAATTCTCCAAATCATAGAACACAGCGCCCTTTTCCAGCCTGTGAAGATTTGCATTAATAAGCTCGCCGTAAGTGCGAAGTTGCTCCTTGCCCTTGCAATCCTCAAGTTCGTTTTGGCGATTAAGCGCCTTTCTTACCGCCCTTTCCTGCAAGGTTGTAAGGTGCTTAAACAAATCGTTGCTGCGCTGCTTGATACGGTCAATTCGCACCTGCTCGTAGTAAAAATAATCAATAAGTTCCGAAAAACTGTCAAAGCTTTTCAATTGGGCAAGGTCGCCGTATTGCTTTGGTTCAAAATAGGTGTAATCCTTTGGGCGGTCAATAACAACCATGGTGGGCTTGGGATTTAAAATGTGCTCCTTAAGTTCCTCAACAGTCATTGATTCGTCAAACTCCCTTGCCACAATAGGCGAAATACCCTGCAAGACCCGGGATACCGCCTTGGATTTTATCATATCACAGGAGGATATGGCAGAGTTAATTTCCTCAACCGGGTCGGTTAAAATATTCATTTTATTCTGCGCCGGAGGCAGCTGATATTTTAAACCGGGCAGTATTTCACGCACCGAGGATTTTGAAGAATCAATGCGTTTAACACATTCAACGATTTTATCCTCACTGTTAACAAGGATAATGTTGCTGTATCTGCCCATAATTTCAATAATAAGCCTGTAAACCACCGGGTCGCCGATTTCGTTTTTAGCGTTAAACACAAGGGTTAAAATTCTTTCAAAGCCGTCCTGCTGAATATCAACAAGCTTTGCGCCGCCAAGGCATTTTCGTAAAAGCATTGTAAGCATGGGCGGTTTTTTAGGATTTTCGGGGCTTTGCTCTGTCAGTTGTATTCTGGGGCAATCCGCCTTTGCAGACAAAAGCAGCTTTTGCATGCCGTCAAAGGTGCGAAAGGTAAATAAAATTTCGTCCCTTGAGGGCTGATAAATTTTATCGACCCTAAAGCCCAATACTTGCTGCTTTATTTCGTTTTTTAATAAATGTAAAAATATACCGTCAAGTGCCATTTTCTGTTCCTTAAAATACTGTTAATACAGGATTTTCGCTTGGGGCAACAACAAATTCAACATCGGTAAACAGTGCCTCAAGCTTATTTTTAATCATAATAAAGGGTAAATATTCTGTTTCGTAGTGACCTGCGGAGATCACAGGGTAGCCCTGCTGGCTTGCATCAAGCATTTCGTGATATTTTAAATCGCCTGTTACAAAGCAGTCGCTGCACTCCATAGCCTGGGGGATAAATTCTGCGCACGAGCCGCCGCCCACAGCCACACGGCTAATCATTTTATCGGAATCGGTGTATCTTATACCGGCACAGTTAAGTGTGTTTGATACAAATTCCGCAAAATCGTCAACGCTCATTTCTGCGTCTAACTCCCCTACTGAAATAAATGTGTTTTCAACGGGGGTTACATTTTTTAAATTAAGCAGCTCTGCCAAGTTTGCATTAATACCGCAAGGTGCAATATCAAAGTTTGTGTGAGCGCAGATATATGCAATATCATTTGAAATAAGCTTGTAAGCGCTTTGGTCGGGTGTGATTTTTTTAAGCCCCTTAAAAATAAGTGGATGGTGGGTAAACACTAAATCGGCGCCTATTTCTGCGGCAAAATCACAAACAGATTTGGTGGCGTCAAGAGCCAAAACCGCCTTTTTAACAGGCTTTCTGAAATCGCCGATAAGGTGACCCGAATTATCCCATTCCTCCTGGGTATTATATGGGGCTATGGAATTTATATAATCGTAAATATTTTTAACTGTTGTCATATTTTCTCCTTAATTGCGTTAATTATATCTGAATAATCCGCACCGCTTTTTTGCTTGTTTTCCAAATAATTTAACAGGTGCTCAAAATATTCTCTGTCGCTGAAATCTTTAATATTTCCCAGGTAATAATCCGCCTGTGTTTTTGGCTCGGTACTGCCGGTATAAACCGCATCAAACACGCTGTAATGGTGCCTGCCGTCTTGAACAATAATATCGTTTACAATTTCAAAGCCGTTATCATAAAGCCACGCCCTTGCTGTTTCGGGGTGGGTCATGGGGTTAAGCACCAGATGTTTTTTACTGATATATCTGCACTGGTTAAGAATTTGAGCTATAAGCTCGCCGCCCATTCCGGCAATAAGCACATCGTCAAAATCGTTTTCATCAACGGAGCGTAAACCGTCTGACAGCACGCATTTGATTTTATCGTTACAACCGCTTTTGTTAACAAAGCTTATGCAGGAATCAAGGGGGCCTTGGTTAATATCGCAGGCAACGGCTGATTCAATAATGCCCTGCTGTACCAAATAAACGGGAATATAGCCATGGTCGGTGCCCACATCGCAAAGTCTACAGCCCTTATTAACTAAATTTGCGGCAGCCAAAAGCCTGTCGGATAATTTTAACATAGCATTTTCCTTAATAAATTTTATTTAAGCAATTAAAACAGCAAGGCAAAATGCGCCTGCAGCTGCTGCATTGCTTGTTTTATTATATAACAAACATTTACTGTTTGCAAGTTAGCCGATTATGTGTTAATATAGTACAAATTAATATTATAAGCAGTTAGATAAAAGCGAGTGGTTATATGGCAGATAATGAAAAAGAATTAAATATAAAATCGGAAAATGAAATTGACCCAAGGCTCCGTTTTGACGCCTTTATGGCAGGAGTTAAGGACGGCGGTCTGCGCTCTGTAAGCTCAATAAGCGTTTTGGTTTGCTACATAGTTGCAAATATGGACGGCAGAGTTACCGACGAGGTAATAATTGAGGCTATGGACGAGGGAATGATTGCAAACCATTTTGAGGTGGCTGACGCAATATCAAAGCTTGTTAAGGGCAACACCGTTAAAAAGGACGAAAACGGCGTTTTAACCCTTAGCGATAAGGATAAATCCCTTGTGGAATTGATTGAAAGAGATTTGCCCCTTACAGTCAGAGAAAAAAGCATTAAGCTTTGCCAAAAAATAATGGCTAAGGAAACCTTTAAGCGTGAAAACAAAGCTGAAATTTGCGAAAACGGCAAGGGCTACACTGTTAAGCTTTATATCAGCGATAACGATATTGATTATATGGAGCTTAAGCTTTATGCGGCAACCAAAGACCAGGCAGAAATGATTAAGGATAAATTTATTACCAACCCTATTTTGGTGTATGACAATTTAATATCTTCAATTTTTGAAAACTGACAAAAAGAGAGAATGTAATTTAACATTCTCTCTCTTTTTGTATTAACTCAACTATTTGGCTTAAATCGCTTATGGAATTTGGCTTGCTGCCCTTTCTGTCCATCCTGATAAAATAACAATTTGCCTGCTTGGCGGTTTCAAGGTCCTTGTCCTCATCGCCGATAAACAAAATTTCGTCATTTGCCAAGCCGTATTTTGCCCTTAAAAAGTCAATGCCGTAGGGGTTAGGCTTTCTGTAACCGCTTGAACAGGATGAAATATAATCGTCGAAATGCAAAAGCAATTGAGAAATATACTTTTTAAAGTATTCGTCAGGCATACCGCTGGGCACATCGGTAAGAGCGGCTATGGTGCAGCCGCTTTTCTTTAATGCCTTTAAAGAAGATATACTGTCGTCATAAATTCTTGCATTAAGGTTAAAGGAATCAAAAAACAGCTCTATTGCCTTGTTTAAATCTTCAATCCCCCAACCCTCAAAGGCCTTTTCAAAAATAAACTCCGGCTCAAAATCAATTTCACGGGGGTTAATTCGGGGGTTAAACATTTTCATAACGGCAACCGCACGGTCAATTTGCTCAAAACTTGCATTACAATTAAGTCTTTCATTAACAAATTTAAAGGCGCTTTCATAATAATCCACCCAGGATAGGGGCATATTTTCATATTCAAACAGGGTTGAACCCAAATCAAAAACAATTAATTCAATAGCCATAAAACACCAAAAAACAAAGGCAGTTCAACCGAACTGCCTTATGTACTTTAATTATTACTCAGCCTCGTCAGCAGCTGCATCCTCAGCAGGCTCTGCATCTGCAAGAACAGGAACTGTTTCCTCAGGCTTTTCAAGCAACTCCTTCATTGAAAGAGAAACTCTCTTTTTGTCAAAGTCAATGTCGATAATCTTTGCCTTAACAATGTCGCCAACCTTAAGAACATCTTGAGGAGTTTTGATTCTGTCCCAAGAAATTTGACTGATGTGGATAAGGCCGTCAACTGTAGGAAGAATGTTTGCAAATGCGCCGAATGTTGCAAAGCTTACGATTCTTGCGTCAACAACGCTGCCTACAGGGTAATCTCTCTTAAGAACCTCCCAAGGGCTATCCTCAACATTCTTAAAGCCAAGGCTGATTTTTCTGGTTTCCTCGTCAAGAGCCTTAACTGTAACCTCAACTGTATCGCCAACATGTACAACCTCTGACGGGTGTTTAATTCTTGACCATGAAAGTTCGGAAATGTGAACCATACCGTCAATTCCGCCAAGGTCAACAAATGCACCGTATGATGTAAGAGACTTAACTGTGCCTGTGATTTTTTGACCAACTTCAAGCTTTGACCAAGCCTCTTCCTGCTGTGCCTTTCTTTCAGCATCGGCAACAACCTTGATTGAGCCCACTGCTCTTCTTCTGCGTTCGTCAATGTCTATAATTTTGAACTTAACTGTTGCGCCCTTAAGAACATCAAGCTCCTGATTTCTCGGAACGCCTGAAAGTGATGCGGGAACGAACACTCTTGTGCCCTTTGTTGATACAAGAACGCCCTTGCGAACGATTTGTGTTACAACGCCTTCAAGAATTTCATCATTCTCTTTAGCTGCAACAATTTCTTCCCAGCCCTTTTGACCGTCAAACAGGCGCTTTGAAAGTTTGAGCACGCCGTCTTGGTCATCTGTTTTCATAATAACAAGGTCGATTTCGTCGCCAACTGCAACTACATCCTCGCACTTGCTGATTGGGTCTGTTGTAAGGTCTTCAAAAGCAACAACGCCTGTTTGCTTTCTACCCGGCACATCAACAAATACCTCTGTTGGTGTGATTCTTACAACTGTTCCCTTTACTACCTTGCTGTTTTCATTTTCTTTGATAGATGCTTCGAACATCTCAGCGAAGGATGCCTCACCATCAGCAGATGCTTTGACAGCAGGCTTAGCAGCCTTATCAGCGGTTTCTGCTGTCTCCACAACTTCTTCAGTTACGGCTGAAGTTGTTTCAACTTCCTTTTCTTTAATTTCTTCGGACATGGTTTTGAGTACCTCCTTGATAATTACCGAGGGTGTCGAAGCCCCGGCTGTAACTCCAACGCTGTCATAGCCTGAAAGGTCAAGCCCCTTAAGCTCCTCTGCCGTTTCAATTAAAAACGAAGGGCAACTTGCCGAGCTAACATCCCTAAGCTTGCAGGTGTTGGAAGAATGACGACCTCCGATAACTATCATGGCGTCTGACTTTTCGGAAAGCAGAGCCGCTTCATTTTGTCTCTCAGATGTCGCATTACATATTGTATCAAAAATTTTACAATTTGTACATACCTTTTTTATGATTTTCTCGCATTTTTTCCATTCTTTTTGTGAAAAAGTTGTTTGCGACACGCAAATTAAATCACTTTTTTCATCAAAATGCCGGTGTAGTATAATTTGTTCAAGCTCATTTTCGTTTTTGAACACAAAAGAATCGCCGTTGCAATAGGAACGGATACCCTTAACCTCCGGGTGCAAACTGTCTCCTGCTATTAAAACGGAAACGGAACTGTCGTATTTTTTCACAATATTGTGAATCTTTTTAACGAACGGGCAGGTGGCGTCAACATAGCTGATGCCGCTTTTTTCGATTTCCTCAATTATTTCCTTTTCAACGCCGTGGGTGCGAACAACGATTTTATATCCCATAGGGCACTGCTCGGGCTTATCAATAATCAACACGCCCTTTGATTTTAAATCGTCAACCAATTGGGCGTTGTGAATAATAGGCCCGAGAGTACATACCTTCTCGTTATCATTAACCAAGCTGTAAACAAGATTAACGGCTCTGTCAACACCAAAGCAAAAGCCTGCGGTGTCAGCCAAAACTATTTTTCTCATTTAACCTCAGCCTCCCAAAGCTCGGTAATTCTGTCCATAACCAAATTAGCGGCTTTTCTTATGTCGCTTGATGCAAAATCTTCTTTGTTAAAATTCATTTCCTCAGGGGTAATAAGCTTGCCATATGATACAGTAAGCTTTTTGCCTGCCTTAATAGGGCCGTCGCAGCATATTGCAACAGGCAAAACAGATGCGTTTGTGGCCTTAGCAATAACGGCAACCCCTGCCTTTGCCCTTTGGGGCACGCCGTTTTTATCCTTAATTCTTTTACCCTCGGGGCAAATTGCCATAACGTGCCCCTCTTCAATGATTTTTTCGCCGTAATCAATGGCAGAGGTGTCGCCCTTGCCACGGTTAACAGGAAAGCCGTACATGTGAGTAACAAACCAACCTGCTATGGGGTTTTTAAAAAGCTCAATTTTTGCCATAAAATGAAGCGGCGGCACCTGCTTTGGCATTGCAACAAAAACAGGGTCCAAGGCGCAGGTGTGGTTAATGGCTACTATGTAACGCTCACCGTTTTTGGGGATGTTTTCAAGGCCCTTAAATTGGGTTTTATAAACAATCTTAACAACAGGTCTGAAAACAGCCTTTATAAAATTATAAAGTTTGTAGTGCTTAACCTGTGAATAATCAAATTTCTTCATTAGATATTCTCCTTAATTATATTAACCACCATATCAATTGACTGCTGCAATGTGCAATCAGAGGTGTCTGCCATTATTGACTGCTCAGAGGGCTTAAGGGGCGCAATTTCACGGTGGGAATCCTGATAATCACGCTGTTCGACATCTGCCAAAACATCCTCATAATTAACATTTTCGCCCTTTTCCAAAAGCTCTTTATATCTTCTTTGAGCACGGCATTCCGGCGATGCAAAAAGGAATATTTTTACCTGTGCGTTTGGCAAAACGACCGTGGCAATATCCCTGCCGTCCATAATAACATTATTGGTTTTTGCAATATCTCTTTGCAAATCCAGCAAAAAGCTCCTAACCTGTGCAATGGCGGAAACCTTGCTTGCACCCATAGAAATTTCGGGAGTTCTGATAAGTGACGAAACATCCTCGCCGTTAAGATACACCACCTGTGTGCCGTTTTCGTGCTTAAGCTCAACCTTAGTTTCGGCAAGCATATCAATAATCCCCTGCTCACTGTCAATAACTCCGTTTCTTACGGCGTTCAATGCAATTGAGCGGTAAAGTGCGCCTGTGTCAACATAAATATAGCCCAGCTCCTTGGCAGCAGCCTTGGCGACTGTGCTTTTGCCTGCGCCTGCCGGTCCGTCGATAGCAACATTAATCATATAGAATACCTCTAATTAAATATTTTGACCGCATAAATATCCGGTGGAAAATGCAATTTGCAAATTAAAGCCGCCCGTATATGCGTCAACATCAATAACTTCCCCTGCAAAGTACAAATTATCAATAATTTTTGATTTCATTGTTTTTGGGTTGATTTCCTTTACGCTCACGCCGCCGGAGGTTATTATAGCCTCCTCAATAGGTCTGAAATCCGTAATATCAACGCAAAAATCCTTAATCAGCCTGACAAGGTTCAGCCTTTGCTCCCTTGAAATTTGGTTGCATTTGGTTGACGGTTCAATACCGCTGAGCTTTACAATAACAGGAATAAGCTTGTTTGGCAACAGTGCAGACAAGGAATTAATAAAATCTTTATTATTGTTTTCGGCAAAATCCCTTTGAATTCTTTTATCAAGTATCTTGTCATCAAGGGCAGGCTTTAAATCAATGCTGATTTTGTAGCTGTGCTTTTTAGGCTCACTTAAATGTGCTGAGGCCGATAAAATAACAGGCCCGCTGACGCCGTAATGTGTAAAAAGCATTTCACCAAAATCGGAATATATATTTTTTTCGCCGTCTGTAACCTTTATTGCCACATTCCTTAAGGAAAGTCCTTGCAGCTGCGGAATAAAATTATTTCTGCACACCAGCGAAATAAGGGAGGGTTTAAGCGGCGTAACTGTGTGGCCGACACTTTCGGCAAGCAGATAGCCGTCCCCCGTGGAGCCTGTTGCCGGGTAGCTTTTGCCCCCGGTGCAAACAGCTACACTGTCACATTCATAAGCGCTGCCGTCAGCAATAACTACCGAGGTTATTTTGTTATTTTCAACATTAAAGCCCGTAACAGTGCCCTGAATTATTTTTGCACCTGCCTGCTTGGCGTTTTTAACCAAAGCATCAACAACATCAACCGCCCTGTCGGATACGGGGAAAACTCTGTTTCCTCTTTCAATTTTTGTGGGAACGCCCAATTCTTCCATTAAAGCAATGGTGTCATAAGGCATAAAGGCGGAAAATGCGGAATACAAAAATCTTGGATTTGTGGGAACGTTTGATATAAGCTCCTCCAAATCAAAGCAGGCGTTTGTTATGTTGCATCTTCCCTTGCCTGTTATCATTACCTTTCGGGCAGGGCGTTGCATTTTTTCAATCACAAGCACTTGGTTGCCAAGCCTTGCGCTTTCTGCGGCGGCAATAAGGCCTGCGGCACCTGCGCCGATTATTATAACTTTTCTTTCACTCATAGCATAATATTATAAATTATAAGTCGTCATCTGTCAATTGTGTTACAAGCTCTGACAATTGTTCCCATTCCTCATAAAGGTTATCCCTGTGTGCGGTTTTGGTATCAAGGCTTGATGTCAGCTCCATTAAGCTGTCATAATCTGCGGTTGCAAGACGGCCGTTAATATCGTCAATTTCAATTTCAAGGGCTTCAATCTCCTCCTCGCATTTTGCAAGGCGTGTTTTTGCTTTTCTTAAATTTGACTGCCTTTCCTTTTTCAACTTGTAATCGTTAACCTTTTTTGGAGCTTGTGCGGCAACGGCGGTTTGCTCCTGCTGATTAAGCATTGCCTTGCGCTCAACATATTCGTCATAATTGCCCATATATTCGTTAACACCGTCAGGGGTAAGTTCAATAATTCTGGTTGCAAGCTTATTTATAAAATATCTGTCGTGGGACACTATAAGCATTGTTCCGCTGTAATCAAGCAGAGTGTTTTCCAACTCCTCACGGGAAAAGGAATCAAGGTGGTTGGTGGGCTCGTCCAAAAGCAAAAAGTTAAATTTGCCAAGCATAAGCTTTAAAAGTGCCACCCTTGCACGTTCGCCGCCCGAGCAGGATTCTAATTTTTTATACACATCATCGCCTTTAAACAAAAAAGCTGCAAGTGCGGAGCGCACCGAGGTTTCCGTCATGGCAGGAAAGCTTGACCAAACCTCCTCCAGGGCGGTTTTGCTTAAATCAAGCTTTGCCTGAACCTGGTCAAAATAGCCTGTTTGCACCATTGAGCCAAAGTTAAAAAAGCCGTCGTCTGCGCCGTAGTCACGCATAAGAATTTTCAACAGGGTGGTTTTGCCGCAGCCGTTGTCGCCGAGGAGAAACACCCTTTCGTTTTTCCTTACCCCAAAGCTTACATTTTTAAAGATGTGCTTTTCTCCAAAGCTTTTGGCAAGGCCGTTAACATTTAAAACTTCTTCTCCGCTTACGCATTTAGGCGTGAAATCAAAGCGTATTCGTGCAACCTTGCTGTCGGGAACAACAAGCTGCGCCCTAATGCGCTCAATTACCTTTTCCTTGCTTTCGGCGGTTTTAATATTCTTTTCTCTGTTCCATCTGCGCTGCTGCTCAATTATACCCTCAAGCCTGGCAATTTCTTTCATATCGTTTTGATATTTTTCCTCAATTGCCTTTTGCTCGGCCTGCTTTTTAACAATAAATTGCGAGTAATTGCCGATATAGCAGCGTGATTTTTTGTTTTCGATTTCTATTGTTTTGTTTGTGATTTTATCAAGAAAATATCTGTCATGGCTGATAATAAGGCAGGCTCCGTTAAAATCCTTTAAAAAGCCCTCAAGCCACTCAACTGCAGTAATGTCAAGGTGGTTTGTAGGCTCATCCAAAAGCAAAAAATCAGCCTTTGAAAGCAGGAGCTTTGCCAAAATAAGCTTTGAGCGCTGACCGCCCGACAGCTTTGAGGTTGGCATATCAAAATCACTTTCGCTAAAGCCAAGGCCTATTAAGGCAGAACGGGTCATGCTTTTGTAGGTTAAGCCGCCGTTGCGGTTGTATTCTTCATTAAGCCTGTCCTGCAAAGCAATATTTTCGTTTTGATTGCCAATGCCCTTTGTAAGGTTATAATTAACCTGCTCAAGCTGCTTTTCAAGTTGGATTAAATCATCGAAAACAGAAATAAGCTCATCATAAACGCTCCTGTTTTCAGAGCAGGTGTGCTGCTGCATATAGCCAAGCTTAACATTTTTGCCAATAAAGCAATTGCCGCTGTCTGCGGTGTATTCGCCGGTTATAATTTTGAACAGCGAGGTTTTGCCTGCGCCGTTGCAGCCGATAAGCCCAACCTTTTCCTTTTCCTTAACATCAAAGGAAACATTGTCAAACAACATATTTTCGCCAAATGATAATGTTAAATTTTGAACATCAAGAATTGCCATAATTACTCCAAATTTATATATTAGTACCAATCTTTTCTATTTTACAACAAATCTTCTTGAATGTGAAGAAAAAATTTGATAATATATTTATGTTTTTCAGCATAAATTGCAAACAAAGTTTTTTTAATGTAACGAAAGGCTACGGCGATAATATGGAAATACTAAAACTGAACCCTGTTTTTAAAGACTACATTTGGGGCGGCACAAGGCTGCACACAGATTACGGCTTTAACACAGGCTTTGACAAAACAGCTGAGGGCTGGATGCTTGCCTGCCATAAGGACGGCGTTAACACCGTTGACGGCGGCGAGTTTGACAAAATGCCCCTTGATAAGGTTATTGACCAGGTTGGGCTTGAGGCTATCGGCGGCAAAAATTGCCTTAAATTTCCGTATTTTCCTGTTTTAATTAAACTTATTGACGCCCATGACAGCTTGTCAATTCAGGTTCATCCCGATGATGAATATGCAAGGCGTGTGGAAAATGAGTTCGGCAAAACCGAAATTTGGTATGTGCTTGACGCTGTTGACGATGCCGAATTGATTTACGGCTTTAAAAAGGAAATCAGCAGAGAAGAATTCAGAACAGCCATTGAAAACAAAACCCTTCTTGAAAAGCTGAACAGCGTTAAGGTAAAAAAGGGCGATTTGTTCTTTATTGAGGCAGGCACCGTTCACGCTATCGGCAAGGGCGCATTGATCGCTGAAATTCAGCAAAATTCAAACTGCACATACAGGGTTTACGATTACGGAAGAATCGGTAAAGACGGCAAGCCGAGAGAGCTGCACATTGACAAAGCAGTTGATGTTTCAAAAACCGTTCCGCCAAAATACGATATTAAGCCCTTGGGCAGCGAGGTTAAGCACAACGGCTACATCAGTCAGGCAATTGCAAAATGCGATTTGTTCACGGTTGACAGATATTGCGTAAGCGACACCTTAACCCTTAACGCAACCGATTTAAGCTTTAATCACATTCTTGTTATCGGCGGCAAGGGCAAAATTAATTCACGCAATGCAAAAAAAGGCGATTCTTTCCTCGTTCCGGCAGGCTACGGCGAATATAAGCTCAGCGGCAATTTAGAAATTCTCGTTACATCGGTATAATAATGAATAAAATCACTCCCTATTGCTAAAACTAAAGTAAAAGGAGTGATTTTTTTGAAGGTAATTGACAGAATTGCCCTTATACTTACCATTATCGGCGGTATAAATTGGGGCTCAATCGGTATTTTTAAATTTGATATTGTGGCTTGGATTTTCGGCGGTCAGGACGCTGTGTTGTCACGAATTATATATACACTGGTTGGCCTGTGTGCGATTTGGTGCATCAGTTTTTTGTTCAAGCGTGACTCAATGCTGGATGAATAATTTAATACAGAGAAAAAAGCAAACCGATTTTGGGGCGCACTGCACAAGGAAGTAATTGGTTTAAGCTTTCTGAGTTTTGCCTATTGCACTATTAAAAAATCCCGTTAATACGCAAGTATTAACGGGATTTTGTTAATGCACACTGAACAAAATCAGTTTGCTTAAACTGCCTTGCACTCAAAAAGCCAAAGAAACAGATGAAAGACAAGGCATAATTTGCAGGGCAGGCTTGCCGCCTTCACTGTAAATTTAACGCAGTATTTCGCTGTTTATTTGTTTTTTGAGCATTTATTCCTTGTGTAGTGCGCCCCTTCAGTCGGTTTGCTTTTTATTTTCGTTTTATTCAAATATTGCACTGTACTCCTCAGGGGTTAAATCAATTAGAATTCCTGCCATTCGTTATAAATGCTCAGGCTGTCATCGATAAATTGCTGCCGTGTGTAATCGTTAAGATAATTGTTATCGTAGGATTCAAAGGTAGCAACAAAGCTTCCTTTTTCATCATCCTTGATTAACGAATACTGCACCCTGTTGTCATTTTGTTGGTAATAAACGGAATATCCGTCAAAATTTTCGGCATTTTCGTATTGGTAAAATTCGGGGTCATAGCCCTCAAATTTATCCCTTATAAATTTATACTTGCTTTGCTGATACATACATTCAAAATTAATTTCGCCTGTATTATTGCCGAAAAGCGAGCTGCGCTCGTTTTCTATGTAGCAATTCCGCTCATAGCTGCAAGCCTTTCCCATGGAATTTTTTTCGCAAACGGTGTTGTATTCCTTTTCGTTAAAATTATCGAAAAAATCCGCTACCGCTAAATCAGCCTCCACATAGCCCTTGGTTTTCATTGTGCCCATGGGGATAGCCGCCGCTGTAAGTGAGAAAACAAACACCAACGGCATAATCAGCGTTGCCAGCTTTGTGGATTTTTCAACAGTGCCGCTTTTTCCCTCTTTAATCGACTTAATCAAAAATACAAGTGCCGCAATAAAATAAGCAAAAAGCAGTGCCCACACAATAAAAATAATAATGATTTGCGCCATTTCGTAGGGCAAAGCGGCAAGGAGTGAGTTTGGTATATCAATTAATTCATAATATTTATACACCAGCACAAAACAGACAATGTTAAGCACCAAATGCACAGTGTAAATTGCCGAATAAAAATTAAATGCTTTTTTCATAAATCCTCTTTTCACAAAGGCAAACTCTACTCTTTACCTTTAGTTGTTTTCAGCCTGAAACGGCACTATGCCGTTGCCCTGTGAATCAACAGCCTTTATGGGCGAAAGCTCAACAATGCTTTGAACAAGCTTGTCATAATTTTCATTTGCCGCCAAGCCATAGGTAAAGTTGTGTTCCTCAGAATTAACATTCATGTTAACAACCCAATAATCATAGGCGGCAGATTCGGTGTTTTCCTTAAACTCCCCTAAGTTGCTTACTTGCTCCATAAGGCTGTCATACTGTTCCTGTGAAAGCTGCACGCTCTCATTGCTTGAATAATCCTTGCTTTGGTTCTCGTAAACATAGGTGTTTAAATTTCTGTCCTTATCAAGTGTGATTTTATATGTGCTTTCGTTTTGTGTTGATAAGGTAATTGAAATATCGGCAGCAGCGGAATTGGCAGTGCCGACCTCAAATGTGCCCTCAAAATTAATTGTTGATGATTTATCCTCAACAGGAACATCATCATAAAGAAAAGCCTTAAACTCAAACTTTGTGTTTTTAAATTTTTCGTTGATTTTGTCGGCACTGTCTAATGACTTGTCAACATAAATGTATGCGTCAACAGTTTTGCTTGTGCCCGGTTCAATATCGTATGACGGCGCAATATCTATCCCCTCGGAGTCATAAGTCAGCATATCGCTGCTGTAAGGCACAAATTCAATTCCCGACATAGTTTTTGCCGTATCGTTTTTAAATGTGCAGGCAACCTTAACCAAATAATAGTTATCCTTTTCCAGCTGAATATCCGTTTCTGCGGAATACACATCATGGCTTTTTGCAAAATCGCTTTCACTTGCAGCAGCTTTATATGCCACTGTGGCAGTTACCGATTTTGATAAATCATTATTGCCCGAACAGGAGGTTAAAATAAGTGCAACCAACGGCACAAGGCAAATAAGCAGGGCAATTTTTCTGTTCATAAGTTGTCCTTTCATAAAATTTAACTAACAGCCCTTCGTTTTAAGCGCAGGTCAAATATTTTTTGACCGATAAAAGCTACCGCCAACAGTATTAGAGTTGACAGCACCGTTACCGCTAAATTTAAAGCAAGGCTGTCGGCCTTTGCACTACCTGTTTTTAAATATAAAATATGCTGAATTGTTACCAGCAGGCCTGCTTGATTAACATTGAAAATCTGACCGTCGAAAATTGCATTTAAGCCGCCCGATAATACCGACCAGGCCAAAATTGTGCAATATGATACCTTGCTTAATCGGCACAATACTCCGATTGCAAAAATCACTGCAAGGGATACCGCAAAATCAATTGTAAACAGGTAAAAGTTACCGGCATAGTCAGGCTCAATCTCGTATGGAACAAGTATCCCCCGGCTGTATAAAAGAAAATACAATACCATAGGAATCAGGTTAACCAAAAACCAGTAACCTGTTGATTTTAATATTTCTTTTTTCATATTTTTTCACTTAAATTTATGTATTAGCTGTGTGTTGTTAATTTGTCGGGCGAGTTGCCCCGCCCGAATTAATTTATTCATTAAACAGAGAGTTAAATTCGCTTTCAGATACAGTTACTGTTTGATATAAATAATCTGTACCCTCTGCGGTGTAATCATACAAAACAAAGGTAACGGGCGTTTCCAAATTTTTGTTACCGTCGCTGTCGGTAGTGTAGTATGGTGCGCCTTTGAAATCATATTCATTTTCCCCGGTGGTAATTGTTATTTCATACCGTCCGTTTTCGGTAAGATAAGGCGTATCATCCTCAATTTTAACCTTTTTATTGTCAAAAGCGCTGACAACCTTTGTGTATTTTTCGCTATCACTTTCAAGCACGGTTGTTTCGCCGTTGTGGGTAATTTTTATTTCGTTTACATCATCCAAATTAATCTTTTTAATATCGTGATGAGTAATTCTCGGATAATCATAAATTAAATATAACCCTACCTTAGGAATTAAAATTCCGGCAGCAACAAGCACCGCAAGGCAAGCAATAACGATAATTATTGTTTTTCTTTTTTTACTGTTCATATAAAACTGCGCTCCTGTATTTCTTCCTTTGAATAATCATCATTAACAACCTTGTATTTTTTCCTTACAGTGAAATCATAATCAAGGCTGTCGTCATGTGCAAAGGATAATTTAATTGTTTTCGGCAAATCGTTAACAATGGCGTTCAGCTCATCCTGGGATATTCCCTTTTTAACCGATATTATCATGGTTACATATTCCGTTGCGCCGGGTCTTATACTAAATTGGTCAAAGTAATCAACATGAAAATCGATTCTGAAATTATCCTTTGTTACCGATTTAAATTCGGCATTGTAAATTTCGCTGTCGCTGTTGTTTTCGATTTTAGCAATGCAGGAATAATACTCGTATTCGTCCTTTAATTCATAGTTTTCGTATTCACGGGTATAAACCGAATGGTAAGACTCTACATCTGTTTTTTGCAGTTGACTGCTAACGGTAATGTTAATGTTTCTGATTGCGTCGGCAGGTTTGCTTGTGTAAATAAGAAACCCTACTATAAATGCAACCAAAATAACAATTACCGATATTACTATTTTTTTATTTTTATTTTTATTCATACGCCCTCCTTTTCATCGGGCTGGGGCTGCCCTTAACTTAATGCTTATGTGCGGTTTTCAGTTTTTCTGAAATTGGCTTTGCTGCAAACATTATTGCAACCGATATTGCGGTTATTAATATGCAAACAAATAATCCAAATACCTTGCTATCTCCTAAAACAGGAGAATCTGATGATACCGAATTAGCAAGCACATCCGGAATTGCACAAAATCCACGCAGATTATCAAATATTATTGAATAACCGCTTATATTGAAAAATGTGCACCAAGCAAATGCAAAGAAAAGCACGGTATATAGGCCAAGGCTTATATAATATGACTTACTGTACTTAAATTTAAAAATCATTACCGCCAAAAGTTGAATTATCACACTAATAACAATTGGCACTGAATAAAAAATTACAGCACTGTCATCAAACAAGCGCCCTCCTAATAAAAAGAAAAACATAGAAGTAATAAAATTTGATACAAAAAATGTTACCGTTAATTTTAAAAAGTTTTTCATAATATCCCCCCAGTTAATAATTTAGGTTTTGCTGTGGGTTAAATTTGCCTGTTTTTTGTGCATTATTACTAATGCTGTATTTGGGCAGGTTTCCCTGCCCTTAACTTAATGTTTATGTGCGGTTTTTCAGCTTTTCTTTCTTTTCTTTATGTTTTGCTAATATGAACAGTGGGGCAACTGTAATCAGTGTGCTGAACAGCGCCATTAAAATTATCGTAAATGCGCCACCGTCAATAACAAAACATAACCATTCTGTCACACTGCAAGACACGCCAAAAATAAATGCTGAAACTCCCACCAAAATGCCCCCAACCATATCCGGCAGTATCGACGAAATAATACAAAGCAGATGGTCAGCAGAACATAAAAATTCAGCAGCGGCGAATATCGCCAGCGATATGTAAAATGATTTGTCGATTTTAAATATAGAAAGCTTAACAGCAAATATTTGCACTGCCGCAGTGAATAAAACGGGAATTAATAAAAGTAATCCCTCATATTTTGAATTAAGATTATCACTTTCATTAATGCTGTCACTGTAAACAGTAAAAATAAGATAAATCAAATTGAAAACTCCTGCAACCAAAAAAGTAGCAAATATTTTTAAAAAGTTTTTCATATTATTTTGTTCTCCCGGTATTATAATCAGGGGTTTTGCTGTGAGTTAAAATTGCCTGTTTTTTGTGCATTATATCCAATGCGTATTCAGACCCTTATCATCTTTTATAAGGTGGTATTATCCACTCGTAGCTGTCGCTTAACTGCTCGGCTTCATAATACTCCTTAGGTGGCTCTTTTTTGTTGAAAGAATAATTAACACCGTTTTCCTTACACCACGCTACAACCGCATCTGTAAAAACGGAATACTCATTGTACATAGCAAAAGCATAGTTTTCATCCAAATACAAATTATTCCAATCGGCAAATATTCTCATTCTCACGCCCATGCTTTCATCAATTGGGTTTAGAAAATAATCTTTAACCCTTTCATCCTTGCTGAAATCAATGTAAAAATCAACAAGCTCACTGTCCTCAAACCTGATAAACTTGACATATCTGTCGGTATCGGCGATTTTCTTTTTATTCAGACGATTGTTATGAACAAATTTGCAGTGCTTTTTATCAAACCAATAAAATTCATCCAAATCCTTGCCCAAATAAAAATCGTAAAAATCATAATTACTGTATTCTCTTAATTTGTCATACATTTTATTTATATCAAGAGTTTTCATCATCAATCTCCAACATATATTCCTCAAAATTTTCAATATTAGATGCTAAATATTTTTTCGGAATATGCCACTTATAATCAGGTTTTAATTGCGGTGCGCTTAAATATTTTTTGCTTGGCTTTTTTTGTTTAAAGGTGTAGTTTATACCGTTTTCCTTACACCAATTAACAACCATTTCCGTGAGCACCAAATAATCAACATAGTCCATAAATTCATTAGTAAAATCGTTATCCCCTGCAACATCTGCCATAAAGCAGGTTACTCTCTCGTCATCGTCCATAATTTTAAGCATTTCTTGTTTTAACTCGTCATTATAAATGTTGTTAAAATAAAAATCCTTAGTATGGAAAGAGGGATCAAACCAAATGAACCTAACATACCTTTCGGTGTCAACATCGCCGTTTTTCACAAGTTTTTCATTGTGGATAAATTTGTATTTTTCCTTATCGAACCAATAAAAATCCTCCTCATAAAACTTGTGCCTTGAAATCCATACAACATAGCTGTATTCTTCAAGCTTGTCATATTGTCGGTTTATGTTTAATGATTTCATAAATTCCCTTTCAAATATATTTTGTCGGCTCAATTTAAACAAAAAGCCAAGCTCTGCTCTAAGAGCATTTTTGAGTTTGGTTAAAATTAGGTTTTATCACACCCCCACTATTGCGTATTTTACCTTTCACAAACACTATAACATAGTCGTTGTTAAATAGCAATAAAATTTGTGTTTTGAGGGGGGCGTTTTTGTAAATTCTGCACATTTTCACAAAAATGACAACAAGGGGTGCGGCAGTGTTATTTGCGATATTTTGCGGTTAAAATATTTTTCTTGACATAATTTAACGGCGGCATTATAATATCTTACGAAAAAAAGGGAGTAGTTAGCATTTGATTTTCAAGTGTTGTGCAGGTCGTCAATACGGGAAAACCCGGTCTGCACAGTTCCGTTTGGTATTAACGAGACTTTTGCCATTAACCATGGCAGAGGTCTCGTTTTTAATTTTTAAAAAGGAGAGTTTTATGGAAACGACAATTTTCAGCGCATCCGTTTTGCAGGAATTTGTTAATTTATTCTCCAACCTTGGGGAAATAAAATGGCAAATGGTGCTTATGTGGGCAGTGGGCGGGCTGCTTGTATATCTTGCAATTGCAAAACAGATGGAACCTACACTTTTACTGCCGATGGGCTTCGGCACAATTCTTGTTAACCTGCCATGGTCCGGTGCGATAACCCAGCCCGGTGCCGAGGAAGGGCCTATTGATACCCTTTTTAACGCCGGAATAGCCAACGAGCTTTTCCCCCTGCTGCTGTTTATAGGCATAGGTGCAATGATAGACTTTGGCCCCCTGCTTAAAAACCCGTGGCTTATGTTTTTCGGTGCGGCGGCACAATTCGGCATATTCTTTACATACTTTGTTGCAAGCTTTTTCTTTGATGTTAACGATGCGGCGTCAATTGCAATAATCGGTGCGGCAGACGGCCCAACCTCAATTTTCGTTGCAAACGAGCTTAACTCAAAATACCTTGGCGCAATAATGGTTGCCGCCTACTCCTACATGGCGCTGGTGCCCATTGTTCAGCCCCCAGTTATCAAGGCTGTTACCACAAAAAAAGAGCGCCTTATCCGCATGAAATACTCGGCAGGCGATGTTTCAAAAACAACAAAAATTCTGTTTCCCATTGTAGTAACGGTTATTGCAGGCCTTGTAGCGCCCAAATCGGTTGCACTTGTAGGATTTTTGATGTTCGGCAACCTTATCAGAGAGTGCGGCGTGCTTAACAATCTTTCTGAAACCGCACAAAACGCCTTTGCAAACACCATTACAATTTTGCTGGGCATTACCGTTGCCGGCAGAATGAACTACAAATCCTTTGTTCAGTGGGACACAATACTCATTCTTGCCTTGGGCTTGGTAGCCTTTGTTTTTGATACCATTGGCGGCGTTATGTTTGCAAAATTCCTTAACCTGTTCCTGCCAAAGGATAAAAAGATTAACCCCATGATTGGTGCGGCAGGCATTTCCGCATTCCCCATGAGCGGCAGGGTTGTTAACCAAATGGGCCTTAAGGAGGATAACCAAAACTTCCTGCTTATGCAATCAATCAGCGTAAATGTTTCGGGTCAAATTGCCTCGGTTATCGCAGGCGGCTTAATTTTGACCCTTGTATCGTAAGGGAGGGCAAATATGGAAAATTTATTTGTTTCGCTTTTAACAGTGTTCACAATGGCAATAAACACCGGCAGCTGGAAATCGTCACTGCCCGTAGTCCTTTACGGAATGTTAGGCATTTTTATTGTTATAGGCGTTATCGTGCTTGTAACCTATTGCCTTAATAAAATTACCTCAGATAAGAAAGATAAATAAACACCAAACGGCATTACAAAAGGGCAGTTAAAACTGCCCTTTTTTTACCTTGCGGTAATTTCACGCTCCATTTCGTCACGGATTTTTGAAAGTATTCTTTTTTCAAGCCTTGAAATATACGATTGTGAAATGCCCATTTCGTCTGCAAGCTGCTTTTGGGTGCGAACCTCCTTGCCGTTTAGGCCAAAGCGCAGCTCCATAATCATTTTTTCCTTTTGGGGCAGGCGGCCCACAACGCAGCGCAAAAGCCGTTTTTCGTCCTCATATTCAATCTCCTGGCTGATTTCGTCAGGCTCCGAGCCCAAAACATCACGCAGGGTAAGCTCGTTGCCGTCCCAATCAATTGACAAGGGCTCGTCAAATGACATTTCCACCTTGGAGTTCGACGTTTTTCTTAAATACATAAGAATTTCGTTTTCAATGCACCTTGACGCATAGGTTGCAAGCTTAATATTTTTGTTGGGGTCAAAGGTTTTGACCGCCTTCATAAGCCCAATTGTACCGATTGACACCAAATCCTCGGTAGGGGTTGTTGGGGAATCAAACTTTTTGGCTATATACACAACAAGCCTTAAATTATGGGTTACAAGCAAATCACGGTGGCTTTCATCCCCTGCTCTGAGCTCTGCCATAACGGTTTCGGTTTCCTCTTTAGTCAAGGGAGGCGGCAGGGTTTCAGGGCCGTTTATGTAAAAGCAATATTGCCTGTAAAACAGCCAATTTATAATTTTATTAACTAATTTCATTAACATAACTACACCTCATACAGATAATATTTCGGGGTTTACTACCGCAGAAAAGCCGTCGCCGTTTATTTCGTCCGACAGGGCGATATATGCGTTTTCGATTACGGCGGAGCCCTTGGCACTTTTAAGCATAATTTTATCGGGCTTAAAGGCCACCATAAGCGATTTTCCGTTAACCGTGTTGGTGGGAATAAGCCTAATGTTATCGTTCACAAGCCCCTCCACCGACTGCCGCCGTGCTACAATAATCGGTGCATTTGAAAACGGCTCACGGAGCTTGTTGCCGGTATCGGCAAAGGCAAAAAGGGTTACGCTTTGACCCTTTGATGAAATTTCAAGGGTGTAAACTTCATTTTTGGCAATGCTTTTATTGTGCAGCCTTACAATAATGCAGGAAAGCAGATACGCAAACAGTGCACAAAAAAGCAGCGCCCTTGCGCCGATATTAAAATAAACCACCGAATTGTTAACAGAGATAAGCTTTGAGCCTGTTGCAAAATAAATGCCCACAATTACCCCTAAAAACACCAGGCTTGAAAACAAAAAGCAGCCCAGGGTAAGCAAAAAACTTTTTACCCTGTAAAATTTAAAAGCGGTTAAAACAATAATCACGGTTGCAACAACCTTTGAAACAGCCACTGCATAATCGGGCACGCCCTGAACAACCAATATAAAGGAATACACTCCCCCTATGGCCGCAGCCAAAACAAACCTGACAAGGCTAACATCCTTTTTGCATATTTTTGCGGTTAATTGCAGCAGTAAAAAGGTAATAAAAAAATTGATTATAAACAAAACATCTATGTAAACAACAATAAAAATCCCCCCTGCAAACAATTATAGTTTGCAAGGGGGATATTTTTTGTCTAACTGTGGATTTATAATTTAAAATCAGTCTTTAATTTCAATTGATTCGATAACGACATCATAAACGGGCTTGTCTGCAATGCCGGTTTTTACTGCGGCAATATCCTCAAGGGTGTCCTCGCCCTCGTAAAGCATGCCGAATACAGTGTGATGGAAATCAAGCCAAGGGGTGCCGCCCTTTTGTTCGTAAGTATCAACCACATCATCGGGGAAACCGCCCTGAGCGCCAAGCTGCCTCATTTGGCTTAAAAGGTTTTCCGGCACTGATTTTGCCTGAACAATAAAGAACTGTGAGCCGTTGGTGTTAGGGCCGCTGTTTGCCATTGACAATGCGCCGTAATAATTGCGTGCATCAAGTGAAAATTCGTCCTCAAAGCTGCTGCCCCAAATTGACTCGCCACCGCAGCCTGTGCCTGTTGGGTCGCCGCCCTGAATCATAAAATCCTTAATTACTCTGTGGAAGATTAAGCCGTTGTAATATCCGTTTTTAGCGTGGGTAACAAAGTTTTCCACTGCCTTTGGGGCTGCCTCGTGGTTTAATATAAACCTCATATCGCCCATATTTGTTTTGATAATTGCTTCCTTAAATTCCATTATAAATTATCCTTTCAATTAATTTGTTTTTATATTTTTGCTTTTTGACCAAGCAGAATAATACTTTGTTGAGCCCAATGTTTTGTAGGTGCGAACCCTTACATAATACCTTTTGTTCCTTGAAAGTGAGGAAATCGCCTTTGAGGTGGTGGTATTTTTTGAAACAGTGTAGGTTTTAACGCCGCTTGTAAAGCCGCTGTTTGTTGCAATTTGCACCTGGTAGCCTGTTGTTTGTGCGGTGTTTTTGCCCCAGTAGGCCTTTAATCCGCCCCGTGACGCCGTAAGCTTTGAAAGTGAAACGCCCTTTGGCACAACGGTAAAGTATTTTGTGGCAGTGCCGCTGTAATTGCCCTTAAAGGTAATTTTTACGGAATACTTACCAACTGTCTTTCTACCGCTTGAATAGGTCAGGGTGTAATCGGTGTTTTTCTTTAAGGTGTTACCCTTGCTGTCCTTAATAACAACCGATGGTGTTTTAACCTTGCCGTCGTAGGTGTATTTTGTTGCGGAAAGAGAAATACTGCTTGCCGCATATACGGTTTTTGTTGACAAAACAGCCGAGCAGTTTTTGCAGGTTGTAACCACCTTGCCGTTTTTGCTTACGGTTGCAGGGGTTACCGCCGTTTTTTTGCTGTGGGCTGTTTTTGCAAGCCTAACCGTCTTGCGCTCGTTACATATTGAGCATTGAAAAATTCTTTTGCCGTAGTTTGAGCAGGTGGGGTCAACCTGATTTACAAGCACATATTTATGCATAAGACTGTCTAAATCGTATGCAATGTTTTGGTCTATTTTACTTTCGTGGTTCTCCCCTGCCTGATACTGCCAAATGTCGGCATAAACGCCTGTGGTGCCGATTTGCTTTTGTTTTGTAAAATCGGGGGAATTTGTGTAATTAGCATACCAAAGCTTGTAGTTATTTGCCACAAGCTTGTTAAGGTCAAGATAATTGTTAAACCAATTTAAATTTGCATAAACCATGGGGGTGTAGCCTGCCAGATTCATTTGGTCACAAAAATACACTGTTTGGGCTGTAATCTGCGCCTTGCCGAATTTTTCAAGTTTTGTATCCTCCACATCATAAGCAACAGGGAGAGTAAAATATTTATCGTATTTCTCAGGCATTTGCGCCAGTGTGTCAAGAACAAAATCAGCCTCAATCTCAGCCTCGTCCATACTGTAAGCATAGCTGTAAAGATACACGCCGAAATTAAGCCCCGCATCTGAAACAGCCTTAACATTATCCCAAAATTTATCATCAAGGTGGTTATAATAGCCAAGCCTTATCATAACAAATTCTTTACCGTCCTCTGCCTGCCGAACATAGTCAACACTGTCGTTGTGGTAGGAAACATCAATGCCGTATTTGTAATCGCTTGCAAATGCCGTGGTGGTGCTTAGCAATATCATTGTCGACAGAATAATTGCAATTACTTTTTTCATAAAACAACCCTTTCGTTGATTTTTTTAAGAACCTCGGTGTCTATTTTCTGTACCTTTCTGTCATAGGTTAAAATGCCGTTTAATTCATCCTCAACATCGGTAAGCTGGGTGTAAACCGTTGCTGAAAGCCCCTTTGATATTTGGGGAATGATTGTTTTGTTAAATAAGCGTGAGTAAGCGCCGGTTAAGCCCTCCTTGCTTTTATAAACCTTATAGCCGAAAAGCTTGTCGTTAAAGGTGTGACCCTTAACCCTTATGGAAAGGCCGCCGAACTCAGTTAAAAGCCATGGTTTTGTGCCCTGCTTAACAACAATCGGGGTAAAGTAAATATGCTTTGAAATAACATCGGTTACTCCCCTGTCGTGCCAGCCCGAGGTTGAATCAATAATACGGGTATTGTCACGTTCCTTGATAAAGGAATATGCCTTTGCGCTGTCAAACTGACCCCAACCCTCGTTAAAGGGAACCCAAAGGGCAATGCAGGGGCAATTATAAAGAGCGTCAAGCATTTCGCCAAGCTCATTATAGTAAAGGTCACGGGCATTTTTATCGGTGCGCTTAAAAGTTTTGTAGTTTGTATCGTCAAGATTAATTCCAACAAACGGCAAAACGCTGACCTCAAGGCCGTATCTTCCGCCGCCGTTTACCATATCCTGCCATACTATAATGCCGTTAACATCACAGTAATGATACCAAAGCATAGGCTCAATTTTAATATGCTTTCTGAGCATATTAAAGCCGCAGTCCTTAACTGTTTTAATATCAAACTCCATAGCGGCGTTGCTTGGCGGTGTTAAATAACCGTCGGGATAATATCCCTGGTCCAAAAGGCCGTTGTGAAAATAAGGCTTATTGTTTAAAAACAGCCTTGGAACGCCGTTTTTATCATTGCCCAATGAAAATTTACGCATGCCGAAATAAGATTCAACAACATCCTTGCCGTATTTGAAAATGATTTTATATAAAAACGGGCTTTCAGGCGACCAGGGTTTGAAATTTTCAATTTTTATTTTAGTGTCGGTAGTATGGGCAATCAGCTCCTTACCGTCATAAACAAGTGCCTCAACAGTAATATTTCCCGGGTACTCCAACGCTACCTGCTCGTTATCGTAATCGGGGGTAATGCGAACGCTTTTTATGTATTCCTCGGGAGTTGATTCAAGCCAAACCGATTGCCAAATGCCGCTTTGCTTTGAATACCAAATACCTCCACGGCGGCTGCTTTGCTTGCCCCTTGAATATTGGTTTTCCTCGCACAAATCCCTAACAACAACATTAACGGTGTTAACATCGGCGTTAATATACTCTGTAATTTCAAATGTAAAGGGAGTGTAGCCGCCGTGGTGCTCGCCCACGCAGCTGCCGTTAATATATACCTTTGCAATTTGGTCAACAGCGCCGAAATTGATAAACACCCTGCCCTTGTTAAAGCCTTGGGGCAGTTCAAACTGCCTGCTGTAAATTAAATATTCATTTTCCTTAAGCTCCCTGTTAACGCCTGAAAGGGGCGCCTCGGGAGAAAAGGGCACAACAATTTCATAGTCATGCTTTGCATTAAGTAATTGATTTTCGGAAAAGGCGAGCTGCCATATTCCGTTTAAGCTGAAATAGCTGTCACGCTTAAACTGCGGTCTCGGATACTCGCTGAGAGGACAATTTTTATTTAGGTCCTCGCCCCATTTTGTTAAAAGCATTACTTTTCCTCCATTACTATTTTAGAGTCAATAATTTGAATGTGTTTGTTACATATTTCAAGTGCCGCACGCTTGTGTGAAACTATAATACAGGTTTTGTTTTTCAGCTCCTTTAAATTTGTTAAAAACTCCATTTCTGTGTTTTCGTCAAGGGCTGAGGTGGCCTCGTCAAGTAGCATTACAGGCGAATTTGAAAGCAGCGACCTTGCAATTGCCAGCCTTTGCAGCTGTCCCTCCGACAAACCTATACCACGCTCGCCGATTACGGTGTTTAAGCCGTCGGGCAGTTCGTCAATAAACTGCTTTGCACATGAAATTCTCACGGCCTCATTAACCTCCTCGTCAGTTGCGTTTTCGTTAATGAACTTAAGGTTTTCCAAAATTGTGCCCGATAAAAGGAAATTACCCTGGGGCACATAGGAAAACAAGTGCCTTGTGTGGTAATCCACAGGGATTTCACTGTCATCTGTGGTAAGCAGAATTTTGCCGCTTTCAACCTTAAACACACCAAGCAGCAGCTTAAGCAAGGTGCTTTTGCCGATGCCGGAAATGCCCATAATGGCAACAAAATCCCCCTTGTTTATTGAAAGTGAGGTATTATCCAAAATAATATCACGGTCATATCTAAAGGAAATATCCTTAAAATCAATGGTTCTTAATTTTTCGTATGTTGCAGCGGCGTCAATATCCTCGCTGTTATCCGCCTTTTCGTCTGGCAAAGCCTCAATTTCCATAAGTCTTTCGGCAGATGCCAAAACCGAAAAATACTTTGGCAGCACGCCTGAAAGGTTGGCAAAGGGAGCCTGAATTTGGTTAACAAGCTGGAGCATTGCGGTTACCGTTCCGTAGTCGATGCCGTTTAAAAGCCTGTATGCGCCGAAGGCAAGGGCAAAAACATAGCCCAAATTGAAAACAAAGTTAATGCCTGCATTTGCGGCAATGCCGAAAAATCTGCGTTTCATTTTTGCCTTGTAGTTAACGGCCTGCAGCTCGTCTGCCTTTTCGGCAATCTTATCCTCTGCTGAAAAAGCCTTAACCACCAGCAGGCTTGTTACAGCCTCCTGAATAAAGGAACGGGTTTTGCCCTCGGTTGCCTGAACCTCTTTATGGAGCTTTTTCAATGTGCCCCTAAAAGTCAGCGTGCAAAGAAAAACAAGAACGCCGCCCACAAAAAATACAAGTGCAAAAATTTTATCAATTACCACCAAATAGCCAAAGGCGCAGGCTAATTTTACGACAAAAAAAATCAGGTTTGGCAAAATTGTTGTAAAACCGTCCGAAATAACGGTAACATCGTTAAACATTCTGTTTTGCAGCTCGCCTGTGTGGTATGAGGTAATCGAGGAATAATCCTTTTTCATTGACACCTTGAGCATATATTCCTTTAAACGCCACTCAAGCTTGCCCTTGCACCGTTCCGTTGCGGAGCGGCCGATAAGGTTCAGCGCCGTTTGGGTCATAATAAGCGCCAAATAGCCCAGGGCATAAATTATTACCTTTTCCCAGGATTTATCAATGGTAGCGGCATTAATTATGTTTTTGGAAAAATTTGCAAAGGCAATAGTAAGCGCCGCACCGAAAACATTTGTTAAAATCAGGGTGTAAACCTTAAAGCGTTCCTTTTTGCAAATGCCGTAAACCCATTTCCAGGTGTTAATATCAGATTTGCTGATTCTTCTTCTATTTTGCTCTGCCATTACTTTTTTTCAAAACCTTTCGTTTAATTCGTCCCAAGGCGTTGTGAATATGCACTATAACGGGCCTTACGGGTATCAAGCCCACCCATATATGGGAATAAAGCTTGTAAAGCCTGCCGTTTTCGCAGTCAATGTAGTGCTTGCCCTTTCTGTAAAAGCCTGCAAGAACACCGCAAATCATATCATCGGTTACATATTCCCTAACAAGCAAATTGTCGCCCATGATTACATAGTGGTCATCGTGCACCTCAATAACACGGTGCATAACATACTTGCCCTTGTCGGTAATATACAGTGCAATATCATACTTTTTAAGCCTGCCCTTTGGTGCAACAACAATAATATTATCCCTCTGCTGGCGCAAAAGGGGCCACATTGATGTGCCCATTGTTAAGCCGGTGTACATTCCGTTTATTTCAATAATTTCTTTAATGGAAATAAAATCAGGCATATATTTCTCCTAATATATAATAATACACAATAATTATATAATAAAAACAACACTATTGCAATAGAAAAGAGCAACAGTAACAGCAAGGAATACTCTGCCCCATATAAAAATGGCCCCGGGCAGTATTAACTGCCGCAGGGTCGTTTATAGCTTATGATTTTTTATGATAATTTACAAGCACAATGCCTGCAACAACAAACAAAAGCGCAACCAGGCTGATTAAGCCGTTTTTGGCAGAGCCCCCTGAAAATGCAGCGGATAAAACAAAGCCGAAAACAGGTGTTAAAAAGCCGCAAACCGCAACCTTTGAAACAGGGTTGTATTTAAGCAAAATACTCCACAGTGAATACGCCACCGCAGAAACCATTGCAAGGTAAATCAGCAGCATTATTGCGCCAAAGCCGGAACGGTTAAGCCTGCCTCCGCCGATAATACCCACGGCAATCATAACAAATCCGCCCAAAACAAACTGCCAGCCCGACAGCATGGCAGGGTTTTCGCTGACGGAATATTTTTTCATAAACACAGATGAAAAAGAATATGAAATTGTGCATAAAAGCACCATTGCCTCCCCAAAAAAAGAGCCCGAACCGCTTTGGGTAAACACATCAAGGCTAACCAGCAACACGCCTGCAAAGCCCACAACACAACCCAAAATTTTGTTAACGCTAAGCTTTTCATACCTGAAAACAAGTGAGGAAATCAGCAGGGCAAAAAACACATTTGTGCCCTGAATAACCGACGCCCTCTCCCCTGTTGTGTAGGCAAGGCCAAGGTAAAAGAACACATATTGCAAAATAGTTTGAAAAACAGATAAAACACCTATTTTAGGTAGCGATGACCTTTTGGGCAGCAGCGGTTTTTTATTAATAAAGCTGAAAATAACGATAGTAAGTATGCCTGCAATAAAAAAGCGCACGCCTGCAAAAAGAATTATGGTAAAGGTATCGTCAGAGCTGATTTCAAACAGATTATATCCAATTTTAATTGCCGGGAATGCCGAGCCCCAAAGCAAACAGCACAGGGCGGCAAAAAGCCAAACGGCGGCAGTATTTGTAAAAAGCTTAGATTTTTTCATATCGGTAACAAAACAATAAAGGCAACGGCTAAGCGTTGCCTTTATAAATCATTCAATTAACTTATGCTCTTGTAATATCTCTTTCAGCAAGATATTCGTCAGATGCAGGGAATGTGCAGATGTAGCGAATGTTAAGAGATGCGCTCTTATCCTTAAGAACTGCAACATTAGCATGGCTAACATCAATGTGAACCTTCATCTCATACTTAGCGTCTGTAATTTCGCCTGTTGCAGGGTCAATGGTAACTGTACCTGTGCCGCCTGCATAGTTAACAACAAAGTTATCATCAATTGTGCCCTGTGAGAATGAAAGAGCTGAAATTGATTCAACTACGCTTGAAATATCACCGAGAACATTGAAGAAACGACCTTGTGAGTCCTCATCGGGCATAGAAAGAATTTGTGCTTTCGGCTGAATTGTAATAACAATCTTGCCGTCCTGCTCTGCAACATTAGCCATAAGAACATCATCTGTGGTAAGGTGGCTTGTTGATTGGTCAATCTTGCCGTCGCCACGGAAGTCGTTTTCCTTATTCTTACCGCCTGAGGGAGAAAGACCGTTTACGCCGCCCTTGAACAGCTTGCCAACGATTCCGGGAACAAGCTCATTAATCATATCACTTTTTTTACCCTCAACAAGAAGGTCCTCAACATAAAGCTCTTCAGAGCCAAGAAGCTTGAAGTATGTGCCCTTATTGCCTGCCTCAACATAATCTGCGGTCAAGGTTTTTGTGTAATCATAACATTCTTTATAGTAGTTAACAACATCGTCAACTGTTTCAAATGTTTTGCCGCCGTATGTACCTGCTTGGAATTCGTCAATAACTACCTCATCAACGAACTCTGCGCTTGCGTTAGGGTCAACAGGCACCTTTGCCGATGAAAACGCAATAATAAGTGCGGTTGCAACAACAAGCGCAATAAACACAACCAACAAAACAATGTTAAACTTATCAAGACCGGTTTTAACCTTTTTTCCTTTTACCTTTGCCATATTACTTCTCCTTAAAAAGAATTTCACAAAGTGAAACATACATTTACTCATATATAATACTATAAATGTTTTACAAATTCAACATTTTTTTTAAAATTTACTAAAATATATGCTATAATACCTATTATTATCCGATTTTGTGGAGTTGAGAATAATGGAAATCACGCCTATTGCAGTTATAAAAAACGATTTTAGCGACAAATTTGCAATACCACGCCAAAGCGGCATTGCAGCTGGCATAAAATCAAAAATAGTGTTTGAAAAGGATTATGCCCATGCTGACGGAGTTAAGGGCTTGGAGGGTTACTCGCACCTTTGGCTGATATGGGGCTTTAGCGAAAACATTAAGCCAAAACACTCTTTAACAGTAAGGCCGCCCAGGCTTGGGGGCAACAAAAGGGTTGGCGTTTTTGCCACAAGGTCGCCCTTTAGGCCGAATAACCTGGGGCTTTCCAGCGTTAAACTTGAAAAAATAGAGTTTGACAGTGCAGACAGACCCACCCTTATTGTCAGCGGTGCCGATTTAATGAACAACACCCCTATTTATGATATAAAGCCATATATTGCATACAGCGACTGCCACGCAGACGCAAAATGCGGCTTTGTTGACAGCACCGAATTTAACAGACTGCAAGTAATTTTCCCTAAAAATCTGAAAAAGGTGCTTAGCCCCGAGAGCGTGGAAAACCTTACCGCCGTTTTAGAACAGGACCCACGCCCTGCGTATCATAACGATGAAAACAGGATATACGGCTTTAGATTTGCGGAGCACGAAATAAAATTTAAGGTTAAGGGCAACACATTAACTGTTGTGGATATTGAAAATGAATGAAAACGAGTTACTGAAAAAAAGAATAAATGAACTGTGCAATCGGGCATACAGCAAATACTATAACACCTTTACCGATTTTTTGAATGTTGACGAAATCAGCATACTTAACGGCTTAAGGCTGTCCGGCGAATACAAACTGTTCGGTGGTTATGACCTTGCAGACAGATGCGTTGCCGGCTTTGGGGACGGTGTTGAGGAAAAGGATTTTCCCATTTGCTGTATTGAAATTAAGCCTGCCCGGCAAAAGTTTGCAGATAAATTAACCCATAGGGATTTTTTGGGTGCGCTGATGAATTTGGGCATTAACCGCAGCACCCTGGGCGACATTGTAATAAATGAAAACACGGGCTACCTTTTTTGTCTTAACACCATCGCCGGATATATTGTTGACAATTTGGATAAAATAAAGCACACCACCGTTGGGTGCAGTATTATTGAGCAAGTGCCGGATTTTATGCACAAGGAGCCCGAGGCAACGGAGCTGATAGTTTCGTCATTAAGAATTGACGCTGTTGTATCCTCGGTTTATAAGCTGTCACGAAGTCAGTCGAGCAGGCTGTTTATTCAGGAAAAGGTATTTGTTAATTCCAAAGCGGTTACCAAGGAATCACACACCTTAAAAAACGGCGACATTGTTTCGGTAAGGGGCTACGGCAAATTTATTTTTTCTCAGCCCTTAAGAGAAACGAAAAAAGGTAAAACTGTTGTTGAAATATTAATATACAGGTAAAACAAATGCACCTCAATGAGGTGCATTTCATTTTCTGTATTTTCAGTATATTTTTTGCAGAGCGTGCTTGCCCTCCGCTGCAAGCGCCACGGTTTGGCTTACCTTGGTAAAATCGCAAACCATGGATTTTGGCTTATTAAGCGGGTCATCCATACCAAACGGCACAAAATAATAATTTTGATAGTTCATCAAATTGCCGATATTTTTTGCCGCACCGCCCAAGGCGTCGTTGGTTGAAACGCCGATAACCACCGGCCGTGAATTACGCAAATGGGATTTAACCGCCATGGTAACGCTTGTGTCGGTAATTCCGTTTGAAAGCTTTGCCAAAGTATTACCGGTGCAGGGCACAACGCACAAAACATCAAACATTTTTTTAGGTCCTATGGGCTCCGCTTTTTCAATAGTATGAATTATACTGTTGCCCGTTATTTCTATAATTCTGTTTTGAATATCTACGGCGTCGCCGAAGCGTGTGCTCATGTTGTATGCATTCTCGCTCATTACAGGAGTAACATTATGTCCCGCCTTAACAAGCTCCTTAAGCGCCTCAATGCTTTTTGAAAATGTGCAAAAGGAGCCTGTAAAGCAATATCCAATATTCATTCCGATTTCTCCCTTACAATTTTGTCAACGGTCTTGGCTACAATTGCTCCTGCCGATTCAGGAGAATATTTTCCCGGCAAGCCACGGGCTATAATCAGCTTAAGCCCCTTTGCCGCCGCAGAATGGGTATCTATTCCTCCGGGGAACGACGCAAGCTCTATCAAAAGCACCGACGGCTTCATAGCCGACAGTTCCCTGCTGTTTATTACAGGGTGCACCACTGTGTTAAAAACAAAATCGTAATCGTTTGCGTTTGCCAGCTGCTCAAAATCAATTGCACGGGCACCGTTACTGAATGCAAGGCTGCGCACATAATCCTTTCTTGCACAAACGGTAATATTGCCTGTAAATGGCGAAAGGAATTTATGCAGCGCCTTACCAATTCTGCCGTAGCCCACAATCAGCACTGAGGAATTAATAAGGCTGCGCTCGCTTTGCTCGCAGGCAATTGAAAGTGCTGCCTCCGCAGTTAAATATGCATTTTCAACCGCAAAGCCTTCATCATACAAATAGTTAACAACAGGAATGGTTTTGGGCAAAATGCTTCTGTCGGGGTTAACGGGCAGCAAGGCGAAATCCGCATTACATTCGTTATTAACAAGCTGATAACCCAGCCTTTGCAATTCCAGTGAGGCATAGGAAATTCGTTTGTCGCTTACATCGGGAGCAATAAATTTTTTCATAGTCAAATCACCTTTTACATTTTATGTTTTAATGTTAAAAAGGGTGTTTATTTTTGGCAATAAAAGTAGTATAATAATTTAGATATATAAATAGTTGGAGGGCATAGCCTTGAAAAATATAGACACCTTACTTAAGGAAAGCAAAAAAATTCACTTTATAGGCATCGGCGGCGCAGGAATGTGCCCGATTGCGGAGATATTACTGTCGCTTGGCTATCAGGTTACCGGCTCAGATAACAACGATACCGAAACCTTCAGGCGAATTGAAAAAGAGGGCGCAAAGGTATTTTTGGGCCAGGTTAAAGAAAATATCAGCGATGATACAGAGCTTGTTATTTATACAAACGCCATTTTAAAGGGCAACGAGGAGCTTGAATACGCAAAGGCAAACTTTCCCTGCTTTGAAAGGGCCGAGGCTCTTGGCGCATTAAGCCGTGTTTTTTCAAACTGCATAGGCGTTTGCGGCACTCACGGCAAAACCACCACCTCGTCAATGACAACACAAATTCTTATGGAGGCAGGGCTTGACCCATCTGCCGTAATCGGCGGCAAGCTGCCCCTTATTAACGCATACGGAAGATACGGCCACAGCCAAAACTTTGTTTGCGAAAGCTGTGAGTTTAACAACACATTTTTACACATGAACCCGGATATTGCGGTTATTTTGAATATTGACGAGGACCATTTGGATTTCTTCGGCAATTTGGAAAATATCAAAAAAAGCTTTAGAAAATTTGCCGAGTTGACCACCAAGGCTATTGTTTATAACGGCGACGATGAAAACACCGTTGACACCTTAAAGGGCATTGAGGGCAAAAAACTGATTTCCGTGGGCAGAGGCGAGCAAAACAACTGGGTTGCCAAAAACATTTATGTTCCCGGTGGCTTTCACAGCGAGTATGATGCATACTATAACGGCAAGTTTATGGCTCGCATTGTTTTATCCGTTCCGGGAGAGCATAATGTTTTAAATTCTTTATGTGCAATTGCCGCCGCTTATGAATCCGGTGCAGATATGGAAAGCATTTGCCGTGGCTTAAAGGCCTTTGGCGGTGCGGCAAGGAGATTTGAGCTGCTGGGAACCTACTGCGGCGTTACCTTTGCAGACGACTATGCCCACCACCCTGCCGAGATTAAGGTTACCCTTGAGGCGGCAATGAAAATGGGCTACAAGCATGTTTGGGCAGTGCACCAGCCCTTTACATTTTCAAGAACATCTTTATTGCTTGATGATTTTGCACAGGTTCTGCAAATTGCAGACAAATGCGTAATCAGCGCAATTATGGGCTCAAGAGAGGTTAACACAATCGGCATTAAAGCAAGCGACCTTTCACAAAAAGTTCCGGGCTCGGTTCAGCTTGATACCTTTGAGGAGATTTGCGATTATGTTTGCGACAATGCCGTTGAGGGCGACTTGGTTATTACCCTTGGCTGCGGCGATGTTTACAAGGTTGCAAGAATGATGTGCAAAAAGCTTGAAGAAAGAGAAAAGAAGCAAAAGTAATGGAATATAAAATTTTTAAAGAGCTGCCCGATGATGCAAAGCTGATAAGAGAAACGGTTTTTGTTAAGGAGCAGGGCTTTAAGGAGGAATTTGACAGCGTTGACTTAACTGCCACCCACATTGTTATATACAACGACGGCAAGCCTGCCGCCGTGGGCAGATATTTTAACGAGGGTAATTCCCCCACCTATCATATCGGCAGGGTTGCCGTTATGAAGGAATACAGAGGGCTCGGCTACGGCAAGGACATAATGGATATTGCCGAAAAGCATATAAAAGCCGAGGGCGGAGAAAAAATTGAAGTGTCCGCCCAATTGCAGGCAAAGCCCTTTTATGAAAAATGCGGCTACACCGCCGTTGGGGATATTTACTACGACGAGCACTGCAAGCACATTTTAATGTTTAAAAATATATAAATACACAACAAAAATCCTTGACCGACAAGTCAAGGATTTTTTGTTATTTAATCTTATTTTACCTTATATACATTTCCTTCGTAGGGCTTAAGAATTTCCGTTGTTTCCCCTCTTGTGGAAAGGAGCAGTTCCATATTGCTTACATCCACTGCCCTGTTTTGGGGCTTTTTGCCAAGGTTTAATTCGATATAATATTTTTCATTATTATATTCACGGTAATAGCAGAACATTGGTGCAGGAATATTCTCGGCCCTTACAAATTCGCCGTAAACCATAGCCTTTGTATTTTTTCTGAAAGCTATTGCTTTTTTGTAGAAATTCAAAACGCTGTCGCTGCGCCTTGCCTCGTCCTCGGCATTAAAGCGCCTGTAATCCTTAGTGATTTTCATCCAAGGCTTGCCTGTTGTAAAGCCTGCGTTTTCGCTGTCGCTCCACTGGAACGGGGTTCTTGCATTGTCACGGGTGCCGGTTTTGCAGCGGAAAAAGGCCTTTTTCTCATTTTTATGATGTTTTAAATAATCGTAATATGTACCGATTGCCTGAACATCATTAATATCCTCCAGCGACTCAAAATCGCCGTTGCCCATTGAAATTTCCTGACCCTGATAAATGTAAGGCGTTCCCCTTAAGGTCATTTCGATAAGGGCGCAAACCTTTGATACATCCTCCCTAAACTCGCCGTGCTTATCAACCTTTGATACAATACGGGGGTTATCGTGGTTTTCAAAGAAAACTGCAGGCCAGCAATGGTTTGTATATCTTGTTTGGAACTTTTCAAATTCCTGCATAACCTTATACAAATCATATTCATAATCGTCATAGCTGGTGTGACCCTGGTTCATTAAAAAGTCAAAATTGAACACGGTATCAAGCTCGCCCCTAAAATCAGCAGTGAGCATTTTATCCATTTCAATGCCTGCGCCGCCGCATTCGCCCACAGTGTAAACGTCATAGTTGCCAAAGGTGTTTTCACGCATTTCTCTTAAAAATTCGTGAAGTCTGGGGCCGTAGAAATAAAATTCCGCACCCTTAAAGCCTGTTAAAAGACCCAAAAAAGCGTTTGCATCCGGCAGTTCTTCGGTTTTACTGATAAAATTGATAACATCCATTCTAAAGCCGTCAACGCCTTTATCAAGCCACCAATTCATCATTTTATAAACATCTTTACGCAGATTTTCGTTTTCCCAATTCAAATCCATTTGCTTTTTGGAAAACAAATGGAGCGCCCACTGGTCAAGGTTTTCATAATAGTTCCAGGCGCTGCCCTTGAACAGAGAAATCCAGTTGTTAGGCGGTGTAACGCCCTTATCGGTTGCGTCACGCCAAATATAATAATCGTGATACGGATTATCCTTTGACTGCTTTGCCTGCTCAAACCATTTGTGCTCGTCGCTGGTATGGTTTACAACCAGGTCAACAATCAGCTTCATATCACGCTTGTGGATTTCGTCCAAAAGGGTATCAAAATCCTCCATTGTGCCGAACTCGGTCATAATCTTTTGATAATCACGGATGTCGTAGCCGTTATCATCATTTGGAGAATCGTAAAAGGGAGAGCACCAAATTGCGGTAACACCCAAATCCTTAAGGTAATCAAGTTTGCTTATAATGCCGGGCAAATCGCCGATACCGTCGCCGTTGCTGTCGCAAAATGAGCGTGGATAAATTTGGTAAATAACCGCTTCTTTCCACCACTTTTCAACAAGCTCCCCTTGGTCTGAAATAATTTCATCGGTTTCAAGGTTAAGCATATCGCAAATTGTTTGAATTGTTTTTTTATCAAGCAAGCCAAGGGTTGCGGTGGTTAAATCCTTAAACTTAAGCCTTGATATTGCCTTGCTGTCAAGTGCCGAAACAGGCAACCTGAATGCAAGCATCAGTTTTTCAAGCATATCCGCAGCCATAGGGTTGCTCCTTGCCTGTTGCAAGGTTGTATTTGGCGTGATTTTTTGCATAATAACCCCTCCGAAAATATTTGTTAACTGGATTATAGCATATTTGCACAAAAAAATAAAGGCGCAAATTGCACCTTTATACAAATTATATAATTTTCGGTCAGTCGTTAAGCTTTGCAAGCTCCTCTCTAAAGGATTCGGCACTGTCAAATTCCTTATAAACGGAGGCAAAGCGAACATAGGCAACCTCGTCAATATCCTTAAGCTTTTCCATAATAAGCTCGCCGATTCGTGCAGAGGTAACTTCCCTGTCAACAGAGGATTGAAGGGCAGTCTCGATTTCGCCGATTTTTGTTTCAAGGTCGGCAATGGTAACATGCCTTTTTTCGCAGGCACGAAGCATGCCCTTAAGAATTTTGTTACGGTCGAACACCTCTCTCGATTTGTCCTTCTTTACAACGATAATAGGAACATCCTCTATGATTTCATAGGTTGTAAAGCGTTTGCTGCATTGCAGGCATTCTCTTCTTCTACGGATACGCTCGTTTTCGTCAGTAGGGCGTGAATCAATAACCTTGCTGTCAGTGTATCCACAAAATGGGCATTTCATAACTATTCCTCCTTAATGCAAAGCACAACTTTGCACCGTGAAACCATTATAGTTTCATTAAGTGAGCTCATTATAACACAACATATAGAAAAATGCAAGTATTTTTACTTTACAACTATATGTAGTTTATGCCCTGTTCTTAATTCCCTTTGGTTTGTTATTGTAAAAGAACATCCAAACCGCCATGGCGCAGATGATGAAATAGCCGATTATCGAATACACATCCGGCACCTGATGCCCCAGGAAGAAATAACCCTCAATAGCGGTAAATATAATGTTTGAATAATCATAAACGGATATTTCCCTGCTGGGTGCAAAGGTATAGGCTGCGGTAATGGCAAACTGGCCGCCTGCGGCACACACGCCCACCATCAGCAAATAGATAAACTGCTGTGTTGTCATAGGATGATAGGAAAAAATCAAATACGGCCCGGTTAGCAGCACGGAAAATGCAGAGAAAAAGAAAACAGTAAATCTTCCGTTCTCCCCCTTATTACCCATATATCTAACACAGGTATATGCGCCGCCTGCACACACGCCGCCTATAAAGCCTGCAATCGAAGGCACCAGTTCAACATTTGAAAGGCTGGGCTTAATAACAAACATCGCCCCGGCAAAGGCAATCATAATTGCCAGTGCCTGCTTGGGCTTAACCTTTTCCTTTAAAAATATTGCCGAAAATATTAAGGTAAAAAACGGCGACATTTTATTTAATATTGCCGCATCGGCAGTGTGTGACATGTGAGTTGTGGCATAAAAGTTGCCGAAAACCCCAAGCAAGCCTGCCCCCGAACGCAACAAATGAAACGGCAAACAGCCCTTTGTGGGCCTGAATTTTTCGTGATTTTTCAGCAAAATTGCGGCGGAGCAACAAAACGCCACCAAATTGCGGAAGAAAACCTTTTGAGGAATGGGTAAATCCCCTGAAAGGTTAATAAATGAGCTCATGCCGCTAAAGCACAGGGCCGATATTAAAATGCAAATTATACCTTTAGTTTTATTACTTTTAACCGACATAATAACCTCAAAAAACAACGGGTGGGTAAACCCACCCGAATTTACATATTATCAAAAAAACTTTTGCTTAAGGAAAGCTCCTTTTCAACATCATATCCTCTTGAATAAATTTCAATCACATAGTCGCCCTTGTAGTTTGCACTGTCAAGAATGGAAAACAGCTTTTTAAAATCAAACTCCCCTGTTCCGGGTGGCATGCAATCTGCCTGTGGAGAGTTATCGCTCAAATGAACGTGAACAATGCTGTCCTTCATTTCCTCGGCAACAAAAAGCGGGTCGTAGCCGGAGCGAATGGCTTGCTTAACATCAAAAACCATATTAAAATCCTCGCCCAAATATGCCTTCATTCGCTTTAAAAAATCCACCGATTGGGAGCGAAAGCGCACAACATTTTCTTGGCAAACGGTTATTCCCTCACGCTTGCCTATTTCAATAAGTGAAGCAAAGCGCTCAAAATAATGCTCCTCCGGCAGGGGGCGCTTAAGCATTGCGTATGCGCCGTGAATTACCAAATATTTTGCGCCCAGCTCCGCTGCCGCACAGCAGTGCCGCTTGTAAAGGCCGATAAAATCATCATACCGCCTTTGGTATTCGCCGAAAATGCAATTGTTTTCAAGATTTGACGAAAAGGGATGAACCGATAAAATTTTCATTCCCCCGTCATCCGCCTGTTTTTTCATTTGGCTGACAAAGGGCGTTTCCAGCTCAGACACGGTATTAAAAAATATTTCAGACTTTTTGTAGCCTAAGTCAATGAGTTTTTGGAGTGCCTTTTCAGTCTCCAATGGGTAAAAGCAGGCTGTTGATGCACCTATTTCCATTATCCTACCAGCTTTTCAATGCATGCAAGCTTAACGCTTACACAAAGTATTTGCGCTGCCAAATCAAGCTCGGCAACAGGCGGAAATGACGGAGCAATACGAATATTGCTGTTGTTTGGGTCGTTGCCGTAGGGATATGTTGCACCCACGGTGGTAAGGGTAACGCCTGCCTCCTTGCAAAGATCGCCTACACGCTTTGCACAGCCGTTCATTACATCAAGGCTGATAAAATATCCGCCGTTGGGGTCAAGCCAGCTTGCAATGCCCCTGCCGCCCAGCTCATTTTCAAGGTGCTCGATTACCATATCAAATTTAGGCTTCATAAGCGCCGCATGCTTTTTCATGTGAGCCTTGATGCCGTCAAGGTTGCCGAAGAACTTAACATGGCGGAGCTGATTCATTTTATCATAGCTGATTGTTTCGCAATTGAGCCTTGCCTTAATTTGAGCAATGTTTGCATCGCTTGCGGCAAGTGCCGAAACGCCTGCACCCGGGAAAGTCATTTTTGCTGTTGAGCAAACCTCAATTACCATATCCTCATTGTTATATTTAGGTAGAACATCAAAAATGTTTAAAAGGGTGTCGCCATCTTCTTTAATATCGTGAACGCAATAAGCGTTATCCCAAATAATTCTGAAATCCTCAGCCGCAGGCTTAAGAGCCGCAATCTGCTCAACAACCTCATCGGTAAAGGTAATACCCTGTGGGTTTGAATATTTGGGAACGCAGAACATACCCTTAACCGCATCGTCCTTAACCTGCTCGCTGATAAATGCCATATCAGGGCCGTCGGCTGTCATTGGAACATTAATCATTTCAATGCCGAAATGTTCAAGGATTGTAAAGTGCCTGTCATATCCGGGAACGGGGCAAAGAAATTTTACCTTATCAAGCTTGCACCAGGGTGTTGAACCGAGAACGCCCGAGGTGTAGCACTGGCAGATATAATCAAACATAAGGTTTAAGCTTGCGCTGGGGCCGATAATGATATTTTTAGCCTCAACCCCCATAAGCTCGGCAAACAAAGCCTTGCAGCTTGGGATACCGTCAAGCAGGCCGTAGTTGCGAACATCAATGCCGTTGTCAACATATTCAATAGGCTTTAATAAATCCATTGATAAATCAAGTTGCTCCTTTGAAGGCTTGCCCCTTGACATATCAAGGCTTAAGCCCATGGCCTTATATTCCTCAAAGCGCTTTAAAAGCTGTTTTTGCTCGTTTAAAAGCTCTTCCTTAGTCATTTTTGTATAATCGGTCATAAATATACTCCTTAATCCGCAAATTTGCAACTATTTTACCACGAATTAACATATATTGCAATACGAAATCGAAAATCAGCAAACCTCAAAAAACCACCTTGTTTCCTCCAAAAACAAATAGGTTTTTATCCCCTCAATGTAGCAGGTATATCTTATTCCCGCACCGCCGGATTTTAACGAGGCGGCAGGCCTTATATCGCAAATTCGGTCAACCTCTCTTACCTCATCCTCATAAACAATCGAAAAGGGCTTTATATTGCCCTCAAGGTCAAAGCTTGCGTTAACCTCCACAAAGTGCTTGTTAGGATTATTATATTCAGGCACATCAAAGCTAATCATAAAAAATCATATCCTTTCAAAAACAAAAATCGTGCTATTTTAAAAATACCCTATGGGATGAATAATATGCTCGTCGTGGGGATTAAAGCGTGAAAGCTCCCTGTCGCCCAGCTGGCAGGCACGCTGTATGCAATAGTTGCCAAACCGCTTTTTAAGGCAATCAACGGTGGTTTCTATTTTTTCAAGCTTTTCTCTGTGCTGAACGGTGCCGCTGAAATCCAACTGCACCGCCTGCTCAACATCAAAATCGCTTACGTTTATGCCTATTGAGCGCACAGGGCAGCTCCAGCTGTAATTTGCAACAAACAGTTGCATTGCGTTATCCAAAATCTCCGTGCTTATATCGGTGTGAGCCTTCATTTGTTGTTGGCGAATAAAGGTGCTCAGATTTTTATCCCTAACGCTTATTGAAAGGGTTTTACCCCTTAGCCCCTGCTCTCTAAGCCGTGTTGCCACGCTTTCGCTTAAAACACGAAGAACGGTTTTAACATCATCATTGTTAACCAAATCTCTGTAAGTGGTGGTGGAATTGCCCACGCTTTTAACAGCGGTTACCTCGTCCTTATGCTTAACGGGAGAACATTCAAGGCCGTTGGCAAAATCTCTGAGCATTAAGCCGTTTTTGCCCAATATTGACTGCAAAAAGTCTGAATCGGCATTTGCCAAATCGCCGATTGTGTAAATGCCGTAGGAATTGAGCCTTGCCCCTGTTGACCTGCCCACCATAAGTAAATCTGTGCAGGGCAGGCACCAAACGATATCCTTAAAATTATCCCTGTTAATGACGGTAACGGCATCGGGCTTTTTATAATCGGAGCCAAGCTTTGCAAAAATCTTATTAAAGCTTACCCCTATGCTTACGGTAATGCCCAATTCATCCTTTACCCTTTGGCGAATTTCGTTTGCAATGCTCTCCCCAGAGCGGTGCATGCCTGTTACATCAATCCATGATTCGTCAAGGCCGAAGGGCTCAATATATTCGCTGTAGTCCTCATAAATTTTTCTTGCAAGCTTGGAAAAACGAAGATAAAGAGGAAAGTTTGGGGGAACAACGATTAAATCGGGGCACTTTTGTCTTGCCTTCCAAAGGGGTTCCCCTACCGTTAAGCCGTATTTGCTTGCTATTTCATTTTTGGTTAAAATAATGCCGTGCCTGCTTTCGGTGCTGCCGCCCACAGCAACGGGCTTATTTCTTATTTCAGGTCGGTAAAGGCATTCTACCGAGGCATAAAATTTGTTGCAATCAATATGAAGAACCGTTTTTTCCATTAACATCATCGTCCTTTTAGAACATTTGTTCTAATTATACTCCGTAAGCACAAAAAAGTCAAATGTAAAATATGGAACAGTACAGAAAACGCACCTTTAGGGCAAAAAAATAAAAGGCGCATTAATGCACCTTTTATTTTACTTGAAAAACTATAAAATACTGAAATTTACAACAACTGCCGCAAACACAATTGACACCATTGAAAGCAGCTTAATAAGAATGTTAATTGACGGACCCGAGGTATCCTTAAACGGGTCGCCTACGGTATCACCAACAACCGCAGCCTTGTGCTGGTCGCTGCCCTTGCCGCCGTGAGCGCCGCCTTCAATATATTTTTTAGCATTATCCCAGGCACCGCCCGAGTTTGACATAAATATAGCCATTAAAAAGCCTGTTACAGTTGCGCCTGCAAGCATGCCCACAACGCCCTTGTAGCCGAGAATTAAGCCCACTGCAACCGGTGTAATAACTGCAATAATAGTTGGCAAAATCATTTCCTTAAGGCTTGAGCGTGTGCAAAGGTCAACGCAGGATGCATAATCAGGGTCTGTCTCGCCCTGCATAAGGCCCTTAATTTCCTTAAACTGACGGCGAACCTCAACAACAATGCTTTGTGCGGCTCTGCCCACAGATTCCATAGTAAATGCCGCAAACACAAATGGCAGGCATGCGCCGATGAACAAGCCGATAAGAACAACCGGATTCATAAGGTTAAAATCGTCAAAGGTTATGCCCGGCTTAACGGTTTGAACCTTATCAATATATGACGCAATAAGAGCAAGCGCCGTTAATGCTGCCGAGCCGATAGCAAATCCCTTGCCGGTAGCTGCTGTTGTGTTGCCCAAAGAATCAAGAGCATCGGTCCTTTCCCTGACCTTGGGGTCAAGGCCTGCCATTTCGGCAATGCCGCCTGCGTTATCTGCAACAGGGCCGTAAGCGTCTGTTGCAAGGGTAATGCCGAGAGTTGAAAGCATGCCCACCGCAGAAAGGGCTATGCCGTAAAGACCGATTGAGGTTGACGCTGCGCCGCCCGATACAAAGAACGAGCACAAAACGCTGACTGAAACAATAATAATCGGGAACACCGTTGATTTCATACCAAGGCCGATACCGCCGATAATGATTGTTGCCGAGCCTGTTTCAGAGGTTGAAGCAAGCTTTTGAGTGGGTTTGTAGGTATCTGATGTGAAATATTCGGTCGAAAGGCCGATAAGAACGCCTGCAATAAGGCCTGAAAGGATTGCAAAATACAAGCCGATATTTTCCTTGCCGAGAACCAAAAGGACAACAGGGAGGGCAACAATTGCAATGCCCACTGCGCTGAGGTTTGTTCCTCGTCTGAGCGCCTTTAAAAGAGCCTTTTGCTCAATATTCTCCCCTGTGCGAACAAAGAATGTACCGAGAATTGACATTACAATGCCGATTGCCGCCAAAAGCATTGGCACTGCCATCGCCTTAATATCTCCGCTAAAGGCTGAAACGCCCAAAGCAGATGCGGAAATAACAGAGCTTACATAGCTTTCGTAAAGGTCGGCGCCCATACCTGCAACATCGCCTACATTGTCGCCCACATTATCTGCTATAACCGCAGGGTTACGGGGGTCATCCTCGGGAATGCCTGCCTCAACTTTACCAACAAGGTCGGCGCCAACATCGGCAGCCTTTGTGAAAATACCGCCGCCTACACGGGCAAAAAGTGCCATTGACGACGCACCCATGCCAAATGTAAGCATTGCGCCGGTAACGCTTGACGGGTCAAGCTTAAATACAAATTTTAACAGAAAGAACCAAACCGAAATATCAAGCAAGCCAAGGCCTACAACGGTAAAGCCCATTACCGAACCTGCTGAAAAAGCAACACGCAAGCCCCTGTTTAAGCCCTGCATGCAGGCATTTGCCGTTCTGCAGTTTGCGTTGGTTGCTATTTTCATACCCACAAAGCCTGAAAGGCCGGAGAAAAAGCCGCCTGTTATAAACGCAAATGGAACAAACCAGGTTAAAAAGCCCAGTGCCGCCATTATGCACAAAATAACAAACATACCTGCAAAGAAAAAGAATACAACCCTGTATTGCCTTTTAAGGTATGCGTTTGCGCCCTGCTTGATAGAGCCTGAAATTTTAGCCATTTTTTCTGTGCCCTTATCTTCCTTAAGCACCTTTTTTGCCATAATAAAGGCAAAGCAAAGAGCCAAAAGCGAGCCGATAAAGGTAAATAATACTAAATATTTTTCCACAAAAGAAACCCCTTTCTTTTAATACTATCCACTTATATTATATTATCCCCATAATATTTTTTCAATATAAAAACTTACTTTGCGTAATGATATTTTTTATTTTGAGTTACCAAGAAGAACGCACAAATTGCCAAAGAGAAAATTTCGCAAACGGTCATTGAAAGCCAAATCGAGCTTGCGCCGAACGCCATCGGCAGCAGTATAACCGCCGAAAGCTGGAAAACAAGGTTACGCATAAAGGAAATTATTGCCGAAACGCCGCCATTATTTAAAGCGGTAAAGAACGAAGAAGAAAAGATATTAAAGCCGCTTAAGCAATACCTTGTTGAAAACAGGCAAAATGCAAATGAGGTAAGCTCCAGCAGCGATGCGTCGTAATTAACAAAAATCTTTGCCACTGTGCCCGATAAAAGCATTGCCCCTATGGTTATGCCAAAGCCCACGCTGCCGTTAAACACCATGCTCTTTTTATAAACGTTTTGCAGCTCCTTATGGTTTTTGGCGCCGTAATTGTAGCCGATAATGGGCGCAACGCCGATAGAATAGCCAAAGAATACCGCCGAGAAAACAAAGTTTGCATACATTATTACGCCGTATGCGGCAACGCCGTTTTCCCCATACAGCCTTATAAGCTGATGATTAAACACCATATTGACAATTGACATTGAAATATTTGTAAGCATTTCTGATGAGCCGTTTGTAAACGCCTTCAGTAACGCCTTAACATCAAATTCCGCCGAGGTAAGCCTTAAAAGACTTGTGTTTTTGCGGCTGAAATATATAAGGGGTATTCCGCCGCCGATAAACTCGCTGGTCATTGTTGCAAGCGCCGCACCGTCTATCCCCCACTTAAACAGGCCCACAAACACAAAATCCAAAACCATATTTATTACGCCTGCCAAAACGGTTACAAACAAGCCCAAATTGGGCTTTTGCGCCACAACAAAAAAGCTTTGAAACACATTTTGAAGCATAAAAAACGAAAGGGATATAAAGCTGATTCTCGCATATACCACGCAGTAATCAAGCATTGAGGAATCGGCGCCCAAAAAAACAGCAATTTTTTCAACCGAAAGCTCGCCGATAACGCTTAACAGCAAGCCAAGGGCAATTGTGGTGTAAACCATAAGTGAAAACAGGCTTTGCGCCCTTTTACGGTCACCCTCGCCCAAAACCTTGGCAACAAGGGCGCTGCCACCGGTGCCTATCATAAAGCCCACGCCGCCCAAAAGCATTATAAAGGGCATTATAATATTAACTGCCGCAAAAGGTGTTTTGCCCGTAAAGTTTGAAACAAAATAGCCGTCAACAACGCCGTAAATTGATGTAAAAATCATCATAGCTATTGACGGGAATACAAATTGAAACAGTTTTTTATTTGTAAAATGGTCTGATATTTGAATTTTCATTTATCTTTCACCGTTGGTATATTAAAATAATTGCTTTTAAAACCATTATACCCGTTAAGCGGCTAAAAATCAACAAAAAGCAAACACCGACGGTTAAACCGTCGGCATTCGCTTCTAACTACCCTATATATTCAACAATAACTAAAAATTGGGAGGTTTTTGTTATTGAATGAACCTTATTTTTGAATGATAATATTGCCGTAAGCATAGGTTGACGAATCAATACCCTTGCAGGAAACAATATACATTCTGTCCTTAGCGTTAATGTAACCGTCGTTGTTCATATCAACAAACTCAAGGTAAGACGGGTCATTTGCGCCGGATGATACAACATATTGGAACAGCTTTAAATCGTCGTTATCAATTTTGCCGTCCTTGTTGAAATCGCAGCCGATAATCGGAATATCGTCAACAGTGATATTTTCGTCCTCGGCAATCAAATATACCGAACGGGTAAAGCCGTAGGCATACTTTAATTCAACCTCGTAAACGCCTGTTTCGATTTCAAAGGAGAAACAGCCGTCCTTATCTGTTGTGGCGACAGTGTAGCCGTCAATTACCACACTTACATTCTTTGCAGGTGTTTTGCCCTGAGTTGCCTCCTTATTTGTGGCAATAACAACTCTGCCCGAAACAGTAACCTTGTTAATGGTAATGTCGCTGCCTGTTGCATCGGTATATTCGCAATAGCTGTCGTTACAATTTGAGCAGGTATATACCTTCATGCCCTTTGTGTTTGCTGTTGCGGCAATATCTGCTGTTACCTTGTAGTTGTGGCCGTATGCGTCAATGTGCTTTTCCTCCAATATTTCGGAGCAATATTCGCAAACGCCGATAATATAGCCATCGTTGCTGCAGTCGGCAGAATAAACTGTAAGCCACTGAATATCGCCGTGACCGTCTGCACAGGTGCCAAGGTAGCCTGCAAGAGCGTCAAGCTTTAACGCACACTCGTCATAGAACATATCCTCATCGGTATATGCACCGTATGGGATTTTGTTTGCCCTTGCATATTCGTAAGCATTTGAGCCTGCCATGGTGTAAACATTAACATTTGTTGTGCCCTTAAAGGCGTTAAATCCGATATTTGCATACCAAACATAAACATCTGTAAGCTTTGCACAGTAAGCCAAAGCGCCGATGCCTAAATCAGTTACGCTTTTGGGGATAACAATGCCTGTAAGTGACGAACAGCCGTTAAAGCAGTCGGCACCGATGGTTTCAAGAGTATCAGGAAGGATAACGCTTGCAAGGTTTGTGCACCTTCTGAATGCAGAGCTGCCGATTGACTTAACCGGATATGAAATATCAACGGTCTTAAGGCGTGTGCAGTTTTCAAATGCGCTGTTGCCGATTGTTTCAACAGTATTGGGAAAATAAACGATTTTAAGCTGTGAAGCATTGTAGAACGCCTTATCCTTAATTTCGGTTACTCCCTTGGGAAGAACAATTGTGCTGATGTTTGAATTTGAAAATGCGTTGCTGCCGATTGCCTTTGTGCCCGACTTAATATCAATAGCGGTTAATGATTGCGGGGCATAAATCAAGGTGTCGGTTGTGTCGTAAAGGCAGCCGTAGTATGTATAATAATTTTGGTTTTCACTGTCAACAGCTATGCTCTTAAGGCTTGGAATTTGGTTTGGAAGCACAATGCTTTCAACATTCTTGCCGATAGTAAAGCTGCCCACATTTACACCGTCAAAGCCTGTGAGTCTTGCGGTTTTAACATTGTCAGAATAAACAACATTAATGCCCGTTGTGCTTGCGCCGGAGTTGGTAAATGCGTTAACTGCAATGCTCATAATTGCGTTTGAATCAAAGTTAACGGTTTCGCAAAGAGGAAGATTTGAAAATGCGCTGTCGTTAATCTTTTCAACATTTGCGCCGAGAGTAATGCTCTGAACGCTGATACACTTTCCGAATGCGTAGCTGTCAATTGTTTTAACCGTATCGGGAATTACAATTCTTTGAAGATTTGTGCAGCCGTAGAATGCTCGTCTGCCGATTTCTCTTACTCCGCCCAAATCAACATACTGCAATGAAACACTGCCCTTGAACAAATTGTCAGGCACCTTTTCGCATCCTGCCTTGAAATATACTGCGGCAAGGGATGTGCAGTTTGAAAATGCCTTTTCATCAATATTCTTTACCGATGCGGGAATTGTAATTGCATAAAGGTTTGTGCAATTTGCAAAGGCCTTGTTTGTAAGTGTGATAACAGAACCCGGAATTGTTACATAGCGTGGGTTGCAGATTGCGGCAAGCTCGTGAATTTGAGTAATGCCGGGGCAAATGTAAGCAGTATCAACATCAAGCTTTTTTGTAAATTTTGTGCCGTCATCCAAATACAAACCGTCGCCGTTAATGTAGCCCTCGCCGTCAATGCACAGCATTTTTTTATCGGCATAGTAATACCATTCAAGGGGCTTGTTTTTCAAAATTGTATTTGCTTGAGGAATGTAGCCCGCATAAGTTGCGACAGCTTTATTACCCGAAAACTTTATGCCGGCATTTGAAGCATAATTGTAAGCCGGTGAAGCATAAGCTCCGTAAATTACAAGGGTTTTTGTTGTGTATGAACCGTCGCTTTTAAAACCGATAGCATTATCGCCGGGGTTAAGCTCATCATAATAAACTGTGATTTGCGGATTGTCAAGTTTAATTTCTGCAAGACTTGTGCAATCTGCGAAAGCCTTTTTGTCTATTGTTGTAACATTACTCGGAACAGTAATCTTTTTAATGCCTGTGCCGTTAAAAACGCCCTCGGAAATTTCCGTAACAGTGTTGTTAAGTGTTGCAGAGGTCAGTTTTAAATTATTTGCAAAAGCATATTTGCCGACTGTTTTAACATTATCGCTCAATGCAACAGACTCTACAGCCGTGCCGTAAAACGCATAATCGCCGATGTATTCCACAGTTGAAGGAATAGTCAATTTTGTAAAGTGTCTGCTGCCATTGAAAGCGTTGTTGCCTATACTTACCAAGCCTTCGCTAAACGAAACGCTGTTAATAATACCCACATTGCGAAAAGCGTTTTCGCCTATTGACTCAACTGTTGACGGTATAACCACATAATCCATTGTATATTTAAGTTCGGTCGATTCATCATAAAGGAAATTATCGCCGATAGATGTAATACCGCTGTAAATTACAATTCTTTGGCACGATGTATATTTATTAAGGAGTTCAACGGTGCTGTATGTTTCGCCCGTTTCGGAATCGGTAAACTCATTTGTTAATTCACCCTCTCCCGTAATAATAAGTCGTGAAAAGTCGCCTTTTGTAATGCGCCAAGTACCGTTGCTCCAAGTACCCGAAGCTTCGCTGATTGGCTTTTCGCCGGAAGCCGAGCCGGGTTCATAACCTGTATATTCAAGAGGAACGAAAGTAACGAGGTTTAGGTTGGCATAATATGCAAACACGCTGCCGCCAAATGCATACCAAACCACATCATCATTTTGATTCAAGAAGGAGTTACGCAGCATTTCGTACATAGCCGGGCGCTCGTCATATTTTACACTGCTGTCAAAAACAACCTTTCTAAGCTTATCTGTTCCTTCAAAAGCACGCTCGCCAATATTCACTACATTTGCGGGGACGGTAATTTCGGTTAATCCGCTGCTTTTAAAAGCACCTTTACCGATTTGAACCAGATTTTCAGGCAATTTGATATGCTCAAGATTTACACAATCTTCAAATGTGTCGGCACCGATTACCTCGCAGCTCGGAATATCCACACTTGATACTGCCGAATTATAAAAAACATCGGTTCCGAAAGCAACGCCGTTACTTGAAAAAGAAATTGTTGAAAGGCTTTTTGTATTTGAAAAAGCGTCATTGCCTAGAGAAAGTTCTTGCTTTAAACCTGAAAGATTTACATTTTTAATTCCGCTTGCGTAAAATGCATAGTTTCCAATAGATGAAACCGAAGCCGGTAACATAATGTTTTCAAGGTTAGTTGTACCGTCAAAAGCGTAATTACCGATTGTTTCAAGCTTATCGTTAAAAACTATTTCGTTTAAGCTGACAGCATCATCAAATGCGCAAGTGTCTATTGCGGTGCAATTTTTAGGAAGCTTTACAGTTGTAAGGCTTTCGCAATTTGAAAATGTATTGCTTTCAATTTTCAGCAAGCTTGAATTTGTTAAATCAATAGTTTCAAGCTTTGAGTTTTCAAATGCGCTTTGTCCCAAGGTTGTTAACTTGTCGGAAAAGCTAACAGTTTTACCATAACTGCCGTTAAATGCATTTTCGCCGACGCTTTCAACCGTTTCAGGCAACAAAACAGTAAACCTGCATTTTCTAAAAGCCCCGCTGCCTATTGTTTTAAGCGCTGTGTTTGTAAGGTCAAGCACAGTGTCAACATTACCGCAATCGGTAAATGCGCCGTTTTCGACAGAAGTTAATGTTGACGGCAATGAAAGATTTTCAATTGCATAGTCGCCGTAAAGCATTTCAGATGCGTTTAATTCTGTCATGCCAACCTTTTCGCCGTTTAATTCAGACTCTGCAATGCTGAAATTTTTAAGTGCTGTGCAATTTTTAAATGCACACTCGCCTATTTTTGTTATGTTGCTGTTTAAAACAACATCTGTTAATTTGTCGCAGCCCTCAAAAGTGCTGGCGCCTATTGTAATGTCGCCGTTTTTGTGAAATTCAAGCTCGGTTAATGCGGTATAAGCAAATGCATTGTTACCAACGGTGGTAAGCACATCTGAGAAAGCATAATTCTTAAGTGCGTTTGCTTTGTAAAATGCGCTGGCATTTATGCCGGAAACGCTCTCGCCGCCTGTTACGGTTGTTAAAGAGGTACAGCTTGCAAATGCGCTGGCGCCGATTTCTTCAATAGATTCGGGAATATCAACCGATGTAAGTGCAGAGCAGCCGCTGAATGATGACGCTTCAATAGAGGTCATTTCGTTGCTGAGCTTAACCTGCTGCAATGATTTGTCGCCTTTAAATGCAGAATTGCCAATCCAACACAGGGTTGAGGGCATAATTGCATTGATAATTGAGGTGTTTTCAAATGCATTTGCAAAAATCTCTGAAAGTCCCTCGTTAAAATTAAACTCACGCAATACAAGGCATCCGCTGAATGCGTATTCATCCACAGTTGTAAGCTTGTCGCCGTTTTCAACTGTTTCAAGGAAGATACATCCTTCAAATTCGTCTTTATAAAACTTTGTAACATTAGGTGCTGTAAGCTTTACAACGGATGAACCCGAAAAAGCATAGTCGCCCATTTTAGGGTCGCCCATAATGTTAATTTCCTTAGCGTCGCAGAACTCAAAGGCCTTTGCATTAACTGTTGTTACAGTTTCCGGGATAACAATTTTTTGGAAGCTTGAGGTTTGGAAAGCGTAGCTGTCAATAGTTTTAAGCCCGCTTGGCAGTTCAAGCTCATTTTTAGCACGGCAGTCTGCAAAGATTGACTGACCCAGTGTTTCCAATGTGGAATTATTCTCAAACTCAATTGAGCTTACATTTGGATAATTGTCATAGCTGATACAAACATTTTTTATGCTTTTGATGTTATTACCAAAAACAATGTGCTTAACTATACTGCCGTCATAATCGCCCCATATTTTACTTGTGGAAAGGCTTGAATAAAATGTCGGAAGCATGTTTTTTGATTTTGAGCCGTCTAAGGCAGAAGTGCCTTTTTTGGTATTTATATAAACAGTACCGGTTTCAGCCGTATAATTCCAAGTGTACTGTGTTGTACTTCCGGATGCGTCCTGTGCAGCAACGGCAGAAGCCGCAAATGCTGAAAGGGGCATTGCCGATAACGCAATAAGAAGTATCAGTACAGTGGAAATCACAGTTTTAAGTTTTTTCATATTTCTACCTCCGTACATACTTAGTCATCTTCGCCGTCAATCCACGGGATTTTATTATCATCAATGGTTTCACCTTGGCGGATAATGTACTTAATATTATTTTCCTTTGCATATTCAAGAGCTGCCGTATCCTCAAAAACATACATAACCAGGCGGCTGCCCTTAAACATTGCGTTAGGAGCCATTTCGCTGATGTTTTCGCCGAAATAGCCCTCCCTAAGAGTGGTAATATACAAGCCGTATGTGCCAACCTCTTTAAGGGTTATAGGCAAATCAAGTTTTTTAATGGCCGTGCTCATAAGAGCATAATCGCCGATTTTTGTAACGCCCTCGGGGATAACAATGTCGGTAATGTGTGCACCCCTGAAAGCGCCGTATGGAATTTCGGTTATGCCCTCCTGCAATTCAACGCCTGTTAAGCCGTTGCAGTAGAAGAAGGATTGCATGCCCAATTTCTTTAAGTTGTTAAGCTTGCCGAAACTAATGTTCTTGCAGTAAGCAAATGCTCCGTCACCCACTGATTCAAGAACGCTCGGTGCCTTGTCAAACTCAACAAGCTCGTCGTTATAAAATGCGTATTCCCCTGCCGACTTAAGGTTTTCGGTGCCCTCAACCGATTCAAGAGAGGTACATTCGTTAAACGCTCTTGCGCCCACCGATTCAATATAGAAATCGGCATAAACATATTTAAGCTTTTCGCAGCCCTCACAAAGTGACGCCGGAACAGCGGTAATTTTGTAAGGCACGGTAATGTTGGTTATAGCGGTGTTCTTATAAACTGCCTCGCCCCAATAGCTTAAATTCATGGCGTAGCTTATATCACTAAGCTGTGTGCAGCCCTCAAATGCGCTGTCGCCGATATATTCGGCATTAGGTGTTATGCACTCCTTAAGGGAGGTTGCGTTTTTAAATGCGTTGGGGTAAATTCGCTTAACATTTTCTGCATAAACGCTTTCAACGTTGCTGTTTTCAAAAACGCCTGCCGCAATTGCGATAACCTTGTGGCCGTCAACCTTTTCAATATTAAGGTTGGCATCATTACCACGGTAAGCGGTAATATAAGCGCCGTCGTCGGTTAACAGATAGCTGAAATCCTCATTTGCACAAGCCTCGGAGTTGCGGGTTTCCTCATCGGGCCTTACGGTAATGTTAATTTTAACAACACAGCTTTCATAAATAATTCTCAATGTGTAGTTAGCGGTAACATTCATATTAAGGCTCTTGGTGTAATCGCAATCCTCAAGTGCAAGGGGTTCCTCGTGTGAGTCGCTGTAAACCTTTGTGAGTGTTATTCCGTCGTAGCTTAACTCCTCGCCGTAAACATAGGCTGTTTTAAAGTTGTTAAATTCAGCCCTGATATAAGCCAGGTAAATCTCCTCCGGCTCATCGGGTGTGTCCGGATTTGGAATTACGGGAACAGTTGTTGGCGGAAGGGGCTTATTGGTGCTTGGCTCCTTTGAAGGCTGAGTTGTATCAACCGTGGTTTCCGTTTGTGACGGCTTTGTTGTGGTATCGTCGTCATCATCCTCGCCGTCGCCCCACTGAATGTTCGGTGCCTTTTTGGTGGTGGTAACCGTTACCGGTGTTGCAACCGGTGCAGTTACATTTTCAGGCTCTGTGGAGGGCTCGGTAGTTGATTCAACAACCTCAATCGGTGCGGTGGTGGGCAAATCATCATCGTCATCCTCGCCGTCGCCCCATACAATATTCTGGGGTTTAATAATACCCCAATCAATTAACTTTTCTTTTGTTGCGTTTTGAAGTTCTTCAATAACATCAACACCGGTTACTGCCTTAACGGCAGCGTTTGCGGTAAATGTTGAGCCTGCAAGAGCAGCTGCAACAATGGCAATTTTAATAGCTTTATTTAAATTTTTCCAGGTAAGAGTATGTGTTTTGGTAATATTTTGCAAGAATTGCTCACTTGAAACAAGAGGAACTAAAACGGCAAAGCCTTTATTTTCATCTTTTTCAATTTCGAGCAAGGCGTTAACGCACTCATCAACAAAGTCTGTATTAACTTCTTCTTCAGGCTTTTCAAGCTCAACAAATATCATTTTTTGAAGGGTCTTGATAATATCGTCGTCTGCGATATTTGCAACAGTTTGTTTGTTTATATTGATGCGTGCCATAAGCTCACTCCTTTCTTGTTTATTCGGAGTACAAAATCTCCTTTAAAATAATAATTAATCGTTTGCGCAATCTGTGGAGTCTTGTGCCCACAACAGATATTGAAAGATTTAATATCTGTGCAATTTCTTCAAGAGAATAATCATATATGTATCTTAATTTAAACAACTCTGCATCCCTTTGCGAAAGAGCATCGCTGATTTGTCGTGAGTATTCGTCAAAGCTGAGCTTTTCGTCCATATCTTCATTTTGACTTACAAGCTCCGTTACATCCTCAAGCGAAACATGCTGATTTGTTTTGGTATTTTCTCGCAACCGCTTTTTAACAAAGTTTTGAACGGTTTTAAACAAGAACGCCTTAACATATTCAACCTCCTCGCCCTCAAGGTATTTTTTGTAAAGAACAATGAAGGTTTCCTGAACGCAGTCGTCAATCGACTCCCTGTCGTTCATTAAAATTGAAAGGCAAAACCGATATACATCGGAATAATAATTTTTGTACGCCTGCTTCAGCATATCGTCTGCATAGGCCTTGTTTTTACTCGGCAAATCGTCACCTCCTTTGTGGGATTTATTAACCCTTACATATACTAGTACCATCAGAGCAACAAAATTTTACACTTTTTTGCAAAAAAATTAAAAAAATTTGTTTTTTTATTTTAACATATATTTAAAACAATTAATATAGCTAAACAAAAAAAGCATTAATAAAATAAAAAAATCCTTAAAGCATTGCACTTTAAGAAATTTGATTTTTCTGTTATTAAATTTTCGGTGTGCGAATTACATCAGATATAGCAGTTAAAAAATTATTGCAAAATAAGCGGCATCAATGCAGGGATATATCTTTTAGAAAAAATCGTCTTGCATTTTTTTATGCAATGTATTATAATCTCACTGTCAGTTCGCAAAATCCTGACCAGTCACATTCCCGTGGCTTCTAAAAATAAAACTAAGGAGAAAATTGAAAATGAAGAAAAAAACTCAGCTTATCGCACAAACGGCAATCATTGCGGCATTATATGCGGCACTCACCTATGCGCAAAACCTGTTACTTCCGGGTACAACCTCTATGGCTGTGCAGTTCAGGGTCAGCGAAGCGCTTAATGTTTTGGCGCTGTTTACGCCTGCGGCAATACCGGGGCTTACGGTCGGCTGCATTGTGTCGAACCTTTACAACATCGGCACAGGGCTGCCGCTTGATATGATTTTCGGTTCGCTTGCAACGCTCGGTTCTGCTATATGTATGTATATACTCAGAAATGTCAAAATCAAAAGCTATCCTCTTTTCAGTATGCTTATGCCGGCGGTATTCAACAGCATAATAATCGGATGGGAAATAGAACATTTCTTTATTGAAGGTCCGTTTGAATTTGTCGGATTTATTACCCAGGGCGCTCTCGTAGGTCTTGGCGAGCTCTGCGTTATGGCGGTTCTCGGTACAGCACTGTATTATGCAATTGACAAAAAGAAAATTGACAAATATTTTTACAAACCGGGCAAAACAAAATCATAATCATCCGCCGAACGGATTATTTGCAAAAAAGGCCGCAACCGAACTGTAACCATGCGATATTTGGTACACTATTAAAAAATCCCGTTAATACGCAAGTATTAACGGGATTTTATTAATGCACACTTAACAAAATCAGCTTGAACAGCTGTATTGTATAACAAGGTAGGTGGTTATTTTTTATTACATTTTGTCACACGAGCGAATATTACAATTCAATGTCAACAAAAATTTACAATCACTTAATATCCAAATAATCCATCAGCATTTTAAGACTTTGGGCAGGAACGCAATATTCGTCGTTATGTTCAAGGCGAGCCTTGTAAACCTCTTTAATATCACGCCAACAAACGGACTCAACTTCCTCCTTTTGCAGGGTCAGGGAGTCAATATCCACCTTTTTGTTATAAACATAAACAAAGGCAACCTCATTGTCGCAAAAGGGCTTTGAGTGAAACACCTTTTCAAAGCTGAATGAAAATGTGCCTATAAAGGTTAATTCCTCTGGCTTTGGGAAAATGCCCAGCTCCTCGCCAAGCTCCCTTAAAGCAGATTCAAGTGGCTCGTCCCCTGCCTGAATATGCCCTGCGGAGGAGGTATCCAGCTTACCGGGGAAAGAGTCCTTTTCAAGGCTGCGCTTTTGCAGCAAAACACGGGTGCCCTTTTCATCCCGGTTCACAACCCAAATGTGTGAGGCCCTGTGGCGTATTCCCTTTTCGTGGGCAAGCTTGCGGCTTACAACCTCCCCTGTGGGGTTGCCGAGCTCGTCAACAACATCAAACATTTCCATATTAATAAAGCTTTTCTCCTGCTTCAATTGCCATTATTTGGTCAATACGGGTTTGGTGTCTGCCGCCCTCAAACTCTGTGTTAAGGAAAACATCAACAAGCTCAATTGCAAGGCCTGCGCCAACAACCCTTGCACCCATGCAAAGGCAGTTTGCATCGTTGTGAGCTCTTGTGTATTTTGCGCTGAAATAATCGCTGCAGCAAGCGGCACGAATACCCTTAACCTTGTTTGCAGCCATAGAAATGCCAATGCCCGTTCCGCAGCAAAGGATCGCCTTGTCGCACTCCCCTGAAACTACCTTGTCGCAAGCCTTTTGGGCTGAAATTGCATAATCAAAGCGCTCGGGAGAATAGCAGCCCACATCAACATAGTCAATGCCCTGCTCCTCTAAATGCGCCCTGATTTCTTCTTTAAGCGGAAAGCCCGCATGGTCTGAACCGATAACTATCATATTCTTCTCCTTATTATGGGTCAGTGATTAACCCAGCTTTAATTTTAATTCACGCTCAGCCTGTGACAGCCTTAAATAAACCGGCATCAGCGCCTTTGCGGAAATTTTTTCTTTATTTTCTGCCGCCCTTGCAACACCGATTGCGCACTGATAAATGCGGTCATCGGGGGCAATTTGGCAATTGTCAAGGCCGATATTATCGTAGCAGAGCCTTGCGCCGTCCCCGGCGATTATTACGCTTTCGTATTGCTTAAGCTCCTGCCTTAAATCGTCAATTGAAATTGCTCTGTCCTCAGTTAAGCGGATGACAACGCCCTTTTCCACCTTAAAAATTGCGTTATAAAACTGCATTCGTCTTGCGTCCATAACAGCGCAAACCACGCAGCTTTTATCAACAAAATTGTGTGCTATCGCCTCAAGGGTAGAAACGCTTATGCACGGGATATTATCGTTAAAAGCCAAACCCTTAACAGTGGCAACGCCGATACGAACCCCGGTAAACGAGCCCGGGCCCGCTGCAACGGCAATAGCGTCAAGGGCGTTAAATTCAGTTCCCTGCATTACCCTTTTTATCATTGGCAAAAGGGTTTCGCTGTGAGTTAAGCCTGAATTAACAAATTCGTTATTTATAACACGCTCGCCGTCTGTTAAAGCAACAGATGCGGTAACTGCGCTGGAATCAATTGATAAAAGCATCAACCCTGCACCTCTGATTTAGTCATAAATTTAAAGCGCCTGTCATTTTCTCCAAGGCGTTCAATTTGAATAATAATTGCATCCTCCGGCAAAGCGCCGAAAACATTTTCGCTCCACTCCGCCAAAATATACGCATCGGTATCAAGATAGTCAAAATACCCTGTTGAATAAAGGTCGTCCCATCCCTCAACTCTATACATATCAAAATGATAAACCCTATTATTTTCGCCGATATAATCGTTGCAAATGGCAAAGGTGGGCGAGCTGACATTAGCGTCAATTCCCAAGCCCTTAACAAAGCCTGTTGTAAAGGCGGTTTTGCCCATTCCCAAGCCGCCTATAAAGCCAATAACCGCACCCTTTGGCGTTTTCTTTGCAAAATCGGCAGCCATATTAACGGTTTCGTCATAGCTGTGTGTTATAACCTCTGTCATCAGAAAAGCCCTACCGTGTTGCCGTTTTCGTCAATATCAATTCTGTATGCCGCAGGGGATTTTGAAAGCCCCGGCATGGTCATAACAGAGCCTGTTTGGCAAACAACAAAGCCTGCGCCGTTTGAAAGGCTTGCAGATGAAACGGTAATTTTAAAATTCTTAGGTCTGCCCAAAAGCTTTGGGTTATCGGAAAGGCTGTATTGGGTTTTAGCCATACAAACGGGCATTTTATCTGCCCCAAGCTTAATAAAGCCGTCAATAGCAGCCCTTGCCTCTTTAGTGTAATCCACGCCGTCTGCGCCGTAAATTTCTTTTGCAATGGTTTCGATTTTATCGTAAATGGGCATATCAAGGTCGTAAAGGTAATGGAAGTTGTTTTCTTTTTCGCAAGCGTCAACAACCTTTTGCGCAAGCTCAGTGCCGCCTGCTCCACCCTCGGCAAAGCACTTGGTAACGGCAAAATCAGCACCCTTTTCCTTGCAGAATTGCTCAATAAAATCAATTTCTGCCTGGGTATCGGCGTAAAAATGGTTGATTGCAACCACAACAGGCACGCCGAATTTTTTAAGGTTATCAATATGAGCGCCAAGGTTAACCGAGCCTGCCTTAAGAGCCTCCAAATTTTCCTGCTTAAGCTCGTCCTTGGGAACACCGCCGTTGTATTTCATTGAACGAACGGTAGAAACAAGAACCACGCAGCTTGGCTTTAAGCCTGCAAAGCGGCATTTAATATCCAAAAACTTTTCAGCGCCTAAATCCGAGCCGAAGCCTGCCTCTGTAATAGCATAATCAGCAAGCTTTAATGCGGCTTTGGTTGCCCTAACCGAGTTACAGCCGTGGGCAATGTTTGCAAAGGGCCCGCCATGCATAATTGCAGGGGTATTTTCAAGGGTTTGAACAAGGTTTGGCTTGATAGCGTCCTTCAAAAGCACGGTCATTGAGCCGTTTGCCTTAATGTCCTTACAAAATACCGGCTCGCCGTCGTAGGTATAGGCAACAAGGATATTGCCCAGTCTTTCTCTCAAATCAAAAATATCATTGCTAAGGCAGAGCACCGCCATAACCTCGCTGGCAACGGTAATGCAGAAATGATCCTCACGGGGAACGCCGTTAAGCTTGCCACCAAGGGAATTAATAATATTCCTTAAAGCTCTGTCGTTCATATCAAGGCAACGCTTAACCTGAATACGCCTTGGGTCAATATTAAGCTCGTTACCCTGCTGAATGCTGTTGTCAAGCATGGCACACATAAGGTTGTTTGCAGAGGTAATGGCGTGCATATCCCCTGTAAAGTGAAGGTTAATATCCTCCATGGGCACAACCTGCGAGTATCCGCCGCCTGCAGCGCCGCCCTTAATGCCGAAAACAGGGCCCAGCGACGGCTCACGCAGAGCAATAATAGCCTTTTTGCCTAATTTTGACATAGCCTCGCCAAGGCCGATTGAAACGGTGGTTTTGCCTTCGCCCGCAGGGGTTGGGTTAACAGCCGTAACAAGAATCAGCTTGCCGTCTTTTTTATCCTTTAAATTTTCAAGAACCGAGTTTGAAATTTTTGCCTTATAGTGGCCGTAGGGCTCAATATCCTTTGAGGATATACCTATTGCCTGTGCAATTTCTTCAATGGGTTTCATTTTTGCGTTTTGTGCAATTTCAATATCTGTTAACATAAAACACCTCTTAAATATTCCTTGATCATATATTATAACATAACAGCCGTGATATTCAAATAACAAAATGATAACAAAATTTATATATTTTGTGTTGAAAAAAAACAGATTTAATAATATAATATAAAAAACATTAGGAAAGGAGTATGTATGGACAATTCAATAAATCAAAACAAGTCGCTTACTCGCTTTCTTAAAGGGTCTGATTTTGTAACCTTTTTCGCTGCGGTGCTTGCCTCAATGTACGGTCTGGCACTGGTTTACAGCGCTACCTATTCGTCACTGAACGGCAAAATCATTTCAAGCGATGTCAGGTCAATGCTTGTATCGGTTACAGGCGGCTTGATAATAGCAATAATAGTTTCAAACATAGACTATGAAATCATTTCAAAGCTATGGCCTGTTATTGCCGCCGGCTGTGTGGGGCTTATGGTATTTACCTTTTTCTTCGGCGTTGCGCCCCCCTCCCGACCTGACTCTAAATGCTGGATTGACCTTAAGGTGTTTTATTTTCAGCCGTCAGAGCTGTTAAAGGTTGGCTTTATTATTTCCTTCAGCTATCATTTGGATTTGGTAAAGGATAATATAAACAAGCTTAAAAGCATTATTCCCTTGGTTATCCACGGCGCTATTCCCGTGGCACTGGTGCTTATTACCGGCGACGCAGGCTCTGCATTGATTTTTGTGCTTATGTTTATCGGCATGCTGTTTTTTGCCAAGGTAAATATCGGCTATTTTGTAGCAGGTATATGCGCTATTATCGTTGGCTTTGCAGGTGCTTGGAAGCTGGGTATTATCAGCGGCATTCAAAGGCAAAGAATTGTTGCCCTGTTCTACCCCGACCAATATGCCGATGTTATGTATCAGCAAACCAACGGTAAAATTGCAATAGGCTCAGGAGGATGGTTCGGCCAGGGCTATTTGCAGGGGGATATGACCCAAAGCGGCGCAGTTCCCGTTAACGAAAGCGACATGGTATTAACCGTAGCCGGGGAGGAATTCGGCTTTGTAGGCGTTGCTGTGGCACTGCTTTTGCTTTTTGTTTTAGTTTTAAGAGTGCTTAAAATAGCAATGCGTGCAAGGGATAATGTGGGCTACCTTATGTGCTGCGGAATTTCGGTAATGCTGTTCACACAAATAATTGTTAATGTGGGAATGGAGCTTTCACTGCTGCCCTGCATAGGCATTACATTGCCCCTGTTTTCGGCAGGCGGCTCATCGTCACTGTGTATTTATTTGGCGCTGGGAATTGAATTTTCTGTTTACAGATTTTCACGAAGCACCCACGAAGCGCTTTTCTACACAAAATAAACGCTTGCGTTGCAAGCGTTTATTTTTTATTGGTTTGTTTAATTATATCAAGCAATTGCTCCCTGCTGTTAAGGCAGGGATTTTTTGATACCTCATTAACAAGCTCGTTTAATTTTACCGCAATATCCTTGCCTGAATAGCCAAGGGCAATTAAATCATTGCCGTTAACCGCCAATTGAGATATTTTATAGGGCTCGTTTGAACCGATGATGCCCTCCGTCTTTTTTCTGATTTGGTAAAGGGCGTCAATTTCGTGCTGCGAATATTTAAGGCTATGGCTTTTTAAATCGGCTATTTTAACATCTATATAATCAAGGGTCATATCATCCCCCAGCCGCCTGAGCCACGCCTTAATATCGGCAGAATCAAGAGTTATATAATCATCGTGAACAGAAATTAGAGTAAGCACCCTTTTTGTTATGTCGTTGCTTGCCTTAAACCTTTCCAAAACCCGTTTTGCCAGCTCGGCGCTTTTTTCAGGGTGGCCCTTAAAATGGTCAATTCCCCTTTCGTCAATCCTTAAGCAATAAGGCTTGCCTATATCGTGCAGCAAAAGAGTAAGGCGCATATAATCCCTTTTGGGGGCCAATGCAACGGATTTTACAATATGGGTATAAACATCATACAAATGCCACTTGGTGTTTTGCTCAAAATCAAAGCAAGGCAGCAGCTCGGGTATTATAACCGCCATAACATCCTTATATTCAAGCAAAACCCTTTCAACATTGTCCCCCAAAAGCAGCTTTTTAAGCTCTGCAAAAATCCGCTCAGCGGCAATATTTTTCAGCAAATAGGCGTTATTGAAAATTGCCTGCCTTGTGCCCTGCTCAATTTCAAAGCCAAGCACGCTTGCAAAGCGGAGCGCTCGCATAATTCGCAGTGCATCCTCTTGAAAGCGTTTGTTAGGCTCGCCCACAGCACGGATAATTTTGTTTTTAATGTCCTCGGCGCCGCCGTACAAATCAATAAAGCCGTCATAATCATTATACGCAATTGCGTTAACGGTAAAATCACGCCTTGCCAAATCTTGGCTGACATTGCTTACAAATTCCACATTTTTGGGGTGGCGGTTGTCGGTATATTCGCCGTCAGTTCTAAAGGTAGTTATTTCATAGGGCACGCCGTCAACAACGGCGGTAATTGTGCCGTGCTTTATACCTGTTTCAACATATTTTATGCCGTTTTCCGTTAACATTTTTTCAATTTCAAGGGGTTTTGCGGAGGTTGTAATATCAACATCGCCGCCGCTTTTGCCCATTATCGCATCACGAATAAAGCCGCCGACAACATAAGCCTTGTAGCCGCCGGCAACCAGCAAATCTATTAACATTTTTTCATTATGCGATAAATTCATGGCGCACCTCAAAAAATATATATTATTTTAACACATTACGGGACACAATACAAATGGTGATTTAATGAATCCTTATTTAATATACAGCCTGGCGTTTTTTGTGGGCGGCAACACCTATTGCCTGATAGAAATGCTTTATCGGTCAAGAACCCATTACAGCATGTTTTTCTGTGCAGGCATCGCTGTTGCAACCCTGCTTTTTATTTATACCCAAAACAGAGGTATTCCCCCAGTGCTGTTTGCACTGATTGCCGCACTTGTTATAACCGTGCTTGAATTGGCGTTCGGCCTGGTATTCAATCTTTGGTTAGGCTGCAATGTGTGGGATTATTCAAGGGTGCCCCTAAACCTATTTGGGCAAATATGCCTGCCCTTTTCGGCAATTTGGTTTGGGTTCGGCATTGCGCTTTTCTATATTTTCAGGCTGATAAAAATTTAAACGGTGCACAATGTATTATATGCCTTGTGCGCCGTTTAATTTGTTAATCTTTGTTCTGCAAATAAAGCTTTACAGGGTTGTGTTTGTTGTATTTTTCAAGTTCCTCAAGGGCCTGCTTGATTTCCTCCTCGGTAAAGGCGGGACTGTCCTCAGGGTAGTCCCATTTATCAAAGGGGTTTTCCTTGGTGCAAAGCATTTTGCCGTCAATCAAAACCCATGGATACACTAAAATTTTGCGTTTGTTTTTAATGTAAATAAGGTTGCCCTTTCTGCCTTGGGGAATATTTTTCCAAAAAATCAGCTTGTCAGCCTGCTTCATAAGTATTCTGATTTGCTGTTCAACAGGCATATTTTTAAGCTGGCGCTTGTTTATTAACGGAAAAACTATAATGCCCAAAACGCCCACAATTGCCAACACAAGAATAACTATTTGCGGCTTAGTCATACTACTCCTCAATTCCTATTGTAATAATTTCAAACGGCTTATATTCAATAGTGTCAATTTCTTCCTGAACATCCTCAAGCATATTAAGCAGCTTAACAGGCTTATCAAGCTTGATTGTTCCCCTTGTGCCGTTTTGCTCGCTTAAGCGGATAACTGCCATTTTGCCGTTTTCAGACAACTTAGCAGCTTGCAGATAAAGTGGTGCAAAATCAGGCAATGACCATTCAGCATCGCTTTTAACAAGGGGTACATTGTATTGGAACGCCAAGTTATTAATGCCTGCGGCAACCGCATTATCTGCATGGGGCATAATCATATAGCAGAAATTATGCATACCCATATCAGAGGTAACATCGGGCCTTATGGTTGCACGGAGCAGCGACAGGCTCATGGTGTTTTCAAGCAGGCCCACGCCGTACTTGCCGTCGTTAATCAGGGCCACGCCTCCGTCGGTTTCAGAAAGGTCGCACCATTTGTGGTGGCAGCTTTCAAAGCGTGCCTGCTGCCAGGTGGTGTTCCTGTGGGTATCACGCTCAATAAAGCCTGCCGAGGTGTCGCAAAGGGCCTTTCTTGTGAGAACATTGCAGGCAAATTCAGCCTTTGCAAGCTTGTGCTTTTCCTGCCAGTCAACAATATTTTCAACCTCAATGCCCTTTGATTGGCGGAAAACTCTTATAAGCATTGTCCACCTTGATTTTTCGGTGGTTAAAACTGTTTTAAAGGTTGCAGCCTCGCCGTCAAGCTCACAAAGCTCAAGGGGTTCTTCAACCTTAATATCAATTTGCTTATCCTTATAGTTGGGCAAAATATCCCATGCATCATAGTTGCCCGGGTTATCGGTATAAATTTTAAGTTTGTTAAAATCGCCGTCAACCCATTCCCTGTTAAGCTTTTTGTCGTAAAGTGAGGCAATAGAGCCGTCATCATTAAAGCTGATTGAATAGAACGGAGTTTCTACCCTGTCGCCTATTTCTACCCAGCTGCTGTCTACCTTTGTTGCACGGAGCGACTTTGACGCCATTGCCGGAATGTGAGGAATGAGCCAATTACCCTTTACGCCGTAACGGGTTGATGTGCCCTTTTTGTTTGGAATAAAGGTTAATGCATTACGCTCAAAATTAAGGGTGTTAAAGTATTTTGAGCCTGTGCCGATTATTTTATCAAGTGCCGAATTAAGCTCACGGTAGTCAGCCATAGCGTCCTCATACACAGGATGAATGTGAGAGCCGGGCAGAATATCGTGGAATTGGTTAACCAAAAGCTTTTTGTAAAGCGCCCTGATTTCATCGTTATTATCTTCTTTTCTCATAAGGGAAAGAATTTCAGCATCACGGAGCTTATACTCCAGCCTGCGGTTTTCCCTTTTAAGATTTGACTTTGTGGTAAAGGTTCCACGGTGCATTTCAAGGTAAAGCTCGCCGTCCCAGGTTTCAAGGTTTGAATTATTCTTCAAATTCTTTTCCAAGAACTCTGCGCCGCACATGTGCTTGCACTTCGGCATAACGGAAAGCTTGTCAAACCTGTGCATAAGCTCAATCATTTCCTCGGTGCAGCCTGAGCCGCCGTCGCCGTAGCCAAACATATTCATGGTTTGGCCGCCTTGGTCCTTGTCAATATATGCCTCCCAATTCTCCTGAATTTGTGAGGGTGCATTCCAAGTAATAAAGTGGGTGGGTGGAACGCAGGCTAAAACAGAGGAGCCGTCAATTCCCTTCCAAATAAAGTTGTTGTGAGGAAAGCGGTTGGTATCGTTCCATGTGGACATTTTGTTTGAAACAAAATATTCAACGCCGCTTTTTTTAAGAATTTGGGGCATTATCCAGCTGTTGCCGAAAACATCGGGCAGCCATGCGTTATTAACCCTTTTGCCGAACATACGCTCATAGGTCTGCTGGCCGTAAAGGCACTGCCTTACAAGGCTTTCGGCGGTGGGAATGTTGCAGTCGGGCTCAACATACATTGCGCCCACAGGCTCAAACTGACCGTTTGCAACCTTTTCCTTAAGCTCCTCAAAAACCTCGGGATAATATTTTTCAAGGGTTTCATAAATATACGGCTGAGTGTGAGTATATTTGAAATCCGGGTATTTATCCATTAATCTTAACTGTATAAGCACTGTTCTCAAATTCTTTTGAACAGCATGGATTCTGCGCCAATAATATGCAATATCAAGGTGTGAATGGGCAATAAGCGCCACATCGCCGCTGCCTTTGTAGTTAGTATTTGCATATACAACCTCGTCAATGTATTTTTTTGCCTCGTCAACGCCTGTTAAATCCTCGCTGTCAAAGTCAATAAAATTCATTGCGTTATTTAATTCACGGTTAAGAAAGTTTCTGTAATCCTCGTTGAAAAGGTCGCTTTTTGCAATATCCAGCAAAAGTTCAAAATCCCAAACCAAATCCTGAACTGCGTGGTTAACGGTGCAGATATATGCACCCTCGAAAATTTGGCGACAGCCACGAACCGAAAGAGATTCGGGGTTACGCTCGTCATCGGGCTTTGAGCGGTTGTAGCCCATCATTTCAAAATGAAGGGTTTTGCTGTCGTCAATATATGGGGTAATGAGCATACGCTCTCTGTTGGGGTCAACGCCGCCCACGTATTTGCCGTTGATTTTAACGCAAATTTCAGCGGCGGTTTTTAATGAAAACCAAAGTTCCTTGCCCTGAAGCTCCTTTGGTATGTTAACATCTGCCTTAATGAAGGCGGTGCCGTCGGGGGTAAAATACATATCGCCCTTTTTAAGCGGCCTGTAATCCTCCGAATAATATTCAAATTCCATTTCGGACACCTGGCGGGCGTCACGAATCATAAGATTATCAATTTCGTATTTATCGGCATAAATATGGCGTTTAAGCCAGCCGAAGCGCAAATCCGTCCACTCCTCGGGGCGCATTGAACGCCTTACAACCTTTATGTGTGCCATTTCTACCCCTCCTTAAACATCCTGAAAGTAGGGCTTTTTGCGAATTGCGTTAACCTTAACGGTTTTGTGGCAATCCTTTTTAATCTGCTGTTCAATCCATTCTACACAGCGGTGCAGAATAAGGCACTTTGAACATTCGCCCCTAAACACAACGGTAAGAACGCTGCCGTCAAGGCTTTCAAATTCTATCCAACCGCCGTCGCCCTGAATTTTTGGCTGTAAAACGGTTTCTACATAATTTTTAACAGTCATATATCTCTCCGCTTAATCGTTAATAATTGAGTTAATAAGGGCTCTTATAGCCTCAAGGCGCTTTTTGGCATTTTCCTTGTCAGGGTCAACAATTGAGTAGTAAACCTTGATTTTAGGCTCGGTACCCGAGGGTCTTACCGCCATCCACGAGCCGTCGTTAAAAATATATTTTAACACATTTTCTTTTGGCAGGTCACGGATTCCGTCCTTAAAATCTATAATTTCCTTAATACCCTCTGTAAGGTCTGTGCCCTTTTCTCTAAAGGTTACCATAAGGCTTTGAATTTTCTCGGCGCCGTCCTTGCCTTTAAGCACAAAGCTGTCAAGGTAATCAAGGTAATAGCCGTATTCGTCATAAATTTCATTTAAGCCGTCAACAAGGGTTTTGCCTTGATTTTTATACCAGGCAGCCATTTGGCAAATAAGCATTGAGGATACAACAGCGTCCTTATCACGGGCATGGGTGCCCACAAGGTATCCGTAAGATTCCTCATAGCCGATAACGAATTCCTGCTCGCCAGTTGCCTCATACTTGTTGATTTTATCGCCTATATATTTAAAGCCGGTTAAGGTTTCCTCAACCTGCAAGCCAAAGCTTCTGCCGATATTTGCGCCCAACTCCGATGTAACAATGGTTTTTACCAGTGTTGACTTGGGATTAAGGCTTTGCTTGTGCATGGTTAAAACAAATTTTACCAGCAGTGCGCCTGTTTGATTGCCTGTGAAAAGCTTGTAATCTTTTCCGTCACGAACGGCAATGCCCACACGGTCGCAGTCGGGGTCGGTGCCCAAAACCAAGTCTGCATTAATGCTTTTTGCGGTTTCAATTGCAATGTTAAGGGCATCTTTTTCCTCGGGATTGGGGCTGCGAACGGTTGAGAAATTACCGTCGGGCATTTCCTGCTCTTTAACAACGGTAACATCCATACCCTCAAGCATTCTGCGAACGGGAATGTTGCCTGTGCCGTGGAGAGGGGTGTAAACGATTTTTAAATCGGACGGCTCGGTGTAAACCGATTGCTCCCTTACCCTATCAAGGTATTTTGAAAGCACATTTTCGCCGATAAGAGTTACATTTTCGTTGTTTTCAACATCTGCAAAAGGAATTGTTGAAAAATCATCAATTGCATTAATAAATTCAATGGCATTTTTTGCATCCTCGGTGCAAAATTGGCAGCCCTTTGAATCGTAAACCTTGTAACCGTTATATTCCTTTGGGTTGTGGGAAGCGGTAATCATAACGCCTGCGGTGCAGCCCATATAAGCGGTTGTAAAGCTTAAAACAGGAACGGGCACAAGTGTTTCGTAAATATATACTTTAAAGCCGCAGCTTGCAAAAATGCCTGCGGCGGTTTTTGCAAAGAATTGTGAGTTGTTGCGGCTGTCATAGGCAATAGCAATTTTAAGCTCGCCGCTGTTTTTGCTTTTTAAATAATTTGCCAAGCCCAAGGTAGCCTTGCCCACGGTGTATTTGTTCATTCTGTTTGAGCCGGCGCCCATAATGCCGCGAAGTCCGCCGGTGCCGAAGGCCAAATCCTTATAGAACCTATCCTCAATTTCCTTTTCGTCGGTTACGGATAAAAGCTCATTTTTGGTTTCTTCGTCAAATGTAAGCCAAAGATTGTATTTATCCCTGTAATTCATAAATTCCTCCTAAATTTGTTTTACATAGCATATCAGCGTTATTATAGCATAATGATTTTTTTAATACAATAAAAAAGAGGCAGAAAACTGCCCCTTTTTCACACAATTTATGTAATTAATTACTTGTTCTTTTTGTTTTGCTTTTTTGCAGCCTTTTCAGCCTTGCGGCGTTCAAGCTCTTCCTTTTCCTCGGCAAGGCGTTTTGCCTCAGCCTCGGCCTCAGCCTTTTCTGCAATTGCAACATTCTCCTTGGCGGTATCGTATTTAGCCACGATTTCGTCAAAGTGTGAGAAATTCTCCTGCTGGGTTAAAAGCTTTTTAGCCTCAACATAAGGCTTTGCTGCACGGTTAAATTGTGCGTGCTTATCCATTTCAGCCTTAGAAAGCTTGCGAACAGCCTTGCGCTCCTCTGAAAGCTTTTTGATTTCAGCCTTAAGCCTTGCAACCTCTTGGGAATCCTTATCCTTTCTTGCAACATGGCTGAGCTTTGCAAGCTCCTCAATTCTTTCGTCAAGCTCATCCTCTTTATTGAAGAACTCTTCAATGGTTTCAAAGCCAAGCTCCTTAAACTCGTTAACGGAGCCGTAATACTTGTTGTATGCTTTGATTGCCGAAATTTGAATTTTTGCAAGCTCGATATAGAACTTTCTGATTTCCTTTTCCTCTTGTGAAACCTTAGGCATAGCCTTAGCCTGCTTAAGCTGCTCATTAGTATCTTCAAGAGATGTGTTTTTAATACCGTCAAGACCTGCTTGGAAAATTTTATTGTAAGCCTCAAGCTTATGCTTACCCAATGTTGAATCAAACTTGTTTAGCTCATCCATTACAAACTTGGAAATTTCGATTTCCTCGTTATATTCAACATCTGCCCTATAAGCCTTTTTAGCTGCCTTGCGCTCTGCCTTATCGGAAATGTTTTTGTATGATGATTTATCAAGAGTTTTGGGAGTTGCAACGGCCATTTCCCTTGCGTTGTTGACAAGATCAATCATCTCAACAAGGTCTTTATCCTTTAAGGCGTTGTTGCCATAGTCCTCAAACACGGCACGAACCTTAAGAACACGAACATAAGCCTTTTGCTTAGCCTCTGTTAAATCGTAGAAGAAGAACGGAATAACATTAAGTGTTGCGCCCACTGCGGCAACAATAACCAAAATACGAAGCAGGGGCAACAAAATACCGTTAACATCGTAAAGTGCGGATGACGCATTGGTAAAGTTATCCTGACCGTTGGCTAACTGCTCTGCCAGCATTTGGCTGATTGGCTTATTAGCGCCCGGCAGCACTCTTGACATAAGGCTTGCATCGCTTGTAACCTTTTGTGCAACTGCGGAGGTCATACCGTATTTTTCCTGAAGGGCAGGAAGAACGCCTGCGGTAATAAGGGTAATAACGCTGCCGATTGTTGCAACTGCGGCAAACATACCGTCGATACGCTCGCCGGTTTTATACTGCTGATAGTCACGAATATCAGCCTGAATTGACGGGTTAAGAATGTGGGCAAATGCGCCTACAACAGCGTTAAGGTACAAGCAAGCCATAACTGCCCAAATTACATAATTTTTAATGTTGCCGTCTGCCCCCGATGTTCCGAGGAAGAACGGATACATACAAAGAATAAATATAATGTTGAACAGGTTTGTAACAATCTGAACCTTTTTCTTACCCCATTTTCTGATGCAGAACGGAGCAAGGAGCATGCCCCAAAGAGAGGCATTGCCGTAAACGGTTGTGATAACTGCGTATGTAGGCTGTGAGCACGCACCACCATAGTTGCAAAGCCAATAAAGAATGTTTGCATAAGCGGTTTCCAAAAATCCAATCCATGATGCAAGGGATATAATCCAGAAATACTTGTTCTTTGCAACCTCACGGATAGCATCGGAAAACTTAATTTGAATTACGTGGGTTTTAGCCTGAATAATTTTTTCCTGTGTGTTTGCATAAACAACAAATACAAGGAGAGTGCCTATAACGCCGATAACCGGAAAAGCAATTCTGTAAACCTTAATATCTGTTTGGTTTGTTTTTAAAAGAGCTGCAATAATAGGAATAATAATATTATAAACGGTAGGACCGAATGAATAAATAATGCTTTTAACAGACGCTACATCCGCACGCTCCTGTGAGTTGGGCGAAAGAACATGAATAAGGTTTTCATAAGCGTCGTAAAAGAAATAATAGAAAAATTGAAGTGCAATATTAAATGCAAGAACAATCGCACATTTTGCAACATAATCGGCCTGCCTGCCAAACATCTCGCCTGTGCCTACAAGAAGGCTGAGTTTGTTATACGGGAACCATACCATCAAAACAAAAATAACGGCACAAGGAATACCCATTCTTAAAAGATAGGGTCTGTATTTACCTGCTTTGTTACGGGTATTATCAACAATGTTGGCACGAACGCCCGTAAGCGGAATACCTGCCAAAACACCGATAACATACATAATATACATATCGGTAAGGCCGATGCCGATTGTACCCGACAAAAATACGTTTGTAGCACCCAAAATACATGGGATACTCATACAAACAATCAAATAAGCGCCGATACCGCCAAAGGCGTATGAGGCAATTTCCTTAAAGGACATATACCTGCCCTTAGGTGGTTTTTTCCAGTAGTACCTGACGTTATCTATAACGCCGTGCACTTTTTCTTTTATAGCTGTAGATGCCATAACAATTCCCCTTTTTGTAACATTACTTCAAGCATTGTAACACAAAGACGGTAAGAATACAACATATAATATGGATAATTTGCATAAAAAACGGGAATGTTTTAAAACATTCCCGTTAAAAGCACAATATGCGCCGTTATTCAAGTGTAATTTCAACAACCTCGTTATCCGCACGGGTTACCAGCAGGCTGTTGCCGTTTAATTCCCAACTCTTGCAGGAACGGCAGGCGTCAAAATCCATATCGCTTGCATCCTCTGCCTGTTCGTCATTTGAATAAATCATTCCGTTAAGGCCGCTTGCCTTAACATCGTCCGTTGTCATGCCAAAATACACAAGGTTTTGACCCTTGTTTGCGTAAAACTCGCTCATTATATCAAAATAATATGTTCCGTCGCCCAGCACCGCCTGTGTAATGCCAAAGGGGGTTTGCGCCATATCATAAGCAATTACATGATATGCCTTTATGCCCTTTTGCAAAAGCAGGTATTCAAACATATTTGAATATGTAAAAGAGTTGCCCTCGCCGTTAATTATTGTTTCATAGCAGGATATTGTATCGTTATCCGACACCTTAATGTTCTTTGCAATATAGTTATAAAGATTAACCGCATAAAGAGAATCATTAGCGGAATCGCCGCCGCAGGCATCCTTAATTTCGTTAATCTTATCCTCAAAAGCTTTAACAAGGGCAAGATGAGCGTCGCTGTCGTTTTTATACTCAATATCAACGCCGGATTTATCGCTGCTGACGGTTATTGAACTGACCAAATGTGACAGCGGAAAGGAGGTATAAACAAGCCTTTGAATATTTGAAAACATACCCGTATTAACCCTGGCGCTTGCTTCACCCTTGATAATTGCACTGCAAATATCCTGATAGCCGTTAATAACGCTGGCATCATAATTTGAATAGGCAGAGTCGTAGGTTATTTTAATTGTGGGGTCAGAACTATCCGTATTATCATTGCCCCCGGTGCAGGCTGAAAATGTTAGGGCAACCAATGCCACGGTCAGTAATAATGATAATGCTTTTTTCATCAAACTTACCTCTTATCTCATTTTTAATATCATATCCGTTGAAGCTTCAAAAAATTCCTTATATGCCTGACAATAATCACGGCTCAGGCGGTTTCGCTTGCAGCCGCCGCCCCTGCACAAAGTGAAATACTTGCAAGTCTTGCACTTATCATCAACTATAAAGGATTCCTTGATAAAATCAACAGCTTTTTTTGAATTATAAAAATCATTAAAGTTTTGCTCGTTAATATTTCCCAGCAACCATTCGTCGGTGCAGTAAAAATCGCAGGGGTAAACCGAGCCGTCGCCCTCAACAACAAATTGGGTTGAGCAAGGGCCGTTCATGCCGCACTGCTCTGCGTTTTTGCCTAACGCCAGCAGGGCGTAATTGTCAAACTGGCGAATTGACATTAAATTTGAACGCATATTATCGTTAAAATATATTTTGTAGCAGCTTTTAAGATATGATGCATATTCCTCGCCGCTCATTGAATATTCGCTTTCTCCGTTAAAGGGGTTAAGACAGGGTATGTACTGAAGATAGTGCAAATCCAGCTGCTTAAAAAAGCGATATGATTTTCTCACATTATTGGCAAGGCGAGCGGTTAAAACGGAAAGCACATTAAAGGTTACCTTATATTTTTTCAACAGCTCAATCGCCCTTACAACATCGTCAAAGCTTTCACTGCCGTCGGCATATTTTCTGTAGGAATTAAGCTCACGGTCGCCGTCAAGCGACACGCCCACCAATATATTATTTTCAGCAAAAAAGGCGCACCATTCGTCATTAATAAGCGTTGCGTTGGTTTGAACACAGTTTGAAACCCTTGAATTTTGGGTGTTCAGCTTTTTCTCCAGGCTGATAAAATCCTTAAAAAAATCAATACCTCGCAAAAGGGGCTCACCGCCCTGAAAGGTAAAGTAAACGTCCTCGCCGCAGGTAAAATCGAGGGCCTTTTTTATTGTGTTTTCGGCGGTTTCAAGGGTCATCATGCCCTTAAAGCCCTCAGCCCTCTCGCTTGAAAGTGAGCTGTAAAAGCAGTATTCACATTTTAAATTGCACGCCGACGACGCCGGCTTTATCATTATCGAAATGGGCATTACCTAACCTCAATTTTTGACAGCACCTCGCCCACATTGCCGTGAATAACCAAATCCGCCCAATTATCGGCAGGGGTTTTGTCACGATTAATGAGAACAAAATGCTCGCCTCCGAAATATTTTATAAATCCCGCTGCGGGGTAAACATTAAGCGAAGTACCTGCAACAATCAGGCAATCCGCATTTGAAATTGCGGAAAGAGCGCCGTTAACACAGCTACTGTCTAAGCCCTCCTCATACAAAACCACATCCGGCTTAATCGTTCCGCCGCAGGGGCATTGTGGTATTCCGCTTGAATTTAAAATATACTCCGCATCAAATTGCTTATTGCAGCTCATACAATAATTTCTGTGCACGCTGCCGTGGAGCTCAAAAACATTTTTTGAGCCTGCCGCCTGATGCAAGCCGTCAATATTCTGCGTTACCACAGCAGTCAGCTTGCCTGCCCTTTCAAGCTCCGCCAGCTTTAGGTGGGCAGCGTTGGGCTCGGCATTAAGGCAAAGCATTTTTTCTCTGTAAAAATTGTAAAAATACTCAGTGTGCTTACAGAAAAAGGTGTGGCTTAATATTTCCTCCGGGGGATAATCGTACTTTTGATTATAAAGCCCATCAACACTCCTGAAATCGGGTATGCCGCTTTCGGTTGAAACCCCTGCTCCGCCGAAGAATACTATTTTGTTTGAGCTGTCGATTATTTGCTGTAATTCCATAAGCTAAAAATTCATATTGTTCCAGCCCCATTGAGTGGTGCCGGAATATTTAATATAAAGCTTGTCGGGAGAAATGCCCAGAATTTCGTTATAAATTCTGCAAAGCTCCTTGGTCATTTTTTCGCAGCCCTCGTCTGTTGATTTGCCAAACACGCTTATGTCAACAAAAGCCATGGGCGAGGAGGAATCCCCCTTAAAGTACATTTTGCAGTTATCCTCAAACGAGAGCATAAGCCAGGATTCGCTTTTGCCCACACATTCTATTGCCTTGCCTAATTCTGTTTTTAATTGCTCACGCTGTTCGTTTGAAACAGCAACATTTGTATTTGTGTTAATAAACGGCATAACGATATCTCCTTATAAATCAATATCCAATTCAACCGGGCAATGGTCCGAGCCGAAAACATCGGCATGGATTTTAGCATACTGAAGCTTATCATCCAGCGATTTGGAGGTAATGAAATAGTCAATTCTCCACCCTGCGTTTTTTTCACGAGCCTTGAACATATACGACCACCAGCTGTAAGCACCTGTTAAATCGGGGTAAAAATACCTGAAGGTGTCTGTATAGCCGGAGTCGAGCATAAGGGTCATTTTCTCACGTTCTTCATCGGTAAAGCCTGCGTTACGGCGGTTGGTTTTTGGGTTTTTAAGGTCAATTTCCTTATGGGCAACATTAAGGTCGCCGCAGAACACAACGGGCTTTGAATCGTTCAGCGAATTAATATACTCTCTGAAATCATCCTCCCACTGCATGCGGTAATCAAGCCTTTCAAGTTCACGCTTTGAGTTGGGAACATAAACCGTAACGAAATAGAAATTTTCAAATTCAAGGGTTATTACCCTGCCCTCATGGTCGTGCACATCAATGCCCATGCCGTATTCAACGGAAAGGGGTTTGATTTTGGAAAACACCGCCGTGCCGGAATAGCCCTTTTTATCGGCATAGTTCCAATAACAATAGTAGTTTTCCGGGGAAAAGTCTATCTGACCCTGCTGGAGCTTAGTTTCCTGCAGGCAAAAAATATCGGCGTTAACCGACTCAAAAAAATCCATAAAGCCCTTATTCATACAGGCTCTCAAGCCGTTAACATTCCAAGAAATCATTTTCATAAATATCACCTTTAGTTATAATAGCACAGATATATTAATATTTCAATTTATATTTGCTAACAGAGGTATAATATGTTAAAATTATTTCGGTGATGAATTTGAAAAAAGCATTTGCGTTAGCATTAAATGCCGTAACGGTTGTTTACACAATATGGTACATGCACTACGGTCAACCCTTTGAAAACAACGGTGCGCTGTCAAAAATCGGGTTGCGGCACCACGGCTTATTTGTTATTTGGGGCATTTTAACAATGCTTAATTTAAGCCTCGGCATTATCTGTGCATACAAAAAACTCACAAAAACAAAAATATACATACCCCTTTTGGCAGTTGCAGGTTTAGGCATGCTGTTAACCCTTTGCTTTGATTTCGATTTTGACAAAAAGCCCGATTATTACCTGCACTGTGCAGGGTCACTGATATTTTCCGCAGTAATGGGCATAACAATATTTTTGCTTTTCTTTTTATGCCGCAAGGCCTCCAAAATTTACCTTGGGTTTATGATAACTGCGGCAATAATTTTGCTGGGCGATTTGGTGCTGCTGCTTATTTTTAAGGAAACCGGATTTATTGAGGTGTTCCCTATCTTTTCCGGCTACATTTTGCTGGGAATAACAAATTTAAGGAGGGACAAAATTGAAGCTTACAACCAAGCTTAACGGTATTAACCGCTACCCCTTTCACATGCCGGGGCACAAGCGCAACGGTGCGTTTAACATAGTCGGCAGTGATATAGACATTACCGAAATTGACGGCTTTGACAATTTGCACAACCCCACAGGGGTGCTTTTGGATATAGAAAACAGGCTTTCGGCTATTTATAAAAGCGAAAAATCATTTATGCTTGTAAACGGCTCAACCGGGGGAATACTTTCCGCCGTGTTTGCCCTTTGCAAGGAAAATGATAAAATAATTATAGCCCGAAACTGCCACAAAAGCGTTTATAACGCCTGTATGCTGAGAAAATTAAGAGTAAGCTACATAGAGCCCGGCTACGATTACGCAAACGGCTGCTATAAGCGCATTGACCAACAGAGCATTGACCTGGCGGTTAAGGAAAATCCCGACGCTGCCGCAATTGTTATTACCTCCCCCACATACGAGGGAATGATAAGCAATGTAAGGTCGCCCATACCCATGATTATCGACGCCGCCCACGGCGCACATTTGGGAATTGGGCTGTTTCCCGCCTACCCAAGGGCTGATATAGTTATTTCAAGCCTGCACAAAACCCTGCCGGCACTGACCCAATGCGCTGTTGCAAACATTTACAACAAAAAATACATAAGCGCATTTAAGCAATATAACGATATTTTTGAAACCAGCTCCCCAAGCTATGTTTTAATGAGCAGTGTTGACAAATGCTGTGATTTTATAGAGAACAGCAAGGGCTCATTTAACGATTATTACAGAAATCTTTGCGAGTTCAGGACAATAGAGCTTGAAAATTTAAGGCTTGAATACTGCGACGATATTTCAAAAATAATCATTTCTGCCGCCAATACCGATATTAATGGCACGAAACTTGCGGATATTTTAAGAAGGGATTACGCCATTGAAATTGAAATGGCAAGCCTTAACTACATTATTGCAATGACCTCGGTGGCTGACAGCAAGGAGGCCCTTGATAGGCTTAAGGCCGCACTTGTTGAAATTGACGGCAGACTGTCCCCCGCATCTGCTGAGCTGCTTGAGAAGCCCCCTGTTGCAAAGGGTTCAACTGTAATTTCAATTGACGATAACGGCGCTGCGGTTGATTTAAGCCAAGGGGTTAACAGGCGGTCAAACGAGTTTGTTTATGCATATCCGCCCGACATACCGATTATTGTGCCCAATGAAATAATCACAAGGGAATCGGTGCTTTATCTTAAAGGGCTGATTAAATCGGGCGTATGCGTTATAAGCGACAGTAATTTGCTGCCCAATAAATTGTTGACAAAACAGGAGCAATAATTTATAATATATTCAACTTAATTGTAAAGAGGTGCTTTTATGAAGAGAATTAACACACTTAGCTCAAGAAACCTTTGTGAATCAGCAAAGAAGGGCGGATGCGGCGAATGTCAAACATCTTGCCAATCAGCTTCTAAAACTTCTTGCTCAGTAGCAAACCAAAAATGTGAGCAACTTAGAAAGTAAGTTTAGTTAGAATTTACGACGGCTAAGTGCCGTCGTTTTTCTATGTGTAAAGGAAATTAAAGCTATGATACACTCATATAAAATGAACGGTTACAATATCATACTTGACCAAAACAGCGGTTGTGTTCACAGCGTTGACGAGGTTGCCTATGATATTATAAATATGTATGAAAACACCCCAAAAGAGGAAATCAAAGGCTACATACTGAATAAATATTCCGACCGTGAGGATGTTACGGCGGAGGATATTGAGCTTTGCTTTAGTGATATTGAGGAGCTTATTGCAGACGGCAGGCTTTTTGCCAAGGACACCTTTGAGCAAACCGCCAAGGAATTTAAAAAGCGCCAGGGCGTAATAAAGGCAATTTGCCTGCATGTTGCCCACGGCTGCAACCTTAACTGCGAATACTGTTTTGCAGGCAAGGGTGAATACGGCGGTGCCGACAAGGGACTTATGAGCCTTGAGGTGGGCAAAAGAGCGCTGGACTTTTTAATTGAGCAAAGCGGCAGCAGAAAAAACCTTGAGGTTGACTTTTTCGGCGGCGAACCCCTGCTTAACTGGGAGGTTTGCAAGGAGCTTGTAAAATACGGCAGAGAGCAGGAAAAGAAATGTAACAAAAATTTTCGCTTTACCTTAACCACCAACGGTGTTTTGGTTGACGATGAGGTTATTGATTTTTGCAACAAGGAAATGAGCAATGTGGTTTTATCCCTTGACGGCAGAAAAAGCGTTCACGACAACCTGCGCAAAACACCCAACGGCAAGGGCAGCTATGATTTAATCGTTGATAAATTTAAAAAATTTGCCGATTCAAGAAATCAGGCAGATTATTATATGCGTGGAACATATACCCACTTTAACACCGATTTTTCAAAGGATTTAATCCACATGGCGGATTTGGGCTTTAAGGAATTATCCGTTGAGCCCGTTGTGAGCGACCCCAAGGAGCCCTGGGCGCTGAAAAATGAGGATTTGCCCGTTTTAAAGGAGCAATACCAAATCCTTGCCGACGAAATGCTGCACAGATACAGAAAGGGCAACGGCTTTACATTTTACCATTATATGATTGACCTCGACCACGGCCCCTGCATTGTTAAAAGAGTTTCAGGCTGCGGAGTGGGCACAGAATATATGGCTGTAACCCCCGGCGGCGATTTGTTCCCCTGCCACCAATTTGTAGGCGACGATAAATTTAAGCTGGGCAACATTTACGACGGTGTAACCAACCCTGATATTTTAGAGCAATTTCAGCAATGCAATGTTTATTCCCACAAGGAATGTAAGGATTGCTTTGCAAAGCTTTATTGCAGCGGCGGCTGTGCCGCAAACGCCTACCACACAACCGGCAGCGTTAACGGCGTTTATGAGTTTGGCTGCGAACTGCACAGAAAGCGAATTGAATGTGCAATTATGCTTAAGGTAGCCGAGGCAGAAGAAGGCTTTAAGGTAGAATATTGATAAAAAAAGAAGACGATAAAAAATCGTCTTCTTTTTTCTTCTTTTTTAGTTTATGCCGTTGAAAAAATCGGTTGCAAGCTCGTAGGCTTTTTCGCCGTTTGATAAAATATAGGACGAATGGTCCTCGCCGTCTATAATAACCATTTTTGAATTATCAATGCTGTTTGCAATAAATTCGGTATCGCTTTTTTTAATAACATCGTTCTCCCCTGCTAAGATAAGGCAGGGGCATTTTATTTTTGCCAGCTCCTCCTTATTCAAATCGGGATAATTGAGCATTAATTCCAAAAGCTTGTCGGGTTCTCTGTCATTAACCTCTTTAATTGACGAATAAAAATCATCGTCAAGCCCGGCGGGGCTTGAATTTGCACCGCAGGCCACAACCGCACCCACAGAATCGGGATAGCCTGCCGCAAGGGTAAGGGCTACAATTCCGCCGTCGCTGTGGCCGATAATATACGGCTTATCTATTTTAAGCTTGTTTATAAACTCATAAACATCATCTGCCATAAGGTTATATGTTATTTCGTCGGTATCGCTGCTTTTGCCGTGGCATCTGCTGTCAAGGGAATAAACGGTGTAATCTTTTGACAAAAGTTTTGCCAAGCCGCTGAGGCTGCTTAAATCGCTGCCGTTACCGTGCAGCAAAATAACCGCACGGCTGCCCGAGCCAAGCCTTTGGTAGTGCATTTTAACCTGACTCAGCTGTATGTAATTATCCGCCTTTTTTCTTGAACAGCCCACGCACAGGGCAACGGCAACTGCCGCCGCAAGGAAAAGCGCCAAGGCCTTTTTTAAACTCATAATCAAACCTCTCTGCAAGCCTTTGTTTTTATTTTTGATGAGCCGTTATACACATTGTCGTAAACCTGCAAATTTTCAACTCCCAGCGCCGAAACGGGAACGCCTGAACCCATATTAAATATGTTATTGTGTATTTTAATATTCTTATGAACCGGGGTGCTTATCTTTCTGCCAAGGGTAATGGGCTCAATAAGAACGGCATTGTTACCCCTGCCCTTTTTGTTAACATTAAATGTGTTATCATAAATTTCCATATTCCTGACAGGGCCGCTTTCGTACCAATCCGCAGCATCGTTACTGACAAAAATATGGGCCATTTTAACCTTGTTAAAGGTGTTGCCGTGTATTAACACCTTGCCCGATGTGGTGCACAGAATTCCCCTTGTGGGTATGGAATTAAATTTGCAATGGCTTATTTCAACATTTGGGCAATAGGTTATGTTTTCAGCAACGATATTGCTTTGAGCAAGGGCTCGTGCCTCGATTTCTTTGGGGAGCTTTTCACAAAACTCAACGGTAACCTGCTTATTTTCAATATCGTCAACCGCTGATTTTACGGTGTATTCCCCGGGTAGTTCTCCAAGACTTGTGTGGTAGTAAAGTTTTACCCTATCCCCTGCATTAAAAGCTCTGTAGCCTCCCTGCTGGCGGTGCACAAATTCAAAAACAGCCTTGTTGTCGCCCAACTTTTTGTTAAACCTTAAAAATGCGCCGTGTATATTTATTCCGTCATCATGAGGGTGCTCAAAGCTGCAATTTGAAATTTTAACCTGCCCTTTGCATCCGCAAACATGTATTAAATCCGCAAATGAAGAAACACGATGTGCGCTGTCGGGCTTAAATACAACATTGTTAAAGGAAACATTACCGCACATTTGTGTTAACCAGCCGAAGCCTGCCATATAATTTACGGTAATATTTTCTGCGCTTACATTTTCGCTTTCGCCCACAAAAACGCCGCAGGTATTTCTGTTATTATTTTGGCTGACAGCGTAGGTATCGCCCACCTTAAAGCTCCGTGGCAGAGAATATTCAATTTCGACCTCGGTCATTGAAAGCCTTTTAACGCTGCGAACAGAGGCAAAAACGCTCTTTACCTTAAACACTCTGTAAACATTGCCATCTGCACTGTGGCAAACGGAAACGCTGCTGTTTTCGTCATTTTTAAACTGCCAATAATTCTTTTTTGTAAAGGGGCTTTGCTCAAAAAACACAATATCCCTGCCCTGAACATACCAAAGGGTGGTTTTAGGGATTTCATAAACCACTTTTCTGCCCTTTTTTGATTTTACGGTCATTTCAACATTGCTCGGTGCAGGGTAATTAACAGTAAAGTTACGCATTTTTACATTTTTGCAGTTTATTACGCCCAGCGAGCATATATCGCCGTGAACGGCAAAGGTTGCGCCGTTGCCCTCAAGGGTTATGTTTTCAAAGCCCTCAAAAAGCATTGCAAAATATTTTTGCGGATTTTTAAAGGAATCCGTATTGGAAAAATGGACAAAACGGGATTGGCAAAAATCCTTGTATATATGATATGTTTTATTACTGAAAACAAGGGTATCCCCGTTTTGCATATTTTTCACAGCCTCGGTTAAGGCAGAGGCAAAGTTATCGGACGAGCCGAATTTATCAACAAATATTTCCATAATAATTCTAATCCTTAACATTTAACAGAGCGGCGGCAAAAACAATCAGCCTGACTGCTCTTAATGATAATATAACAATTTTGTTACATTAATTCAACTGTTATTGACGAACGGACTGTTTTTTAGTATATTTAAACTAATAAAATTTTGACATATCTTGTGAGGTGGATAAAATGACATGGCAGGAAATTTATAATAGCAAGCTTACAACCGCCGAGGAGGCAATAAAGCTTGTTCAAAACGGGGACAAAATCGTTACAGGCTTTGCCTGCGGCGAACCCTTTGGCATTGAAAAGGCACTTGTGGAGCATTATGACGAATATCAGGATGTGGAAATAGTAAGCATGCTTACTCTGGGCGACTCCCCCTGGTGTCAGCCAAAAATGAAGGGGCACATAAAGCTTAACTGTCTTTTTGCATCACAGTCAAACCGTGCGGCAATCGCCAGCGGTTTAAGTGAATTTACCACCTCACATTTTTACGAAATTCCGGATATTATAAACAATTATATTTGCCCGAGAATTGCAATAGTAATGGTTTCGCCACCTGACGAGCATGGCTATGTGTCGTTTGGCACAACCGTTGACTACACCAAGGGTGCAACTGACCACACCGAAATTGTAATTGCACAGGTTAACAAATATATGCCAAGAACCTTTGGCAACAGCATTAAGCATGTAAGGGATTTTACCTGCTTTGTTGAGATTGACGAGCCGTTGCCTGAAATTAAAACCATTAATATTTCTGATGTTGAAATGGAAATCGGCAAATACTGCGCCTCACTTATTAAGGATGGGGACTGCCTGCAATTGGGCATAGGCGGAATACCAAACGCAGTTTGCAAGCAGCTTTATGATAAAAAGGATTTGGGCCTGCACAGCGAGCTTGTGGGCGACGGCGTTGTTGATTTGCTTGAGGACGGAATAATTAATAACAAGCGCAAAAACGTTAACAACGGCAGAACGGTTATCGGTGCAGCGTTCGGTTCTGAAAAGCTTAACGCATACATAAACAACAACCCCTCGGTTGAAATGCACCCCATTGATTATGTTAACAATCCCATTGAAATTGCTAAAAACGACAATATGGTTTCTATTAACTCCTGCATACAGGTTGACCTTTTGGGGCAAGTAGTATCGGACACTATCGGCCTTAGCCAATTTTCGGCGGTAGGCGGCCAGGTTGACTTTGTTAGGGGCGCCACAATGTCAAAGGGCGGCAGGTCAATTATAGCAATGCCGTCAACCGCAAAAAAAGGCACTGTCAGCAGAATTGTTCCCCTGATTACAGAGGGCAGTGCCGTTACCACCCCAAGAAATGATGTTAACTATGTTGTTACAGAATACGGCATTGCACAGCTTAAGGGCAAAACCTTAAAGGAGCGTGCAAAGGCGTTAATTAAAATTTCCCACCCAATGTTCAGGCCCCATTTAATTCTTGAATACCGCAAAAGGTTTAACGAGGAGCCCTTCACAATGGACGAGGCAATGGACTTTACCAGCGTGGTTAAGGAAGCAATTAAGGACGCCAATGTGGTGGTTAAGGAAATCGTTAAGGATAAAAGAGAAAAAATCAAATCAAAGCTTGACTGATAAAAGGTGCAATCGGTTTGGGCACACTGCAAAGGAAAATATTTATCTGTTAATTTGCTTTTTTAGCATTTATTCCTTATGCAGTGCCCCCTTCGGTTGCACCTGTTATTTTTGTCCGTGTACGGCAATGTTTATTTGTTAAAATTTTACTTGAAATGTGTTAGCTTTCGTGCTAAAATAGTTAGCGTTATGCACCTGTGGCGGAACTGGCAGACGCGCTAGATTTAGGATCTAGTATCGAGAGATGTGCAGGTTCGATTCCTGTCAGGTGCACCAAAAAGGGATAGGCAAGGGGCGCACTACATAAGGAATAAATGCTCAAAAAACAAATAAACAGCGAAATACTGCGTTAAATTTACAGTAAAGGCGGCAAGCCTGCCCTGCAAATTATGCCTTGTCTTTCATCTGTTTCTTTGGCTTTTTGAGTGCAGGCAGTTTAAGCAAACTGATTTTGTTCAGTGTGCATTAACAAAATCCCGTTAATACTTGCGTATTAACGGGATTTTTTAATAGTGCAATGGGCAAAACTCAGAAAGCTTAAACCAATTACTTCCTTATGCGGTGCGCCCCAATACCTATCCCTTTTTATTTTTCTATTCACATTGTAACGCCGGATTTGAAAATTGCAATGTCACGGTAGCCGTTAATCTCGTTTTTGGTTTGTTCGCCGTTGGCAATTGAAATGATTTTTTCAAGCAGAGCTGCGCTTAAATCCTCCGCCGATTTACCGCTTAAAAGCTCCCCTGCGTTAAAATCTATCCAATTTTTCTTTTTGCCTGCCAAGGCAGAGTTTGAAGAAATTTTAACCGTTGGCACAGGTGCCCCCAACGAAGTGCCCCTGCCGGTTGTAAACAAAATAATATGTGCGCCGGCGCAGGTTAAATTTGTTGTTGAAACAATATCGTTGCCGGGGCCGTTTAAAAGATTCAATCCCGATTCTTTAACAGAATCTCCATAGCTTAAAACATCGCAAACCACGCTGCTGCCGCCCTTTTGAACGCAGCCCAGGGATTTTTCCTCCAAGGTGGTTATTCCGCCCTCGTGATTACCCGGGGAGGGATTTTCGTAGCAATTTTGGTTATGTGATGCAAAATATTCCTTATAGCCGTTTATCAGCCCTACCTGCTTGTCAAAAACCGCTTCGTTTTTACTGCGTGCCATTAAAATGTGCTCTGCGCCGAACATTTCGGGAACCTCTGTTAAAATTGTTGAAGACCCTGCCGAGGTAAGAGCATCGTTTACTCTGCCGCAAAGAGGGTTTGCGGTTATGCCCGAGAAAGCATCGGAGCCGCCGCACTTAAAGCCCACAACAAGGTTGCTTATACTAACAGGCTCACGCTTAAAGGCGGAGGTATATTCTGCCAGCTCCTTTAAAAGTGCCTTGCCCTGCTCCAGCTCATCCTCCGCATCCTGGCACACCAAAAGCCTAACTCGGTTTTTATCGTAATCGCCCAAATATTTTTTCAGGGTATCAAAGCTTGTATTTTCACAGCCGAGGGAAACCACAAGCACTCCACCTGCGTTGGGATGATTAATAAGGGAGGCTAAAATTTTTCTTGTATTCTCCTGGTCGTCGGCCATTTGGCTGCATCCGTAGGGGTGTGTGAAAGCAAAAATGCCGTCGCAGCCCGGGGCATTAATACCGACGCCTGCTCTTTCAAGAGCCTGAGCAGTTTTGTTAACGCAGCCCACTGTGGGAATTATCCAAATTTCATTGCGAATGCCGATTTTGCCGCCGGGTCTTTTGTAGGCATTAATTGTAATTTCCGAATTTTTAGGGATATATGAATTATCGCCGCCGAAGGTATATTCAAGCTTATCAGACAAATCGGTTTTCAAATTATGCTCATGAACATAGCTGCCATTGGGGGTATCCTCTGTTATATGCCCGATTGGGTAGCCGTATTTTATAATTTTATCCCCTGCTTTAAGGTCCTTTAGTAAAACTTTGTGGCCGAAGGGCACATCGCTGAGCAGTGTTACGCCCTTTTCGGTATAGCCTGCGCTTAAACTCTCCAAAGCAACAGCCACATTGTCAAGGGAATTTATAACCAACAGCTTATTCATAAACGACCTCGTTAATTGCATTTTTCATGCCGTTATTTTTAATTTTCTCAACATATTGAGAAACCGTATTTTCAAAATTATCTATTTGGGTTAAATTCATTTCCCAAAATTCGGTGTTTGAAAGAATATCTTGCACCGACGGCGAGGAGGTAAAGAACTCCAAAACCTCCGCACTGTCACGCAGTTCATATTCCCTGTCGCCCAGCTTTAAATAGTAAGCAATAAGCGCCGCCAACGAAAAGGTTAAAATTTTCGGCAGGCGGTTATTTTTATTGTAATAATCTAAAATTGTGCCCAGGCATCGAGCCTTGAATTTTGAAACGGAATTAAGTGCAATATCATACAGCTTATGGTCAATAAAGGGGTTATTAAAGCGCTCTAAAACAGAGCTTGCAAAATCATCGCACTCAACAGTTAGGGTTGATTTTATTTCATCAAGCCCCAAGGCAATGTAGCGTGAAAAAAGCTCATCATTAACCATATCACGCACAATATCAATCGAGCACATATACCCTGCCAAAACGGACATGGTGTGCACGCCGTTTAAAATTCTTACCTTTCGCAGGCGGTAGCTTGCAATATTGTCGGTATAGGTTACGCCCTTAAAGGGTATTACCGTTTTTGCATGCTCACAGGCGGAAATTACCCAGCTTTTGTAGGGCTCGCAGGCAACAGAACAAGGGTCGGTGTCATTTTCAATATGGCCTGTAACAATTCTGTCAACAAGGGTGTTGCAAAAATCGCAGGAATTAACATAAGCCTCAAAGCCGCTGCCCAAATTCCACAGTTGTGCATACTTAAGTATGCATTTTTTTAGTTCGTCCCCGTTATTTTCAATAAGCTCGCAGGGCATTATTACCAAAGGCGTGTTACCGTTTTTGTATCTTTTATATAAGAGCACGGCAAGCTTTGCAGGAAAACTGACCGCCGGGAATTGCTCAAATTTGTCCCTGTCGTCAAAGCAAATGCCTGCCTCTGTGGTGTTGGAAATAACTATTTTTAAATTATCGTTGCAGAAAGCCTTTGCTATTTTGTCATGCTCGGTTACTGTGTCAAAAGCATTTTCAATGCAATCAATATGCTTTCTTTCATTTATAACGCTGCCGTTAAGCCTGCCACGGGATATAATATCATATTGGCAGTTTTGCTGCTTTAAGGCGTTGATAATTTTTATATTTGTTCTGGGCTGGCAAACATAAACCCTGTAATCATCCGTTTGCTGAATATAATCCTCAACAAACGCACGGAGAAAATTGCCCTCCCCTATCTGTAATATGTAGTTCATTCTGTTTCTCGTTTTTCCAACTTGGTTATTGCCCCGACGCAGGCGTAAACGCCGCTTGCGCCGTATGCCTTTAAAACCTCAGAGCACTCGTTAAGTGTGCTTCCGGTTGTTTTTACATCATCAACAAGCAAAATTGTTTTGCCCTTAACATCTGCACCCTCATGCAAATCAAAGGCGCCGTAAAGATTTGTTTTTCTTGCCTTGGCGGAATTTGAACGCTGTGATTCGGTTTCACGGATTTTGTCAAGCAGCTGTAAACAATCTGCATTAATTATTTTTGCGGTGGCATCGGCAAGCAGCTCGGCTTGATTGTAACCTCTTTTGCGAAGTTTGCGCTTTGTCATGGGCACAAAGGTAACATAATCAAAGTGAATATCACTGTATTCCCTGCTCACTGACTCTGCCATTTCCCGGGCAATATTCGGTGCCAATTCCTTATAGCCGAAAAACTTTAACCTGTGCATGCCTCTTTTAATTCCCTTTGAATAATAAAAGGGTGCAACAACGGCCTTGTAGGAGGGCTTTTTGTCGCTTTTACCACAGCAACAATCGCTCTTTAGGCAGCCGCATTTTAAGCACAGCTCCCCATCTATTTTCTCGTTGTGCTCACATTCTTCACAAATGGGGCGGTCAATTTCAACCACCTGACCGCAAAACCTGCACCGCCTTGGGAAAACAGAATAAAGCAAGGCGTCAAATATCTGCTTAATCATACTGTTAAATAGGGCGCAACCTTATCGTAAATAGTTCCGCCGAAGCCCTTAATTTGCTTTAGCTCCTCAACTGAATTAAAGCCGCCCTTTTCCTCACGGTAAGCAATAATCTGTGCCGCACGCTTTTCGCCGATACCGTTAACGGATTGCAGCTCGTAATAGCTTGCGGTGTTAATGTTTAATGGATAATTAACATTTGTGTTTTCGGTCAGAACAGCGGTTGTGTCAATTTTCGCCGAGCTGCTGCCTGCGGCGGTTGTTGCTGCAGCCGTTGGGTTGTTTTTTTCTTCGCTGTACACCCTCGGTTGTGAAAGCGCAACATAAACCATAATCCCTGCAATAATCAGCAGAGAAATGCCTATCATAATTTTTGTTTGCCTTTTACCGTCGCTCATCGTTTTTTAACCTTTTTGCCGTATCGTGAATTTTTATTTTTGCCGTAATTGTTATTTTTGCCGCTGTTTTTGCCCCTTTGGCCTTGATTGCGGCCATTGCCGTTTGGGCGTTGAGCGCCGTGTGCACCGGGCCTAATCAGGCAGCCCTCGCCGTTGCCGATTAAATCATATCTGTGGCAACGCTTTAGCGCCTCCTCAACAAGTGCGGCATTTTTAGGGTTAAAATATTGCAGCAATGCCCTTTGCAGTGCCTTGTCATGTGGATTTTTTGCACAGTACACCTCTTTCATTGTATAAGGGTCAAGCCCTGTGTAATACATGGTGGTGGAGATAGTGCCCGGCGTGGGGTAAAAATCCTGCACCTGCTCGGGTCTTATGTGATTTTTCTTTAAAAACAGAGCCAACTCAACTGCATCGTCAAGGGTTGAGCCCGGGTGTGAGGACATAAGATAAGGCACCAAATACTGCTCCTTATTAACCTCCCCCGTATATTCAAAGTATCTTTTTGAGAACTCAATATACGCCTCAATATGGGGCTTGCCCATTTTATCAAGAACTGTGGCAGAGCAATGCTCCGGTGCAACCTTTAACTGACCGCTTACATGGTTTTCAACCAGCTCCCTGAAAAAGGTATCGTCCTTATCCTCAAGCAAATAATCATACCTGATGCCCGAGCGAATAAAAACCTTTTTAACATTGGGCAGTTCACGAACAGAACGGAGAATATCCAAATACTCTGTGTGGTCAACGGTTAAATTGGGGCATGGCTTTGGCGCAAGGCACTTTTTACCCTTGCACAGGCCGTGCTGCTTTTGCATTTCGCAGGAGGTTCGGCGGAAGTTTGCCGTAGGCCCTCCTATATCGTGAATATATCCTTTAAAATTAGGCATTTGGGTCAGCTTTTGAGCCTCAACCATAATGCTTTTTTTACTGCGTGTTGTTATGTATCTGCCTTGATGAAAGGCAATGGAGCAAAAGTTACAGGCGCCAAAGCAGCCACGGTTATGGGTAATGGAAAATTCAACCTCCTGAATACCCGGAACACCGCCCATAGCCTCATACATAGGGTGGTAAGCCCTCATATAAGGCAGTGAATAAACCCAATCAAGCTCCTTGGTTGTAAGGGGCGGCATGGGTTGATTTTGAACAAGCATTTTTTTGCCGTGCTTTTGCTTTAATATCCTGCCACGGATATGGTCCTGCTCGTCCTGCTGGAGCCTTGATGCCTTTGCATACTCTTTTTTTGAATTTGAAACATTTTCAAAGCTTGGGCACTCCACACCTACATAGGGTGTTTCTTTAACATCAACGGCATAGCAAATGCCCTTAATATTGTACAAATCCTCGGGGCGCTGGCCCTTATCAAGCCCTTGGGCAATTTGAATAACCTGATTTTCGCCCATGCCGAAGATTAAAATATCTGCTCCGGAGTCAATTAAAATGCTGGGCTTAACGCAATCGTCCCAATAATCGTAATGAGCAAAGCGGCGCAGCGACGCTTCAAGACCGCCGATAATTACGGGAACATCGGGGTAAAGCCGTTTAACAATTTTGGTGTAAACGGTTACCGCCCTGTCAGGGCGCTTTCCCATTACGCCGCCGGGGCTGTAAGCATCGGTTGAGCGTTTTTTCTTTGCAACGGTGTAATGTGCAACCATCGAATCAATGTTGCCGCTTGTGATTAAATATCCAAGCCTTGGCTTACCGAATTGAAGGAAGTCGTCGTCGCAATGCCAGTCGGGCTGGCTTAAAACTGCCACCTTAAAGCCCTTTGCCTCAAGAACTCTTGTAATTATACTTGCTCCGAAGGAGGGGTGGTCAACATAGGCGTCCCCTGTGATGTAAACAAAGTCCGCCTGTTCCCAGCCTCGTTGGAGCATATCCTTTTTATTAACAGGTAAAAAGGTGTTCATATTATTCCTCGTCAATATTATCCAACGGATTAAAATATTGATTATCAATTACCTCGGCGTCAGAGGCTCCTTCAAGGTCAAAGCTGATTTGCTCGGTGTTTTCCGCCGTGAAATCCACATCATCCCCCGAAACAGGACCCTGCGCCTGCATTTGAATCCATTGTTGCTTGTTAATCCTTATTTCTCTGGGCTTAGCGCCGTCCTGGGGCCCGATAACGCCCTTATCCTCTAACTGGTCCATTATTTTTGAACCTCTTGAATAGCCAACTCCAAGTTTTCTTTGTAAAAATGAGGTGGAGGCTCTGCCGGTTTCAAGAACAACATCCACCGCCTTTTCAAACAGCGGGTCAAGTGCCTCGCCCTCGCTGTCGTCAATAAAGGGATTTGAGCCCTTTTCCTGAACGGCCTTAGTTTCGATTTCCTTTTGGATTTCGTCGCTGTATTGGCTCTCGCCCTGAGTTTTAATAAAGTTGCAAAGTTCCTCTACCTCTTCGTCGCTGATGAAGCAGCCCTGAACACGAAGGGGCTTGTTTGAGCCGATAGGCGAATAGAGCATATCGCCCCTGCCAAGGAGCTTTTCTGCACCGCCTGTGTCAAGAATTGTTCTTGAATCGATTTGCGATGAAACCGTAAGTGCAATTCTTGAAGAAATATTTGCTTTAATAAGACCTGTGATAACATCAACCGATGGCCTTTGTGTGGCAATTACAAGGTGCATACCTGCCGCACGGGCCATTTGGGCCAAGCGGCAAATGCTGTCCTCAACCTCTTTGGGGGCTGCCATCATCAAATCGGCAAGCTCATCAATGCAAATAACAACCTTAGGCATGGGAGCCATATCTCCATGCTTTTTAGCGTATTTGTTATATCCCTCAATATCACGCACGCCTGTGTCGCTGAACATTTGATAACGCTTAAGCATTTCAGAAACCGCCCAGCCCAAGGCGCCGCTCGCCTTTCTCGGGTCGGTAACAACGGGAACCAGCAAGTGAGGAATACCCTCATATTTGGAAAATTCTACCTTTTTGGGGTCAATCATCAAAAGCTTAACTTCCTCAGGGGTTGCACGGTATAAAATTGAAACTATAATTGAGTTCATGCATACCGATTTACCCGAGCCGGTAGTACCTGCAATTAACAGGTGGGGCATTTTTGCAATATCGCAAAAAACAGCCTTGCCTGCAATGTCCTTGCCTATTCCGGCGGATAAAAGCGACTTTTGAGCGCCAAAATCAGGTGTATCAATAAGCTCACGCATTGATACCATATTGGTAACGGAATTGGGTATTTCAATGCCCACTGCCGCCTTGCCCGGGATAGGAGCCTCAATTCTTACATTTGTAGCAGCAAGGTTAAGGGCAATATCGTCTGCAAGGTTGGTAATTTTTGAAATTCTTACGCCTGCGGCAGGCTTAAGCTCATAACGGGTTACCGTGGGGCCCCTTGAAATATCGGTTATCTCAGCAGAAACGCCAAAGGACGCCAGCGTTTCAATAAGCAACTGAGCATTGTTTTTAAGCTCGTTGCTGATGTCCTTAGAAGACTTTTTCTTAGCCTCTTTAAGTATGCTGACAGGTGGTATTTTATATTCTGCCACCTTTGCCTGCATATCCTCATCGGTAACGGTAAACTCGGGAGCAGGCTCCGCCTTCTTTTCGGGCTTAGGCTCTTCCTTGGAGGCAACCTCAACGATTTCGTCAATTGATTTATGCTCCTTGCCGGCGTTTCGCTCCTCTTGGTGGCGCTTGGTGGTTGAATTAATGTCCTTTATCATTTCAGCCATAGCGTCATCGCCGGGGCCGTCCTCATTAACATCAAGTTCGGCCTTTTTTGTCATTGATTTTTTAGGCTTTTGGTTATCAACCACTTCGCCGTTTTCACTCGAGCTTACCTCGCCGTCAAGGGGAACATCAATATTCCTGTTTTGTCGCCTTTCACGGCGTTCTTCAATATATGGGGTTGCTTTTTTGGCAGTGTCCTTAGCCTTGTTGAACAAATCGTTAATAGAAAGCTTTGACAAAAGCATACCGTCAACAAATATTAAAATTAAGTCAATGATAACTGCCGGTGCCTTTCCGCAGGTTAAAAGCAGCCAGCCTATAACTCCGCCGAAAAAGCCGCCGTTTAGCTTGTCCGGTGCTTCCGTAAAGGCGGTTTTAACCGTATCAAGAAAATCCTCATGGGGCTGATGTGCAACAATGTGAATAAAAGTTGACACCAGCAACACAATAATTGTAATTGATACCGTTTCATAAATTACTTTTCGCTTTGAGCGCTTAACATTGAAAAACAACACTGAATAAGCAATGCAAACAATGGGAAAAAATATTGCCGCAATCCAGCCAAATAAGCCGATATAGGCATTATGTATCCATTCCCAAGCGCCGTCGCCCCTGATTACAGCCACAAAGAAAAACAAAAGGGACAGTGCAAATGTAACAACGCTTACTATTCTTGCAACATTTTCACGCTCCAACATCTCCTGTTCCATTTTCTCTTGGCGCATTCGCTCAATCTCACGCTGGGGCGGCCGTCTTGTGCCGCTGCGCTGCTGAGCAACAGGCTCTTTTAACTTTTTGTCGTCTTTTTTATTAGCCATACAAATCCCCTGATTATTTTAATATTAACTGAAACACACCGATAACAAACGCAATTGCGCCCAGTGCCAAATCATAAATTCCGAAATATTTTAAATAGTTTTTATCAATAATATATTTAAGCAACCTTGTTGCAACAAAAGCCGCAACCACTGAAAAAATCAAGCCTAAAATTACTGTAACGGCCTTTGCCGGCGTTACGGCAACGCAAATTTCAACAATGCCGGTTACAAGTAAAACGGGCACGCTTAAAGCAAGTATGTATCTGAATGCAAGCTTTTTTGAAACGCCGAAAAGCATTAAAGCCGCAAACACACCTGCGGTTAACGAAAGACCTGAAATCGGCACCAAAAATACAGACGCCATGCCCACAACAACCGCATTAAGCACACTTACATTGCCGTTGTTGCGTGCCAGCTGAAGCTGACGGGCGGTTAAAAGCACCAGCACACCTGTAATTGCAAGGAAAATTCCCTCGTCAATAACGGATGAATTACTGCCTGTTTTACTTAACAGCGAATAAACGGTGCCCTTTCCTGTGGGCACAGCCCACAAAATCATAGGTAAAAACGAAATTAGCAGCATATAGAAAAACGACCGTCCCGGGTCTTGGGAGCTGCCCTTAAGCTTTTTGTGGGTTAAATCCCTAACAGTGCCGAAAAGTTCCTTGCCAAGGCGCAAAAACAAACCGTAGGTGGCAAGCACAATTCCTATTGCCACGCCTATATGTACTATTCCTGTGAGTGCAGAGCAGGCACCCGAATACCTGCCTGCAAAATTATGGAACAGGCCCGAATGCCCCGATTCACTTATTGGTAAAATCCGGCAAAAAGCCTGAGCTATTGCCTGAAAAATTGCAGTTATAACTGACATTGTTTTTTCCTCCGTATAAAGCGGCATTGTCAACAAAATACCCCAGCCTTAAATAGTCATAGGGATTTGATGACCTAAAGCAATTAACCGCATTACTGTTTGAACAATCATTTGGTTTTGATAACACATCGTCAAGATTGGCTATCGTGTAAAGCATTTGTACCACCTCCGATAGCCTTGTTAAGAAAGCCGAGGGCGTCGCTCAACCCTCCAAGATCATCAATCAAGCCGCATTCAACGGCGCTTTCTCCGTCAAGAACGGTGCCCACATCCATAACAAGCTCCCCTGTTTTCATCATAAGTTTTCTGAAATCCTTTGCGGAAATGCCCGAATTGTTTTCAACGAAATTAACTATTCTGTCCTGCATTTTTTCAAAGTATGACAGAGTTTGGGGAACCCCTAAAAGGGTGCCGTTCATTCGCACGGGATGAACAGTCATTGTGGCGCTGGGGACAATAAAGCTGTGCCGGCAGCTGACTGCAAGGGGAACGCCGATTGAGTGCCCTCCCCCAAGAACCAGCGATGCTGTGGGGGTTTTCATTGTGGAAAGGAGCTCGGCTATTGCAAGCCCTGCCTCAACATCGCCGCCGACGGTGTTTAAGATAATTAAAAGCCCCTCAATCTCTTTGCTTTCCTCAATTGCAACAAGCTGTGGTATAACATGCTCATATTTAGTTGTTTTGTTTTGACTGGGCAAAATAAAATGCCCCTCGATTTGCCCGATTATTGTTAGGCAATGGATAAAATGACCGTTATTTTCAACTGTGATTGAGCCTGTTTCAAACACAGAGGAATTTTCACGCTCATTTGAATTTTCTTGGTTATCTTCGGACATAACAACACCTCAACGTTATTATGCCCACGCATACAAATTATATTTTAACATTTATTGGCGCAAATTTCAATATAATATATAAATTAATGTTCCCCAAACCGCCGCTTTGTTACATATAGGGTAAAAAAGCGTACCGCAAAATATATTCGTTGAAAATACAGCCGTAAGATGATAAAATAGGATGTATTGACAGGAGGTACGGCAATGGACAAATTAGTAACCGTTTTAGCAATAGCAATTCTTGCAGTTCAGGTTGTTATTTGCATTTTGATTTTAACAAGAAAACAGCAGGGCGGCACCGACGATTCGGGCAGAGAGATACAAAAAAGTCTGGAGCTGACCGCAAGGCAGACCGACGCAAAGCTTGACGCAACAGCAAAGCAAACAGATTCACGCTTTGAGCAGCTTTCAAAGCAAATGCAGGATTTGACAAACAGGAATTACGAGCAGCAAATCAGGCTTATGGAAACCCTTAACGCCAATTCGGACAAGCAGTCGCAGGCCATAAGCAAATCCATTGAATCCTTGCAGCAGAGCAACGAAAAAAAGCTTGACCAAATGCGTAATACCGTTGATGAAAAGCTGACCGAAACACTGAACAAGCGCATTAATGCATCGTTTGAGCAGGTATCAAAGCAATTGCAGGATGTATATAAATCCCTTGGAGAAATGAAAGAGCTTTCCTCCGGCGTTACAGACAATGTAAAGGGTTTAAACAGGGTTTTAACCAATGTTAAGGCAAGGGGCACCTGGGCGGAGGTTCAGCTGGGCAACATTCTTGACCAAACCATACCGAACATGTATGAAACCAATGTTAAAACCAACCCCAAATACAACGGTCAGGTTGAATTTGCAGTTAAAATTCCCAGTGCCGAGGGCGACAGCATAACTTGGCTGCCTGTTGACTCGAAATTCCCGATGGAGGACTATGCAAGGCTACAGGAGGCCTCTGAGGCAGGCGACATTGAGGCTCTTGCAAAGGCTAAAAAGGCACTGGAGCAAAGAGTTTTAGGAGAAGGCAAGGCTATAAAGAACTACATTTCCACCCCGGAAACCACGCCCTTTGCAATTATGTATCTTGCAACCGAGGGTTTATATGCCGAGATAATGAGCGGCAGCGGCGCTGTTGCGGAAAAGCTGCAGGCAGAGGGCATTATGGTGGCAGGGCCAAGCACCATTACCGCCCTGCTTAACTCGCTGGCAATGGGCTTTAGGTCGATCGCAATTAACCAAAAAGCCACCGAGGTTTGGAAGGTTTTGGGTGCCGCAAAGGCACAATATGACAAATTCGGCGACCTTTTGGCAAAGGCAAAGAAAAAGGTTGACGAGGCAGGCAAGGTGCTTGACGAGGCAGACCACAGAAACAGCATTATTCAAAAGAATTTGCGCAATGTTGAATCGCTGGACAGCGGCGAGGCAGGCGGAATATTGGGAATTGAGGATTAAGATAAAAGGGGCGACTGCCCCTTTTTATTTTTGCATTTAACCGTTCATAAATTATATATTAAAAAACTGTAACATTATTGATAATCGGTTGACTTTCTGAATGTTATGCTTTAAAATAACTTTGTTAAATTTTTTCACAAGTTTGTTATATAATTACTTACTTGTATTCACAGGAGGTTTAAATTATGGGACTTACATTAGCTCAAAAGCTTATTAAGGCTCACCTTGTAGAGGGCGAAATGAAGGTCGGCAGCGAAATCGGTCTTCGCATTGACCAAACTCTTACACAGGACGCTACCGGCACTATGGCTTACCTTGAATTTGAGGCCATGGGTGTTGACCGTGTTAAAACAGAGCGCAGTGTAGCTTACATTGACCACAACACACTTCAAACAGGCTTTGAAAACGCAGACGACCACAGGTTCATTCAAACCGTTACCAAAAAGCACGGCATTTATTTTTCAAGGCCGGGCAACGGTATTTGCCACCAGGTTCATCTTGAAAGATTCGGTATTCCGGGCAAAACCTTAATCGGCTCTGACAGCCACACCCCCACAGGCGGCGGTATCGGCATGCTTGCTATGGGTGCCGGCGGCCTTGATGTTGCTGTTGCAATGGGTGGTGGAACATATTACATTCCAATGCCTAAAATGACAAAAATTAACCTTACAGGCTACCTTAAGCCTTGGGTATCGGCAAAGGATGTTATCCTTGAGGTTCTGCGCATTATGAGCGTTAAGGGTGGCGTAGGCAAAATTATCGAATACGCAGGCGAGGGTGTTAAAACTCTTTCCGTTCCCGAGCGTGCAACTATCACAAACATGGGCGCAGAGCTTGGTGCAACCACATCTATTTTCCCATCGGATGAAATCACACTTGCATTTCTTAAGGCTCAAGGCAGAGAGAACGACTGGACAGAAATTCTCCCAGACCCCGATGCAGAGTATGACGAGGTTATTGACATTGACCTTTGCTCGCTTACACCTATGGCTGCATGCCCGCACATGCCCGATAAGGTTAAAACAACCGACGAAATCGGCAAAATTAAGGTTGACCAGGTTGCAATCGGTTCATGCACAAACTCATCCTATGTTGATATGATGAAGGTTGCTTCAATTCTTAAGGGCAAGACCGTTGACCCCAGCGTATCGTTATGTATTGCTCCCGGCTCAAAGCAGGTGCTTAATATGCTTGCATTAAACGGCGCTCTTTCAGATATGATCAGTGCAGGCGCAAGAATCCTTGAATCTGCATGCGGTCCTTGCATCGGCATGGGTCAAAGCCCCAACAGCGGCGGCGTATCGCTCAGAACCTTTAACAGGAACTTTGAGGGACGTTCAGGCACAAAGGACGGCAAGATTTACCTTGTATCCCCTGAAGTTGCTGCTGCGTCTGCTCTTACAGGCTACCTTACCGACCCGAGAGATTTGGGCGAGGCACCTGAAATTAAAATGCCTGAGCACTTTGTTGTTAACGACAATATGATTGAGGCACCGGCTACACCTGAGGAAGCAGTTAATGTTGAGGTTCTTCGTGGCCCTAACATTAAGCCTTTCCCGAAAACCGAGCCACTTCCTGCAGAATTAAAAGCAAAGGCTGTGCTTAAGGTTGGCGACAATATCACTACCGACCACATTATGCCTGCCGGTGCAAAAATTCTTCCCTACCGTTCAAACATTCCTCATCTTTCACAATACTGTTTCGGCGTATGCGACGAAACCTTCCCTGAAAGAATTAAGGCAGAGGGCAAAGGCTTTATTATCGGCGGTGCAAACTACGGCCAGGGCTCATCAAGAGAGCATGCCGCACTTGTTCCCCTTTACCTTGGCGTAAAGGCTGTTATTACCAAGAGCTTTGCCCGCATCCATGTTGCAAACCTTGTTAACGCAGGCATCCTTCCCTTTACCTTTGAAAACGAAGAGGATTACGATAAAATCGACCAAATGGATGAGCTTGAGCTTACAAACATTCGTGACTGCATTGAAAACAACAAGCAGGTTGTTTTGAAGAATATCACAAAGGGCGAGGAATACAAACTTGATTCCTCACACCTTTCACAGCGCCAAAGAGCAATGCTGCTTTGCGGCGGTCTTCTTGATTACACAAGAGAAATGAACAAATAAAGTTTAAGGAGTTACAACTATGGCAGAACTTGAAGAAAAGAAAGCAATAGACGAAGCTTGTGAAAAATTCCGTGCATTAATGGAATCACAGCTTGAGCGTGCTAAAAAAATTAAGGCAGACAAGGACTTTACCGACTATCAGGCACTTGACAAAATCGTTATCGGCATTTGCGGCGGCGACGGTATCGGCCCCATCATCACTAAGGAGAGCCAAAGAGTAATCGAGTTTCTTTTGAAGGACGAGGTTGCCTCAGGCAAGGTAGAATTTAAGGTAATTGACGGCCTTACCATTGAAAACAGAGCAAAGTGCTTAAAGGCTATCCCCGACGATGTACTTGAGGAACTTAAGGCTTGCAATGTTATTCTTAAGGGCCCAACAACAACTCCTCGTCAGGGCGACGGCTGGCCGAATGTTGAATCAGCCAATGTTGCAATGAGAAAGGAGCTTGACCTTTTTGCAAACCTCAGACCTGTTAAGGTTCCTGAGGAGGGCATCGACTGGACCTTCTTCAGAGAGAACACTGAGGGCGGCTACGCAGTAGGCTCACACGGCGTTAACATTACAGACGACCTGGCAGTTGACTTTACAGTTGCAACACAAGAGGGCTGCGAGAGAATTGCAAAGCTTGCTTACGATTATGCTAAAAAGAACAACAAGGGCAAGGTTTCAATCATTACAAAGGCAAACATTATCAAAACAACCGACGGTAAGTTCCTCAACACCGCAAAGGCAATCGGTGCAGAGTATCCTGACATTGTAACAGACGACTGGTACATTGACATTACAACCGCAAAGCTTATTGACCCTGCAAGAAGAAAGGACTTTAAAGTATTTGTTTTGCCAAACCTTTACGGCGATATTATTACCGACGAGGCAGCAGAGTTCCAGGGCGGCGTAGGCACAGCAGGCTCAGCTAACATCGGTAAAAAATACGCTATGTTTGAGGCTATTCACGGTTCAGCACCGAGAATGATTACCGAAGGCAGGGGCAAGTATGCAGACCCATGCTCAATGCTCAGAGCAACAGTAATGCTGCTTTCACACATCGGCTACCAAAAGCAGGCAAACGCTCTTGAGGCTGCCCTTGACAAGTGCATGTTTGAGGAGAAGAAGCTTGTTATCACAGGCCGTGACACAGGCTGCACCTGCGATGAATTCGGCGATTATGTAATGGAAACCATTACCGAAATGACAAAATAATCGGTAAATTTAAGTAAAAAATCAGTGGTGACGAAATGGATAAAAATGAAATTTCAATATCTGTTATTAAAAGACTGCCTCGCTATTACAGATTTTTAGAAAATCTTAAGGAAAACGGCATTGTCAGAATAAGCTCAAAGGAGCTTGCCGAAAGAATGGGCTTAACCGCTTCCCAAATTCGACACGACTTTAACTGCTTTGGCGGATTCGGCCAGCAGGGCTACGGCTACAATGTTCCGGAGCTTTATAACAAAATCGGCGATATTTTGTGCGTTAACAACGATGTTAAGGCGATTTTAATCGGTGCCGGTAACCTTGGCAAGGCGGTTGCCTCAAAAATCTTCACACGGCAAAGCGGCTTTAAGCTTGTTGGAATTTTTGATAAAAACGAAGCGATTTCAGGCAAAATTGTTCACGGTATTCCTGTAAGGCACATTGATTACCTTGAAAATTTTTGCATTGATAACTCCCCTGTTTGTGCAATAATCTGTATTCCCTCAAATGATATGAAGGAGCTTACAGATACTCTTTGCAAGCTTGGAATTAAAAGCTTTTGGAATTTTTCAAATTACGATATTGCTATGGCTCACCCCGAGGTTTTGGTTGAAAACATTCATTTGACCGACAGCCTTATGACACTCAGCTTTCTTACAAACGCAGAGCAAGGAAAATCTGCTTTAGAGGGCTGAAAATCTAAACACAAAGGATGATTACCTTGGTAAAAATTAGTAACAGAGAGATAATTGATATTATAAAATACGCAGATAACAAAGCCATTTTTGTTGAGAAAAAACCTTTCGGTGATTTTACACAGTTTAAGGCAGGCTACTTTGTTTTAAACTTTGATAACGGCGAAAAGGAAGCCATCACAAAAAGCGCATATTTGCTAAAAAAATTCGGCTCGGCTTACGAAGCGATTTCAAACAATGTAACAAATTACATACAGTGCCACGCACTGACCCTGCAAAACCGAAATTGCCTTGTTATGTTCCCTAACGGCCAGGCAGGCTTGTTTGACAATCAGGGAAAGCTGCAATGGAACGACACATTAAGTTATAACGACTCAATCGTTTACGGTTTGGCAGGCGACAAGGAATATTTTTGGAGCTGTTGCAAGGATGAAAATTGCGTAATAAGATACAGCGCCGAAACATTAAATGTTGATATAAGGGTAGGCTCAAACGATGCAGACACCTTCGTTAACCCCGAGTTTATTTCGGATGACGACGATTTTGTGTACGTTTGCTGCGACGGCAAAAAGGTCAGAAAAATTGACAAAAGTAACTTTACCGTCAGCGATGTGGGCGAGTATGAGGGAATCAACGCATTCTATAAATACGGCAGATTTTCAATTATTTGCACCAATATGGGCGCTTATATCGACAAAGATTAAAAGTAAAAAGCACTTGGCTAAGCCAAGTGCTTTTTGTTTGTAAATAGGGTTTACTTAAATGCAATTAAACCACACTCTGCGTGACAAAATACGCTTGCCGCCTTGCGTGGTGGAGGGATTTGTAACGCTAAAACGCACAAATTTGCCTAATCCCTTAGTCTGCTCGCAGACTCGCATTCAGCTTCCTTTACAAGGGAAACAAAATTAATTACTTAGATTTTACTGATTTAGCGTCGCTCCAGGCGCCGTAATAATTTTTGCCGTCAACGGTAACATAAGCCCTTACCCTGATGTAATACGTAACGCCCTTTGTGAAATTTTTGCCCACATAGCTTACGGTTGACGGGGAGGTTATATTTTTGGTGGCAACAACATTGTTAAACTTGCTGTCCCTTGAATAGGAAATTTGATAGCCGCTGACGCCTGCCGAATTCTTTTTCCATGATGCTTTAAGCTTAGTTGCGGCAGGAGATGAAAGTTTTAAATTTGCAACCTTGTAGGGCTTGGTAACGCCTGTTACAAGTGAGCTTTTTGCACCTGCGCTTGTTGCACCGTCTGACACATAGGCAGCAACGCAAAGCCTGTGCTTTGCCCCTGTTGAAAGGCTGAGCACCTTGGCAGAGGTTTTACTGCCGCCGCTGACGGTCATAACACGCTTATACTTACCGCCGGAATATTCATAAATATAATATCCGCTTGCGCCGTAAGCCTCGTTCCATCTTAATGAAACCGTGGTGGCTGTGGTTGCAGTTGATTTTACACCCGTTACCTTAGCCGGCAGGGTGTGCTTGGTGTTTGTGTTTGAATAGGGCTGCCAGCCGTCGGAGGTGTATGCCCTAACCTTAACAGCATAGCTGTATCCCTCGGTAAGATTGTTAAGACTTGCCGAATTTGTGGTTACGGTTTTGTCAAAGGTAGTTCCCCTGGCAACATTTGTAATGCTGATATAATATTTTTTAGCGCCCTTTACTGCGTTCCAACTGAAGGTCAGGCTCGTAGTAGTTCTGCTTTGCAGAGTAAGCTTGCTTACCTTGGTTGAATCCGTATCGTCGGTATTATTGTTATTTGAATTGTTATCGCTTGAATCGTGGGGCATATTTTTGAACACAGGGATATAAAACACCTTTGAGGATGCCAAAATGCCTGCGCTGTTATAAGCCTTATAGGTGGTTACAGACTCGGCTGCTGCCGCCTGAACATTTGCCATATACTCGTGGCTGTAAAGCTTGCCCGACTTTGAGTTAACATTAAATTTTTGCAAATATCCTGTGTTTTGGTAGGAAGAAAATGAATTTGCAATATATTCTGCGCCATTATAAATACATTTATAAGGGTTTGTCCACGGTCTGCCGTAATTAAAATAGGTTGTCCTAAGTGCGCTGATTGGCACATAGCCCACCTTACCGGCAGTGTAGCTGATACCGCTTACTGTATAAAGCCTTACCTTATAGTAGCTGCCCGAGGTTGAAATGTATGACATATACTGACCTTCAGAAACAGCGGTTTTTGTGCCTGTTCCCTTTTTTGCAGATGAATCATAATCCGAATAAAGGGTGGTTTTGCTTGTTGTCTTTAAAAAGCCGGAAGCCCATTCAAGCCCTTGAATGCCCGCAGAGTTAGCGCCGATATTATAGTAATTATACATGCCCAAAAACGGGGATTTTTGGCCGCTTGCACCTGTTGCAGAGGCAGAGGAGCCGCCAACCTCCTGCACAATTTTAGAGGCGAGATAATATGCGCTCATTCCGCTGTTTTTTGCGGCTTTTATAATTGCGGCAGAATACTTAACCTTGCTGCCGTTTGAGGTATAATATGCCTGTGAGCCGCTTGTTGTGTGATAATAGATATACGCATTTTTCATCCAGGTTGATGAAATAATCGACTCAACGCCCGATTGGGTCTGTGAGCTGTCATAAGAGGTTGACTCAAACTGAAAGATATGCTTTTCATCCAAAAAGTTGCGTGGGTCCATATAATATTCAACAGCGGTTTTTGATGCAGAAACCCAGCTTGATCCCTCCTGAATAACATAATTGCCGTTTTTGTAGCAGGAGGAGCAATTGCAATAATAACTGCTGCTTAAGCCCGACTGCTTTTGAATAAGCTGCTTTGAGTGGGAGGAACGCTCTCCTGCAACGGCGGCGCTCCAATTAAGGCCGGTTACAAAGGGTACAAACTTCCAATTGGGATATTTTTTATGTAAAGCTACCAAATCAGCAATGTAACTGTCGGTAAAGCCGGCTTTTTTTAGTTGTGTTTCATATGAGGTTGCTGCTTGCGCCGTAAGGGCAAACGCCGAAAGTGATGTTGCTATCACAACCGCAGAAAGCAGAATTGATAAAAATTTTTTCATATTTATAAGCTCCGTAAAATTTGTTGAATTATATTGATATGATAACATTTTGTAATATTGTTGTCAAACAAAAGGAGGCAATTGTAATAATTTACATATTAAGATTGTGCTTGATTAATTGCTGAAATATGTGTATAATTGTAATATATTGTCGATGAGGGAATAAATTATGACTTTTGAAGAGCAAATAAAATTGAATATAAAAAACAACATTATTGCTCTGCGTAAAAAATGCGGCCTTACACAGCAAGAAGTGGCAGAGGCTTTAACCGTTAAGGATGCCAGCACTTATCGTTCATGGGAAACCGGAAGGAGTTCTCCCAAGCCCGCAATGCTGTTAAAAATCGCTCAGGTTTACGGCGTAAGCATTGAAGGATTAATGGGCACAGAAAGCCCTGCCCCCACGGTATCGAAGCTTAAGGTTGCAAGCCCGGGCACGTATAACGAGCATATTTACGGCGATAATTATTTGGGAGAGCTGCAAAACGACGAAAAACTTTTTGTTATGAAATTAAGGCAGCTTAATATGCAGGACAAGGCAAGGGTCGGCGAATTTTTAGAAAGCATTTTGCCAAGATAACAGCATAAAACGAAACATATAAAAGGTGGCTAAAGCCACCTTTTATTTTTTAGCCTAATTCAATTTCTCGCAGCATTTGCCGTAAAACATCGCAGGAGCGCTTAAACATTTCCTGCTCCTCATCAGATAATTTCATTTCCACCACCTGGCGAACGCCGCAGCGGTTAACTATGCTGGGTACGCCGATGTATATTCCCTTTTCTCCATACTCTCCCTTTAAGTATGCGGAAACCGAAAAGATACTGTTTTCATCAAACAAAATGGCACGGGTAAGCCTTGCAAGCACCATTCCGATTGCATAATAGGTTGCGCCCTTGGCATTAATTATTTCATAGGCGCTGTCCCTAACCTCAACAGCTATTTTATCCATATCGTCATACAAATTTGCATAAATGGTCGCCATTTCGTCAAGGCGCTTAACCGACACTGAGGCTTGTGACCAGGCAACGAACTCACTGTCGCCGTGCTCGCCGATAACATAGGCGTGAACATTGCGTGGGTTAACCTTAAAATAATCGCTCATGCTGTGGCGCAGGCGTGCCGAATCAAGTGATGTGCCCGAGCCCAAAACTCTGCCGGAGGGAAATCCCGAAAGCTCATAAACAAGCTGGGTCATAATGTCAACAGGGTTTGATGCAACCAAAAACACCCCGTCAAAGCCGCTTTCAACGATGGGGTTGACTATTGATTTGAACACCTTATAGTTTTTTTGCAGCAAATCACGCCTTGTTTCGTTAGGCAGCTGTGGTGCGCCTGCACAAATTACAACCACATCGGCATTTGAGCAATCGCTGTAATCCCCGGAATAAATAGTCATTGAAGTTGGGGCAAAGGGCAAGCCCTGTGACAAATCCATTGCCTCGCCCTTTGTGCGCTCCTTATTAATATCAATAAGCACAAGCTCATTGCAGATATTTTGATTAAGCATGGCATAAGCAAAACTCATGCCCACCATGCCGCAGCCCACCAGGGCAACCTTGCGTTCGTCATATTTTTTCACAATATCACTCCAATAAAAAAGACATCCTAAAAATAGGATGTCCTGTTTATTGTAAAATATTATTTAAAAAACAAAGGCAGTTTTGAAAGATAGATAATATCATCTCTGTAGGCAGCATCGCCCTCTGCAACCGGGAAGCAGGAGGCTACAACATTTGCATTGAACTTTGCAAGAAGCTCCTTAACAGCTGCAAGGCTGCCGCCTGTTGACACAACATCGTCAACGATAAGAACCTTTTTGCCGTCAAGCAAATCGCCCTCCTCATGGCCCAAATACAAAGCCTGCTCTTTTTGGGTGGTAATTGATTGGTCGGAAACCTTTTCGGGTCTGTCCATATAAACCTTTACGCCCTTGCGAACAACAATGTATCTTTTGCCGCTGATACGGCTCATTTCGTATGCAAGAGGAATTGATTTTGCCTCGGGAGTTACTATGTAATCAAAATCAGGTGCCTTTTTTAGGAGCGCCTCGGCGCAGGCCTGAGTTAATTCAACATCGCCGAACAAAATAAACGCCGCAATGTCAAGCTTGTCGCTTACGGAAAACTTTTGCAGCTTGCGCTTTAAGCCTGCAATTTCAAGTTCATAATATTCCTTGCTCATATTAAGCCCTCCCCTAACTCAGTGCCGCCGATAAGGTGGAAATGTAGGTGCATTACCGTTTGACCTGCATCAGCGCCGCAGTTATTAATTATTCTGTATGATGTAATGCCCTGTGATTTTGCGATTTCGGGCATTTTTTCAAAAATGTGAGCAACATATTTGCTGTTATCGGCATTAATATCGTTAACGCAATCAATATGCTCCTTAGGCACGCAAAGAATGTGTACCGGTGCAACCGGGTTCAAATCCTTAAAGGCAAGCATCATATCATCCTCATAAACCTTGGTTGAGGGAATGTTACCGTTTACTATCTCACAAAAAACGCACATAGCAATACTCCTTTACTGAACAATATTTTTAACTATATCAACTGTTGCAGCAACAGCGTCGTCAAGCTTTGAAACATCCTTTGCGCCTGCCATAGCAGAATCGGGGCGTCCGCCGCCTCCGCCGCCTGCAAGTTTTGCGACCTCACGAACAACATCGCCTGCCTTAACGCCTGTCTTTACGGCATTTTTACCGCATACTGCAACAATTGTTGCCTTTTCGCCGTTAGCGCCTGCAATAATTGCAACTGCATTGTCGTTGGCAGCCTTAAGGTCATCGCCCATTGAACGGAGAGCGTCAGGTGTTGAACCGTCAACACGGGCGGTAAATACCTCAAGCTCCCCAACCTTTTCGGGATTTGAGAACATATCTGCGCTCTTAAGCTTTGTAATGGTTGCGTTAAGGTTAACAATCTCCTTTTCCTGTGCCTTTGACTGAGCGGAAAGAGCGCTTACCCTTTCTTCAACATCAGCCTCGCTGCACTTAAGGGTTGAAGAAACATTTGCAATAACCTTATCGTTATTATGCATAATATCCAACACGCCGTAGCCTGTTACCGCCGTAATTCTTCTTACGCCCGCTGCAACAGACGCCTCGCCTATAATTTTGAAAAGACCCAATTGACCGGAGTTGGCAACATGTGTGCCGCCGCAGAATTCTGTTGAGAAATCCCCTGCCTTAACAACACGAACAACATCGCCGTACTTTTCGCCGAACAGCATCATAGCGCCCATTTTCTTAGCCTCTTCAATGGGCATTTCCTTCATTTCAACAGGCTGGGTTTGCATAATAAAGTCATTTACCATTGCCTCAACCTGATTAATTTCATCTTCTGTCATTGGGTTAAAGTGAGTAAAGTCAAAGCGAACTTCATTTTCGTTAACAAGCTGGCCTGCCTGCTCGACATGAGTGCCCAAAACCTTACGGAGTGCGGCCTGGAGTAAATGAGCGGCAGTATGGTTGCGCATAATTGCCTTTCTTCTTTCAACATCAACCTTGGCGTCAACAGTATCTCCAACGGAAATAACGCCCTTGGTAACCTTGCCCTTGTGAAGATAAATTAAATCTGCATTTTTAGCGGTATCGCTTACGGCAAAAGCATTGTCATCGTTGCCGATAAGACCTGTATCGCCCACCTGGCCGCCGCTTAATGCGTAAAACGGAGTTTTATCAAGAACAACCGTTCCCTCTTCGCCTGCGCCCAGCATATTTACAAGCTCGCCGTCTGCATTGATTATTGCAAGCACCTTTGCACTCGCCTCAAAATCGGTATAGCCAACAAATTCGGTTGCCTCAGCGTCAATCTTAACAGATGAGCCTTTCCAAGCGTCTGCGCCGGCATCCTTACGAGCGGCACGGGCAGTTGCTTTTTGATTTGCAAGCAGCTCGTTGAACCTATCCTCGTCAACGGTCATTCCCTTTTCTTCAAGAACATCCTTGGTTAAATCAAGGGGGAAGCCAAAGGTATCGTTAAGCTTAAATGCATCCTCTCCTGAAAATACCGTGCCCTCTGTTTTTGAAATATATTCATCCAAAAGAGCAAGGCCTGCATCAATGGTTTTGCCAAAACTCTCTTCTTCAGAAAGGATAACCTTTTTGATAAGCTCTGCTTTATCATTAAGCTCGGGATAAGCAACCTTATTATCATCAATTACAGTGTCGCAAACCTTGTAAAGGAACGGCTCGTTAACGCCTAAAAGCCTGCCGTGGCGGCACGCCCTGCGGATAAGACGGCGGAGAACATAGCCCCTGCCGTTATTTGACGGGATTACGCCGTCGCCAATCATAAAGGTTGATGAACGAACATGGTCTGTAATAACACGAAGGGATACATCGTTTTTAGCGTCATCGTGGTAGTGAACACCTGCAATTTCGGTAATTTTGTTCATTGTGTTTTGAACGGTATCAACCTCAAAAATATTATCAACGCCCTGCATAATGCAAGCAAGCCTTTCAAGACCCATGCCGGTATCAATATTCTTTTGCTTAAGTTCTGAATAATTGCCGTTGCCGTCGTTGTCAAACTGGCTGAAAACATTGTTCCAAAATTCAGTATATCTGTCGCACTCGCAGCCGGGGCCGCAATCTGGAGAGCCGCAGCCGTATTTTTCGCCACGGTCAAAATAAATCTCCGAGCAGGGGCCGCAGGGACCTGAGCCGTGCTCCCAGAAATTATCCTCCTTGCCAAGGCGAACTATGTGTGAGGGGTCAACGCCGTTTTGTTTTGTCCAAATCTCAAATGCTTCATCGTCATTTTCGTAAATTGTAACATAAAGCTTATCTATTGGCATTTCAAGCACTTTGGTGCAAAATTCCCAAGCCCAGGCAGTAGCCTCCTTCTTGAAATAATCGCCAAAAGAGAAATTGCCCAGCATTTCAAAAAATGTGCCGTGACGGGCGGTTTTACCAACCTGCTCAATATCGGGTGTACGAATACATTTTTGGCAGGTGGTAACCCTTGATTTCGGTGGAGTAACCTCGCCTGTAAAATACTTTTTCATAGGTGCCATGCCGGAGTTGATAAGAAGAAGGCTTTTATCCCCGTTTGGCACAAGAGAAAAGGAAGGCAATCTTAAATGCCCCTTGCTTTCAAAGAAAGAAAGATATTTTTCTCTTAAATCGTTTAAAGATGTCCATTCCATTTTAATATATACCTCAATTCCACGCTTAAACGCAAAATATAATATCGTTAATACGCAATATGCTTTACAAAATTGCAAGGGCAACTAAAGCAGTTGCCCTTTTTTAGAACATTAATAGAATTAAAGTTTTTCTGCAATTTTTGTAAGCTCGATAAGCTCTTCCTTAGTAAAGGTTAAGCCCTTGCTCATTTTGTCGTGCTCGGGTGACCAATCTCTAACGTCAACCTTAGGCTCACGACCGTTCCATGAAATCATGTTAACTTCTCTTGTCCAGCCTCTTGCTGTTTCAGAGATAACACCTAAATGCTCAGTGATTTCATACTTAATTTCAGGCATTGCTTTCTCCTCCTTTGCTTGATTCTATATAAAAAATTACTTACAAAAGTTATTTTTTGAGCTCGGATACGATTTTTTGTGTGTCACGGGCAATCATAAGCTCCTCGTTGGTTGCAAGAACAAATACTCTTACTCGGTCGTCGCTGTTTGAAAGCTCAGCCTCTGCACCCTTAACGGTTTGCTGGTTGAGAGCCTCGTTAATGCTAACGCCCATATAGCCCAAATATGAGCAAACCTTTGAACGGAGCCAGAAGCCGTTTTCGCCGATACCGCCTGTAAATACGATAGCGTCAACGCCGTTCATTGCGGCAATGTATGAACCTATGAACTTTGCAATTTCATAAGCCTGCATCTCGTGTGCAAGGGTTGCTCTTTCGTTGCCCTCGTTTTGAGCGGCGCAAATATCTCTGTCGTCAGATGAAACGCCTGAAATAGCCGAAACGCCTGATTTTTTGTTAAGCACAGCATCCATCTCGTCGGGAGTTAAGTTTTCCTGCTTCATAATATATGTTACAGCTGAGGGGTCAACTCCGCCTGAGCGTGTGCCCATCATAAAGCCGTCAAGGGGTGTAAAGCCCATTGAGGTATCAACAACCTTGCCGTGGCTGATGGCTGCGATTGAGGAGCCGTTGCCAAGGTGGCAGGTAATGATTTTAAGATCTCTGATGTCCTTACCCATTCTTTCGGCAACTCTGTTTGAAACAAACTTGTGTGATGTGCCGTGGAAGCCGTAGCGGCGGATGCCGTACTTTTCATAGTATTCATAAGGGAGCGCATACATATATGCCTTTGGCGGCATTGTTGAATGAAATGCGGTATCAAATACAAATACCTGGGGAACCGACGGGCCAACTACGCTGAGGCAAGCCTCATAGCCCTGAATATTTGCCGGTGTATGTAACGGAGCCAAGGGAGCAAGTGACTTAACACCCTCTGCAACCTTTTCGTCAACCAAAACAGATTGGCTGTAAAGAGCGCCGCCCTGAACGATTCTGTGGCCGATAGCGTCAATTTCATCAAAGCTGTCAACAACCTTGTACTCGCTTTCGGAAAGGATGTGCTTAACCTCGTTGAAAGCGTCTGTATGAGTAAGAAGTTCCTTATCATAAGTGTGCTTTTCGCCGTTAAGCTTAATGATTACATTTTCCTCGCCGCCGCTGATCGGAAGGCCTATTCTTTCAATAGCACCGCTGCAAAGGACAGACTCGTCTGACATATCCATAAGCTGATATTTGAGAGAGGAGCTGCCACAATTTATTACTAAAATCTTCAAAATGTTTCCTCCATACTTGAAATATTATATTACATTTTATATAATATAATATATAAATATAAATTGTCAAGGGAAAACTACTGAAAAAAGGTATTTTTTATGAATTTGGGCATTATTTGCGAATTTAACCCCTTTCACAAGGGTCACAAGCACTTGATTGACAGTGTAAAAAAAGACGACAATAAAATAATATGCGCCATGAGCGGAAATTTTGTGCAGCGTGGCGAAATGGCGGTTTATGACAAATACCAAAGGGCAAGGGTCGCATTGGAAAATGGTGCCGATTTGGTAATTGAAATACCGACGGTATGCTCCACCCTCTCGGCACAGGGCTTTGCAAGGGCAGGCGTTGAGATACTTGAGGCAACAGGCATCTGCCAAGGCATTGCCTTTGGGGCGGAATGTGATAATACCGACGAGCTGCTTAATATTTCCAAGGAAATAATTGAAAAGGACGAGGAAATAAAGGCGCAACTTAAAAGCGGCGTTTCCTACCCTCGTGCAAGGCGTGAGGTTATTGATTCCCCCCTGCTTGACAGCCCCAACAACATTTTGGCGATTGAATACCTGACCTGCACAAGCCTTAAGCCCTATGCGGTAAAGCGGATAGGAAAGGGTCACGATACCGACGATGAGGAATACAGCGCATCAGAAATAAGAAAGCATTTAAGCCCAAACGAGATTGCAAGTCTTAAAAACTGCGAAAGCGCCGTTTTATACAAGCTAAGGTCAATGACTGCGGAGGACTTTAAGAAAATCGACGATGTGAGCGAGGGCCTTGAAAACAGAATTGTTCAAGCGGTAAAAACAGCGTCAAGCCTTGAGGAGCTTTATGATAATATCAAAACAAAGCGCTACACCCATTCAAGAATAAGAAGAATTATTTTAAGGGCATTTTTGTCAATTGACGGCAAAGCAGAACCACAGCCCCGATATTTGCATATTTTAGGCTTTAACAGCGCAGGCAGGCAGCTTTTGGGCGAAATGAAAAAAACCGCCGAATTGCCCGTTATTTGCAAATACAGCGACGTTTTTAACTATGATGAAAATGTGCAGCGGCTTTATAAGCAGGAATGCCTGTTTACGGATATTTACAACCTGGGCTTTAACCCGGTGCGCCCCTGCGGAAAAGAGCAGGCAAGCAAAATAGTAACAATTGATTAATGCATATACTAACAAAAGGGTGCAACCGATGTGTTCGGTTGCACCCTTTTTAAACATTATCTATCGCTGCCAACCTTTATTTCATTTGCAAGGGCGAGAAAATCCGCCCTGCTCATTGAGCTATTAATATAGGTTATCAACGAATTGGTTGAAAGAAACTCCGGTAAATTAAGCCTTGAAAGCAGTTCTTTTTTGTTTTGCTTTGCATTAGGCGTGCCTGACAGTTCAAGGGCAAACAAATCGTAATTTGTAACCGGGTCCGAGTTTTCCCCTTGGCTGAAATTAACATTAGCCATTTTAAGAGCCTGCAATATCACATCACGGGTCATACCCTCGACCCCAAGCTTACCCTCCTTTGAGGGCTTGGCTTTGCGGCTTTCCTTGCCGTAAACATCGGGAATATAGGCGTTGATTATTTTATCCTTGGGAACGCCGGACGATATATAATTTCTTATCATAAAGCCTGCATGGTCAGAATCGGTAAAAATTATAATTCCCCTTTCATTGGCAATCCGTTTTATAAAGGAAAGCTTTTTCTTATCCTTAAAAACGGAAAAGCCGTTTGTTTCAATAATAAAGGCGTCTATTATATTGGAAAGCTTGATTTTATCATACCTGCCCTCAACAATAACCGCCTGTGAAATTTTAAGCTTATCACTCATTATTTGTTCCTCAACATAAGCAGTTTGGCGATAGTTTCCTCCAAAACCACTCTTTTTTCAATTGTGGCGGATTTTAAAAGCTCATCTGCCCATGAAAGCACATCAATTGCCTGCCTGAGCCCCTCAAAGCTGACATTTCTTGAATCCCTTGCCGCATTGCGAAGCAGAAATTCCCTGCCACGGTAGGAAAAATATTCGCCCACATTCATTTCGCTTTCCCCTGCCGCCTTGGCACACTTAACACGGTACATATCAATATAGCAGGAGGAAATAACCGACATAATCGCAATTTCAGATTCCTTTTGCGCCAACAGGTTATTAAGTATGGTATAGGCACCGTCGCTGTTGCCGTTTAAAATGTTTTTTGACAAATCGAACACCTTTGCCTGAAGGCTTTTTGTGGCAAGCCTGTCTATTATTTCCTTGGAAATAATACCGTCTTGGGAATAGGAGCACATTTTATCAAGCTCGTTAAACAATATTTTCATATCATTTCCCACAACTGAAACAAGGTATCTTGCGCCCCGGGCGTCCAGCGCACACTTGTGCCTTTTTGCATAGCTTACCAAAAGTTTTACCAGCTCGCCCTCGGTTTTTTTATCAATGCACACGGCATTGCCTGCCTTTTCAAAGTGCTTGATAATGGTTTTCCACTTTGAATTTTTCTTTTGGTCAACCTCAATGCTGTCAAACCAAAAAACAAGTACGCAGGTGTCGGGAACATCCTTAAAGAATTCCTTAAGCTCGTTCATATCCCCTGCGGATTTGTCAAGGGGATAATCGTGCACCAGCAAAAACGAGCGCTCCGCCATCATGGGGAGCATTTCTGCATCCTGCAAAATCTCGTTAATTGAGGTATCCCTGCCCTCATACTCGTGCAGGTTAAAATCGGCAAAGGTGGGTTCAACAACTGCACTTTTAAGTTTTTTAACATAGTATTCCTTAAGGTAGCTTTCCTCGCCGTAAATCATATAAACGCTTGAAATGCTGTTGGTTTTAATCTGTTCCTTAAGTTCAGCCTCCCCTATTATTGCCATGCATCAATCCTCCTTGCACTGTACGAACCGTCGCCATGCAAATAATACATAACTTCGCCGTCATCCAAATTAACGGTGCCATTTGTATCATAAACACGGTTATCGCAAACATTTATTGTTGAGCCTTCGTTAAGCCCAACGCACATTGTAGAATTATTAATATTAAAAATGCAATATTCTACGTTGTCATTTTTATAATATGAAAATGAGAAATCCTCTGACCTGCATGTGAATTTGTTGCTTACGCTTACATTTTCAATGTTCTCGCACTCCATTATGTCATCGTTAAAATTTGAGCAAACAGCATTTTTACAGCCGTATTTATTTGCAAGCTTTAAGGCATACTCTGATTTATCGTTAAAAATAATATAATCTATTTCGGAATTGTTTGAAAACAGAAAGCTGCTGACACAGTAGTAATCGTTACTGTTTTTAATGCCGTAAACCACCGCCTTGCCACGGTATATTACCGCAACAGCACCGTCTTCGCTGACCGTTACCCTTGCGCCGTTATTTTGGCTGACCGCCGAGGGAATCAGCAGTGCCGCCGCTAAAATAAGCGAAAGCACGGCAGCAGGCCTAAACAGTTCCTTTTTACAGGTTATAAAGCAAATTGCAAAAATTATCATACTCCCGGCGATGGCGAAGCCTGCGGTTTCGGGCAAATTCACCACCGCACCGGAGAAACCGGCAAAGAATTTTACAACAGCTATCAACGCTCCGTTAATTCCGTTGCAAAGCCAGCAAATAGCACCTGTAAATATGCCGATTTTGGAAAACACATAGCACAAAACAGAAATAATTATGCTAACGCTGCCCAAGGGAACAACAATTATATTTGCAACCAAGCCTATAAGGCTGACATAGCCGAAGGTAACATACATTACAGGCAGAGTGAAAACCAAAACTGAAATTGAAACCGAAAGCCCGCTGCTGAGCTTTGCGGCAAGGCTGTCAACAAAGCCTTGTATTTTGTTATCCTTTTGAACATTGCCAAAGTGTTTTGACAAAACAGGCTCTAATATCAACAGCGACATTACGGAGGTAACGCTGAGCAGCATGCTTATATCGCTGACAGAATAAGGATTCAGGCAAATAAGCGCAACTGCAAGCCCCAAGGAATTAATGCCGTCAGAGCGTTTGTTAAACACATTGCCCATAAGCATAACAATTGTCATTATTGCCGCCCTGATAACTGATTTTGAAAAGCCTGCAACGCCGATGCACACAATCGCCGTAGCAATTGCAATTAATGCGGCGGCTCGGTCGTTAACCCTTAGCCTTTTTAGAATAAACAAAACTGCGCCGATTAACACCGTTAAGTGAAAACCGCTGACAACCATTAAGTGAGTTGCTCCTGCGATTTTAAAGGCGGAGTAAACCTCATCTGACACCTGCGACCTGTTGCCTGTAACCAGCGCAATAGCCAGGCTGCCGTTATCGTTTGGTATTTTCTCATAAATCTGCCGAATAATATCCGTTCTCAGGCGCAGCACATATTTCCACGGGGATTTCACATAGCTTTCGGTCAGCTGATACCCGTCGGCGGTTGAGGACATAAAAATTCCCTTGCCCCAATAACCGTAGGAGCCAAAGGAGCTGTCGGATATGGCATGGAGCTTTAAATTTGACTTAACTACCTGATACAGCGACGCTTTAATAGGAGTCTCACTTCTCACACGGAGCTTAATTCTTTGGGGAACTCCCTTTTGGTTAACTGATACGGTTTTAACGGTGTAGATATAATCCCCGGACTCGCTGATTTCAGGCACATCAACAATATAAAACTCTGTTTGCACAGTTTTATCATCCAGCTGTAATTGCGGCTGAACGCTGCCGTAATATCCGCCCAAAAGCACAAGGCAGGCAAAAAAGGCTGCGCCCATGCAAATAGGCACCACCTTTGCCTGCCTGAATTTCGGCAACCCAAGGCTGACAAGCAGTAGCGCCGCCAGCCCTATGGTAATTATGTGAACATACTTCATCGGCGTTAAATTAAGCACCAGCAATGTTAATGCTGCCGAAAAGCCAATATGAGCAAAAACTCTTTTCATTAATTATTACTTTACAGCCTCAATCAAGAATGATACCGATTGCTTTGTTCCGCCCTTAACTCTGTATTTATCACGCACAAATGCCTGACCGGGCATATCTCCGCCGATACCCTGCTGAATTGAATCAACGGTTACCGTAATATTGTTATCACGGTTAATTTCGTTTATATGCTCAAAGCCGTCAAGCTGAACAGGTGTGTAAGGCAAGGCTGAAAAAATAACCGGCTTGTCATAGTAAGCTGTAACCTTAATGCCTGCACCCTTTTTATCTGTAACGGTAAACCACCTTACATCGGTGCGGCTTGATGACTCCTGCGGGCGCATATACGAATATTCAAACTTATCAACAGACATTGAATACCTGCCTATTTTGTAGCCTGTTTTTCTGTCGCAATAAGACGGCGCAGGACCTCTGCCGTACCAGGCAATGTTGCTTTTATCCTTTGCAAGATCAAAGGCAAAGCCCATACGGAGCAAATCTGAGCTTGGTGTTGCGCTGTGGTAAACGGAAATTCTGCCGTCGTCATATACCGTATATGAAACATAAGCGTTCTTCATACCAAAAACAGAAAGGGCACATTTAATCTTAATTCCGCCGCAATATGGTTCAACCGATGTTTTTAAAGCCTTAACTGAGGCTGTGGCACGCTTCCACTTGTAAAATGGGTGGAGTTTTATAAACGGCGAAACGAAGTTCAAAAAGTCAATATCATTATCTGTAAGGGCTCTGAAATAGTTTGGCGCAATTGGAGATTCAATAACGCTTTCGTCATTAATTTTATAATCAACTATTTTGCCGTTATCAACGGTAACGCTTACACCGTCGCCGTTTATTTCAACATAATTGCCCTTTTGGTATGAATCAAGCTTTGAATTAGCCGAATAAATAACCGGCTTGGGTGTTTCAACCAAAACAAATTGGTCAAAGGCAATTTCCGCATTGCTCTTTAAGCCCGGGGTCTTTTTCTTTGTGTGGAACGAAATTGTTAAAACACATTCCTTATCCTGTGGCAGGGCGGAATAGTTGTAAGGAATATCAATAAACTCCTCCTGCAAAGGAACAAGTGAAAACTTATCAAGCTCCCCTGCCTGTATTTCCTCGCCCTCGCACTCAATTTTCCATTTGCACTTAAATGACGAAACATCAGTGAACAAGAAGCGTGAGCGCACATTAAACCTACCCACGGTTACATCAAATGCAGTGGTAACAATCGGCTGGTAAACATGGCGAACCTCCCAAAACTGAGGGTGTGGGTTACGATCTGCCGAAATAACGCCGTTGGCGCAAAAATATGTGTTTGAGCCTGTCATAGCGGTGGTATTTATTCCGCTGTACCAATGGCGTGGCTCGTCCTTTTCAAAATCGGTTCCGTAAACATAGTTTTCGTCGCCGTTTTCATCCGTAACACGAATAGCCTGGTCAACCCAGTCCCAAATAAAGCCGCCTGCCATATTGTCGTATTTTTCAAAATCATCCATATACTCTTGGAAATTACCCAAGGAGTTTTCCATGCTGTGGGCATATTCACAAAGCAATACGGGCTTGTTATACATTTCTGCTGTAATGGGCTTTGAATCTGCCGCAAGCTGGTTTGCAATATTGTCATAGAGGCTGATTGTGATAGGCTCTTTTTCGCCCAGCTTTCTCATTACATCCTCAACGGGATACATACGGGAAATAACATCGCTCTTGGTTAAATCGAAATCGCCCTCGTAGTGGAACTGGCGGGTATCGTCAAGCTTAAGGGCAGCCTCCTTCATTTTGGCAAAGTTGCTGCCGTCCCCCGCCTCGTTGCCCAGCGACCACATAAAAATGCAGGGATTGTTTCTGTCACGCAGAACCATGCGCTCCATTTTATCAACAGCCAATCCTGTCCAAAGGGGATTTGAACCGGGCACGCCCTTACGGCGAACGCCGTGGGACTCCAAATCGCACTCATCCATAACATAAAAGCCGTATCTGTTGCAAAGCTCGTAAAAATAAGGGTCATCGGGATAGTGTGAGGTTCTTATTGAGTTAATATTGGCCTGTTTCATTAAATCCAAATCCTGGGTATAGCGCTCCTTAGGAACTGCCCAGCCGTTATCCGGGTCAAAATCGTGGCGGTTAACGCCTCTTATCATAAGGGGCATGCCGTTAAACAAAATTTTTTCCCCCACAATTTCAACCTTTTTAAAGCCGATTTCATAAGTTTTGGCGCATATAACCTCGTTATTGCAAACAACACCCATAACAAGGGTGTAAAGGTTGGGCTGCTCAGCAGACCATTTTTTGGGATTTTTAATAAGCTGCTCCATGGCAAAGGTGGTTTGCTCCCCTGCCTTTGCAACCTGTTTAACCTCGCCGATAGGCAGTTCTTTATTTGTATCGGAAAGGATTGAAGCCTGCACAGTTATTTCCTTATCGGTATCGGAATAGTTTTTGATATACATTTCAAGTGAAAGATTTGAATTTTTATATTCATCGTCCAAATCTGTTTTAACATAAAAGTCACGCAGGCAAAGCTTTGGCTCCGCAAACAGATATACCTCACGATAAATGCCGCAAAGCCACCACATATCCTGGTCCTCAAGATATGTTGACGCAGCATAACGGTAAACCTTTGCGCAAACAATATTTTCGCCGTCTGAAATATAATCTGTTACATCAAACTCGTGAGGTGTCATCGAGCCGGTGGAAAAGCCCACATAGTTGTCGTTAACCCAAACCTCAAGTGCTGCCTTGCAGGCACCGAAATGCAAGAAAATTTCTCTGTCGCTCCACGCCTTGTCAACGGTAAAGCTGCGACGGTAAAAGCCGATTTCCTGCATTGAATGGTCAATTTTCGGAATTTGTGATTTCATTCTGCTGAGAGCCCTTGGGAAGGTGCTTGCGTAATAATACGGCACGCTGTAACCCTCCATCTGCCAAACGGACGGAACCTTTATTTCATCCCAAGCGGAATCGTCAAAGGTTGTTTCTTCAAAGCCCTGGGGCTGATTTTCAAGCCCTCTTTGCCAATAGAATTTCCACATTCCGTTAAGGCTTTGCTTGTATGGGGATTGCTCCTGTGAAACAGCAGCGTCAACATTGTCGTAGGGCATGGCGATTGCATGACCGTCCTCCTTGTTGACCTTAAAACGCATTGGGTCCTCCCAAATATACTTTTCTGACATAATGCCACCTCATAATACAGTAATACTATTATAATAATTTATAATTGGACAATTGTCAATAAAAAGAATAGTGCTCAACTTCTTTACAATGTTTTTGGGTTATGATATAATTGTACTAATAATATTCATTGGGAGATTATACTATGATTGAAAGAGTTAACAAGGATAACCTTGAAGAATATGAAAACTTTATCAAGTCCCACCCAAAGGGACTTTTTCAGCACTCATCAAAATGGGCAAAGGTAAAATCCGCCTGGAAATGGGAAGCGGTAATGCTTAAGGAGAACGGCGAAATTAAAGGCGCTGCAGCGGTTTTAATCCGTTCCATTCCCATAATTAAAAGCTCGCTTATGTATGCATGCAGGGGCTTTGTTGCAGACGAAAACGATTTTGACACCTTTGACAAGCTGTTTAACGCAATTCTTGAGCTTGGCAAGGAATACAAGGCATACTGCCTGAAAATCGACCCTGAAATTGTTGTTGAAAATAAGGAATACAAAAATCATCTTTTGCAAAAGGGCTTTAAGGAGCTTAACCCCGGCTGCATGGATTTTGAAAATGTTCAGCCCAGGTTTGTATATTGCTTTGATTACAACGGCTTAAGTGAGGACGAGCTTATGCTCACCTTTAAGAGCGATTACAGAAACAGAATCAGAAAAGCGCCTAAAAAAGGCGTTGAGGTAAAGGTTTGCGGCAAAGAGGCCCTTGACGACTTTGTAAGAATCATGAGCGAAACCGGCGAGCGTGACGGATTTTCCACAAGACCCAAGTGGTATTTTGAAAAAATACTTGACTGCATGACCGACGACGCAAGGCTTTATATGGCTTACTATAACGGACAAGCCATTGCAGGCACCCTTGCAATCAAGTGGGGTCAAAATGTTATGAAATACCAATACGGCGCCTCCTCAAACTCACACAGAAACGTTTACCCCAACTATGCGTTGCAGTGGGCAATGATTAAATGGGGCATGGAGTGCGGCTGCAAGGTTTATGATTTCGGCGGAATCAGCGGCGACTGTCAAAATCCTGACAATCCCCATTACGGCTTGTGGAGATTTAAGCACGGCTTTGGCGGCTATATGAAGGAATTTGTGGGCGAGTTTGATTATGTTATCAACAAGCCTGTTTACAACTTATACAACATCGGAACAAAGGTATTAAAGAAAATCAGATAATGAGCAGATATGTAATTGATAAATCCGGACTGGACGAAAACATTGAAATAATCAAAAAAAAGGCGGGCGTGCCTGTAATAGGTGTTGTTAAGGGAAACGGCTACGGCTTTGGCATTAAGGAACTTACGGCAATTTTGGTTGAGCACGGCATTAAAACCTTTGCCGTTACCGAGGTTACCGATATTCCCGAGCTTAAAGGCGTTTTGAATGATGAGGATATTCTCGTTATGCGCTCCACCTGCATTGAGGAGGAGGCAAAAATAATTGCCGAAAACGGCGCCATTGCCACAATCGGCTCCTTGCAGGCAGCACAGGTTATGAACAAGGTGTCAAAGGCGTTGGGTGTTGTAACCAAATGCCATTTGAAAATCGACACTGGAATGGGCAGATACGGCTTTATGCCCTCGCAGGTTGAGGAGGCTATCAGCTGCTATTCCCTTGAAAATCTTAAATTCATCGGCGCTTACACACATTTTTCATCTGCATTCAGGAACCGTGATTTAACAAAAGCCCAGCTTGCCTTGTTTAAAGACACTATGGAGCAAATAAAAAAGGCCGTGGGCGAAATCGGGGTTATTCATTGTTCCAATTCCCCTGCTCTGCTTAATGTTGAGGATGTTTGCCTTGACACTGTAAGAATCGGCTCAGCCTTTACAGGCAGAGTAATAACAAAAAGCAAAATAGGCTTAAAGCGCTTAGGCTCGCTGGAGGCGGATGTGGTTGAGGTCAAAACCGTTCCGGCAGGCTACAGCATAGGCTACAACGGCTTATACAAAACTAAGCAAGAAACCAAGGTGGCAATTGTGCCAATCGGTCATTACGACGGCTTCGGCATTGAAAAATCAAGAGAGGTTATTGATTTCAGGGCTGTTTTAAGCATAATTAAGCGCTTTTTGAAAAAGCAGCAAATGTATGTTAAAATTAACGGCAGAATTTACCACGTTATCGGGGAAATCGGCTTAAGCCACACCGCCGTTGATGTTACCGGCAGCGATGTTAAGGCAGGCGACTTGGCAAGCGTTGACATTTCGCCCCTAATGGTAAACCCCAGAATACCGAGAGTGTTTAAATAATAAAAACAGCCGATTTGTTCGGCGTGCATTAAAAAACTCCGTCAATACTTTGGTATTGACGGAGTTTTTTAGTTTTGTATTAAGCCTCTGTTTCAAAGGCAATTTCTGCGCTTGGTATTCCTTGATTTTTTTAAGCAGCTGTTTATTCCTCTGCGTACCTTTCCATTTGTATTACATCAACGCCGTTGTCCTTGGTGTATCTTTTAATTTCATTAAACCCAAGGTTGCGATAAACCTTAAACGCCCTTATATTGCTTGTTCTAACATTTAACCGCAGGCTTTTACAGCCGTTATTTTCGGCAAATGACAGCATTTTACTTATCGCATCGGTTCCGTAGCCTTTATTTCTGTATTTCTCATCAGCAATAAAAACTCCCAACTTTGCAACACCGTTATCCACCGTTTCCAGCCAAATGCTGCCTATATATTTACCGTCAACATTTATGTAACACCACTTTATCACACTGTCAGTATCGGGATATATCCTTGATAAAAACTGTGATAAATTACTGAAATGATTTTCAAAATCCTTATAAATTGAAATGTTTTTATTTGTAATATCAACTAAATTAACATTACTGCTTTGCCCAGGATTTGTTGGGTAATTGCTCATTGGGAATACCTCTTTTCAGCCCGTATTGCCTTGTTTCCTCATACTGCTCGGGGCAGTCACGGTTAACCTTGAAAATTTTATCGTTAAAAATAATATAGTGCCAATCCTCGCATTTTAAATCACAATACCAAATTGGGTCGTCAACCATTGATTTCTGCAAGCTTGGCACAACATTATCAATCTTGCTTTCGTCAATTTCAACTATCCACATTATTCCGTCGTCGTCAATTTTTTCCAAGATTTTAAATTCGTTGATTACGGACTTATCCTTTAAACTTTCTTCAATTATGCAGCCGCTGTATTTCATAATTATTCACTCCTTAAATTTTCAACACTACCTCAATTTTAGCAGCATTGCCCAAATGCCTAAAACCTCACGGGTGTAAAAGGGCAGCTTGGCATAATTAACGGTGTGTGCAGGCAGCAAGGCAGGGTAAACGCCGCAGCGCTGTGCAATAAGCCTTGCCCTGAACAGGTGGTATTCAGAGGTGGCAAGGGCGATTTTGCCGCTTAGCTTATTCTCCTCAATTATTTTTTTGGAAAACAGAATATTTTCCGCCGTTGAGGTGGATTTTTCTTCAAGATACAGTCGCTTAGGGTCAATGCCCTTACCGCAAAGCAGGTTGAACATACACCTTGCCTCGGTCATGCTTTCATCCTTACCCTGCCCGCCGGAAAGTATTGCAACGGCAGTTGGATTTTTTGCAAGGTGCCTGTATGCGGCGTTGCAGCGTTCAATAAGCGCAAGGCTGGGTCTGTCCCACTTAACACGGCAACCCAAAACAATAACAATGCTTTCATTAGTTGCGGTTATTTTTGAGCTTTTAATAACCAAGGCGATGGTTACACTATAAATAACAATCAATGATAAAAAGGCTGTGCATACGATTATTTTAAACCACAAGGGCAGGCTTAGGGCATAATCAAAAAGCGAGCCCACAGCAGCAATCAAAAAGCCCAGGCAAATACCGAAGGCGTTGCCCAAATTAAATTTTGTTTGAAACAGGGGCAATGCATATAAAAACACAATAAAAATGCCCAAAATCACCAGAAAAACTCCCAATTAACACACCCAAATTAACAAATATTATTACTAATATACCATACTTTTTTAGTAAAATAAACAAAATGCAAAAAATTGCTTTAAAAATATCGACAACAAAAAGCAATTGTGCTATTATTTTATTAGTTTTTAGTTTTTATTGCACTAAAGCGGTAAACTATAACAATAATCTATAGAGAGAGGAAAAAATATGTCATACGTAGATGAAGTATTAGAGTATGTCAACAAAAAGGACTATAACGAAAAAGAATTTTTGCAGGCTGTGGGCGAGGTGCTTAATTCACTCAGACCTGTAATTGACGCTAACGAGGAAAAATACCGCAAGGTTGCTCTTCTTGAAAGACTTATTGAGCCTGAAAGAATCCTTCGTTTCCGTGTTCCGTGGATTGACGATAAGGGTCAGGTTCATGTTAATAGAGGCTACCGTGTACAGTTTAACTCTGCAATCGGTCCTTACAAGGGTGGTTTAAGGCTTCACCCAAGCGTTAACCTTGGCATTGTAAAATTCCTTGGCTTTGAGCAAATCTTTAAAAACTCATTAACAGGTCTTCCTATTGGCGGCGGTAAGGGAGGCTCTGACTTTGACCCCAAGGGCAAGAGCGACAGAGAAATCATGATGTTCTGCCAAAGCTTTATGACAGAGCTTTGCAAAATCATCGGTGCTGATACAGACGTTCCCGCAGGCGACATCGGAACAGGCGCAAGAGAAATCGGCTACATGTTCGGTCAATATAAGAGAATTCAGGGCAGATATGAGGGTGTTCTTACAGGTAAAGGCCTTTCATACGGCGGCTCACTTACAAGAACAGAGGCTACAGGCTACGGTCTTCTTTATCTTACCGATGAAATGCTCAGCGACCACGGCTATGATATTACAGACAAAATCGTTTGTGTTTCAGGCTCGGGTAACGTTGCTATTTATGCTGTTGAAAAGGCAGAAATGCTTGGCGCAAAGGTAGTAACCGTTTCCGACTCAACAGGCTGGGTTTATGATAAGGACGGCATTGATGTTGCCCTTCTTAAGGAAATCAAAGAGGTTAAAAGAGCAAGGCTTACTGAATATGCCGCTGCTCGCCCACACGCTGAATACCACGAGGGCAGAGGCGTATGGCAAATTAAGTGCGACATTGCACTCCCCTGCGCAACACAAAACGAGCTTCTCCTTGAGGATGCCGAAATGCTTGTTAAAAACGGCTGTATAGCTGTTGCAGAGGGCGCAAACATGCCAACAACTCTTGAGGCAACAAAATATCTTCAGGAGCACGGTGTTCTTTTCGCTCCCGGTAAGGCTGCAAACGCAGGCGGCGTTGCAACATCTGCACTTGAAATGAGCCAAAACAGCGAAAGAATCAGCTGGACCTTTGAAAAGGTTGACAACAAGCTCCGTGACATTATGGTTAACATTTATCATAATATGGACAATGCCGCAAAGAAATACGGCATGGACGGCGACTATGTTGCAGGCGCTAACATTGCAGGCTTTGAGAAGGTTGCAGACGCAATGATGGCTCAAGGTATTGTATAATCAATAATATATCTCTTAAAAAAGCTCACGGCAAAACCGTGAGCTTTTTCTTGCATTAACAGGGCTTATATGCTACAAAAAAATTGCCAAATAAACTTACAAATGAATATTCTTTAAACGGACAGGTATGCTATTTTTATCCTTTGATAAAAATAGCATGCTCTAATTTGCATACCATCCGTAGGATTGATTTGTAAGTTTGTTTGGCGACAGTATGAGCTATGTGTTTTTTATGCGTATAGCCTCGGCTGTACGCATTTTTTGTTTTTGTGGGTAAAATGATGAAAAGATTTAGAGCATTAAGCATTATATCAATAATGCTGGCGGTTATTTCGGCCGCATTGTTACAGAGCAGCATATTTTATCAAATTAAATACGAGCAGAAAAGGCTGCCTGAAAGCAAGGTTTTGATTTACGCCACGGTTAACAATAAGCAGGCCTTGGTAAAGCATAAAAATTTCAGAACTAAGGAATATAAATTTAAAAGGAACGCCTCGTTTGAAATATCATTTTACGCATTTTGGTTAAGCCTGTTGGGCTTTGCAATTTTGGCATTGCTGTCAAACAGGTTAAAATGCTGAAAAACTCAATTTAACATATAAGAGCCATCAAATTAACCGATGGCTCTTGTTATTTAAGATATTCAAAATAATACAAATAAACATCCTCAAGTGAAATGTTATTTGTAACCGAAATATAATCATCCTTTGGGGTATCGGTTACAATCCTTAAGGAAATGCCGTTTTGGTCATGAATAATATTGCCGAGCCCAGTATCGTGCTGCAACGCCAAAAGTTCCTCCTTGTCCCCCCTTATTTCAAACACCTTGCGTGCTACACTTTTCATCAGGCTTTCGGGGGTGTCATTTTTTATTAAACTACCCTTTTTTAGCAATATAACCTCATCTGCTATACATTCAATATCAGACACAATATGAGTTGCGAGAAGAATGATTTTATCCCTTGAAAGTTCTGCCAGCATATTGCGAAAATTAATTCTTTCCTTTGGGTCAAGGCCTGCGGTGGGCTCATCAAGAATAAGTATTTTAGGGTCATTTAAAAGTGCCTGTGCAAACAGCAGGCGCTGCTTCATTCCACCGGAAAAGCTGCCGACCCGTGCATTGCGAACCTCGTAAAGATTCACTCTTTTCAGCATATTGTTAATCAGCCGGGTATTATGCTTAATTCCCTTAATCGAGCACATATATTTAAGATACATAAATGCGCTGAAATCGTTGTAGAGCGCCTGCTGCTGTGGCATATATCCTATCATATCACGGTATTTTGCCCCAAGAGATAAAATGTCTTTATTATCTATAAGTATTTCTCCCCCTGTGCGTTTTACATTATCAGTCAACAAATTTATAAGTGTGGTTTTGCCTGAACCGTTTGGCCCAAGCAGACCGTATATTCCCTCATTAAGGGTAAGACTTAAATCATTAAGGGCAATATTACTACCGTAGGCCTTTGTAAGATTTTTAATTTCAATTTTCATAGCTTTATTCCTTTGTAGTACACCATTTTTTGTGGGACATGGCAAGCATTGCCAGACAAAATACAGCCAGTGCTGCATGTACGGCAAAGCTGCCGGAATTAACGCCCTTATCCAAAATCAATTGGTTAAAATTAAACTGGTATATCGCCGAAAGTTCCTTTGCGGAATTAATATTTATCATATAAAGTGCGCTTGGCAGTACAAACACGCAGGCAGATATAATTATTGTTGCAAGCTGCGATACAAAAGCGGAAAGCGCCGCAGTTATCAGCCCCACAACGGTTATAAGGGCAAATTCAAAGGCAAAATTTAAAAGCATATATTCCCATATTGAAAGCCTAAGGTCCACACCCTGCAAGCATTCAAGGTTATGTATATCAGCATTAAGGCAGCCAAGGCCGTATAAACGGTTGTTTTGCAGTATAAGCGATATATAAGATACAGAGGTTAATGCAAACGCTTTTGGCAAAACAAAAAGCATTTTTTTAAAACACAGCCGCCCTCTGCCGTTTTTTGAGCAATGATTAAGCATGAGCATATTGGAAGATTTTTCAATTGAAAATACCGATGAAAACAAAATAACCACAGCGCAAAGCAGCAGTAATATTTCCCTTTGATTGCTTTGGCTGAAAAATAGGCTGTTATACCCTATTTCGTTTATCAACATCGGCTGTATGCCATTATCCGCAAGTAGTGCAATCCGCTCAACCTGCCCGTTAAGCTGTTCAAGGGCTTTTCTTTGGGTATCGTACGCCTCGCTTTTTGCTCTTGCAAGCTCATATTCGTCAAAAGTAATTTCTTTATTTTCAAACTGCAAGCTTTTTAAGTTAAATTCCTTGTCAACAGCCTCCAGCTCGGCCTGCATTTTATCAAGGCTTTTGTAAATTTCGTCATTCAGCTCGCCGCCGTATTGGGTGTAATAGTCATTCAAAAACACCTCTGTTGATGAAAAAACAAGGGAGCCTGTGTTAAAGGTAAGTGCTGTTATGCCGATAAAAGTCGCAACCACAATTAATCCCTTGCCGATATGCATAAGCTTAAAGCTTTCAAACCGCCCTGAATACAATACCGCTTGCAGTTTTGCATAAAAGTCAGCCAATTTACCCTTTATTACATAAAAGAAAGCAAACGCCCTTTTTGGGGATTTTATGGGGTAATTACGCCTTGCGCTTAATATAACGGCGCTTGCGGCAACAACCGTAATCAGCAGTAATACCGCCCAAATTATTATATCCGCTCTCACCGGGTAAGAAAAAAGCGAAACCAAATTATACCCCGTTATGCTGCGGTAATCAAAAAGGGAGAAAATGTTAAAGGTTTTCAAAAATGATATGCTGCTTTGAGGGGAAATGTTTTTATATAGCAGCAGTTCCAAGGCGGCAGCTGCTCCTGCAATTCCGCTGACCGCAATAATATTACTGCTAAGCGAAATTAAAAGCCATATTATAAGTGAGATTACCACCGCCACAGCCGCCTTAAACAAAATGCCGATTGCAAAAAGCTGCAAAAAACTTATGTGTAAAACACAATCAGCAAACAAATCGGAGGATTGCACAGCAGCGCTTAAATCAAGGGGCGCATTGTAAATTTTAAGGGATATTAAAATTTCGGATATAAAAACAACGAAGGAGCCGCAAAGGGCAAACGCAAGCAAAACAGGCAACTGCCTAAGCCTAAGCGTCGTTCTGCCCCTTTTACAGGTGTTCATAAGCAGTAATACATTTTTTTCAAAAACAAATGCAATAACAAGGAACACGCACATTAAAATTAAAACAAAATCCCCAATTTGATAATTTAACACTGCGCCAACAGGCAAATCGTTAACAAGGTTTAATTCAAGGCTTTTGTTTTTATTGAAATCATCAATTGATTTTTGTATTGATTTGTATGAAAAAGAGCTTTTATCGGCAAAAAGCCTTTTTGATTGCAAATTTTTACCATTTTCCGTAATCGAATCTATATATGAATAATAGCCCTTTTGATATTCAAGCTGATATGCAAAATGGGAATAAAACTCCTCCAACGCCGAAAGTTCATCATAAGAATATCGCCCCTCCTTATATTCCTGATAAAGCAAATGATTTTCCTGAATCAGCATGGCCTGCTCCCGGGCATAAAGCTCATATTCCTCGGTATTTTCAGCCTTTAAATTTTCTATATCCGCAAAGCTTTTTAATGTTTGGAATTTATCATTAGCATCCTCAACAGATTTTTCGTCTGATGATGAAAAAATATCTGCGTTTTCTTTAAACGCCGCTGAATAGGTTTTAATATTTATGCCCAAATCATCAAGGCTTTTTTGTTGTGTTATGTAAAAAAAGGCGCAGTTAAACAGCAGTAATAAAATTACCGCTAAAATAAATTTTTTGTTTTTTAATATTCTTAACAGCTCCATATTAACAATTATTCCATATCAATAAACTGCTTGTCATCAGATGTAAGCTGTGCCTTGTCAAGCACATAATAGCCGTTGGCTCCGTCTGCCTCAACGGTTTCGCCGATTACAATATCCTTAAATATCATTATGTCGTCGCCGCCGAAATAGCAATCATCCCTTGCATTTTTCGGCACAATTTCAGTTATGTATTTTCCGTTTTTATCATAAACAAATATTTTTCTGTCTTTTTCAGCGGTGTTGCCTACAATAATTGATTGCAGGTTGTCAAAATAAATATAGTTGCTGTCAGCCGATATGTAGCAAGGGCCGCCAAGCTCACAAAAATCCTTATGCTCCTTTGTGCTTAAATCATAATATGCTATTGTTTTTTCATCCTTGCAGTAATAAACCCTGCCATTATCTGCAAAATGTGAGTATTTTCTTTCAGGGATTTGCTCTGCTTTTAATGTGTGAATATCCATATAATTTAAAATATTTTCATAGTCGTTGCCCCGGGTGTCGCTGTATGATGAGGTGTTGAAAAACACATTGTTGCCGTAAGCGGTCAGACTTGCAATATCAGCACCTATCCCCTTAAATTCAAACACCTTTTCGGCAGCATTCTCGTTAAGGTCGCCCAGTTTTACCCTGCAAAGCTCCGCTGTGGTTTCCTCCATATCGGCACCGCCGTTTGCAAAATAAACATAGCCACGATGAACCGTGCAAACTATTGAAACTCCGCCGGCAGAATCAAACAGATACGCCGCCTTTTTCTGCTTGAAGTTGTCAAGAGAAATTTGATACATATAAACCTTTTGCAGCGATGGGCCGTCGTCCTCATGGCCTAAAAGATATAACGCATTGTCGTAATAATATAAATCCATTCCCGGATAAAATTGCATTGGGGACAAAAAGGCAGTGCAGTCCGAGTCATTGTGTTGGCAGTTTGCCTTATTGCAGGTAGGGTATGCCTCCTTGCTCTCAATATCATAATAAAACAGCATTGAATCGCTAATAAAATAATATCCCTTATCAGCCTTTACAAAGCCCGAAAAGGCCGACAAATAATTTTGGCAGTCCTCATTCTGCACATACACATCAGAATCCTGTTCAAGATTAACATTAATGCTTTTTGACGAACAAGAGCTGAAAATTAACGATATGCTTAAAATCAAAAATATTGCTGTTACTTTGTATGTAAGTTTCATAATATTTCTCCCTTTAGTATGATTCTCCGGCCATATCTCTCATATCAAAAGAACCGTCATAAAAAACAGCCTCATCATACTCGCTTTTTAATTTGTATTTTTTAACAATAATATATGAAGTTTTGGGCACTTCAAATTCATCTATTTTATCTAACGGAATGGAATTTTCATCAAATTCAAACACGCTGCACCTTGTTTCGTCACTTTCTAAATCGCCCACAAAGCACAACGCATTCTCTGAATCATTAATTGTCAAAAAATGCACCATTTGTTGTGTTTGGTTGCCACCCGAGCCACCTAAATACACATATCTGTTTGAATAAAATTTATGTTTAACAAAATAGTCCATTTGGGAGGAGTACTTATTTTCTTCCGTTTTCACAGGGTTTGTATAAAGTATTACAAAATAATTCCCATACTTTTTGGTTTCGATAATATTTATAGGTCTGTTTTTATCAGTGGATAAATAATTTATTACAGATTCCTCATTATCGGGATTAATCATTGTTGAGCCGTAGCCGATATAGCCTGCAACGCAACTGGCAAGCAAAACAATCAAAACTGATAAGGCAATAAGAAATTTTTTGTTTTTACTCATAATATTCTCCTACTAAAGTAAAGCTTATTACTCTCCGGTCAGGTCTTTCTCACTAATTGAGCCATCATAAAAAACAACATAATTGCGTTCATTTTTTAATTTATATTGTTTTACGATGATATATGATGTTTTTGGCACCTCAAATTCATCCAATTTTCTTACAAGGTCAAGATTTTCATCAAATTCAAACGCACTGCACCTTGTTTCATCACTTTCTAAATCTCCGATAAAGCAAAGCGTACTGCCGTCTGAATCATTAAAGTGTGTAAAATGCACCATTTGTTGTGTTTGATTTCCGCCCGAGCCACCTAAACACACATATCTGTTTGAATAAAATTTATGTTTAACAAAATAGTCCATTTGGGAGGAGTACTTATTTTCTTCCGTTTTCACAGGGTTTGTATAAAGTATTACAAAATAATTCCCATACTTTTTGGTTTCGATAATATTTATAGGTCTGTTTTTATCAGTGGATAAATAATTTATTACAGATTCCTCATTATCGGGATTAATCATTGTTGAGCCGTAGCCGATATAGCCTGCAACGCAACTGGCAAGCAAAACAATCAAAACTGATAAGGCAATAAGAAATTTTTTGTTTTTACTCATAATATTCTCCTACTAAAGTAAAGCTTATTACTCTCCGGTCAGGTCTTCCTCACTAACTGAACCGTCAAAAACTCCAATATAATCATGTTCACTTTCAATTTTATACTTTTTCAAAATAATATACGATGTTTGAGGAACCTCAACTTCATCCAACTTTTTTACAAGGTCAAGATTTTCGTCAAACTCAAACACGCTGCATTTTGTTTCATTACTTTTTAAATTACCGATAAAACAAAGTGCGCCCTCCGAATCGTTAATGTGCATCGAGTGAACCATTTGTTGTGTTTGATTTCCTCCGTCGCCAGCAGCATATACATATCTGTTTGAATAAAATTTATGTTTAACAAAATAGTCCATTTGGGAGGAGTACTTATTTTCTTCCGTTTTCACAGGGTTTGTATAAAGTATTACAAAATAATTCCCATACTTTTTGGTTTCGATAATATTTATAGGTCTGTTTTTATCAGTGGATAAATAATTTATTACAGATTCCTCATTATCGGGATTAATCATTGTTGAGCCGTAGCCGATATAGCCTGCAACGCAGCCGGCAACAACAATAAATATTAATGCTATACCTATAATTAAAAATCTTTTTTTATGTTTAACTGTTTTCATATTAAGCCTCCCAAAGAATTATGTTGACATTGCGGGTACGGTCTATCGGTGCAAGCACCGATAGACCCAAAAATCAATAAGCTAATGACAATGATACGGATTGCTGGCTGCCGTTTTTAGTTTTTTGTGCTATATGGGCAGAGGCAATTCTTGCATAATAATCTGTACTGTTGCCCGAAATTATAGGAAGAATAGAGGATCTTGTTGTAGTTGAATCGTTTGCCGGCTGATCATAAGCGCTTACATACTTTACATTATCGCCGTTTTTATTGCAGCGATTACCGAAAGTAGCGGCATATAAATAATAAAACTTTGTTTTACCGTCTTTTGAAACGGTAATAGAACTGCCATTATGGCTTGAAGATGAGGATATGCTGGCTCTTGCATAAGATGTGCCGCACTTTAAATCCTTATATTTACTCTTTGTGGCAGCCGTTGCACTGAAGCCTGTTCCGCCCACAATTGTGCAAACCATTGTTAATGACAAAATGATAGATAATAATTTTTTTGAAAATTTCATAATTTAACGCTCCTTTTTATTTTAATTGATAATGTATTTCTTTTATGTCGAAAATTAAAACTATTAAACGCCAAAAGCACACCTTTCATCGCAAATTTTAATAAAATTTTATTAAAGGAATATCCCCTCATGTATATAGTGTAGGTATTTATAAAAATGTGACTAATTTTTTTAAATTTTTTCAAAAAAAATAACGGCAGAGGTTTTCTGCCGTTGAAAAATATGATATATACCAAAAAAGGAACAGATAGAAAACTATCTGTTCCCCGGTTTTAATATTTGTGGAATTAATACATTCCGCCCTGTGATGCTGCTGCCATAGCTGCTGCCTGGGCTGCATCTGCCTGTGGGTCTTTAATATCTGTAACAAGTGATTCTGTTGTAAGAACCATTGCTGCAACAGACGCTGCATTTTGGAGTGCGGAGCGTGTAACCTTTGCAGGGTCAACAATGCCTGCCTTAAGCATATCCACATACTCGTTTGTTGCAAAGTTAAGACCGTAGCCAACCTGGCTGTTCTTAATTTTATCAACAATTACAGAGCCTTCAAGGCCTGCGTTAGCGGCAATCTGGCGTACAGGCTCCTCAAGAGCCTTTAAAACGATTTTAACGCCGGTCTTATAATCTGCGTCATCTGTATCCAAAAGAGCCTCAACAGCAGGGATAGCGTTAATAAGAGCAACGCCGCCGCCTGCAACGATACCCTCCTCAACAGCTGCCTTTGTAGCTGCAAGGGCGTCCTCAATGCGGAGTTTCTTTTCCTTCATTTCGGTTTCGGTTGCGGCACCAACCTTAACAACTGCTACGCCGCCTGCCATTTTAGCAAGTCTTTCCTGGAGCTTTTCTCTGTCAAAATCAGAGGTTGAAGCCTCAATAGCGGTTTTAATTTGGCCCACACGGGACTTGATAGCCTCGCTGTCGCCTGCGCCGTCAACAATAATTGTATTTTCCTTAGTAACCTTAACCTGGCGAGCTGTGCCCAGCATAGCCATGGTTGTATCCTTAAGTTCAAGGCCAAGGTCTGATGTGATAACCTGACCGCCAGTAAGAACAGCAATATCCTGGAGCATATCCTTTCTTCTGTCGCCAAAGCCGGGAGCCTTAACGCAAACGCAGGTAAATGTTCCACGAAGCTTGTTAAGAAGAATGGTTTGAAGAGCCTCGCCCTCAACATCCTCGGCAATAATAACAAGCTTTTTGCCTGCCTTTAATACTGATTCAAGAAGAGGAAGAATATCCTGAACGGTGGTAATCTTTTTATCTGTAATAAGAAGCATTGCATCGTCAATTACTGCTTCCATTTTGTCAGTATCGGTTACCATGTATGGGGAAATATAGCCCCTGTCAAACTGCATGCCCTCTACAACCTCGCAAACGGTATCTGCTGTTTTTGACTCCTCAATGGTAATAACGCCATCGGCTGAAACCTTTTCCATAGCCTCTGCGATAAGTGAGCCGATATATTCGTCTGCTGCCGAAACGGTGGCAACACGGGCAATATCGTCGTTATCCTTAACAGCCTGTGAATGTTCCTTAACAGCCTTAACAGCTGCAGCAACTGCGCCCTCAATACCCTTTTTAACGGTCATTGGGTTTGCGCCTGCGGCAACATTCTTCATGCCCTCACGAACAAGAGCCTGAGCAAGAAGTGTTGCTGTTGTTGTGCCGTCGCCTGCATCATCGTTGGTTTTTGATGAAACCTCTTTAACAAGCTGAGCGCCCATATTTTCAAATGAGTTTTCAAGCTCAATTTCCTTTGCGATTGTTACACCGTCGTTTGTAATAAGCGGTGCGCCGTACTTTTTGTCAAGAACTACATTTCTGCCCTTTGGACCCAATGTAATTTTTACAGTGTTAGCAAGCTTATCAATACCTGCCTGAAGAGCTTTTCTTGCGTCTTCGCCATAAATAATATCCTTTGCCATAAAAAATCACCTCTTAATTACTCTACTACTGCGAGAATATCCTTAACCTCGCTGATTGTGTATTCAACGCCGTCAAGCTTAACCTGAGTGCCTGAATACTTGCTGATAATTACCTTGTCGCCAACCTTAACGGTCATTGGGTGTTCGTCTGTGCCCGGGCCAACTGCAATTACCTCTGACATTTCAGGTTTTTCCTGAGCGGACGCTGCAAGAATAAGGCCTGACTGTGTTGTTTCTTCTGCCTCGACAGCCTTTAAAAGAACTCTGTCTGCAAGTGGTTTAATAGTCATTTATATCACCTCTAAAAAATGTTTACTTTTAAATTAGCACTCTGTGCTCCTGAGTGCTAATTACTATTTTAGCAACTTTTTTTCATTTGTCAATAGCCTTAACAAATTATTTATAATTTATGTTATTTTAACCGCATATTTTTTACCAAAATTAAAATGAAGAGGATATTTGGGCGCACTCAAAAGCTTGTAATGCGCTCTCTCCCCTTCATTTTATTATATTGCTGTTTAATTTATAACTTTTAAATTATTTAAAATACATATAATATTGGCATTTAATCATACCGTTATACAGCTTGCGGCGTTTGTCTGCCTTTCTGCCAAAGCATTTTTCAAATTCCTCATCCGGGGAAATAATTCCGTAGCTCCAGCCACGCCTTGCAACAAATTTTTCGCCCATAATTTTATAAATGGCCTCGGCTGATTTAATATCCAACATTCTTTCGCCGTAGGGCGGATTTGTAATAAGGGTTCCTCTTTCGGTTGTGGGGTTAAAGTTTTTAATATCCGCAACGTTTGCACGAATGAATTTGTCAACCTTAATATTCCTTGCATTTTTAAGGGTCAACTCAATTGCGTTTTTATCAACATCGCTGCCAAAGGCCACAAAATCGGTATCGGTTTTGATTAAATCGTGGCAGCGCTCACGCTCGCTTATCCAAACCTTTTCAGGTATAAAGCCCCAGCGGTCAACATCAAAATTCCTGTCAATGCCGGGGGCAATATTGTTTGCAAGCATTGCGCCCTCAATTAAAATTGTTCCGCTGCCGCAGCAGGGGTCATACATGGTGTGGTAGTGGCGTAGCCTTGAAAGGCTGCACATTGCGGCCGCAAGAGTTTCCCTGATTGGGGCGTCGTTACCCACAGGGCGGTAACCTCGCTTGTGCAGGCCCTTGCCGGAGGTATCAAGCATTATTGTTACCTCATCCTTCATAATTGAAAACTGAATTTGGTGGAGCGGTCCGCTTTCCTCAAACCAGGAGACATTATAATCCTCTTTAAGAGATTCAACCACTGCCTTTTTTATGATTTTTTGACAGTCCGGCACCGAATGAAGGGCGGAATTGATTGAAAAGCCCTTAACCGGGAAGGTATCTGTGCTGCCTATAAATTCAGACCAGGGCAACACCCTCACGCCTTGAAACAGCTCCTCGAACGATGTGGCATAAAAGCGGTCAAGCACAATTAAAATTCTTTCGCTGAACCTTGACCAAATATTTGCACGGGCAAGTATTGTTTCGTCGCCCTCAAAAAACACTCTTCCGTTTTCGGCACTGACATTTTCTGCGCCCATTTGCTTTAATTCATCACTTACCAAACCCTCAATGCCTAAAAGACAGGTGGCAACCATTTGCATATTCATATAAACGTCCTATCCAATAAAAAAAGTCGGTAAAACCGACTTTTTATTCTTTTTATTCACTGAAATTATTTGCTTGAAGATATGTCGTAATAAACGGTTTCGCCCTCTTTAACATATCCCTTTTCTCTTGCCTTTTGCTCAATGTATTCATCCTTGCTGTCGGAATCAAGAATAGCCTTGATTTCTTCATTATCCTGCAACTGCTGCTCATACTGTGCGTCATTGCTTGCAGCCTGAGCGTTAAGGCGATGAATATCAACAGTGTTATTAAGGAGTGTAATTACGCAATAAATCATCAACGCTGCCAAAACAGCCCCGATAATGTAGTAAACAAGAGTCTTTTTTGTAATCTGCTTTTTTACATACTGTTTCACTTTAACACCCCTAACGCAAGATACAATAATATTATAGTATAATCATTTACCAAAATGCAATAGGTTTTTTAAAGTTTTTTTACTGAATTTTAATTTTTTTGCAATTGTTCTTACAGCTTTGTTAAGTTTTCCACCGAAAAAGTGAAAAACCTTGTCAATGGGCTTATGCACCACAAGGGAGTAAGCCAGACAGCCCACAAAGAAAAGCACAAAAAATATTCCCCTGATTTCCCCTGAATTATAGGCAATTAGGGTAAGATAAAACAAAATGCCAAACACAGACATAAATATTAAATCAAAAATAAAATGGATTTTAAAGATATAATACATAAGCTGACAAAGGTCGTAGGAAAAGCCGAAAAGCAGACCCAAAACAAAAAATGCAAGCAGTGCCTTAGCTATGACATCAATCTCCTGAAAAAGCCCTTAACCTGAACGGCATCGTTATAAATAATAGCAGTTATTTTTCCGTGAACGGTAAGGGTGCCGCTGTCTAAATCAAGGGTGTCAATATGCAGGCCACCGCCCTTTATAATAATTTTGCCGTAGTCGCTTTGTGCGGTTATTTCCTCTTCGTTAAAGGAGGCAACGTCTTTAATTCCATCCATCTCAAGGCTTTCACGGTTGGTTAAGGTTAAGGCGTGATTCGCTTTGTCAAATGTGTTATCCATAAAAATCCCCCAATACAGCAATATGCCGTATTGGGAAAAAAAATAACTTAAACATTATTTTTAAGACTGTTAACCAAGCCTTCAATTTCGCCTTTCAGCGATTGTAAAACCTCAATATTTTTTTCAAGCTCACGGTTAGCCTCCGCCAGCTGAGCCTCCAGGTTAGAATTGATAATCACTAACCTTTCACATTCAAACTCGCTGTCATTAAGTGCGGCGTTTAACCGAGCGTTTTCCTTTTTCAGCTGTTCAAGCTCCTTGGACCATGGATTAATAGCCATAAATATCTCCTGATATAATTGTGTAACGGTTAAAAACTATATATCAATCAGTTGTCAATATCAGTATCTACTTCCATAAATCTTGAGCCAAGCCAATTAACTCTGATTGTGTAGGATGCCTCAAGCTCCTTTTGAGTTGTGTCTGAATCATCGGTTGCAAGTGCCTGTTGTGCAGTGTATTTCCAGGTTGGCATATCCCCTGTGCTTTCAAAATACATAATGTGATAGCCGTACTCTGTTTTAACAATTGCTGTGTCGCCTGCCTTACGGGAGGAATCAAAGCACCATGCGTTAAATGTGGGAACCATCTTGTTAGGCACTAAATTCTCATACAATCCGCCGTCGTCGCCGTTGCTGTCAGCAGTGTTTTCTTTAGCAAGCTCGCCGAAGGACTCTGCTGTTGCGTCGCCTTCCTTCCACTGCTTGAGAATATCCTCAGCCTTTGCGTATGCGTCAGACCATTGCTTTTTAGTAGCGTTCTTAATAGCGTCTTTTGCGCTTTCATCGTCAACCTCGGGCTTAATGAGAATGTGGCGAACATTTACAACCTTTGTTTCGCAAAGGTGTGATGCCTTTGTTACATAAACAACGCTTGTTGACTGTTGGATTATATCCCCTGCCTTAGCAGCGAAAATCTTGTCAATGCCTGAATATGTGGTTTCTTCATCATCAGAGTGCTCCTCGCCGTCCTCGTGAGTGTGCTCGTCAGCGGCAGCGATTGAATAAGCGGTAAGTGATTGAAGAGTCGGCCTTGTAAGGTCGTTATAGGTTGACTCGTCGGCATTTTTATATGCTTCCTTGTCCCAATCATTGTCTGAATACTTTGATGCAAGGGTAGCAAAGTTTGAGCCGTCTGCCTTAAGTTCCTTAACAAATTTCTTTGCGTCGCCCTCGGTCGAGCACTCAAAGAGTTTAATATTAACGGCAACAAGGTCATCCATATTGTCTTTCTTGTACTTGTCATACTCCTCATCGGTGTATCCCTTAGCCTTTAATTCGTCAGTATATTTTGATTTGTAGTCATCTGAAATGTAAGCGATTTCAGACTCTCTTCTGAATACCTTTTCGTTAACGCCCTTGCCCATTGCAAGCTTAAGGTAGCCGTCAAGAGTGTAGTTATACTGCTTTGCAGTGCTTGTGTAATTATCAAGGGTATCCTGAATATCGTTTAAATCGTCCTCCGAAACCTCGGGCTCCTTGCCGTCGTTAGCCTTAACAGCCTCGAAATAATAGGTATAGGTTGACTTGATAGAGTCAAGAACAAGGTCTTGAACATACTCGGCATAGGTAATGGTTTCGCCGTCGTCATTTGTGGTGGTTTGCTTTGAAAGCTTTTTATCAAAATCAATATCCAAGTGCAGGCTTTTAAGTGTTTCATCATCAAAGCCGTATTGTGAATACTGTGACTTTTGATTTTGAAGATTTTGATATGTTAAAGCATAGTAGTAGTTGTAAGTGCTGACCTTGATTGGGTGCTTTTCGCCCTGAGGGTCAACCACATAAGCGGCTGCAACATTGCTTTGAGGAACGCCGAAATAGCTTAACAAGCCTTTCTTTACAACGCCGAATGAAACATAAGCGCAAAGAAGAGCAATGATAACCACAATTGCGATAACTGCGGTAACTGCCTTTTTAGCCTTGCGTGACATGGGAACGGTCATTCCGTCCTTGCTGGTTGCAATGCCCTCATACTGTGCGATAAGATCGTCACGCTGCTTGCGGAGCTTGTTTTTTGCCTTTTGGTCAGGCTCGGCATAAATCTTATCTTTTAAAGCCTCGATTTCCTTTTCAAGCTCTGCTGATTTTGCAACAGCCTTTTCAAATTTTTTGCGTTGCTTGGGAGTTAATTCGTCCTCTCCCTCAAATTCCTCTTCAAGAGTAATTTCTTCTTCAAGAATTTCGTTCTTTTTGTCTTTTTTTGCCATTTTTATTCATCCTTTATAAAAATAATGGTATTTTCCTGTAATATTTTACACTATATCATCAAATATTACAAGTGTTTTTTTGGCGTTAGCCAAACCTGCTCTGTGTAGAGTGAATTAATAGTCCATATTGTCGCTGTTATCATCGTAAGCGTCGCCTTGTGCAGCCGTTGTGTCGGTTGCTGCGGTGGCGGATTTGCTTGACGAAGCATCGCTGCTTGATGACGGTGCTGCAACGGTTGTGTTTTTCATAGCCTGCTTATGGCGAACAACCTTTGCATTATCAACGGTATCGTTAATTGCCTTTTGGCACTTGTCAACAATAACAGCCTGTGAGCACTTGTAAAGATATTGCTTTGTGTTTTCAATAAAGAACATAATGTGGTAGCCGAACTTGGTTTTAACTATTCCCACATCGCCGTATTTTCTTGAAGAATCGGTTGCCCAATCCTCAAACTCCGTAACCATTTCGCCGAGAGCGGTGCCGCCGTAGTATCCGCCGTAGTTGCCCTGACCGCCTGATGAAACGCTGTAGGTATCGGTTGAATTTTTCTCTGCAAGGCGTGCAAAGGAATACTCTGTTTTGTCGCCCTCGTTAAACTGCTTAAGCAGTGCGTCAGCCTGTTCCTTTGCCGAAGCCCAGGCAGCATCTGAATAAACGGTATTGCCCTCATCGTCGGTTGTGGAGTTGCCATCGTCCTCGGGAGCAATCAAAATGTGACGAACGGAATATACCTGGTCGTCAAGGAGCTTTGCCTCGCCTGTTTTTAAAACAACATAAACGATAGACTTGTCGCTGTCAACAACCGTGGTTAAATCGCCGGCCTTGTTTTCGTCGTTAAACAGCCATTCAAGGCCCTCCTGAGTAAAGCTTGTATCGTCAGAGGTCAATGAAGCCTCGCTGAAATTATCTGTAATTTCCTTAACAGCCTCATCCTCAGTTTTGTCATAATAGCTCATATACTCATTAACAAGAGCGGAGCATGCTGTGGGGATAAGCGATTTAAGCTTAGCCTTCTTTTTCTCAACTGTTTTTTCCTTTGAGATTTCGTCAATATATTCCTGCGATGATTTTTTAACGCTTTCAAGTGAGTTTTCACTGTCTGCATCGTCATCTGCGGAATATTCAATCATCAAATAAGCAAAGGACTGAGCCTCGCAGATGCTCTTGTTATCATTGAAATAATTTTCAACCTCTTCGTTTGTTGCCTTTGTTTCAACAACATTTTGGTAATAATATCCCCTTGCAAGGTAGCTTTGATAAAGCATTTTCGCAATTGTTGCATAGCTGCAATAATCGCCGTAATTTTCGGCAATGTAGCCGTTAACATCATTTTTGTATTTATCATCCTTGCCTGCGGCAGAAACAATGCTGTCAAGGTTTGACTGTGCATCCTCCTTATCGTCGTCTGAAAGGGTTGCACCGGCATCCTTGGCCTTTTTGTAAAGGGATACCACATATTGAATTTGGTAAACGGTATCATCCTCAAATTTCTGCTGCCAGGTTATTGTTTTGCCGTCATCATCGGTTGTGGTTTGCTTTGAATAATCCTTTGTGGTGTCAATACCGTAGGAATCGGCATACTGGATATAATCCTTAACAATGCTGTTGTAGTAGAAATTATACATACCGACCGAAACGCCCACGCCGTCAACGGTTAATGCGGTGTTGCCGGGGGTCATTGTTTCGGCGTCAATATATTTTTCAAATTCATATTCCGAGGTTGAGGTGCTGTCGGTGCTTGAGCTATCGCTTGCAACATACTTAGCCGTTAAGGGCAGCCTGTAATACCTGATACCCAAATACGAGCAAACGCCGATAGCGGCCACAACCAATATTGCGGCAATCAAAAACTTGGTGGTGTTTGAAGAATCACGCTTCTTCGCTGCTGTGCTTGTTGCCCTTGCGTTATATTTCTCCTTGGATTTTTCCCGTTCCTTATCCTCAGGCTTATCATTCTTTTTGCCGGGTATTTCAATTTCGAACTCGCCGTTTTCAAGCAATGTATTCTCAAGAGTGGGGGCCTTTGCCTCAAACTCCCAGCTATCATTGCTTTCATAACCGGGCTCGCTTACTTTACCCTCTGAACCTACCTGCTGTTCATCAAGGTTTTTTAAATCGTCCTTCATAATTACGCTCCTATAATAAGATGATTTTTACAGAATGTATTAGGTAATTATACTATATATTTTAAAATAATGCAACCGTCAAACCCTTGTATTTTATTGAATATATATTAATAAAAATTAAATTTTTCATAAAATTTTACTCATATAGCAATATTTTAAAATTGTTAATAACTTGCACAAAATGTAAATATGTGATATTATTTTGTTGTTATAAACATAAAAATGTTGATAGTACCCATTTTCACAAAGGATGTGAAGCAATGACATCATTGTCAAAAGTGAAAACGGACAAAAAGATTTATATCGGTACTTTAATCACATTGGGTGTGTCAATGCTTATGCCCGAATACATTGCACCGATTTTTATTTTTGTCCTTTACATAATGTTTTTAAAGGCCTTTAAGGCAAGCGGCAGGAACGCAAGGCTTGGCACCATGGGCAAGGTGTTTTTTGCATATACGGTGTATATGCTTGTTTCCTCGATTTGGAGCAAAAGCCACCTTATGTCAGCCCTGGTGGCACTGCTGTGGATGGGCTGCCTGCTGGGCTATATTCTTGTTGCAAACATAATAAACACTGAGGATAAGCTGAAAAAGTCAATAATGGCTATGAGCATATCCGCAGGGGTAATAGGTTTTATTGCGGTAATCGAAATGATCACATACAACCTTACAATCCATTTTGATTGGTTTAACTTTTTGTTCCCCAACCCGTTTTATTGGAATGTTAACCGCTATTTCTTTGAGCTTTTGCCCATTGATGTAATCAATTATATTTTTGCGTCAAGGGCCTCTGCCACATTTGATAATCCGCTGATTTTGGCAACATATTTATCAATTGCCGCACCGTTTTCAGCTTACGGCTCGGTGCACTTAAACGGCTCGGCTGACAGAAAAATATGCCGACTTTGCTTTTTGTTTGCGGTAGGCGGCTTAATCTGCACCGGCTCCAGAAGCTCATATATCGGAATTGCCGCATCCCTTTTAATTTTACTTGTCAGCAACCGAAAGGTGTTTAAAAAGCTTTTCCCCTTTGCGGCATTTTTGGTAATAGCTGTACCTGCGGGCTTGCTTTTAAGATACAGCAACACATCAAGCCTTGATTTTTCGGCATCAACCGCAAACAGGGTTTACATTTGGCAGTCCTGCTGGGACCTTTTCCTTAAAAAGCCCATTTTCGGTTTGGGTGCAGGCACCGAAAACATACACCAGGAGCTGATAAACAACTACGGCGTTTATAACCGCTCCCACGCACACAACCTGTTTTTGGAAATGCTGACCGAGGGCGGCATAATCGGCTTTGCATTTGTATGTGCAATTATTTTTCTTATAGGAAAAAGTCTTGGAGTAATTTTCCGTGCAAAAAATAAAGCATACAGGCAATACGGAGTTTTATACCTTTCCTCATTAGTTGGATTTTTTGTTATGTCAATAACGGAATTTACACTGCAAAGCGCAAAAGAGCTGATGATTTTATTCTTCCTTTTGGGTTTGATTGAGGCAAGCATGAGAATAGTAACTAACACCGTTCAAATGGCACCCGATGAGGCAATTACCTATGAGGAAATACCCGACCGGGCTGTTGTTGGCGCTGAAAGCGAGCAGGCTGTAACAACAGAATAAAAAATAAAAGGCTTGGGCATATCACATAAAAGTATGCGGTATGACACCCAAGCCTTTATATTATTTCATACATTTTTAAGGCATCCTCTTTAAGAGCGTGCTCGTTAATTTCAAGCACCTTGTAGCTGCGCTGATTTTGCCCCAGCGAAACCTTGATGACATCGCCCACCTTAACATCATAGGAGGCACGGGCGATTTTTCCGTTAACCTCAACCTTGCCGGCGTCGCAAGCCTCGTTAGCTACGGTGCGTCGCTTTATAATCCGTGATACCTTAAGATATTTATCTAAACGCATTTTAATACCTTTCAAAAATGGGCGCCGCAACAACGACGCCCATTTTTTGTAATAATATTTACTCTTACTTATTGATAGCATCCTTAAGAGCCTTGCCTGCCTTGAATGCAGGAGCCTTTGATGCAGCAATTTGGATTGTTTCCTTAGTAAGTGGGTTGATACCTGTGCGAGCTGCACGCTCTTTAACGCTGAAGGTACCGAAACCAACAAGAGCAATCTTATCGCCCTCTGCAAGAGCCTCTGTAATAGCATCAAGTGTTGCTGAAACAGCAGCCTCTGCCTCTTTCTTTGAAAGTTCTGCTTTAGCAGCTACAGCTGCTACGAGTTCAGTTTTATTCATTATAAAATTCCTCCATTTTACCGATTACTCGGTGTAATTTTCTTAGCCTCGTCCCACAATGTGTTTAGCTCATCAATTGTTGATTCATGTATATTGATGCTGTTTTCCTTCGCTAATTTTTCAAGCTGACTAAACCTTGATAGAAACTTATCCGTTGCATGGGTAAGTGCCTCCTCACTATCAAGGTTTAAAAAGCGCGACATGTTAACGCAGGAAAACAACACATCGCCAAATTCATCCGCAATTTCGGAGCTGTCATTATGGTCCATTGCTGATTTTAACTCATTAATCTCCTCATACAGCTTATCAATTGCACCGTCGATGCTATCCCAATCAAAGCCGACCTTTGCAGCCTTATGCTGTATTTTTTGCGCTCTCATTAAGGCGGGTAATTCACGAGGAACGCTGAGCATAGACTCGCTTTGGGTTTTCATCCCCTTTGACTTAAGCTTGGCGGCATCCCAACTGTCTAATGCCTGTGCCGTATTTTCCGCCACCGTATCGCCAAACACATGGGGATGGCGAACAACAAGCTTTTTAACAATGTCGTTTGCAACATCGTTAAAATCAAAATTGCCCTTTTCTCTTTCCATTTCAGCGTGCAAAGCCACCTGAAGCAAAATATCCCCAAGCTCCTCCCTGAGCATTTCAGGGCTTTGCTTGTTTATTGCCTCAACAACCTCATAGGTTTCCTCAATAAAATTCTTTTTTATTGATTCGTGGGTTTGCTCTCTGTCCCAAGGGCAACCGCCCGGAGCACGAAGAACAGTAACTATTTTAACCAGGTCATCAATATTGTAATTATCTTTAATTTCAAAGTCAACTGACATACCCAATACTGCTCTTTCGATTAATATATGCGAACCATTAAAAATTCGACTATAAGAATAATACTATATTTTGGTTGATTTTTCAAGTATTTTACGTGCTTTTTTTACGCCTGATAGTATAAAAAAATCCCCTAAAATTCAGCGTTTTTAACAAAATGCACAAGATAATGAACAGAACGGCAAAAACCACTGTTTTTATCAATAAATTGACAAAAATTCCGCCAAAATCGGGCAATATCGTCATTAAAGGCTCAAAAAATGCCACCGAAAGGGCAAAAACCGCCATGGGCTTTATGATTGAGGAGAATACCTTGACCCTTACGCCCGTTTGCTTTTTGAACATCCGAATATTCATAATCAGCATTACAAAATAGCTTATTCCCTCTGCCGCAACAGCGCCCGTAAGCATCAGCGGAGTAAATCTTATAAGCACAATATTCAAAATAACTCTTATTATTCCCGACACTATGTAGGATTTAATTGAAAGTTGCGGATAACCGATTGCCTGCACGGAAAATACCGCAACACCGGAAAGGGATAAAAACACAACAATAAATCCGCAGGCAACCACAAGGCTGCCGCTGCCGTATGCTATTTCAGGGGAGGAGCTGTATAAAAGCCCCAACATATCCTTTCCGCAGCAAACAAGCAGCCCGCCCCCTAAAAGCGAAAGCAAGGAGGTGTATCGTAAAATATTGTTAATTTGCCCTGTAAGCTCATCATTGTTTTTTGTTTCAAAAGCAGCACTGATAACGGGCACGGCACAAATACCCAACGCCATGGTAATGCCGGGCACAAGATTTTTAAAATCCAATGCGGCACTGTAAAGGCCGTAGGCGTAGGTGGTTAAATCCTCACGGGCTATTTGTGCGCCCCCAGGCATAACATAAGTCCCCTGCAAGGCGGATAATTGCAGCTTTGAAAGTGAGTGCTGAATTGACGATGTACCCAAAAACTGAAAAAAGCCCTGAACGGCACTGCTGAACATAATGGGCAGCGCCAAGGAAATAAGCTCGCAGCGAGCCTCCTTAACAGGCAGCTTTTCATAACCGGGCTTTTTTTCACGGTTAATCAGGTTATATATCTGCACATACAAAAGGCTGACTATCGAGCCCAGCATAACCCCCAGCATTGCAAAGGCGGAGGTAAAGGGGTAAATATAGCTTAGCGCCTGGGTTTCGTTTTGAAATAAGTTGCCGAATATCATACCTGTTTTTAGATACGAATTATACATATAAGCCATTGACATTTTTGAAAGCAGCAGCCCAAAAATCAGTTTAAAAAGTGCCTCGATAAATTGTGAGCCCGAGGTGGGCACCATATCCATATATCCTTCATAAAAAGCACGGTATGACGCCGCCATGCAGGAAAACAGCACGCTTGGGGCAAGCACCAAAATTGTATAAACGCTTTGGGGCGCAGCCGCAATATAAACTGCGTAGGGATATGCCAAAAGCAGCATTATGCCCATGCCTGCAAAGCCAACGGCGGCAAACAGCCTGAACGACGCCTTTTTAAGCCCCCAAAGCATAATTGAATTGCCGCTTGCATTATATTTGCTCACAAGTCTTGACAGCGCAACAGGCAAAGCGCCCATGGTTATTGCGTGAATGGGCATGCACAAATTGTAGGCGGCGGCAAAATATCCTCTGCCCACTGCGCCGATAAATGCGGTTAAAGGTATTTTATAAACCGCCCCTATAATCTTAACGATAACAGAGGTTAAAACCATAATAAAGGCTGATGACAAATATTTAGACTTAGTATTCACAAAACCACCGACAGTAAAAAAATAAAGCAATGCATACAGCATTGCTTTAAATTATATTATTTTTTTGTAAAACTTATTCGTCGGCAGTTTCGCTTGCGGTGGTTTCAACCTCAACAGGGGCGCTGTCGGCAGGTGCCTGCTTTTCCTCAGCACTGTTTTCAACGGTCGCCTTGTCGCTGTATTTTGAAATCCCCTCAAGGAAGGCCTTTTTCAAATCCTCAATTTCGGCGTCAAGAATATCGCTTCTGCTGCGTTGCAACTGAATTTCGTCAATGCAGGCATTGATTTCCTCCTGCGGAACCTCGTGGCCCTCATACAAACCATATTGCAGCTTGCCATATTTTTCATAAGCCTTTACAAGCTTGGTTTTTGAATCAAGCAATTCAATTTTCTTTTTTGAAATTTCAAGCCTTTCGGCGCTTTTCTTGGCAGCATCCTCGGCATAGGCCTTTGTTTTTGACAACACATCGTCAAAATTGCCGCTTTTAGCGCTGTTTAAAACATCATCAAAAATACCCATATTATTATCCATAGCCTTTCAAGATTAAAACATCTTAATATTCATAACTTGTTATCATTATATTACAAATAGTAGTATATTGCAATAGCAAATTGTATATTTTTTTAATTATTTGCTGTAAAAATCCAAAATTCCCTGCTTTTTTTCAAGCACCTGACTAAAATTATTAATGTATTCATAAGGGTATTTGTAATTATAAATTCTGTCAATATGCCCGGTTTGGGGATTTTTAAGCTTTGTGACCGCCCCTGCCCCTGCGGATAAAACCGTGTGGGTTTCGTCCATCATAAACACATTATAAAGGCAGTCGAGCCCATTTTTGCACCAGCCCACATTTTCCAAATTACCCAGCGATTTGCTTTGGCGGTACATATAATAGGGGTAATAGCCTGCGCCCTTCAGCGCCTTGTAGGAATAATTGACCATATCATAGGCAAGCGCCTTTTGTGACAAATCGTAATATTCATTTTCGGTAACCAAAAATGCCGCACTTTTCAGTGCAAGATTGTGCACGGTAATTGATTCCGCCCCAAGGTCAACGGCCTTATCAATGCTTTGCTTAAAGGTATCCAAATTATCGCCGTTAAGGCCTGCGATAAAATCCATATTAATGTTTTTAAAGCCGCACTCACGGGCAAGATAATAGGCGTCAACCGTTTGCTTTGAGGTGTGGCGGCGGCCTATTTTTTCAAGCACGCTGTCGCTGAAACTTTGGGGGTTAATACTGATACGCCCAACATTGTGCCTGAAAAGAGTATCAAGCTTTGCCTTTGTAACGGTATCGGGCCTGCCCGCCTCAACAGTATATTCCCTCAAGGTGCTCAAATCAAAATTTTGTTCGACTGTGCACAAAATTTTATCAAGCTGAGTGTCAGACAGGGTGGTAGGCGTACCACCCCCAAAATAAATCGTTTCAAGTCTTAAGCCAAGGTCCCCTGCAATTTTTGCAATGCTCTTTAATTCATCACAAAGCAGGTTAACATAAGGCTCTATTAAATCCGTTGCATTTTGAATACTGTGCGACACAAAGCTGCAATAAGAGCAGCGGCTGGGGCAAAAGGGTATTGAAACATACAGCGAAAACGAACTATCCCTTGAAAGCTTAATAATTTCATTTTCGTGGTGCATAACCTCAACGGCAAGGTCAACCTTTTGCGGCTGCACCCTATCGTTTAAAAATTTTTGCCTTGCTGCCTCCTCGCCCACAGACTCAACCGTGGCATGCATAAGCCTTGCAGGGCGAACGCCGTACAAAATGCCCCAGGGCGGCTTAAACCCTGTGGCTTTAACTAATGTGTCAAACAGCAAAAGCGACAGCCTGTTGCAAACATCGTCATTTTCGCACACAGGCTCGCTGCCGCTTGTTTTGCTTGAAAATATATTTACATTTACTGTAATAATTCGGTTATCAACTGCGGTTTCAACTGTAATGGGGTCGTCCCCCTCCCCTCTGATTTTCTCCAGGGGGAAAAACATTGTAACAATTTTTTGGGTATGATAGCCAAAGTCGTGGTTAATATTTTTTAAAATCATAATTGCATATAAGGGTTATTCTGTCTTTCAAAATCCAAGGTTGAGCATTGGTTATGACCTGGGTAAATTTTCAAATTACCCTTAAGCCCTGCTATTTTGCGAAGTGAATCCTTCATTTCAACAACCGAGCCCCCGGGAAAATCGGTTCTGCCGCAAGACAGATTAAAAAGAGTATCCCCTGTAAAAAGGCAATCCTCAACCAAAAAGCAAACGGAGCCCTCGGTATGACCGGGGGTGGAGATAACCTTAATTTTTAAATCGCCCAGCTCAATTTCGTCGCCATCGGAAATTAAAATATCCGGGGCAACATTATTTTGTGGTGCGCCGCAGAAAACCGCAAGAGAAAGCTTTGCGGAATTAAGCATTGGGGCGTCCTTTTTAGAAATTACAACCTTTGCGCCGTAATTTTCCTTAACAGCCCTTGTGCCGCCGATATGGTCAAAGTGGCCGTGGGTTAAAAGCACATATTCAAGGTCGGTATCCCCTATCAGTTCACGCATTTTATCGTCATAAGTATTGCAATCCACCAACGCAGAGCGGTTTGTTTTTTCGTCAACAATCAAATAGCTGTTTTCCCCCATTAATTCAAAGGAGGCACCTTTTACAAGCATTATTTAAGCTCCTTACTGTCAAGAATTATTGTTACAGGGCCGTCGTTCACAAGTTCCACCTGCATATCTGCGCCGAATTCGCCTGTTTCAACGGATTTAACTCCTGAATTTTTCAGCTGCTCAACGAAATATTCGTAAAGGCTGTTTGCCTCATCAGGGGGGGCAGATGCGGTAAATGACGGCCGCCTGCCGTGGGAGCAATCGGCACACAGTGTAAACTGTGAAACCACAAGGATTTCGCCGCCTACATCCAGGCAGGACAAATTCATTTTACCGTTTTCATCCTCAAAAATGCGAAGATATGGGATTTTTTTAATCATCTTGTCGGCGTCTGCCTGAGTATCGCCCTGAAAAACGCCGAGAAGTATCATAAAACCCTTTTCACAGCTGCCGACAACCCGGCCGTCTATTTTTACATTTGAATATTTAACTCTTTGAATAACTGCTTTCATATTTATTTTAACCTATAAATCCGAGCGTTCAATAAGATAAACACCCTGTATTCTGTTTAATATTTTAATTATTGCCTCAAGGTGCTCCTTGCCGTTAACGGAAATAGTCATTGTGGTAAGGCAATTTCCGTCATTAATGGGGCGAGCGTTGATTGAGTGCATTTTTATGTGTGCGCTTGCCATTGAGGTGGTAATATCAAGCACAAGGCCGTCACGGTCAATAGCATAAACATTAAGGGTTGAGCGAGCGTCAACCTTGATTGAGCCATCCCACTTAGCGTTAACCCAACGCTCGGGCTCCGGGGAATTTGCAATATCAACAGGCACATTTTTGCAATTTCTTCTGTGCACCGTTAAGCCGTGACCCCTTGTAATAAAGCCGATAATGGGCTCGCCGGGTAAGGGGTTGCAGCATCTTGCCATATTAATAAGGCAATTGTCAATTCCCTCAACAATAACGCCGCCGGAGGATTTTGTTTCACGGTTAACCTGCTTAATTTTGTTAGCGGCAGGAGCTGTGGGTGCAGGCTCCTCCTTAACACGCCAATTTCTGTTATATTCATCCTTAATACCGGGCATAAGCCTGCTGATTTGAACGCCGCCGTAGCCGATTGCTGCGTAAAAATCGTCTGCGTTTGAAAAATGCTGCCTTTCGGCAATTTTCAACACAAATTCGTTGAACTTATCCCCCTCAAATCTAAGGTAATTACGCTTAAATTCGTGTTCAAGGTCTGCCTTGCCCTGAACAATGTTTTCATCACGGCGCTCCTTTTTAAACCAGGAGCGGATTTTTGCACGAGCCTCGCCTGTTTTAACAATTTTAAGCCAATCTCTTGACGGACCCTTGCCCTGTGCGTTTGAGGTTAAAACCTCGCAGATTTGGCCAGTTTTAACCACAGTGTCAAGGGGCACTATTCTGCCGTCAAGCTTTGCGCCCACCATTTTGTTGCCCACCGCCGAGTGAATGGCATAGGCAAAATCGATAACCGTTGAGCCCTTTGGCAGCGATTTTACATCGCCCTTGGGTGTGAAAACATAAATTTCGTCAATTGACAAATCGCCCTTAATGGAGGAAACCATATCCTCTGCATTGTCTGCGCTTTCGCCGCTTTCAAGCACCTGATGTATCCATTCAAGGGAGGTGTCAAAATTATCCTTACCGCCCTTGCCCAGCTTATATTTCCAGTGGGCTGCAATACCGAACTCCGCAGTGTGGTGCATATCCCAAGTGCGAATTTGAATTTCAAAGGGCACGCCGTGGGATATTACCGTTGTGTGAAGTGACTGATACATATTGGGCTTAGGGGTTGAAATATAATCCTTAAACCTGCCGGGTAGTGGTGTAAACATATCGTGCACAATTCCCAAGGCGTTGTAGCAGTCAATCATAGAATTAACAATAATTCTTACTGCGTAAATATCATAAATTTCCTCAAAGTTTTTACCCTTAATATACACCTTTCTGAATATGCCGTGAACGGATTTTACCCTGCTTGTGATTTGGCAGTTTTCCATAATGGGTGTGATTTTATCGCTTATTTGCTTGGTAATTTCGTTAAGGAAATGCTCCCCCTCCTCTTTTTTCATAGAAAGGTTGTTTTCAATTTCCTTGTAAGCAATGGGGTCAAGGTAGCGGATTGCCAAATCCTCCAGCTCCTCCTTAAAAGCACGGATACCTAAACGGTGTGCAATAGGAGCGTAAATTTCAAGGGTTTCAAGTGATTTTTCCCTTTGCTTATAGGGTGGCATGTGCTCAAGGGTACGCATATTGTGAAGGCGGTCTGAAAGCTTAATAATAATAACCCTTACATCCTGGTTCATTGCAATGAACATTTTACGAATGTTCTCGGCCTGAACCTCCTCACGGGTGGAAAGGGGAATTTGACCCAGCTTTGTTACACCGTCAACAAGCAGTGCAACATCGTCGCCGAATTCCTTTCTGATATAATCAAGGTCATACTCCGTATCCTCAACTACATCATGTAAAAGCGCACCTATGATGCACTCGTTATCCATGCCGATTCCAAACAGGATTTTTGCCACGGCAACAGGGTGCATAATATATGGCTCGCCCGAGCGCCTGCGCTGATTTTTGTGGGCCTCACGGGCTAATTTATACGCCTTTTCAATTTTGTCGCTATCATACTGGGGATTATTTTTTATTTCTTCAAAAAATTCGTAGAAATGGTCGTTATAATCCTCCGGTTTGATTTCTTCAATCATTACAAAATTCGCTCCTTTAAAGAACTTAAAATTTTGGTTTGCTCCAGGTCAACCTTGCCGCTGACAGGGTTAACCTCAATTTCGGAGCCGTATTTTATTAAGCCGGCCTGTGAAAACGCCTTTAAGGCAAAGGCAAGCTGAGCGTAGGTTACTTTATCCTGCAATCTGAAATAAAGGTTATCAATGCCGTAGTTATAGCCGCCGTTTCTCTTTAAGAAGCTGTAAACTGCGGCGCAGGCGGCTCTGTCGGGATATAAACCGTCGCTTACCTCGCCGGTAAGCTTAAATCTTTCGTAGCTGTTTTTTTGTGAAAAATACAAATCGTCATCGGCACTTGAAAACTTAACATCAACCGCCTGAACGGATAAATACATTTTGCCGTTATACAGATTTTTGGAAATCTTAACCGCAAGGTTAATTACATCACCGACTGAAAAAGGAAAGCTGTCAAGCTCTTCTCCGAACTTAACCACACGGATTTTTTTGCCCTTTTTTTCAAGTTCCATTCTTATATGCCTGCCCTCGCCCATAGGGACAACGGAAAGCAGGGTCATATTGTAAATGCCGAACACTGCAGAAGGATTACCTGCGCCGTAGGGTTCTAACATTGAAAGGCTGTCAACCAAATCAAGGCTCAAATAAAAGGGCGAAAGCTTGCAATCAATAACAAGCTGCTGCGCCGGCATTTGTGGGTATTTATTAAGGGCAAAGCAGTTAATATTTTTTCTGAAGGTGTCAATTTTATCCGCAGACAGGGTAATTCCCGCTGCCAGTGGATGACCGCCGAACTGCGTTAAATCGTCGCCGCAGGAGGAAATGGCCTCAAAAATATTAAAGCCCTCTATCGACCTTGCGGAGCCTTTGGCAACACCATCACTGTCTATACCTATTATAACGGTTGGCTTGCCGTATTTTTCAAGCACATGGCTTGCCACAATGCCGATAACGCCGTGGTGGTAGCCCTCCCCTGCTATAACAATAACTCTGCCTGAAACAAGCTTTGGGTTTTCGCTTATTTTATTTTCAACATCGTCAAGAATCTTTTTTTCCGTTTCCTGACGATAGGAATTTTCCAAATTAAGCTGTTCGCATTTAAAGGAGCAGTCCTCCTCATTCTCACAAATTAAAAATTCGACAGCACGGCTTGCGTCGCCCATTCTGCCCATAGCGTTAATCCTTGGGCAAATGCGAAAGGCAACATCCGTTGAGGTGTATTCCTTTTCCTTGTTCGTTTCAATATACGCCTTAATTGAGGTGCGTGGGCTGTGGTTTATTTTATTAAGCCCTGCACGCACCAGCGCTCTGTTTTCGTTAACAAGGGGCATAACATCGGCAATGGTGCCGATTGCAACAAGGTCCGAATACCTGTCAATCAGTTCCTCAACGCTGCCGTCATACATGGCGCAGGCAAGCTTAAAGGCAACAGCCACACCGCAAAAATCACGAAATTCCAAGTTGTTTTCAGGCCTGTGAGGGTTAACAATAGCCTCTGCTCTGGGTAAGGTGTCAACAAGCTGGTGGTGGTCGGTAATAACAAGCTGCATTCCCTTTTCATAAATATGTTCAGCCTCGCTTATGGCGGAAATGCCGTTATCCACAGTAACAATCAGCCCTACGCCCATTTGAGCGATTTTATCAATTGCCCCATCATTTAAGCCGTAGCCCTCTGTTTCACGGTTGGGTATATAATAGCAAACATCCGCACCCTCGCTTTTCAAAAAAGTATAAAGCAGTGCGGTTGAAGTTACGCCGTCGCAATCGTAATCGCCGTAAATACAAATTTTGTCGCCGTTGTCAATGGCGTCGCCTATAACAAATGACGCCTCCTCCATATCAACAAAATCAAAGGGAGAGCCCAGCATATAGCTGTCTGATAAAAAATCGGCAACCAAAGCGTCATCGTCAATTCCCCTTGACACAAGCAAAAACGCAATAAACGGGTCAATATTAAATTTTTCGCTAAGTGCCGACGCTGTTTCCTTATTAGCATCACGCACTACCCATTTTTTATACGACATTATGAATTTTTATCTACCTTATGAAAATTTTTTAAATTGCCTGCCTTTTCGGCACGCTTTTGAAGCACCGCCTCAACATCCTCAATTGTTATGCCTTGGTCAACCATCATAACAAGAGTGTGGTATAAAAGGTCGCAAATTTCGCCCACGGTTTCATCCTTAACGCCGTTTTTTGCGGCAATAACCATTTCGGTTGACTCCTCGCCGACCTTTTTTAATATTTTATCAATTCCCTGCTCAAAAAGGTAGCAGGTGTATGAGCCCTCCTCCTTAGCATCTCTGCGTGCAAGGATGGTTTCATAATCGTTTCTGATATAATCCATAATTAATCCTCTTTTACAAAATCAATATTATTGAAAAAACATGAGTGATTGCCTGTGTGGCAGGCAGCACCTGTTTGAATTACCTTAATAAGAAGGGTATCGTCATCGCAGTCGCCCTTAATGTCAACTATTTTCTGCAAATGGCCCGATGTGGCGCCCTTGTTCCAAAGTTCCTGCCTTGAGCGTGACCAAAACCAGGTGTAGCCCGTTTCAAGAGTTTTTTTCATTGACTCCCTGTTCATATAGGCAAGCATAAGCACCTCGCCTGTGGAGTCCTCTTGTATAATTGCAGGGATTAAATCGCTTTTTACAAAATATTTATCCAAATTAACCATTGCACACCTCAACTGCCTCTTTTAAATTAAGAGTGCCCTTATATAATGATTTTCCGCAAATAGCGCCATACAGGCCGTTATCACGCAACGTAATAATATCCTTAATATCAGTAACTCCGCCTGATGCGGTAATGTTGCAGGATACGGCATTGTTAAGCTCAACCAGCTGCTCAACATTAGGGCCTGCCAATGTGCCGTCCTTTGAAATATCGGTATAAATAATAGTTTTAACGCCCATTTGCTCCATTTGCTTTGCAAGGTCAACAAAATATGTATCGCTGCTTTCGGTCCAGCCTTCTGTGGCAACAAGGCCGTGCTTTGCGTCAATGCCAACAGCGATTAAATCGCCGAATTCACGAACAGCCTCACTTACAAGACCGGGATTTTTTAATGCAACTGAGCCTAAAATCACACGGCTTATATCATTTTGTGCATAAAAATCAATATCCTGCATGGTTCTTATGCCGCCGCCTATTTCAACCTTTAGAGGCGTTTGGCGGGCAACGGAAATAAAGGTGTCGCCGTTAATGATTTTCTTTTGCAGTGAGCCGTCAAGGTCAACCATGTGCACCCATTCAGCCCCTGCCGATGCAAAGCCAGCTGCGGTTTCAAGAGCGTCATCCGCAACCTGCTCGGCAGTTGCAAAATCCCCCTTAAAAAGCCTTACAGGCTTGCCCTTTATTATATCAATTGCCGGAAAAATCAGCATATTAAAGTACTCCTTTGGTAGATAATACTGCGCCGTCGGCATTTTTCTTTACCGCCTGCTTAAGTGCATGAGCCGCAGCCTTGAAAATCGCCTCAATTTCGTGGTGGGCATTTGCGCCGTAAGGAACGATAATGTGCAGAGTAATGCCTGCATTCATTGCAAAGGCACGCCAAAATTCCTCAGTGCAGCAATTTTCGTAATCGCCGCATTTTTCCTGCTCAAATTCAGCCTTAAACACAAGAAACGGCCTGTTTGAAATGTCAAGTGAAACCTGAGCAAGGCTTTCATCCATGGGAATGAAAAATGTGCCGTAGCGTTCAATGCCGCTCATATCCCCAAGGGCCTGCTTAAACGCCAAGCCAAGGGCAATGCCGGCGTCCTCAACGGTGTGGTGGGTGTCAACCTCCAAATCGCCGTTAACCTTAACTTTAAGCCCAAAGCCGCCGTGAACGCCAAAGGCTGTGAGCATATGGTCAAAAAAGCCGATGCCTGTTGACACCTCAACCTCGCCGCCGTCAAGGTTTAATTCTATTTTAATTTGTGTTTCCTTTGTATTTCTTTCAACAACAGCAGTTCTCATATTGAAAAAGCCTTTCTATATTTTAATTATTCAAATCTTACCTTAATTGAATTTGCGTGAGCGGTTAAGCCCTCTGTGTCGGCAAGCTTGATAATATCGTCCTTAGCGTTAAGTAGCTCCTGTGCGGTGTAATAAATGAACGAAGATTTTTTAATAAAGCTGTCAACGCTAAGCGGGGAGAAAAAGCGAGCCGTGCCCGAGGTGGGTAAAACATGGTTGGGGCCTGCGTAATAATCGCCCAAGGGTTCAGGTGACCAATTGCCAAGGAATACCGAGCCTGCGTTATCCACCTTACCGATATACTTAAGTGGCTCTGCAACACAAAGCTCCAGGTGCTCAGGTGCCAGTTCGTTGGCAAATTTAATTGCCTGCTCCAAATTTTCACAAACGATAATCTCGCCGAAATTCTCTAAGGATTCCTCAATTATAACCTGTCTTTCAAGGGTTTTGATTTGCTTGTCAATCTCATGAAGGGTTGCACGGGCAATATCCGACGAGGTGGTAAGCAAAATTGCCGAGGCAAGCTTGTCATGCTCAGCCTGCGACATAAGGTCCGCTGCCAAAAACGCAGGGTTTGCGGTTTGGTCTGCAACAATAAGAATTTCTGAAGGGCCTGCAACCATATCAATATCAACAACGCCATACAAAAGCTTTTTGGCGGTGGCAACAAAAATATTGCCCGGGCCCACAATTTTATCAACCTTAGGTATTTTTTCAGTGCCGTAGGCAAGGGCTGCAACAGCCTGTGCGCCGCCCACTAAAAACACCCTGTCAACACCTGCAACTGCCGCAGCAGCCATAATGTTAGGGTTTGGGTTACCGTCCTTACCGGGAGGGGTAACCATTATAATTTCCTTTACGCCTGCAATTTTTGCAGGGATAGCGTTCATCAAAACAGATGAGGGATAAGCGGCGGTGCCGCCGGGAACATAAATACCCACCCTGTGCAGGCCACGGATTCTTTGACCCATAACTACACCGTTATCCTGAGTTGTGAGCCAGGACTGCTGCGCCTGACGAATGTGGAAATTATAAATATTTTCCTTTGCGTTTATGATTGCCTTTTTAAAATCATCGTCAACCCGGTTAAGATAATCCTGCAGCTCGTCCTTTTCTATAACTGTTTTTTTGGGAACGCCGCCGTCAAAGCGAACAGTGTATTCTCTTACTGCCTCGTCGCCGTTTGCCTTAACCTCGTTAATAATGGTGGTTACTATATCAATAATTTTTTGGTCGGTTTCGCCGCTGCGCTTTTTTAGGTTATCTATTAAAGCGTATTCAACCTTTCCATTTGCCTTTGTAATTTTCATCACTTTGCCTCCTATACCTTGCTTGCAAGCTCTAATTCATTAAGGAACTCCTCAATTTCGTTTTTCCTGAGTTTCATTGACGCCATATTTACAATAACTCTTGCAGAAATGGGGAATATTTCCTCAACAACCTCCAAACCGTTTTCTTTAAGGGTTGAGCCTGTTTCAACAATATCCACAATTCCGTCTGCAAGGCCAAGCAGCGGTGCAAGCTCAACGCTGCCCTCAATTTTAATAACAGAAACATCCATACCCTTTGATTCAAAAAATTCCTTTGCAACCTTTGGGTATTTTGACGCAACGGTTTTTCTTTTATAGCCTGAGAAGAAATCTGTGCCCTTTGGGCAAGCCAAGGCAAATTTACACCTGCCTATGTTAAGGTCGATTACCTCATAAAACGATGAGCCGTACTCAACAATGGTGTCCTTACCCACAATACCTATATCGCAAACGCCGTGCTCAACATAGGTAATAACATCAGGTGCCTTTGAAAGCACCGCCTCATATTTATCAACGGGGAGAATAAGTCTTCTTCCCTTGTTTTCAAGCTCTGTGGTATCAAGCCCCATGGTTTTAAACAGCTTAACAGAGGATTTTTCAAGCCTGCCCTTGGTTAACGCAATTCTGATTGGGCGCTCAATATTAATAACCTCTCGCATAGCCTCGCACACGGCTGAAACCTCAACGCCAAAGCCGATTGCAGGGGCAGGCATACCGAATTCGCCCAGCAAATTATCATATCTGCCGCCTGAAAGAACCGTTAAGCCCGAGCCCTCGGCATAGCCGTGGAAAATAACCCCGGTGTAATAATTTGAACGGTTAACAAGTCCTAAATCAAGCATAATGTAATCCTTTAAGCCGATTTCGCAAAGCTTACCATAAACCGCCTTAAGGTAATCGAGAGCCTCCAAAGCGGCAGGGTCGTCATACATTTTTTTAGCCTCGTCAATCACGTCAACATCGCCGAAAAGGCTTGGCAGTCTTTTAATGAGCCTCGTTTCTCTGTTGTCGCCGATTTTGTTGAGCAAATCGCCGAGAGCGGCGTAGTTTTTGCCCTCAATAAGCCTGCAAATATCCGCCTTTGTGGTGCTTGTAATATTCATTTTATCAAGCACGCAGTTAAAGAACGCAGCATTGCCTATTTCAACCTTAAAGGAGTTCAAATCACACCTTTTAAGGCTTTCAACAGCCATTGAGATAACCTCAATATCCGCATGCATTGAGCCGTCGCCGATAAATTCAACACCGCTTTGTGCAATTTCGTTAGGCCTGCCGTTTAAATCCTTTGACCTTACAAAAACACTTTGGTTGTAATAAAGCCTTACGGGGAAATCCTCTGCCTTAAGCCTTGTTGCAACCATACGGGCAATGGGCATGGTGTTATCAGGGCGAAGAACGGTTGTTCTGCCCTTTGAATCTGACATTTTAAACATTTCCTCAGGCTCAATGCCTGTGTTATCGCTTTTAAAAACATCAAAATATTCAATGGCAGGGGTTAAAACCTTTCTGTAACTGTTTTCCTTAAATAAATCCGAGAGAATATGCTCAACCTTGCGGCGGTCGTCACATTCCTCGAACAAAAAATCTCTTGAACCCTCGGGGGTTATTTTTGAATATCTTTTCATATAGTATAGCCTGTCCTTCACTTTAGTGCGCTAATATGCTACCACAATAAAGCAGTTCTGTCAACCGTTAATTATATATAGTTTATTTAAAAAAACGAAATTTGCCTTGTTTCAGGTAAATCTCCAAGGGCTCCTGCCTCACGAAGGGCATCAACAACTGATTTGCCAACACCGGGCTCATTTGCCAAATCGTCGGCAGCAGTGAAGCCCTCGGGGTTGCGCTTAACAGCATCTGCAATTGCAACAGCCGCAGTTTCGCCTATTCCGTCAATAGCGGAAAAGGGCAAGCGAATTTTTCCGTCCTCAATTTTGTAAACACGGTAATCGGATTTAATCAAATCCACCGGTAAAAATTCGTAGCCACGGGCAAGCATTTCAATAACAATCTGAAGAACAACATACTGTGATTCCTCTTTTGCCGTTGCGTCATTACCCTTAAGCTTTATTTCATTCATTTTCTTTTTAACGGCATCCTTGCCCTGAACTGCGGCGACAGCGTCAATAGCGCCGCCACGAACGGTAAAGAATGCGCTGTAAAACTGAAGGGGATAATAAATCTTATACCATGCAATACGCAGCGCAGCAATAACATAAGCCGCAGCGTGAGCCTTGGGGAACATGTACTTAATTTTATAGCACGAATCAATGTACCACTGCTCAACGCCGATGGTTTTCATTGCATCTTCGTAAGGTGGGAGCTCCTTTGGAGCCTTACCCTTACGGGTATATTCCATAATTTTAAAGCAATCCTTTTTAGACAAGGGGGATTTGTTACCCGTGCGTTTTTCATAATTTTCCGCAACGTGAATAAGGTGGGTCATAATATCATCACGGCAGCCGATAACATCCGAAATTGTGCAAACGCCGTTTTGAATAAGTTCCTGTGCGTTGCCCAGCCAAACATCTGTACCGTGCGAAAGGCCTGAAATTTGCAGCAGGTCGGCAAAAGACTTGGGCTTTGCCTCCATAAGCATGCCCACAACAAAGGGTGTGCCCATTTCGGGAATTGCCAGTGTGCCTGTGGGGTTATCAATATCCTCAGGTTCAATGCCCAAGGGCGCACATGAGGTTATCAGCTCGTAAAGCTTGGGGTCGCTTAAATCAACATCCATAACAGGGATACCTGTTGAATCCTCAAGGTATTTGTAAAGGGTGGGATTATCGTGGCCAAGCTCATCAAGCTTTAAGAGGGTATCATGCAGAGAGTTCTTAAAGTCAAAGTGAGTTGTATATGTACCCTTCTTTTCATCGTTTGAGGGATATTGAATAGGCGTGAAATCCTCAACGGTATATTTATCCGGCACAACAACCATTCCGCCGGGATGCTGACCTGTTGTGCGCTTTATTTTGCCCTTGTCTATAAGGGATGCAAGGCGGTCAATTTCAGCCCTTGGAATAATTGAAAGCATGCTGTTGTTTTCGGCAAGGTTTTCCTTTGCCTTTTCCACACGCTGACCTGTGTTTTTATCACGCTCACGGTAGTAGTTTAAAACATAGCCGTAGGCGGTTTTTTCAGCAATAGTTGCCATTGTTCCTGCCTTGAACACATATTCCTTACCGAACAAAGTTTCCGTAAATCTATGTATCTGACCCTGCACCTCGCCTGAGAAGTTAAGGTCGATATCGGGCTCCTTATCTCCGTCAAAGCCAAGGAAGGTTTCAAATGGGATTTCGTGGCCGTCACGGCGCATGGGTGTGCCGCACTCGGGGCAGTTTTTGGCAGGCAAGTCAAAGCCCGAGCCCACCGAGCCGTCAAGTATAAACTCGCTGTGCTTGCACTTTTTGCAATAATAGTGGGGTGCCAAGGGGTTAACCTCGGAAATACCGCCGAAATGAGCCGCAAGGGACGAGCCTACCGAGCCTCTTGAACCGACAAGATAGCCCCTTCTCTCACTTTCCTCAACCAACCTTTTGGCGATTACATAAAGCACGCCGTAGCCGTGAGAAATAATGGAGGTAAGCTCTCTTTCAAGCCTTGACGCAACATATTCGGGAACAGGGTCGCCGTATAATTCCTTAGCCATTGACCAGCACTTTTGTGTAAGCTCGTCATCAGCGCCCTCAATGTAGGGCTGGAAGGTTCCGGGTGGAATAGGTGGAATATTATCCTGAATCATATCTGCGATTTTGTTGGGGTTATCAATAACAAATTCCTTTGCTCTGTCCCCTGCCCAGGCAAAATCTTCAAGCATTTCATCAGTGGTTTTAAAGTATAACGGCGGCTGATTGTCAGCGTCGTCAAAGCCCTTTGACGCCATAACAATTGCACGGAGCTTGGAGTCCTCCGGCTTTAAGAAGTGAACGTCGCCGGTGGCAACAACAAGCTTGCCCAGGGCATCTGCAAGTTCAACCACCTTTCGGTTGATATTTGTTAAATCCTCTTCGGTGTTAACTCGCCAGTAAGGGTTATATCTTTGTTCGCCCTTTTTGGTTATAGTATATTCCTGGTCGCTTTCACGGAGCATAAATTGGTTGTTGCCGTTGGGCTGAATTTCCAAATAATCGTAAAATGAGGCAAGCTTTAACAGTTCCTCGTCGCTTTCGCCACGGAGAATTGCCTGAATAACCTCGCCCTGCTCGCAGGCAGAACCCACCAAAATGCCATCACGCTTTTTTGCAAGCATTGATTTTGGAATAAGCGGCCTTGATTTGTAGGTTTTAACATTGGAGGCGGAAATCATTTCGTACAAATTCTTTCTGCCGTACTTTCTTTCCTCGGGTGGAACGCTTTCGTCAAGGGAGTTATCCTCCTTAACAAGAAGAATAATGTGGTGGCGGCGGAAATCCTTTAATTTCATATCCATGAAATCAGGGAACAGTTCGTCGTCAACCAAATATCCCTCCATACCTAAAATAAGTTTTATTCCGTTTGCCTTGGCAGCGCCGTAAGCCTCCGGCAATGCCTGAACAACGCCGTGGTCGGTAATTGCAACAGCCCTGTGCCCCCATTTGGCGGCGCATGCCACAAGCTGCTTTGCCGGGGTCATAGCGTCCATTTCAGACATGGAGGTATGCATGTGCAATTCAACACGCTTTTCATCGGCGGTGTCCATTCTTTCATACTTTTTAATTTTTTCTATACTGTTGGGTCTTAAAACAAACTCGTTTGAAAACTTGTCATATTGGTAGCCGCCGCTGATAATAACGGTGCCTGCCTCTTCAATTGACTTAACAATGGGTTCAACAACACTGTTTCGATCAAAAATCTTAACGCTGATTGACGAGGTGTTGTCGCTTATGCAAAATGAAAAAATCTTTGAATCGCCACGCTTGGTATCACGCACATCAACGCCGAAAACATCACCCCAAACGGTAATAAAGCCGTCATCGGGCTGAACATCAATAATCCTTTTTGGCAGTTCACGGATAGCTCGTCCCATAATTACCTTGCGGGTGTCGGCATAAAGGGGCAAATCTCCCAGCATTTCGTGAACAACATTTTGTTCTTCTTCCTCTTTTTTCTTTTGCTCAGCCTGCTGCTTAACCTTAACGGCCTCGGCAACAGCCTTTTCTATATCAAAGCTTTCGGTTTCGGAAAAGGTTACATTAAGGCTTAACGAAAACTGCTCGTTAATAAGCTGTGAAACAGCCTTATCAATCTCCTGCTGTTCAAGAAGGTCTTTGCCCCCCTTTTTCAAAAACAGGTTAAGGTTATTATCCTTAAGCTCAGCCTCTACCCCCTCAAAAAAGCCGTTAACAATGGTGTGAGTTAACCTTATGGGGGACAAAATCGTTTCAATTTCATCAACATCAAACAGATTTGTATTGTATTTTATTTTTAACACGGCCTTTTTTAAATCAAGGCCGCTGCAAAGGGAATTTTGAACGGAGTCAATAACCTTGTTATTGAGCAGAGTGCCGCAAAGCAAACCCAGCTCAAGTGAACGCTCATCCTTAAAAACCTTCATAGAGGTTATTTCGGCAGAGCCGATATAAACCAAATCCTCTTCGCTGATATATTTAGAAAAATAGCAGCAAACTTGTTTAAAATCCTGTGACATTATAATTTATCTATCTCTTTCATCAATTCGTCTAACAATTGGTTTTCGGGTACCTTTCTTAAAATCTCCCCTTTTTTGAAAATCAAGCCGCATCCATCGCCGCCGGCAACGCCGATGTCAGCCTCCTTAGCCTCGCCGGGGCCGTTAACCACGCAGCCCATAACAGCAACCTTAATGGGCTTTTTGCAGTCACGCAATCTTTCCTCAACCTGCTTGGCAAGGCCTACCAAATCAATTTTTGTTCTTCCGCAGGTGGGGCACGAAATAAGGTACGGGCAATCTGTTTTCAAGCCGATTGCCTTTAAAATATCAAATGCGGCGTAAACCTCTTTAATCGGGCTGTCTGTCAGGCTGACCCTGATAGTATCGCCGATACCGTGGGTTAAAAGCGAGCCGATACCCACAGCTGATTTAATAATGCCCATTCTTTCGGTTCCTGCCTCGGTAACCCCAAGGTGGAGAGGATAGCTGCATTTTTCTGCGGCAAGCTCATACGCCTTAATCATTGTGTTAACATTTGACGATTTAATGGAAATAACAATATCGTCAAAATCAAATTTTTCCAGCAGTGAGGCATGATATAAAGCGGACTCCACCATTGCCTCGGGTGTGGGAGAGCCGTATTTTGCAAGAATTTCTTTTTCAAGAGAGCCGGAATTAACGCCGATTCTGATAGGCAAGCCCTTTTGCCTGCAAATATCGGCAACAGCCTTCACTCTGTCCTGCGAGCCGATATTACCCGGGTTAATCCTGATTTTATCTATTCCCCTTTCAGCCGCACCAAGGGCAAGTTTGTAATCAAAATGAATATCAGCAACAAGGGGAACCGTCGTAGCCTTTTTGATAGGCTCGATTAAATCTAAAGCGTCCTCATTGGGTATTGCAAAGCGGATAACCTGGCAGCCAGCCTTTTCAAGCTCAACCGCCTGCTTAACGCTGTTTTCAATATCCGATGCGGGAATGTTCAGCATTGACTGAACCAAAACGGGAGCGTCGCCGCCCATATAAGTATTGCCTATTTTAATTTTCTTTGAATTTCTGTTCATAGCTAACCTCTACACAAGCTTTGTAATATCGGAAAATGTTATAACGCACATTAAGCCCAGCAATAAAACAAGGCCTACGCCGTTTATTGCCCACTCCCACTTTTCCGGGAGTTTGCGCTTAAAAATGCCTTCAAAAATCAACAGGAACAACCGCCAGCCGTCAAGCGCCGGGATTGGGAACAGGTTAAATAAACCCACATTAATTGTAAGCAGCGCCATTATGCGAAGCATTGACAGCGCACTGGTTTTAACCGCTGATGAAACAATGCTCACAGCGCCCACCGGGCCGCTCATATCGGTTAAGCCGTACCTTCCCACCAGCATATCGTGCACCGAAAGGAACACCATTCTGGCAAAGGAAAGCCACTGCATTGCCGTTTCCTTAACAACATTTAAAAAGGTTTTGGGAACACCTAAAAGCCAAAAATCCATAGCAATGAAATTTTTGCCCTCATATTCCTGCATATCAAATTTTACATCAAGGGTTAACTGCTCGCCGTCACGCACAACCACCATTTCAAGGGTATCATCGGGGGAGCGTGAAAGCCCCGTGGTAACATCCGTTGAGGTGTAAACACGCATACCGTCAATGGCTTTGATTTCATCCCCCTGCTGCAAAACAGAAGAACTTACTGCGCTGTCGTCAAACTTTGCTATTTTGGTGGTGCCCACCAAATTGCTTGACGAAACCATAATTGCAATAATCACAAAGCCTAAAATCAGGTTCATTAACGCACCTGCTGCCACAACAAAAATGCGCTGAATTACCTTTTTCTTGGCAAAGGAATTTTCATCGTCGCTTTCCTCGCTCTCGCCCTCCATGGCGCAGTAGCCGCCGAAAAGAATAAGCCTAAGGGTGTATTTTGTATCGCCCTTTGTAAAGCCGAAAAGCTTGGGGCCCATACCTATTGAAAACTCGTTAACCTTAATTTTCATCATTCTTGCGGCAAAATAATGGCCGCCCTCATGAATAATGATAATTAGCTCAAAAAACAAAATTGCAATCAGTATGGGGTAAACCGTATTCCAAATATTTGCTAACACTTAACCGTCTCCAACACAAAATCTCTTGCAGCACGGTCTGCATCAAGAACATCCTGCAAAGTAAAATCTTTTTTATCCACGGCGTTTTCCATGGCCTCATTATTAAGATATGCAATATCGGTAAATTTAATTTTACCGTTTAAGAACAATTTAACACTTTCCTCGTTTGCGCCGTTTGCGGCAGCAGGACGAAGGCCGCCCATTTCAATTGCCCTTTTGCAAACATTAATGCACTTAAATGTATCATAATCGGGCTCAAAAAATGTAAGCTTGCCGTAATCCGTTAACGAAAGTTCCTTAACGGGGCTTGCCAATCTTTCGGGATAGGTAAGGGCATATTGAATGGGAATACGCATATCCGGAACGCCCAGCTGTGCAATCATTGAATTATCCTGATAAACAATTGCCGAGTGCACCACCGATTCCCTGTGAACAACTATTTCAATATCCTCATTAGGCATATCAAAAAGCCATTTAGCCTCAATAAATTCAAGACCCTTGTTCATCATTGTAGCGGAGTCAATGGTAATTTTTGCACCCATATCCCAGTTTGGGTGCTTTAAAGCGTCTGCCGCAGTAACATTTTCAAGGTCGCAGAGCTTTTTGCCGAAAAACGGACCTCCCGAAGCGGTAAGTATAATTTTTTTAACCGCACCCTTGTTAGGAGAACCCTGCATTGCCTGAAAAATTGCGGAATGCTCGCTGTCAACAGGTAAAATTGCAACTCCGTTTTCCTTTGCGGCGTTTGTTACAAGATGACCGCCTGCAACAAGGGTTTCCTTGTTGGCAAGGGCAATTGTTTTTTTAGCCTTAATAGCCTCAAGCGTGGGCTGAAGCCCAACCATGCCCACCACGGAATTTAAAACGGTGTCGGCTGAGGAATATGTTGCACACTCAATCAGCCCCTCCATACCGCAGGTAACCTTTGTGCCTGTGTCCGCAAGCCTTACCTTTAAATCCTCGGCTGCCTTTTCATTCATCATACAAACAAGTTCGGGATTAAACTCCCTTGCCTGCTGTTCAATAATATCAACACGGGAGTTTGCCGTAAGGCATTTTACCTTGTAGCCGTGCATGCGGCAAACATCAAGGCTTTGAGTGCCGATAGAGCCTGTTGAACCTAATAAAGAAATATTTTCAGTCATAAAACTACCTCTATTTTGCAAATGAGTTAATTAATGTTGCAATGCAATATGTAAGCGGAATTGTGAATAAGGATGAATCAAAACGGTCCATAACTCCGCCGTGACCGGGGAAAATTTTGCCGAAGTCCTTAATACCGAAATTACGCTTTAATACCGAGGCTGTAAGGTCGCCCATCATTCCCATTACAGAAACAACAGGTGCACAGCAAAGAAGAGTAATCATATATTCTCTCGGAACAGGCTCAAGGGCTGTTTTGTTATAAATCGCCATTGCACAGCCGTTTAAAATGAAGCTGAAAATAACGCCGCAAACTGCACCCTCAACTGTTTTTTTAGGGGAAATGTTTGGGGACATTTTGTGCTTGCCGAATGCCATACCGCCAAGCTGAGCGCCCACATCCGTGCCCAATGCACTGATTAAGCCGAAGAAAATCAAATAAATTCCCAGCTGTGTTTTAAAGCCCGTAAAATCACGGAGTATTCCGAACATTGAAAAGCCGTAGGGAACAATTATGCTTGCCACAATTGCAATTGCCACATCCTCAAACTTGGTGTGTGAATAGCCCTTAAGCATTGCCAAAAAGAATACAAGGGCAATCACTGCAATAAATGCCATATCTGGAAAGGCGTTAACAACTTCACCCCATTTTTCGGTTGATACCAAGGGTTCTAAAATACTTTCGTTTGAGAAGAAAGGAATAACAGCCGCAACGGCGGTGCCCAAGCAAAGTATAAATTTGTTTGAAACCTTTGCGCATTTCATTATTTCATTTGCGGCAACTGCCGAGAAAAATGCAATAACCACAACAAATACAGGTGTATATATCTGCCACACAACAACTGCCAAAACACAAAGCAGTGCAAGGGCTGTAATAACTCTTTGCTTCATAAAAATCTCCTCTTATTAAGCGCCGAAACGGCGGTTGCGCTTTTCAAACTCACGAAGAGCGCTGATTAAATCATCACTTGTAAAATCCGGCCAAAGCACATCGCTGTACCAAAATTCGCTGTAAGCCGCCTGCCACAAAAGAAAGTTTGAAAGCCTTTGCTCCCCTGACGGCCTGATGATAAGGTCGCAATCCGGCACAGTGTAGATATTGTTTGAAATATCCTCCTCGCTGATTTGGGTTTTGCCCTGTGAAATAAGCTTGTTAACCGCCGACACAATTTCCTGCCTGCCGCCGTAATTAACAGCCAAACAAACAGTGGTGCCGCTGTTGTTTTCTGTTTCAGTCTCTGCTTCTTCCATTAATTCAAGCAAATCCTTTGACAGACCCTCACGCTCGCCTATAAACTTAAGGCTTATGTTGCCTGCCTGGGTAACATCTGCCTTTGCCTCGAGCAAATAGTTTTTAAATAGCAGCATTAAGGCATCAACCTCTTCCTTGGGTCGTTTCCAATTTTCGGTCGAAAATGCATAAAAGGTAACATACTTGATACCTATTTTGCCGCAAAGCTTTGATATGCTCCTGAAAACCTCCGCCCCTGCCTTATGGCCTGCGGTTCTAGGCAAGCCACGCTTTTTTGCCCAGCGGCCGTTGCCGTCCATAATAATGCCCAAATGGTTGGGTAAAACGGCAAACTCAATGTCAGGTGTTTGGGCTGAATTCTTTGAAAATAAAGCCATTATATTCTCTCCTTAAAAAGCATTTTAGGGCGAAGCCCTTTGCGTCGCCCATAAAAAATGTTTAAAGCTGTTAAATAGAAAGAATTTCCGTTTCCTTCTTTTTCTCCATCTCGTCAATTTGCTTAACATATTTATCCGTGATGTTTTGAAGCTCTTTTTCGCCCTGCTTTTGGTCATCCTCGGTTATTTCGTTGTTCTTTTTAAGCTTTTTGATATCGTCCATAGAATCACGGCGAACATTTCTTACCGCAACCTTTGCCTCCTCGGCACGCTTTGAAACATCCTTAACAAGAACCTTTCTGTCCTCCTCTGTAAGCTGAGGGAAGTTAAGGCGAATTACCTTGCCGTCGTTTTGCGGGTTAATGCCGATGTCTGCAACATTGATTGCCTTTTCAATATCTGAAAGAGTTGAGGCATCCCAAGGCTGAATAACAAGCATCCTTGGTTCAGGCACTGAAATTGCCGCCATTTGGTTAAGGGGTGTGGGTGTGCCGTAGTAATCAACCACAACATTGTTGAGAACATTTGGGTTTGCTCTGCCTGCCCTGATTGTTTGATAATCTCTGTCGAGGGCGTCAAGACATTTTTCCATCTTAGTAGTTGTTTTGCTAAATACCTGGTCCATAAAAATACCTCTCTTATAAATTACTTACGGTAGTTCCGATTTTTTCGCCGTTAACTGCACGGATAATATTATCGGGGTCTTCAAGATTAAATACAATAATCGGCATATCGTTATCCTTGCAAAGTGAAAATGCCGTTGAATCCATAACCTTAAGGTCACGGGTAATTACCTCTTGGAAGGTAACGCTATCAAATTTAACAGCGTCGTCAAACTTGTTGGGGTCTTTATCATAAACGCCGTCAACATTTGTAGCCTTCAAAAGGGCGTCTGCATTAATTTCAACGCTGCGAAGAGCCGCTGCTGTGTCTGTTGAGAAGAAGGGAGAGCCTGTTCCGCAGCCGAAAATAACAATTCTTCCCTTTTCAAAATGACGGATAGCCTTGTTCCTGATATAAGGCTCTGCAATTTGGCGCATTTCAATAGCGGTTTGAACACGAACATCCGCACCCAGTTGTTCAAGGGCGTCGCAAAGTGCCAGTGAGTTCATTGCAGTTGCAAGCATGCCGATATGGTCGGCTCTTGTTCTGTCCATATGCTCAGAGGTTCTGCCACGCCAGAAGTTACCGCCGCCGACAACGATTGCAACCTCAACGCCTAAATCGGAAACAGCCTTAACGGATTTGCAAATCTTCAATACAGTGTCATTGTCAATTCCCTTGCCGGCCTTACCTGCCAAAACCTCGCCACTCAATTTAAGTAAAATTCTTTTGTAAGCTACGCTCATTAAAGTTTACCTCCAAAGTAAGTTCTTCTATTATTTATTATAATAATATAAATTAATATTAAAGTAAAGATTTTTAAATTAAAAATAGTTTACAAATTGGTAAAAAGGCAAAAAACGGCAGACTGCTTTTACAAGCAATCCGCCGTTTCAACAAAATCTCAGTTATTATTCTTTCCTTCTTCGGCTATTTCCTCCTTGGTTTTACCGCAATTTTTGCAGGTAGCCTCGTCATCATTTTCGCCGAAATCGTGACCCAATGCAGGAACCTGGTCGTTAATTAACTCGTTTTTGCATACGGAGCAAACATATCTTTTGTAGCCGTAGCTTGTGCAGGTGGGTTCAACGGTCTCCTGCAGCTCGTAATTGTGTGAAAATGTTTTTTTAGCCGCAAGGCGAAGCATTGCAAAGTCCTTACCGTTAATTATGCCGTCGCAGTTAACATCCAAATATGAGGTATTGTCGGTGCCGGTTCGATTAATTATCCTTGAATCTGCCAGCTGCGGTGTCCACATAGCCAGAACAAAGCCTGGGGAAACCATTTCTGTTTCATAACAGTAAGCGCATCTGTAATGCAAGCCACCGCAATCATGCACGCCGGTGTAATTGAACTTATGGCCTGCCGGGGGCGTTTTGTTTATTCTTGTAGTTTTGCAGATGGTGCAGGTATCCCTGGTGGTGCCTTCAAGATTGCAGGTTGGCGAGGTAAGCTTTTCGTTGGTGTAATACCCTTCAAGCCATTCGTCATGGCGCATGTTAGCCGCCTGTGCATAGCCGCAACGGGTGCAGGTTGGTGTAACAAGAGAATGACCCGGCTTGTTTTCAGAGGTTAAATCAACAACCACATCTTCATAGTTGTGACCTAATTTATTAAGCACAATTTCAAATTGAGTTGAGCATACAGTGCAAACGGAAACTGCCTTGCCGTCCTCCTCGCATGTTGCCTCGCTTACAACAACATAGTTGCTTTCGTCAACGGTATGACCAAGTGCAGACAGAGTGCTTTGCTTGGATGCCGTGCAACGGGAGCACTGATAATAATCATAGCCGCTTTCAAGGCAAGTGGGAGCCTTGCCCTTGCCCTCAACAATCACATAATCATGACCCAATGCGTCAATATTTTCAGACTTTGTCATGTTGCAGTTTTTACAAGCGTAATAAATTTTTCCCGCTGCTGTGCAGGTGGGTTCTGTTTGTGATGTTACATACCATTCGTGCTGGCCGTTGGCAGGGATTGTGACCGTTCTGGTTTCATCGCAAATGTTGCAAACATCCCTTTCAAGGCCGTTTATAACGCAGTGCGCCTCGCTGATAACGGTGGCGGTGTAGTTGCCCTCAACCCAATTTACATGGGTTGTTTTTACAACCTGCTCCTTGCAATTGCGACAAATGTAAACTATATGGATGTGGCCGTCCTCCGCCGTGTTATCTACGGTTTCCAATATATCGGTATCATCATACAGGTGGCCTGTGGCAGGGATTGACTGTGTAACCGTTGCATTACAAACAGTGCAGGTGCCGCTTTGCTCGCCGTTTTCGGTGCAGGTAGCCGCCTTGGTTACGGTGTAGCTTTCAACATTGTGCTTGCCCGATGAAACAAGGTGCGTTTCTGTTTTTCCGCAGCCCTCAACAGTGCAGGTGTATTTTTCATAACCTGCCCTTGTGCATGTGGCTGTGTTTGTGTATGTATAATTGCCCTCTATCCAAACATAATCGGTGTCGCCGTCAGTTAAGGGCTGGTGTGTTATGGTATCCTTAGTGTCCTTGCATCTTGTGCAGGTTTCTGTGGTGTAAATATGGCCGTCAACCTCTGTGTTATTAACGGTATCGGTGGTTTCGTAATTGTGACCGAGAGCATCGAGTGAGGATTCAGACAAAACAGCGCCGCAGTCGTCGCACACCTTTTGGCTTACGCCCCCTTCAAGGCAGGTGGGCTCCACGCTTACAACCGTTCTTTGGTTTAAATGCTCGCAGGCATCAATTGATACAAATTTATAGTTGTTCGATGACGCAAAGGTTTCTGCCGTTGAAGCCTTATGGCCGTAAATGGTAATCTCCTGTTCGGAGCCGTTGCAAAAATCCCCTGTTAAGGTGGTATTGGGGTTGTTAACAGTAACAGTTTTTAAAAATGTGCAGTCTGCAAAGGCTCTTGTGCCCACCGAGGTTACACTGTCGGGAAATTCAACCGATGTCATTTTACATTTAAAGAATGACCATGCATTAACCGTGTTGATATTGTCGCCCCAATAGATTCTTTTAACGCCGGAATCATAAAAGGCATAATTCCCCGTTTCGGTAAGTCCTGCGCCATAGGTTACGGTTTCCAGTGCTGTGCAGCCTGAAAAGCAGGCGTAGGAAAGGGTTGTAACACTGTCAGGAAAAGTAATGCTTTTAAGGGCTGTGCAATCCTTAAAGGCACAGTTTTCGATTGTGGTTAAATTTTTAGGCAGGGTTATTGATTGCAGCGAGGTGCAGTTTTGGAAACAGCCGTAGCTTGCGGTCATTGTGCCCGAGCCGTGAAGAATTGTAAGAGTTGAAGGAAGAGAAACATTAACAAGTGCAGTGCAGTTATAAAAATTATAATTGCCGATTTCAGTTATACCCTCTTCGACAACAATATTTGTAATTCTTGCCTTGTAGCCTTCCCAAGGGACTGTTGATACAATCCCGTAATTTTTTGTAGCGCCTTTTCCGCTGATGGTAAGTGTAGTTTTGTTAGCATCATAGGACCAGGTGGCGTTAGTGCCGCAGCTGCCCTTTGTTGCCGCCGCAAGGGCAGGAACAGCACCTGTAGAAAATATTGTGGTTATAACAAAAGTAAGTGTCAATACAAAAGACAATGTATTATGCATAAATTTCTTCATTTATCATCACCCTTTTAGTAAAAATTCACAAAATAATTATAGCATAATAAAAAAATTTTTTCAATTATTAAATTTTCGATTTATTTTGCAATTTTTTGTGTTATAATATATAATACGAGAAGGGTGGGGTAGCACCCGTCACATGCCGAACATCATCCTTCGGCAGCCGGCCGCATAACTAAAATATGCGGCCGGTCGTATTTTACCCCAAACATTATTAAAGCAGTACAGCTTATAACTGTACTGCTTTTTCTTTTTGCGTTAAAGCATTTTGTGTTAAATTTGATACCATTTAATTTCGTTGGCATCAAGATGAAGTTCAAAGGAGTTGCCGTCGCCCATATAAACGGTAGTGTCCTGGGGCTCGTAAGTGTTGTTTACAACGCAATACTTTCCGTTTTTAACATAGGCATGAACCTCAACATTGTAGTTTGAGGAGAACCAACGGTGGAGTTCCTCCTCGGCAGAGGCACTCCAAAGCACGGCTCTGTAAAGAACACGGCTGTTTTCAAAGGAATAAGGAAGCCCGCTGATATAAACTCCCCTGCCCTTGCCGAATTCTTTAACAGCCATTTGCACCTCGGCCTCGTTTCTTACCATAAACGGCAGTTCATGGCAGTTTTGAACAAGCACGGTGGTGCCGTCAAGCGCAACAATATTCTTTTTGCCCTCGCCGAAATCAACATTGCCGTTTTCGGTATCCTCAAGGATAAAGTGATTTCTGTGCTCCTCGGTATTGTATCTGTCAGTATTCAGGGCGAAGCCGTTTTCTCTTTCAACGCCGAGAACATCGTCAAGCTGGAAGAACTTACCCTGCCACTGGTGTGCGCCGGGCTCGCCCACGCCGATAAAGCCGCCGCCGTTATAAACAAATCTTTTAACGGCTGTAACGATTTCCTCATCAACCCAATATTCGCCGCCGGATTGAGCAGTGTCAGCATCGCCTACATTAATGATTACATCAAAATTATCAAGCAGGCTTTTGTCTGCTTTAATATCGTCAAAGCTGATAAACGAAACATCAAAGGGTGCACCGCTTAGAGCCTCGATAATACCGAAATATGAATAATTTTGCCTGTAATAAAGACCGTGGTGCACCATGTGGTTGCCCCAGGAGCGCATTTTGCCCCAGCAGTTAAGCACCGCAACCTTTTTTACGCAGTATGGAGTTACGCCCTGAATGTTATCGTAAAGGGTGCGGAATTCATCGCAAACATCCTTAATATAATCAACAAATTCGGGGAATTTAAGGGCAAGCTTTAAGTAGCCGCCGTAGCCGATACGCTGAATAGGGCTTCTGAGTATGGCACGCCTTGCGGTTACCCAATTGATTTTTGCCTCCTTGATAGGGTCGCCACCCTCGTGGAACACATCAGGGAAGAAATAGGGTAAAAATCTGCCCTCGGTATATTTTACATTCTTTATATCGCTGAACAATCTTAAGGTTGCGCCGTTGCCCACGCTGCCCACAACAGCATCAAGGCCGATTGTTGCAAATTCGTCCATAAAGGGCTCCATGCCAATCCAGTGGTCGCCCATAAACATCATGGCTTCCTTGCCGTATTCGTGAACAATGTCAACCATTTCCTTGGCAAGTGCCGCAACCTCACGCCTTTGAAAGGCCTGAAAATCCTTAAATTCCTTTGACGGAATACGATAGGTGTTGTTCATATAGCCCTGGTCAATAATAAATTCCGGGCGGAAAGGATAGCCGACTTCTTTTTCAAATTGCTCAAGAATATATGGGCTGACCGAGGCGGAATAGCCGAACCAGTCAACATATTTTTCCCTTGCAAGCTCATCAAACACAAGGGTAAATTGGTGGAAAAATGTGGTAAATCTTACCACATCAACATAGCCGTGGGTGTCAAGAAATTTGCGAAGCCTTTGCAATGAATGTGCCCTTGTTTTGGGCTGGCGAACATCAAAAGTAATTTGGGGTTCAACATCCTTCCATTCATTAACAACAGCGTTATACATGTGCACCGGGTCCCACATAATATAGGCAAGAAAGCTTACCGTATATTCGTGAAACGGCACGGTGCCGTTAATTGTAACATCCGTGCTTTCCTCGTTATAACTCCAATTGCTTGTGGGGACAACCTTTCCTGTTGTGCGGTCGATAACCTCCCACCATTTTGTAATATCATCACGGCTGTTAACCTTGAGCATATCGGGATAAAGGTGGTCCATTAAATGAATTTTTAAGGTGTTCTCCACCGCCGTGTGAAATGATGTCATAATATACATTTGCTGAATTTCGTCAGGGTTTGCCTTTGCCCAGGCGTTATCCTTACGGGTAGTGTAATATGTTGCATATACCTTTGCCCCTGTGTCCTTCAGCTCCTGGGGAAATTCGGTTCCGTCGCAGTCACGTATAGCGTCTGCTCCCCAAACATCCATAATTTCAAGTGTTTCCTTTACCACATCCATATCGGTAGGAATAGTAACTCTTCCCTTTGCCATAAATTACCTCGCTGTTTATTCTTCTATCTTAATAATTTCGTTGTTTTTCAAAGTCATTTTGCCGTGATTACGCCTGCGGACAAAGGGCACGCCCTTTCTAACATAAAACTTATTGTCAGCAACATAACCGTCGGGATTTCCCGCCGGGGACATTGTTCCGCTTAAATCATCATAGCTCAAATTATTCTTAAAGGTGCTGTTAACCGCCTCGCCAAGGCAAAACATCATGCAGCCGCCCTCGTTAAGCCTTGAATAATTGTATTCATAAACCGTGCCGTCCCCGGAGTCGGCATCATAAGCCATACCGTCCTGGTTAAGCTTGGTATCAACCGCCTCGTTGTAACGAAGCAGAGCGTTTTTACATTTCCAAGGCCAAATTGCAGCTGCAACCTTGCCTGCACGCTTGCCCGGGTAACGATATACTCTGTCGTTCATCTCTGTTGCACAGGAGTCAGAAATATTATGCTCAACCAAGGGTTTTAACGCATACATTGGCGTGATTGCGTCGCCCCCTGCAAATTTAACATAATTATCGGTTAATGTAATATTTTCGTTGCCGTATTTTGTGAACAAATCGTCGGCAAGCTCCTTTGATGTGAATTTATCGTGGCAATATGTATAGCCCACGGCAATGCCCCAGCGGCTCACATTTTTAACATAGCAGCCGTTAACGGTTACACCGTCATAACGGGCAATGCCTGTTTCACTTTCGTTTTTAGGCATAAAGGCGGTCATATAAATTCCGCCGTTGTTCATGTGCTTGTTGTAAACATTGCCGTTAACATCGTGAACAAACAGATTATCAAGTCTTATGCTATGCAGGGTTCCCCTGTTTTGGGCAACCACGGCAACGCCTGTTCTGTCCATTTTATCGGCGGCACTGTATTCCTCGGCGCTTTTTTCAAAGTCCCTGTTGGTTATTTCAATATCACGCACAACAATATTTTCAACATCATAAAGTAAAATTGATGATGAAACATTGCCTTTGTAAACATGGTGTGCAAAATCCAGCTGCCTGCCGTAATCCTGATACCAAACGCCGTTGCCGTTTGTGTTAATTACAGGCATATTTTCGCCCTCGCCGTAGGAGGCTATTTCAATTTCCTCGCCCTCAATGCTGCCGCAGTTATTAAGGTACAAAAACTGGTTTTCAAAAACCGAGCCCCTTTCAAGGAGTATTTTATCCCCCGGGTTAACGGTCAACTCGTTAATTTTGAGCAGAGAGTAAAAGGGTGCGTTTGGGCTTGTTCCGCAGTTGCTGTCATTTCCGTTAAGAGAGCTTACATAATATATTGTTGATTTCTGCATCATACTGCTCCTCTCTTATTTTTTTGTGAATAACCGTTGATACCTCAAAGAACAAAAAGCGGTCGTTATTGTAACGGGTAAACAAATCACGGTTGTTTTTATAAAAAGCCTTTTTATCCTTACGGGTAATTTCCTTATAGCTGTAATTGCGCTTAACTTGTGGAGTTTCCCCTGCAAAGTCAAGCTTAAAACGTGTCAGCTCGTAATCCAAATAAGCATTGGGGGTAAAGTGGGTAACGCCGTAAAACACCTCGCCCCTTTCAGCCATTGCTTTTCGTTTTTCGTTTTCGCTGTTGCACCTTGCCGACACAGCGTCAAGGCTGCTGTCGTCAATAATGCCCAGCTGCTTTGCAAATTCAAGGCAGGCTAAGGCGTATTTCCTTTCGCCCTCGTTGCAAAAATGCAGTTTTTCCATAAATTTTCTCCAAAATAAAATTGATAGCGCAGTGCCATGCCCTATAAAGCCGCCCAATATTAAGCCGCCGCACACAAAGCATTGCACGCCCCTTTGATAATAGCATATTAAGCGGATAAACACAAGGGAAATGACCTCAAACGCAAAAAATGCACAGACAAATTTTCATTGCCTGTGCAAAACAAGAATTATTTTTTAATTTTAAAGGTCAAGGTTTTTGAACCGCTGTATTTTCCGATAAATGTTACCTTTACCTTATAGGTGCCCACCTTTTTTCTGCCGCTTGGGTAGGTAACCTTGTAATCTGTGCCTTTTTTCAGCACCTTGCCTGAGCTGTCCTTAACAATAACGGAAGGTGTTTTAACCTTGTTGTTATATTTGTAGCTTGTTGCTGAAAGTTTAACGGAGCTGATTTTTTTGATTGTTGTTACGCTCTTTGCGCCGCAGTAGGTGCAGGTTTTTGTGATGCTGCCGTTTGCGCTTGTTGTTGCCCTTTTTGTTACGGTTTTGTAGCTGTGGCTTAAGGCAACAGAAACAACAGGAACGCTTGAGCCGTCAAATTTCCACGCGCAGGGGTATATGCCCAAATTTTGTGCACAAAAATCGGAATCGTATAAATTGCTTTCATTGGTGTAGTTGTTATTGCTTAATGTTGCCGCAACAGAGTTGTAAGTCACATAACCGAAAGCATTGCCAAGTGACCATGAGTAGGTGTAATAATTGTTTTCTGCTGTTAAAACAGGTGTAATGCTCGAATTGCTGTCTGCTTGATTGATAACATAACCGGCAATGTAGCCCACATATTTATCTGCAGACGCAGAATGAAGCACAGCGTTTTTATATATTTTAACTGTACCTGCGGTATTGTAAATATCGCCGGCAATAGCGCCCGCCTCGCTTGCAGCACTAACCTGTGCCTTACTGATACAATTTGAAACTGTTGCCTTGCAACCGGCAGAGGTGCTGATTTGGCCTAAAAAGCCGCCTGCGGCACTTTCTGTAGTGCTGACTTTACCTGCGCCCGAGTTACTGTTTTTAAGAGTAATTACACCCTTGATATTTGAATAAACATAAGCGCCCATACGACCTATTAAGCCGCCTGCGGTGCTTTTGGTTGCAGTAACGGTTGAACCATCTGTTGTGGTGCATTGGTTAACGGTTAAAGAACTGTATGAGTTAGCAGTTCCGAACAATCCGCCCACATTGCTTGCGCCCTTTACGGGAGCGCTGTTGTATGATTTAGATACCGTGCATTTTGAATAGCTTGTGATATCGCCGCAAATACCGCCTGCCTGTGAACCGGTAGAGGTAACGGCGCCCTTGTTTTTAAGGCTGTAAACGCTTGTGTTATACACAGTTATGCCTCCGCAAACACCGCCTACATAGCCACTGCCTGAAACCTTACCGTTGTTTGTATTTGAATAAAATGAATTTTTCTCTTTAATTGTAGCAGAGCCTGCAACACCGCCTACGTTATAATACTCGCCTGAGCTGCTTACCGTAGCGCTGTTTGTGCAATTATAAAGGCTTGCGTTTGAGTACAAACTGCCCACAATGCCGCCTGTTGTTTTAGTGCCCTTAACAATAGTAGATGATACCGAGCAACCGCTGATTCTTTTAGTTTCGGTTGGTGATGTTCCGTGTTGTACCCCGACAATAGCAGCTGTATCATAACCGCTGCCACTTATGTAGCTGTTGGTAATTTTAACATTTGTAATATTACCCTCGCTGCCGCCGAACAAGCCTACATAATCGCAACTGCTTTTGATATAAAGGCCTGAAATTGTGTAGCCGTTGCCGTCAAAGCTGCCGTAAAACCAATTGTCGTAGCCGATAGGGGTCCATTTATTAGCCGGTGCGGAGCTGCCCCATGAAGCATATTTTGATGAATTGCTGTTTAAAACAATATTTGCCCCAAGCTTGTAATAAGCATGGCGATAATCATAGGAGCCGGAGCTGTTTGAATTAATGAGATTTCTCATTCTTGCAAGCTGCTCGCCTGTTTTAATAATATACGGGCTGCTTTTTGTGCCCTTGCCGCCTGCAAAGGAGGATGCTGCCTTACCGCTCCATGTTGCCGCAGAGGCAGTAATTTGCATTCCGCTGAACATTGTTACAAGCATTAATGCCGAAAGCAATAAGCTTATAATCTTTTTTCTTTTCATACAATCTCCTCTTTCCGATTAAAAAATTACTGTAATATATTACCACAAGCCCCATGTGTTTGCAATAATAATTTACAGCTTTAGGCTCCCTTTACAAAGGAGGCTTTGCAAGAAAAACCGTAGGTGCGGATATTATCCGCCCGCACTATTTTCTAAAATCGTAATTCTCCCCCCAATTTTAACCGCAACAAAAAAGAGCAGGATATGTAATCCCGCTCTCAACTATTGTTGTTTTCTAAAAATGAATCTAAACACTGTCCTAACCAAAGGCCCTGCATAAAAAATCTGCCAACACAATGCCATTGGAAAATTACGAACACAAATATTAATGAATGTCGAAAAAATATTACCTACCCCTGAGTAATTAAAGAGCAAACTTGCTGCAAGGCTCATTAATGGGCACATAAATGCAACTGTAATCGCCGAAATAGAAAGGGTTATAATCAACGGATTAGTATGTTCGGGATTAAAATGTTTAAATGTTATTTTTTGTGCTAATCGCCCTATTGCAAAAAATTCGGCAACAAAAGCAATAACACACATTAATGGCAATTCTCCGAATGCCATAAAAAACACCTTATTTGACATTCCACCCAAGTTTATTGCAATGTTATAGCAAACCATTACATAAACCATAACAATTACCATCATTACAGTAAAAATAAAATCTTGAAACTTAGTTTTTGGCATAAAAAATTCTCCTTAACAATAACAAATTTCACTAAATTTTGTGTTGTTCGTTATCATTCGGAGAATGTTCGTTTCCAATATTGACCATTTAAGTTTTAGCTCTGTGATTATAACAAATTTCAATAATTATGTCAAGAATTATGTCAAGCAAAACAAATCAAGCGTATATTTAACAAGTTCATCATACACAAAAGCCGAGCCTAAATCATAGCCTGCGTAACCGGGAATAAAAAGCCTGCCCTCTGCAACGGCAACATTCAGCATTGCAGACGCCATATTAACATATTGGTCTGCCGGAACGGCCAACACCTTTCTTAGGCTTTCGTTTTCGTTATCAACAAAAAGGATGTTAAGCTTTCTTATTGAGGACACCTTACCGATTGAGCCGCTGCTTTGCAGGTTATATTTTTTATTAAGCGCCTTATTAACGCTTTTCCTTTGGCTGTAATACTGCTTTTTGTTAAAATCCACCGTCTTGCACAGGGTTATGCGGTAAAAGCGTTTTTTTACCGCCATACAGGCCGCAAAGCCGCTTTCGCTGTTTGAAATACATTCTTCGGTTTTATCTTCAAGCCTTGCTTTAATTGCGGCATAACCGAGGTTATTATCCAGCGGCAATGCATAGCAACCGACCTCACGCCTGCGTAAATATTTTCTGATTATCAGTATTATTGCAGCCGGTGCAAGAAAAATGCCCACACAAATTAAAGCAAGTGATTTAAGCCTGCAAAACAGGAACAAAAAGAACAGCCCCACAAGCATAATCGTTAAAACAAGGCAAATTATTTCTATAACCGAAAGCATTTTAAGCTTTTTGTTATTCTTTAAAATGTCAATCATATTTTTCTCCAAGGAGCAAGCAGGTGCTATTTAACCTGCTTTATCTCCACCGAGTTATCAATACCGTAGAAAAGCTTAAACCTTTCGGTCCAAACCTCCTTTTTCAAATCGCCGCACCACACATGGTCGTTATACGGCAACTCCTTAACATAAACAACGCTTTGGGTTTGGGCGTCATCAATTGCTTTATCAACCCTTTTAACATTTGCAATGTTAATAGTGGTATAAACATAAATCAAAAACGCCGCCGCAACCACCGACACAAGAGCTGCCGCTCTTAAATCCTTTGCTATTTTCAATTTAAGGCGTTCGTCAACATTTGAATAAATTTCAACTGCCAGCATTAGCATCATAACATAAGGGGCAAAAAAGCACCTGCTGCCTATGGGAGTTACCACAAACAGTGGGGCAATCATACAACCGATGCTGCAATAATAAAACAGCAGTTTAACTTTTTTGCTTTTATCAAGTGGCAGAATAAGCAGAAAAATTCCCATTGCCAAAATATAAGCAACCGTTAAATTACATTCAAGGGTTTGCAGGGCATCCCATGTTTCAAAGGCTGTTACCGTAAACGAAAGAACATCAAATGCGGCAATAACCCCAAGGCACAAGCCGCCGATGATTCTTAAAATAACAGGCAATTTGGTTTTAACACAATGCCAAAGCACAAAGCACATAATGCAAAGAATAACATTTAACGCAAGGTTTTTTACAAAACCCTCGGGCATAATTTTTTCATTAAAAGCAATTATGACATCATCAATCAGGCCGCCGGATTCGCCGTTGTCAATTGTTCTGTAATCATCGGTGCCTGCCGCAACGCTGTGGTAAACCGAGTTTGAAAACATGGTTACGGTGCCTGCAACGGTGCCGATTAAATATGCCAGCTGCGATGGCACAGCCTTTTTAAATTTAATAAGCACAAACACAACCACATATATGCTCAGCAAAACCGAATAAACGGTAATATGTTCAACAACCATAGCCCCGGCAAAACCCAGCAAAAGCATTGCCGCAATGTGCCAACGGGGATATTTGGGCAATTCGTCATCATATATTCTGCGTGTGTAGTATATGTAAATAAGCGCAAGGAAAATTGATATGGTGTAGTTTGCAAAGCCGCTTGTCCACACAACTGCCTGCCGCAGCAGAGTGACCGGCATTAAAAGCAATACCGCACAAATTAAAAAAACAGCGTTTTTCTGCTCCCCCGTAATTTTATTAACAAGGGCAATAATGCCTGTTAAGCAAAACGCCATAGTAACCGTTTTTAAAAAGTTTGAGCGTGTAAGTGCAAGCACTATAAAGTTGCCTGTGTATCTGCCACTGTAATTATCAAACCAGGTTTGCAGCCGCTCAATGCCCACAGAGCTGCCCCATGCCCAATCATCCCCCGTGTATGGGAACTGACTGCACAAAACAAGCAAAACCACAAAAATTATTGCATATATCGCCTGCATGGGCAAAGACCTTAGTTTAATTTTTTTAACCGACTCTTTCATCATTGCTACCTTTTTTCTTTTTGAATATAACATATTTGCTGAAAAAATAGTTTAAAATTACCACAATAACCGCAAGTATAGCCTTTGAAATAAGCTGACCTGTGATTGTAAAGCCCAACAGCTTTAAGCTGATTTTGCCAAAGCCTAAAAGCTCAACAAAAAGCACAAGGCCGCCCTCCTCAACACCAAGGCTGAACAGCCTTGCCGCCGCAAAGGAGCAAACCTCTTTAATCACAACACCGGGCTTAAAGCTTTTTGATTCAAACACCCATATTTTGTTTGTAATATATGCAAACGCCACCGAAACCGCCCAGGCAATAACATTGCTTAAAAGATAAAACCTCTCCCCAAGCAGAATTTCGCACAGCCTGAACACAACAAAATTAACCACCGTTGTGAGCACGCCGAAAATAACATAAGTGATAATTTTCTTATACTTTTCAATCAGTTTTTTCATTTTTATCTCCGTCAGTCAGGTGCTCTTTGAGTATATATATGGGCCTTTCCTTAACCTGGTCATACACCTTTGAAAGATATTCGCCCAAAATACCCAGGCTGAACAGTTGTATACCGCCGATTAGCAGCAGCAAAACAACTATTGTGGCATAGCCCGGCACATTTATGCCAAAGAACAGCTTTTCTATAACAACTATAATAAGATAAATAATTGATACTATTGATGAAATAATGCCCACATAGGACGCTAATTTAAGGGGAAATGTGGTAAAGGATACAATACCCTCAATTGCATATTTCAGCAGCTTTATAAAGTTCCATTTTGAGCTTCCGCTCTGCCTTTCCTGCACCTCGTAGGGAATGTATTTGTTATTAAAGCCCACAAAGCTGAAAATGCCCTTTGAAAAACGATGATATTCCCCAAGGCTGAGCACAGCGTCAACCATTTTCCTGTTCATCAGTCTGAAATCTGAAGCGCCGTTAACAAATTCAACATCGCTTATCTTGTTTATTGTTTTGTAAAATGAAGATTTTAAAGCAGCCATAAGTTTGCTTTCCTTGCGCTCCTCCTGATAGGCGGTAACGCAGTCAACATTTTCTTCATTTTCAATAATATTCATCATTTCAACAACAACCTCCGGGCGTTGCTGAAGATCGGCGTCAATTATGCAGGCATAGTCGCCCCTTGCAGCCTTTAACCCTGCAAAGATGGCTGCCTCCTTGCCGAAATTTCTGCTGAAAGAAAGCACTTGAATGTTGCTGTCGCCCTTATGATTATTAAATACATAATGAAGCTTTGAAAGAGTGCTGTCTTTACTGCCGTCATCAACAAAAACAAATTCATATTCGTCAATGTTTCCCTTAAATGCACGAACTGTTTCGTTGTAAAAAATTTCAACATTTCCTTCCTCATTGTAGCAAGGAATAACCAAAGAAAGCATAATTTCTATCTCCTTTATACCCAATAAACGCTAAACGACAGTATAACACAGAACCGCTGTTTTTTCAATCAAAACTATGTCGAACTTTGTCTGCCGCAAAAAATTTAATATTTATTAACAAATTAAAGGTCAGGGCAAAACGCCCCAACCTTGAGAATACTTTGCTGTTAATTTTATTGTAACATAAAAATAAACAATTAGTCAACAAAGCAAATTACAGCTGTTGAATATATAAGGATTAGTATTTACAAAATGAAAAAATCGCCTGAAATATCCGAAAAGCGGAAATTTCAGGCGATAATTTGTAACATAATTTAATTTTTAAAGCGGTTTACTTTGTTGTAACTGCCTTTTTAGCGGACCAAGAGGAATAGTATTTCTTTCCGTTAACGGTTTTATATGTGCGAATGCGAACATAATATTTTTTCTTTGCTGATAATTTGGAAATTGCTTTTGATGTTGTTGAATTTTTGCTTATATTTACAGTTTTGGCAGAGGCAAAGCTGCTGCTTGTGCTGTATTGAATTTGATAGCCCGTTGTTTGCGTTGCTTGCTTTTTCCATTTAACGGTAAATTTCTTTGAGCCTGCTGTAAGTGAAGAAATTGTTGTTTCCTTTGGAGCAATTGTGAAATAGAGCGTTTTGCTGCCGCTGTATTTGCCCTTGAAAGTAATTTTAACGGCATATTTGCCCACATTCTTTCTTCCCTTTGCATAGCTTACCGTATAGTCGGTATTTTTTACAAGTGCTTTTCCGTCAGCATCCTTCACGGTAACGGCAGGTGTTTTAATCTTGCCGTTATAGGTGTAAGCAGTAGCTGAAAGCTTTACGCTTGAAACCTTTTTAATAACTGTTGTTGAGGCAACATAGCCGCAGTTTTCGCACTCTTTAACCGTTTTACCGTTTGAGGTTGTTGTTGCCTTTGTTACCGTTGTTTTATATGTATGTGGGAGCTTTTCAACCACGGTTTGATTAACTGTAACCAAGCCGCAAACCGAGCAATAATAACCGTCTGTTAACCCTGTTGAAGTGCAGGTTGCCGGTGTTCCGGGCACACAAACAAGGGTGTGCTTCTTGCAATAAACAGGGGAAAATTCAAAGCCGTATTCATCTGCAAAAGTTTGTGCAGTTGAATCTTTATATCCGTAAATCACAGGATTTGAGCCGCTAAGGGAGTCGCTTTCAATTTCACAATTTTTATTCAGCACATAAAGACCTGTTAAGCCCTTACAATTTTTTAAAGCACCAACTCCAATCCGTGTTACACTATCGGGAATTGTTACCTGAGTTAAGCTTGAACAATGACTAAAGGTATAGTCTTCAATTCTTTTTACGCTGTCGGGGATTGTTACGCTCGCAAGGTTTTCGCACCAAGAAAACGCATGGCTTCCAATGGCTAATATACTGCTTGGAATATCAATACTGCTTAAATTTTTACATTCATAAAACGCATAGTTTCCAATAGCCTCTAAACGATTTGAAAGAGTAATACCGGTTAGGTTGTTGCAACCTGAAAATGCCGAATCTTCAATTGTGGTTACAAGATTTGAAATTGTAATGCTTGTTAAATTATTACAATTTGAAAATGCATTAGCGCCGATTGTTTTTACAGTAATGGGGACCGAAAAGCTTTCATCTGCTTTTGCTACCGGATATTTAATAAGTGTTGACATATTTTTATTATACAAAACGCCGCTTATTGACGCATAATTTCTGTTTTTCAGTTCAACATTAATTTCGCTTAAGCTGTCGCACCACTCAAAAGCAGTAATATCAATGCTTGTTACACTGCCCGGAATTGAAATATCAGTCAATTTTTCGCAGTAAAAAAATGCGGCCTCTTCAATTGTTGTTATGGTATCGGAAAGCGTTACGCTTGTTAAGTTTTTGCAGTTAGCAAATGCGCTTGTTCCAACGCTTGTTACACCGTCGGAAATAACAATTGACTTTATATCCTGCAAATAATCGTTCCATTCAGGCAAATTTTTGCCGTAGTTATACATTGGCCCCGTGCCGTTTAATTCAAGCTCTCCGGTTTCAGTATCAAGCGACCACACTATATCATTGCCGCATTTGCCGTTATAACTTGCGGCATAGGCGGTAAAATTAATCCCTGCCGTAATGCTCAACAGCATAATTACAGACATAAAAGCCGACAAAAGTTTTATTGATTTTTGTTTCATAACAGCACCCCTTTTTAAAGTAAATTATGCACAACAAAAGCTATGTGCACAAAACGATAACTAAAGCATAAACCTGCTTATCAGGCAAATTCAGCAATTTAATTTTATCATAGCAGGTATAAAATTGCAAGAAAAAGCGGCCCACAATGTGAGCCGCTGAATTATCGGTTAATTAAATTAGCCGCTGACTTTAATTAAGTATTTTACTTTTTGGCATACATACTCTCTCCTACGAGTTTTGTCTGTATAATAATTATAACATAGGAACAAACTGTTACACAACGCTTTTAACAAAAAACGAGCACCTCTTTTGAGATGCTCTTGAATGCTTAATTAACTTAGTGAATTTTTTAACTCATCAACCGTTTTAACAATATATGTTGCGCCGGCATTTTTAAGTTCATCAAAGGTGCCGTAACCGTATTCTACGCCGATTGAATCAATACCTACTGATTGAGCGCCAATCACATCCTCTGCTCTGTCGCCAATCATTACAACTTTGGATTTGTCCTTGACATTACATTCACTAAGCGCATATTTGATTACCTCTGCCTTTTTTGAGCGGGTAGTATCCATATTTGAACCTGCAATAAAATCAAAATATTTTGCAAGGTCAAAATGCTCCATTATTCTGTCAGTAAACGGCTGAGGCTTTGAGGTGGCAACAATAAGAGTTTTTCCGTTTTCTTTAAGATTTTGAAGCAAATCGGTTATGCCGCAATAAACTTCGTTTTCAAGCAAACCTTTTGTGCTGAAATACTCTCGATAAAGTTTTACTGCTTGCAAAGATTTTTCCTTGTCAAAGCCCATAAATTTTTCAAACGATTCGTGAAGCGGAGGGCCTAAAAACTTTCTCAAAAGTGACATTTCATAATCATTAATATCATACTTTTCAAGCGCATAAATGATAGAATTAATAATTCCCTGCGATGAATCGGTGAGCGTTCCGTCAAGGTCAAAAAGAATGGTTGAATAGCTTTTCATAAAACACCTCTGTTATAAAATATTTACAAAAAAAGAGCATCTCAATCGAGATGCTCTTAAATGTTTAATTAGCCGTTGATTTGCTTTGCGATTTCTTCAGCAAAATTTTCTTCTCTCTTCTCAAGGCCATCGCCCTTCATCATACGGATGAAGCCGTTAGCTTTGATTTCTGTGCCAAGCTCCTTGGCAACTGAATCTATATAGCCCTTAACTGAGCCCTGGAAAAGGTCTGAACGAACGAAATCCTGCTCGAGAAGGCAGATTTCCTTAATTTGCTTTGCAAGTCTGCCCTTTACAAGACCTGTGAAAATCTTATTTTCTACGATTTCAGCCTTGTGAGCTACTGCGATGCCTGCAAGAGTTTCAAGTGCTTCCTTAGAAATGAAGTTTGTGAAATTCTTTCTTTGCTTTTGGTCAAGGCCCTGATAAATTGTGATGTCATCATCGGTCCACTTTTTATCATTGATAGCCTCATCAATAAGCTTGCTGAGAATCGGAATAGGAAGTGATGCAGGAGTGTTAAGAGCACTGTCAACAGTGATTGAGTGCATCTTCTCTGACTCCTCGGCTGAAATATCGTCGCTGCTCAAATATTCAGGGTTCATAGCTGCGATTTGCATTGCAACATTCTTGCCCATAGCGTTGAACTCGTCTGTGTCAGCCTTTGACTCGTCAGCTACATCAAAGCCAACCATAACGCCAACTGAACCGCCTGCGTGGATGTATGTTGATGCGATACCCTCCATTCTGTCAAAACGGCGAACCTTCATGTTTTCGCCGATTGCAAGAACAAGGTCGTTAAGAGTTTCTGTAACTGTTCTGTCTGTGCCGTCAAACTTTTCTTCCTTAAGAGCCTCAACATCAGCAGGGTCTGTAGCAAGAATAGTCTTTGCAACGCCCTCAACAAAGCTCATGAACTTTTCGTTTTTAGCAACGAAGTCTGTTTCTGAGTTAACCTCAAGAACAACGCCCTTCTTTGTTGCCTTATCATAATATGGAAGAACTACACCCTCTGCGGCAATTCTTGTTGCCTTCTTTTGAGCTGCGGCAAGACCTCTTTCACGAAGAAAGTCAATAGCCTTGTCCATATCGCCGTCAGCCTCAACGAGAGCCTTTTTACATTCCATCATACCAACGCCTGTCTTCTCACGAAGAGCCTTTACGTCTTGTGCTGTAAATGCCATAATGATTTACCTCCTATAAAACATTGTTAAGTTAAGGAATGGATAACCACTCCGAATTATTAAATTACTCTGCAGCTTCTTCAGCAGTAGCAGCCTCTTCAGCGCCCTCTGTTGTGTCTGCACCGTCTCTGCCCTCGATAACAGCGTCAGCCATTGCGCCTGCAATAAGCTTTACTGCACGGATAGCATCGTCGTTACCCGGAATAACATAGTCGATTTCATCAGGGTCACAGTTTGTATCAACAATAGCAACGATTGGAAGACCGAGCTTTGTTGCCTCTGATACAGCGATTCTCTCCTTGCGTGGGTCAACGATAAACATTGCCTGAGGAATCTTCTTCATTTCTGTGATACCGCCAAGGTATTTTTCAAGCTTTTCGATTTCAAGCTCTAAGCCTGCAACTTCCTTCTTAGGAAGAAGATCGAATGTGCCGTCCTCCTGCATAGCCTTAAGCTGAGCAAGACGAGCAACTCTGCCTCTGATTGTTTTGAAGTTTGTAAGCATACCGCCAAGCCATCTTGCGTTAACATAAGGCATATTGCAACGAATAGCCTCTTCCTTAACTGAATCCTGAGCCTGCTTCTTTGTGCCTACGAAAATGATTTCGCCGCCGTCTGCAGCAAGGTCACGAACGAACATATAAGCCTCATCAAGCTTCTTAACTGTTTTTTGAAGGTCGATGATGTAAATGCCGTTACGCTCTGTGAAGATGTATTCAGCCATTTTAGGGTTCCATCTTCTTGTTTGGTGTCCGAAGTGAACACCTGCTTCTAAAAGCTGTTTCATTGAAACTACATTTGCCATTATAATTTCCTCCTTTAAGGTTTATCCTCCACAATTCGCATGGCGCAGCCCGAATATTTATAACCTAAGGCTTAACGAATCATGTGTGTTCTTGGTATTGGGCGCAATACGCCCTGCACCAATGCTGAAATATAATACCACAAAGAGACCGAAAAATCAAGAACTTTTTTAAGTAAATCTTTCGATAAGCAGCCTGTGGCATTGATTTTCGTAATAATCGTCAAGACAGTCGAGTTTTTCATTCAGTGCCCTGCTTAATATTTCATCGGCAAAGGCAGGATTTTTAGGCAATAACGGGCCGTGAAGATATGTGGCAAAGGTGTTTTTGTATTCAACACCCTCGGTTTTATCCTTGGCGTTGTTGCCAAAGCCTGTTACCACAGTGCCCAGGGGAGAAAGTCCGCCGCTTAAATATGTTTTGCCGCTGTGGTTTTCAAACCCCACAAGCCTGCCGTATTTTGTTTGGGTTACTATGTTGCCAATCATTCGCTGTGATGTGGCAATTGTGTAAAAGGGCAAGGCCCCTGTCAGGCTCAGCTCATTGCCGTCGGCAGCCCTGTAATACTGCCCTAAAATCTGAAAGCCGCCGCAGATTGCAAGAACGGTTTTGCCGCTTTCTATGGAGTAGGCTATCATCTCCGCCTTTCTTTTCAGGTCACGGGAGATAATATTCATCTCTCTGTCCTGACCGCCGCCGATAAACATAATGTCAAAATCGGTTATTTTGTCCCCTATGCCGATGCCTGCAATTTCAACCTTGTAGCCACGCCAAATAAGGCGGTTATAAAGGCAGGAAACATTCCCTGCGTCGCCGTATAAATTAAGCTCGTTAGGGTAAAGATGGGCTATTTTTACCTTTTTTATTTCCAAAACTCCTTTCCGCCGAAGCGTTGGATAAGATAGGGACGCATACGCATCATTGAGGTATATGTTGAAAGAATAACAAAATCCCTTTGCCGTGATTGCAAAAATTCCGCAAAGGCAGCGTAATTCTCCCCTTGAAACACCCCGGTAACCCCTATGCCCGAATACTTAAGCCTCAAAGCCGCATCATAGGCTCGTTTTCCCAAAGTGTAGGCCTGCATATTTTTTGCGGAAAGGGGCGCAAAATCCCCGTCCCAAATCCAGCTAACATCCCTGCCGTCCGCCTCATTATCATTAAGGGCAAAGGCAAGGTCAAAGGGGCGGTTGAATTTTGATATGTATTTTACGCAGTTTGAAAGCCCAACCGGGTTTTTAACCAGCATAAGGGTTATGGTGCTGTCGCCGTTCTCAAAGCGTTCAAGCCTGCCGAAGGCGCCGTCATAATTGCCGATAGCGCCGTAATTTTCGATTTTCAAAACTGAAAGGGTGCCTGCGGCGGCAATGTAGTTGTAAATGTTATAAACGCCGCCAAGTGAAATATTAACAGGCTTGTTATTCATAATAAACGAGGAGCCTTGGTCGGTAAGCTCAATAATATCGCTGACCAAAAAATCAGGTTGTGAGCGCTTATAGCCGCAGTTGCGGCAGAAGAAATCCCCAAGCTGGGCAAAAACGCTGAAATTGTACTCAAGGGTGCAGCTGCACTTTGGGCAAAAGCGAGAATCCGACTGAACGGTGTTATTGAACCCGGCATTAATACCAAAGGTGAAAACAGTATTTTGGCAGGTATCCTTTAAAGAATAAGTTAAGGGGCAGTCGCCGTTTAATATCAAAGTTGCACCGGGCATATTTTCTATGCTTTGGCTTATTTTGTTAAAGGTGTTTGTGACCTCGCCGTATCTGTCAAGCTGGTCACGAAACAGGTTGGTAACCACAAGAATATCTGCATCAAGATACCTGGAAATAAGTGGCAGGCTGTTTTCATCACACTCTAAAACGGCATATTCCTTTTTGCATTTTCCCAAAAGGCTTGAATTAACAACAAAAGCCGTTGCTACCCCCGAAAGCATATTTGCACCGCCCTTGTTGATAAAATATGTTTTCTTTGCGGAAATAAGCCCCTGCTCCAAAAGGGCGCAGGTGGTGGTTTTGCCGTTTGTGCCGGTAACGCATATTATTTTCACCCCTTTTGAAAGGGAGGTCAAAATGTTGTATTTTAAGGCAAGCGCAATTCTGCCGGGGAGGGTAGTTGCTCCCCTGCCCAGCAGGCGTAAAACAAAAAACACTGCCTTTGCTATAAATAAAGAAATTATCATACTTAATTTATATTGAAAAAATTTTCATATATGCTAAAATTAAGAAAAGCAAAAAGGAGAGCATTTATGTTAGAAGAAATTATAGATGCCGTTAAAAGGGCAAGTGAAATATACAAAAGCGCAGGCAGCGATTTGGGCATTTGCGAAAAAAGCTCAAGCGTTGACCTTGTAACCAAATACGACAAGCAGATACAGGAGTTTTTAATAAACGAGCTGTCAAAAATCGTTCCCGGCGCAAGCTTTTTGGGCGAGGAAGGCGATGATAACAAGGAGCTGACCGACGGCTACTGCTTTATCATTGACCCCATTGACGGAACAACAAACTTTATAAAGGGCTTTCAGCACAGCGCCATAAGCGTTGGCCTCGCTAAGGACAGGGAGCTTTATATCGGCGTTGTTATGGACCCCGACCTTAACAACATTTATTATGCGGAAAAGGGCAAGGGCGCATTTCTTAACGGCAAGTCTATTAAGGTAAGCCAATGCCCGTTAAGGGAAAGCCTGGTGCTTTTCGGCACCTGCCCCTACGAGCATGAGCTTGCCCACAAAACTTTTGAATTAACGGAAAAGGTTTTCTATAAGGCACTGGAGGTAAGGCGTGGGGGCTCCGCAGCCCTTGATATTTGCTATGTTGCCGCAGGCAAGGCAGATTTATATTACGAGCTTATTTTAAGGCCTTGGGATTGGGCAGGGGCAACGCTGATTTTAACCGAGGCAGGAGGAACTGCAACAAGGGTTGACGGTGCCCCCCTTAACGCAAGCGAGGTTAAATCATATTTGTGCGGAAACGCCGATAACATTAAGGAATTTTATGAAATATACAACTCTTAACAGCTATCTTAAGAAGCGCTTTGGCTGCAAGGTTTACAAATTGGCTCTTGACGGCGGCTTTACCTGCCCCAACCGTGACGGCACAATCGGAACGGGCGGCTGTATTTTCTGCTCCCGTGGCGGCAGCGGAGATTTTGCCGAAAGCCGAGATTTAAGTATTACAGAGCAAATTGAAAAAGCCAAGAAGAAAGTGGCTAAAAAGATTACCGACGGAAAATACATTGCGTATTTTCAGGCGTTCACAAACACCTATGCCCCTGTTGAAAGGCTTGAGGAAATATATATGCAGGCAGTAATGCATAAGGATATTGTTGCCCTTTCAATAGGCACAAGGCCGGACTGCCTGGGAGCGGATGTTATTGCCCTGCTTGAAAGAATCAATAAAATCAAGCCTGTTTTTGTGGAGCTGGGGTTGCAAACAATACATAAAAAAGCCGCAGAATATATCAGGCGTGGGTATGATTTAAGCGTGTATGACAAAGCAGTTGAAGATTTGCACGACGCAGGAATAAATGTGGTAACCCACCTGATAATCGGGCTGCCCGGAGAAAGCAAGGAGGATATTTTAGCCTCTGTTGAATATGTGTGCCGCTATACCGACGGCATTAAGCTACAGCTTTTGCATATATTGGAGGGCACAGACCTTGCAGAAGAATATAAAAACGGCAAGGTAAAGGCGTTAAGCCTTGAGGAATACACCGATATTATAAAGTCCTGCGTTGAAATAATCCCCCAAAGGGTGGTTATACACCGATTAACCGGGGACGGAGCAAAAAAGGACCTTATCGCTCCCCTTTGGTCGGCAGACAAAAAGAGGGTTTTAAACACCATTAGCAAGGCCCTGCAATAAAATTTACATATAATTTTAAAAGGCTGTGTAAGCAAAAACTTACACAGCCTTGTTTTGTGTTTAATTAAAGCACCTTTGAAAGAAAATCTTTTAGCCTTGGGTCTTGGGGATTAGTGAAAAACTCCGTCGGCGGAGCCTCCTCCTTAATTACGCCCTCGTCAATAAACAGCACCTTTGATGCAACCTCACGGGCAAAGCCCATTTCGTGGGTAACAACAACCATTGTCATTCCCTCGTCAGCCAAATCTCTCATTACCTGGAGAACCTCGCCGACCATTTCAGGGTCAAGGGCAGAGGTAGGCTCGTCAAAAAGCATAACCTTTGGGTTCATTGCCAGTGAACGAACAATTGCAACACGCTGCTTTTGGCCGCCTGAAAGCTGGCTTGGGTAAGCGTCTGCCTTGTCGCTCAAACCAACCCTTGCAAGAAGTGAAAGGGCATTTTCCTTTGCCTCATCCTTTGTCATAATTTTATGATGAATTGGGGCAAGGGTAATGTTGTCAATAATGGTTTTATTTGCAAACAAATTAAAGTGCTGGAACACCATGCCCATATGCTGGCGAACCTCGTTAATATCGCACTTTTTGTCTGTTATGCACTGCCCGTCAAAATAAATTTCGCCGGAGGTAGGAGTTTCCAAAAGGTTCAGGCACCTTAAAAATGTGCTTTTGCCGGAGCCTGACGGGCCGATAACAACAATTTTTTCGCCCTGGTGTATTTCGTAGTTAACACCACGCAAAACCTTTACATCGCCGAAGCTTTTTTCAAGATTACAAACTTTTATCACCTTTTCTCAAGCTCCTTTCCATAATTTTTAACAGTGTTGAAATTACAAGCACCAATACTATATAAATTACAGCCATTACAATATACGGCGCCATAAAGTCATAGGTATTTGAGCCGATACGCTGGAATGCAACATACAAATCCATTGCGCCCACAAAGCTTACAACAGAGGTTTCCTTAATAAGGGAAATAAATTCGTTGCCAAGGGTGGGAAGTATGTTTTTAACAGCCTGTGGGATAACAATTTTCATCATTGTTGTGCCATAACTTAAGCCGACGCTTCTGCCGCCCTCCATTTGACCCGGGTCAACTGACAAAATACCTGCACGCATTATTTCGGAAATATATGCGGCCGAGTTTAAGCCGAATACCACCGAGGCAACGGCAACGGAGTTCATGGTTTTGCCGATAAGGGGCAGCAAAACATAGTAAAACAGCAGCAGCTGCACAGCAATCGGTGTGCCCCTGAAAAAGCCCACATAAAACGATGCTATTTTATCAAGCACCTTAACTATAACATTATTTTTCGGAATAACCCTTACCGTTGCAAGAACAGTGCCCAAAACAATACCAAAAACAAAGCCGATTAAAGCAATTATCAGGGTGTTTTTTAAGCCCGTTAAAACGGTGGTGTATCCCCCTTTTTCAATGAAAAAGCGCCAAAATATTTCAAACTTTCTTTCAAAATTCATTAATAAATCCTCACACAATAAAAACAGGCTGGCTCACTCTTGGTGGGTCAGCCTGAGTGCTAATTATTATTGTACAGTAGCGTTAATTTGAGTTGCAATTGCTGCTGCGGGAGCGGCGTCAATCATAACATAATTAATGCTGCCGTTCATCATATCTGTTACTGCAAGTGAACCGTTAGCATAGCCCTTCCATGTTGCCTTAAGGCCTGCAAAGCCCATATCAGAGCTGCCTGTAACATAGGACTGACCTGTTGTGCCGGTTTGACCGCCGATTACTACGCTTGAATCAAAGCCTTCAAGGATTTTTTCAACATCCTCCTTGGTTTTGCACTCATCAAATGTAGTATCGCTATTCTTAACAATAAGCTTTTGTGATGCTGAATAGTATGAATCCGAGAAATCAACCTGCTTTGCTCTGTCAGGAGATACTGTAAGGCCTGCCATGCCGATGTCAGCCTTCTTGGTTTCAACTGAAAGCAATACAGACTCAAATGCCATATCTGAAATTACAAGCTCTTTGCCAAGCTTTTCAGCAAGGAGTGATGCAATTTCCATATCAATGCCGTAGAACTTGTCGCCGTCCTTATACTCAAATGGAGCAAACTCTGCGTTTGTTGCAACAACAAGCTGGTCCTTTGAGCTGTCAAGTGCAGCAGAGGTAACTGCTACAGGCTCGCCCTCGCCGAAATAACGGTTGCAGATTTCGTCAAGCTTGCCGTTTTCTTTAATCTCGGCAATAAACTCGTTGGTAGCCTTCATAAGCTCAGGCTGGTCCTTATCAACACCGAAAGCATATTCTTCGTTTGAAAGCTCAATGTCAATTACCTTTACGCCTGCTGTGTTATCGGTTTTGCTGTCGCTTTGTGAGGCTGTGGTGTCGCTGCCTGAATTATCAGCTGCCTTTGAACAACCTGCAAAGCAAGCACATACTGTTGCTGCCGCAATAACAACACATAATAACTTTTTAATTGTTTTCATTTTTACTTCTCCTATCAATTAATTTTTATACATTTATGTATGCAAATAAAATAGCACAATACCGCTGATTTGTCAATCAATTATACATCAATTGAATAAATATGCGAAAAGGGCGTACCCTTGGTACACCCTTAAAAGCTAAAATACGATTATTCCGCTGTTTTGTTTTGTGCGTTTGAAATGCCCTGACGAATACGGCGAACATCTGTAAGTGCCTTATAAAGTGAATCGTCGATTGAAAGAAGGGTATCGTCTGCATAGTTGTTAACAGCATTAAGCATTTCTCTTGACTTGTTTTGTGCTGTGGTAACCATTTCGTTAGCCTGAGCGGTAGCGTTGCCAAGAATTTCAGAAGCCTGATTTTGAGCCTCTGTTACCATTGCTGTGCCCTGCTCGTTTGCCTTAGCAATAATTTCGGTAGCCTCGGCCTGAGCGGTCTTTGTGATTTCGTCACGGGCAACAAGTTCCCTTGCGTCTGCCTGTGCTTTTTTGATAATCTCGGCAGCCTCTTTTTTAGCTTCTTCAAGAATTGTGTTTCTTGAATCAACAATAGCCTTTGCCTGCTTGGTTTCCTGAGGGGTGTTTAACCTGATGTCCTCAATAATGGTTTTGATTTTTTCAATATCAACCGCATATTTTTTTGAAAGCGGAATTGCAGTAGCGCCGTCAAGCACATCTTCAAGATCTTCAAGTAAAATATCTGTATTAGTCATTCTTAATTATCTCCTTTGCATCTTTTATAAATATCGTTTGCTATTTCGCCGGGAACAAAAGCCGAAATATCGCCCCCAAGGCTGCAAACCTCCTTAACCATGCTGCTTGACAAAAACATATTTTCGCCCCTTGCGGTTAAGAAAACCGTTTCGACATTAGGGTTAAGTGATTTGTTGGTTAAGGATTGCTGAAATTCCCAATCAAAATCGGAAACGGCACGCAAGCCCTTAACTATTGCAACAGCGCCCTTGTCTTTTGCGTATTCAACAAGCAAGCCGTTGTATGTATCAATTTTTACATTTGATTTTTTAATACACCTTTTCAAAAGTCCTATTCTTTCATCAATTGTAAAAAGAGAAGTCTTTTTTGAACCGTTGCTGAGAACAAGGACAATTACCTCATCGAAAATATCCGCCGTGCGTTCGATAATATCTAAATGCCCCAATGTAACGGGATCAAAGCTTCCCGGACAAATTGCTGTTTTCATTTAACCATTATCCTTTCGGTAATAAGTAAGCTTTGATTTTCCGTAAGTTTTTACCCTTTGAACAGACCAATCGCCCACGGTTTCGGGCAGTTCCTCGTTCTTTGCGGTTTCGCAAATAATAACGCCGCCGTCTGCCATGCGCAAAACCAAACTGTTAAGGCAGCTTAAAATTAAGCCCTTGCTATACGGTGGGTCAAGGAAGGCTATGTCAAACCTGCCATTGCGGCTTAAAAACGATACAGCATCTGCGAAAACCAACTGTGAGCGCTCCTGCATTTTGCAATTGTTGATATTTTCCTCAACAATTTTATATGCCTGCCTGTTGTTTTCAACAAAGGTGCAAAAGCCTGCACCCCTTGACAAAGCCTCAATACCAAGCTGACCGCAGCCTGCGAACAAATCAAGCACCCTTTTGCCCTCAAGCTCAAACTGAATTGAACTGAATAAAGCCTCCTTGGTGGCTTGGGTTGTAGGCCTTGTAACATCGTCGCCGGGTAGCGTTTTTAAATTTCTGCCCCTTGCAGAGCCTGTAATAACTCTCATAAGCCTGTCCTTAAGGTAAACACTTATTTTTTTACTCTTAATATTATAACTACCTGACAATCTTTAGTCAAGTTAAATTGTGAATTTTACAAATTCGCATAATAATCCACAATATCTTGTGCGTTCTTTTTTGAAATGCTCTGTACCTGTGCCAGTTGCTCCGCCGTTGCTCTCTTAATTGCGCCTATTGTTTTAAATTTCTTAAGCAAAGCCTTTGCTTTTTTCTCCCCTATTCCCTCAATTTTTGTAAGGCTTGAGGAGAATGAGCTTTTTTGGTGCTTTTTGTGATGATAGGTTATGGCAAAGCGGTGCACCTCCTCCTGTATGGAGGAAACAAGTGTAAATGCGCTGCGGTGTGAGTTGATTTCAATTTCGCCGCCGTCGTAGGCAATGGCACGGGTTCTGTGCTTGTTATCTTTAACCATGCCGAAAACGGGCACATCAATATTCATTTGCTTAACCACCGGCAGCACTGCGTTAACCTGGGGCTGGCCGCCGTCAAGAAGAATTAAATCGGGCAAAATTTTAAAGGTGCTGCCCTCCTCATCCTCGTAATAATGCCTAAATCTGCGCCGCAGAACCTCGTTCATCGAGCCCACATCGTTTTGACCCTCAAATTCTTTAATTGCAAAGCGCTTGTAGGCACTTTTCATAGGTCTGCCGTTGTGATAAACCACCATGCCTGCAACATTATCCGCACCGAAGGTGTGTGAAATATCGTAGCTTTCAATATATTCCGGGGGCTTGGGCAAGCCCAAAAGGTTAGCCAATTCCTCCAGCGCCGCCATTTCTCTGCCCAGCCTGCCCTGATTTTGGGCAAGGTGCTCGTTGGCGTTTTTAATGCACATATTTACAATTGCAAGGTGCTCGCCCCTTTGGGGGTGTATTATTTCAAGTTTTTTGCCACGCTTTGACTCAAGCCAGGTGTGGAGCAGCTCCTCATCTGCAATATCGCCGTCAACTGCAATGCGTGATGGTATATTGTCACGCATGGAATAATAGCGCTCAATAAGCTCAAATCTCGCCTCTTCAAGGTTATCAACACTGTCAATAAGCCAGCTTTCGCTGTCAACAAGCCTGCCGTTTTTAAAGCGGATTGCCTCAAAGCAAGCCTTCTTAACAGAGTTTACAAGGGCAAAAACGTCCTCCTCAGGAACATTTATTGAAACCACCTTTTGCTTTTCGTCAAGGTTTTTAATAGCCTTTATTCTGTCACGCATGGCGGCTGCCTTTTCAAACTCCAAATTGTCGGAATACTGCTGCATTTTTTCGGTCATTTCCTTTAGTGCCCCTGCACTTCCGCCCTTTAAAAACGCTATTGCGTCCTTAACAGCCGCATTGTATTCCTCCTTGGTAATCCTGCCGTTGCAGGGTGCTGAGCAAAGCCCCATAAAGCCGTTTAAGCACGGACGGCTTTTGTTATAATCCCTGGGAAAACTTTTGTTGCACCGTGGGAGCTTGAAAATTTTAAGCGCCTCCTCAACAGTGTTTTTTACCGAATAGTTTGAAACATATGGGCCCAGATATGTTGCGCCGTCGTCAAGCATTTGCTTGCTTTCACTTATTCTGGGGAATTCGCCCTTTGTGATTTTAATATAATTGTAGCCCTTATCGTCCTTTAATAAAATGTTATATTTGGGTTGGTGCTGCTTTATGAGCGAACATTCAAGCACCAGAGCCTCAAACTCGGTGTCGCAGAGAATGTAGTCAAAATCATCCACATTCTCAACCATTCTTATAACCTTTAACGAATGGTTTGTGTGGCTGCCGAAATAGGAGGAAACACGGTTTTTAAGCGCCTTTGCCTTGCCGATATATATTATTTTTTTATCCTTGTTTTTCATAATATACACGCCCGGGGTCAGGGGCAGTGCCATTGCCTTTCGGCGCAGCTGCTTTTCTGTCAAAGTGTTATTCCTCCTTTCTTAGTTTTGCTTTTCTAACTTAAATATATTTACCTAAAAATTCCTTAAGTTTAGCTTTATACAAGTCACCGTTAACCATAATGCTTTGAGCGTGGAATGCACCGTCAACAATAAGCATATCCTTTGGAGCGGTGCAAATATCATACAGTTCATAGCACATTTTTGTGGGAACAAATTTATCTGCGCTGCCGTGAACAAACAGCATGGGCACACGGGCGTTTTTAACGCTTTCTCTGACATCGGTTTCCTTTAAATCAAAGCGAGCAAGCCTTTTGTTCATAGCGTTAAACACCTTTAAAATAAGTGGTGTTATTTTGCTGACGCCCACACCCTTTGCAACCTCGGCAAATTCATCCACTGCGCCGGTGTATGCACAGTCGGAAACAATCACTTTTACTTGCGGTGGCACTGCCGATGCGGTTTTGCACACCGTTGCGCCGCCCATAGAAACCCCGTGAAGAACAATTTTTATATTCTCCCCAAAACGGTTAACAAGATAGTCAACCCATTGAAGAAAATCCCTTGCCTCAAAATAGTCAAAGCCTAAAAAATCGCCCTCACTGTCCCCTGCGGTTACATGGTCAACTGACATAAAATTATAGCCCTGCTCGTGATAAAATCTTTCAAAATTTGCAGGGTCGCCGTTATGGTCGGCACGGTAGCCGTGGGCAAAAAGAACAAATTTATCCGTTTCCTTCTCCGCCGGCAGATAGTAGCCCTTTAAAACAAAGCCATCGGCATTTTTCATATCAATAATTTCAATATCCTGCTGCTCAATCCATTTGCAGTTTTCGTGTGTGAACTCTGCAAAAGCATCGCTGCCCTCAAAGCCGTTTTTGTTGGCAATGCGTTTGAAAATTGAGGGCGGAATAGTTTCCTTATACATTACATCAAGATAGCCGTGCACTGCTGCGGCGGTAATTGCTGCGGCGCCTATGCCCACAGCGGCGGCAATGCCCAAATGCTTTTTCATATTGACCACTTTACCTTTCAGATTAATAAAAATCGGTTAAATTAAACGGCTGTCAGTGACAGCCGCAGTAATTATTGCTTTTCTGTTTCGGATTTGCTTTCATCATGAGCATTGGTTGCCTCTGTTGTTTCAAGCTCCTTTGCCTCCAGTTGGGTGTAACCCTTTTTGCTGTCGTTAACATCCTTTTGCTTAAGCACGGTTTTCATATCCTTGCTAACAAAGAACACGCCGTAATCCTCAAAATTATAGGTTGTGTTACCGTTAGCGTCAGGCTCGGAATTTTCAATAAGCACCTGAAAATGCACCTCAATAAAATCGCCGTCGTAGCCGTCGATTTGCACAGGCTCGGGCTTGGTGTAAATTTTGCACCTGTTAAAATCCTTGGCAGACATGCCCAATTCCTTAGCGGTATATTGCGACATAAGGGCACGGGCGTCAACACATTTTTCATCATCTGTAACCGCAGCCGTTGTGGACTCGGTGGTGGAGGTATCATCCCCCGATGATTTTGAGCATGCAACAAAGGTGCAGGCAACGATTGATAAGCATAAAATTGCAATTAAAAACTTTTTCATGGCGTAACCTCAATTAAATTTATTAACATCATTATAAAATAACAAAGTGTTAAAGTCAATCGGCAGAATCTTCAAAATAATACAAATCTATCAGTTTTTCTATTTGGCTTTCCCCGAAAACCTGAATATCGTTTCGGCAAAGCAAATCTGCGGTAACGCCGTTACCCCTGCAAAGGGTGCCTGAAAAGCTGCCGTCATAAATTTCCCCAAAGCCGCAGGACGGGGAGCGCTCTTTTAAAACCGCACAAGGGGTGTTTGCCTCCTTGGCAATATAAAGAGTTTGCTCTGCACCGCTTTCAAACTGCCGGGTTACATCCTCCCCAAGGCTTGAAACCACTCTGTCCCCAACAATTTCGCTGGGTGCACGGGGCGTTGGCAGCTGGCCGAACACCTCAGGGCACACGGGTATAACCTGAAAATACTCTTCAAGCTTGCAGGCAAGGGCGTTTTTATTATTTTTGCCGTTATATTTACAATTGTGCCCTAAAAGGCAGGCACTTACCAAAATTTTAGTTTTCATACCAAGTCTCAATAGGCGTAGGAACTTATATCGCTGTAATAGATATAATCCTTAACACCGTTAGTGTATTTTATATAAAATCTTGCGCTGACAACGCCCTTGGAATCGCTTGAGCCGTAGGTCATAACCATTGTATTGCCGTTGGGCTCAAACTGATATTGCCTTAAAGCATAGCCGCCGCTGCCCTTTTTGCCCACATTTTCAACGGTCATAAAATCATCGTCAAGGTTTTTGCCGTATAAATATCCGCACTCGGTAACGGTGTATTCCGTGCCAAAGCTTACATGGGCATAAAACTCACGCTTGTTTGCCGCCGAGTCGCTTTGCTCGTTATAAATATCATTAACAACGGGATGGCCCTGGTTTGTATATGCTCTGTCAATGGTAAGGCATTCGTTTTCAACATAGCCATAATCCAAAAGTTTTTCATCCTCAAAACGGTTAAGGTGTGCAAAGCCGAAGTCTTTGCCGTTAACCACGCCGTCCTTAATAAAATCGCCGTATTTAATAACGAGGTCGCCCCTTAAATTGTTTTTGTAAGGCGCAATTGTTGTGTTGGCAATCACAAAACCGTGCTTTTTAATTGTAATGTTGTAGCTTTGGCAGCACTTAATTTCATCAATAACAAACTTGCCGTATTGGTTAGTTACTGCGGAAAGCTGACCGTTAACATAAACCTCTGCGCCGTAAATAGCCTTTGATGCGGTGCTTTTAAGGCTTGCTTTAATGTAATGCCCGCTTGTCCGGGCTGCCAAAAAGCTTGAATAAATCGTTTCGTTGCAGTCAACACAGTTGTAGTTAACGGTAACATCATAGCAGCAATTGGGCAGGGTGCTGTTTTCGGTATAGCCCCTTGTGTGGCCGCAGCCCAGTGATGAAAAGCTGCAATTTTTATTTTTTATGTAGTCCTTGGTGGTTGAATCGTTGTAGCAATACACAACCGGCACAATTTCGCTTGATGCGGAATTAACAAATATCGCATTTCGTAAAAAAACAGTTTGCTTTGAATAGTTTGTAAAGCTTTCAATGTTAACGCAATCGTAAAATGCATATTTTCCTATTCCATCACAGTTGTTAAGGGTAACTGTTTTCAGCCCGCTGCAGGCTCTGAATGCATAAGAGCCGATGCTGACAATATCGCTGCATATATCAAAGCTTTGCAGCGAATTTCTGCTGATATACCATGGGCTGTAGGTGTAAACCTGGTGATTTGAGTTTCTGTCATAATCGGGCATAACGCCGCTGCCCTTGGTTAGGGTAATGCTTTCAAGGGCGGAGCAGCCATACCAAACGGATTGGTTAACCGGTGCCTCCATAGACGCAGGCATTGTAAGAGCCGTGGCGTTTTTTGCGTTATAAAATGAATATTGCGACAGGGCGGTTATTTCATCATCAATAGTAATAACCTTGATTTGTGACATATAATCATACCACGGAACAGCGTCGGGGGAGGAATAGGTATCCGTTGCTCCTTGACCGCTGAGTGAAAGGGTTTTGGTTTCGTAATCATAATGCCAATTAACATTTTCTCCGCACTTGCCGGCGTTTAAGGGGTAAGCCTCAAAGCCATTATTAACAGCATAACTGTAAGCGTTTGCGGTTGCGTCGCCGTAATATACAAAATCATTCTTAACAAAGCCTTTTTCGCTGTAACTGTAGCCGATTGAATAGTGACCGAACTCCACACCCGAGGAATAAACCCTTGCGGTTTGCGGATAGCTTGTAAGCAAAAATGCATAGGGCAAAAGCTTAACTGCGCTTTCAATTGTAATTCCTGCGAATTTATAACTTGGCAGTGCCATTGCAATATTGCCGTTTTTATCATAAACAACCGACATATTTACGCTGAAATTATCATTAGGAACAACCGACAGGCTTTCAGCATTTAAAAACGCCGCAGCGCTTATACTTTCAACCTGCTCGGGCATAATATACTCCCCTGCTGCCGACAGTGCGGCGCAAACAAGGGTTTTGCCGTCATAGGAATAAAGGCTTTTATCAACTACCTTAAAATTATCGCCGCTGTATCGATAGGTGTAAATTTTACTGCAACCGTAAAAGGCAAAGGGCGAAACTGAAGTTACGCCGCTGTCAATAACCACGGTGCGTACAGAGCCCCTATAATCATACCAGGGAGATGCAACGCCCTTGTAATCGTACATATCCCCTGTGCCGCTGATGCTGAGGGTGCCGAAATTGTCTAATGTGTATTTAAGTTCCTCGCCGCAGTCACCGCTTAACAGAACCACAGGCTCAACATATTTGTCATTATATGTATATCCGCAGGCGGAGCAGGTATATTGGGTGTAGCCGTCCCTTTCGCTGCTTGGCGGATATGCAACCGCAAGGAAATCGTGATTGCAGCCCAGAGAGTTAAACTTTATTTGTTCCCCACGGCAATAGGTTTGGGCGCAGGTATTGCTGTAGCCGCTGATTTCAAAATCGGAGGAAAGCCCACCGAAAGCGCAGTTGCCTATTTGCTTAATATTTTTATCAAAGGTTATGCTTTTAAGCCCCGTGCAGCCGTAAAAGGCATAATCCCCCACCGTGTTAAAGGGAGAATTTAATTTAAAGTTTGCATCAGCCATATTGTAAAAGGAATATGCGCCGATGCTTTTTACATTTTCATCAATATTAACCTGCTTAATTTTAGAGGAAAAGCTATACCATGGCTGGGTGCCGTCGGTATAATCAACAGAGCCGTGAACGGTTAGCTCCCCCCGGGGCAGGGATAAGGTGTAATCGTCGGTGTCATACTTAATGCTTGCAATATTCGGCATGCCGTAGCCGTAGTAGGAATCAAGCCCCTCATCGCCGTAATCCACCGAAAAATCACGCATAATGTTATAAACCTGCTCCTTGCTTAATTCGGAATTCATGCTTTTTATGTTTGCACACACCGCCGATATGTAGGGGGCTGAAAAAGACGTGCCGTTATAAGTTGCGTAGCCGGAGGTTCCGTCTGTATTCGGAATTGCCGAGGTTACTCCCGAGCCGGGGGCGCAAAAATCAATATCACTGCCGAAATTTGAATAGCTTGCAATGTTGGTAAGGCTTGAATTAAGAGCCGAAACCGTAATAACATCGGTGGTCATTGCAGGATAGGTGCTTGTGAGCAGTTTGCCGTTATTACCTGCGCTTGCACAAACGCAAACGCCGTTTTCAACAGCATAGGCAACCGCCTTTTCGTAGGAGGCCTGACCCAAGGTTGATGAAAATGAGGCATTTATAACATCGGCGCCCATATCCGTTGCCGCATAAATTGCCGAAATGCAGGAGGACAGGGTTTCAACCTTAGTGCCGTAGGGCACAACCTTAAAGGGCACTATTTTAACATTGCTCATTGTGTTATTTGCCACAATTGCCGAAACAAAAGTGCCGTGAAAATAAAGGCTTTCGCAGGATTTATCATATTCGGCATTGTCGTTGCCGTCAACGGTGTAGTCATAGCCGTCGTTATACATTCTGCCCTTCAGCTCGTCATGGTTAAGCATAACGCCCGTATCAAGCACGGCAACAAGCACATCATCCGAATTAATGGCAAAATTGCCAACATAGTCTGAAATGCCCATGGCGTTGCTGCCCTTTGGGTTCATTTGCCCTGTTTCGTAGGCGTCAAGTGAAACGGCACAATCGGCATCCACAGTGTAGCCGTCCGCAGCTAATTTGTTATAAGCGTTTTCCGCCTGAGCGGCGGTTTTATACTGCAAAAGGGCAACGCCGTGCCTTTTGTCGCTTGCCACATCGATTGCGCCGTAGGATTTACCGTCATAACCTGACACAATAAGCCTTTTAAGGGCAAATTTTTCATCAGCCGCACCTGACAAATCGGTATCGTATTTTTGGTAAAGCGACACCAATTCCTTTTGGAAATCCAGGCTGCCGCTTTGGTTAAAGTTAATGTAAATAAAGCCCGAGGCGGCAAGAAGTATTACGGTGCAAAAGGCAACAAAGCAGGCTATAAAGCCCTTTATTTTAGCCATAATACCGCCTCGCTTTCTAAAAAAAACAAAATAATACACCCTCATTATAGCACAATGAATTGACTTGCGCCATACAAATATGTTATTTTAGAGTTATAAAATAAAGAGGGGTAATTTTTATGGAAAACAAAAGGTATGTTCCTAAAAACGAATGGCTTGCCTACGGCATAGGCGCTTTGGGTCAGGGCATGGTTTACGGAATAATGAGCTCATACATATCTGATTTTTACATCAGCGTGTTAAAGGTGGGGCCTGTTTTTGTATTGTTCTTAATGCTGCTTGCCAGAGTGTGGGACGCTATTAACGACCCAATAATGGGATTTATTGTTGACCACTCAAATCCCAAAAGGGGCAAGCTTAAATCATATTTGATTTACACGCCAATTCCCGTTGCCTTACTCACATTCTTTTTGTTCTACGCACCAAACATAAGCAACACCCAAAAAATGATTTATGCAGGTGTTACCTATGTTGCCTGGGGTATGATTTATACTGCGTCGGATGTTCCGTTTTGGAGCCTGCCAAACGCATTAACGCCAAACGCAGACGAGCGTGGCTCAATTATCTCAAAGGCAAGAACCCTTAACGGTATCGGCTCAGCCGTGCCAATGGCAATGTTTATGTTGCTGGGCTTTATTCTGCCTAAATTCAATTTATCGGGCCTTGCCCTTGAAAAAACAAAATACACCGCAATGGCACTTATCTGCTCAATTGTGGGCAATATTTTGTTTGTAAGAGTTTACTTTAAGGCAAAGGAAAGGGTTAATATTCCCATTCCGCCGAAAAGGAGTAAGGACCAACCCAGCTCTTTAAAGCTTATTTTTACCTGCAAGCCTTTAATGATAACCGCAGCAATGGGTGTGCTGTCTGCCGCAAGGTATATGTTCCAGGCAGGTGCTGTGCATGTTGCAAGGTATTCGTATTACATAGGTAAGGATTTAACCGGCCTTTCAAAGCAGGAGGTTGAGGCGGCGCTTCAATCAAACATTTCAACGGTTTCAATGGTGCTTGCAGTGGCAAGCGCAGTGGGTATGTTCGGTGCAATGCTTGCAGTAACGCCCTTAATTAAAAAATTCAGCTACAAGCAAATTATAATTGTATCGTCACTGTTAGGTGCGGCAAGCTCACTTGCAATGTGGTTTGTGGGCTACGAGCATTTTTGGGCATGCGTTCCGCTGCTTTTAATATCCACAATCCCCTGTGGCACAATAAATGTTTGCGCCTTTGCAATGGTTGGCGACTGCCTTGATTATATGGAGTTGCACACAGGCGTAAGGCTTACCGGTATGGGCTCGGCAATCCAAAGCTTTGTTACCAAATTCGGCAACGCCCTTGCCACATCGGCAATTATATTAATGTATATTATTGTTGACCTTGATTTTTCAAAAATCGGCACGGCTTACACCGCAAATGTTACCGAGCTTTCATCATTCCAAAGGCAGGGTATGTTCAGCATAATTTCGCTTATTCCGGCAATATCGCTGCTGCTTTGCATTATCCCCATGTTCTTTTATAACATTACCGGCGAATACAGGGATAATATGGAAAAGGAGCTTGCACGCCAGCGTGAAGAAAAAGGCATTGAAATTAAATAAACATATTTATTCACAGAAAAAAGCGACAGGTTTACCTGTCGCTTTTTTATTACTATACCATTGTTTTGGTTAAGCCGAATTTGGTGTTTATTCTGTCAATTTTTTTAATAAAGGGCTCACCGAACAAAAACAAAAATATTGCCGTTGCTCCGCCGAACACAGCGCTGAAGGGCACCCCTGCAGCATATACCGAAAGCACACCGCTTAAGGTTATATTGTTGCCGTACATCATAAAAATTGTAGACAAATCAACAACAACTCCGTAAACCGCAAAGGCAAGAAAAAAGCCCACAATGCTCAAGCTCCATTTATTGTGCTTAACCGCCTTGAACACCATGCCGGCTATCAAACCCACAAGCCCAAGGGCAACCATTTGAAAAGGCGTATGGTAGCCCTGACCGAATATAAAATTTGAAATAAACGCCGAAAAAACACCGATAATATACCCTCTTTGTGCGCCAAGGCACACAGCGCTGACCACCACAACGGCGGCAATGGGTTTAAATTGGGGTATCAAATAAAACGCCGCCCTTGAAACAACCGCCAGTGCAATAAGAGTTGCCACCAAGGTAATTTCTCTTGTGGAAATCGCTTTAATTTCAAAGGACATAAAAAACGGCAGCATTGACAACAGCATTACACACACGCTGACTATATAGTAATTAACCGTCATTGAAAACAAAAATTGCCAAAGCACCAAAACCACCAGGCTTAATGCAATTACTGCGGCAGAAATGGCGCCTGCAAGCCTTTTATTCAAGGGGCATCGCCTCCTTTAAATCAGCGGCGCTGACAATGCCGGGGGCAAAGCCTTTGGTAATTTTGCTCACTGCGGTGGTGTAAAAGCTCATTTGGTTAAAAAACAACCGCCTGGGCGCAGATGTAATAATTTTACCCCTTGATAAAAAGGATATAATGTCTGCATATTCCCCAACAAACTCAATATCGTGGGAAACAATAAGCACGGTTTTTCCCATTTTGCAAAGTTCCCTTAAAATTTCCGCAAATTTCTTTTTAATAATCGGGTCAAAGCCCTTTGTGGGCTCATCAAGCAAAATAACACTTGCGTTTGCTGCCAAAACCTTTGCAAGGGCCAGCCGCTGTGCCTGACCGCCCGAAATATCGTATGGGTGCTGCTCTTTAATATCGTCAATGCCCAAAAAATCGGTTATTTCTCCAAACTCAACCTCTTGTGAGCATTTATCAAACCTGAATAAATCGTATGGATTTTGGCAAAGCATGCTGATTCTTTCACTGCATTTAACCTTTCCACGGTAAGCTTTCGCCGCGCCTGCAATGCATTTTAAAAGGGTTGATTTTCCGCTTGAATTTGGGCCCACAACCCCATTAATTTTGCCCTTATATATTTTCAAACTCAATCTGTCAAGAATATCGCTGCCCTTTTCGTATGCAAAGCACAAATTTTTAACCTCGGCGGCGCACTCGCCCAAATCAAAATCAATGTCGGGCGCTTTAAGAGCGGTTTTAGAAAGAATTTCTCTGCATTTGCTTACGGTAAAGGCATTTTCAAACAACCGCATTTGAACGGGAACGGTTAAAAGCATTGGGCGCATGCCGTTAAACAGATAATTAACCGTTTGCTCCGGACTTGCAACAAGCTCCGCCCCCTGCTTTGAAAGCAAAACGATTTTGTCTGCACTGTCAAAAACCAAATCGGTGTTATGCTCAGCCATAACAATTGTTATGCCAAAATCATTGTGTATTTTTTTAACCATTTCTGTAAACCTTTGGGATGAAACCGGGTCAAGCTGAGCGGTGGGCTCGTCAAGCACCAAAATATCAGGCTTCATAATCATTACCCCAGCAAGGTTAACAAGCTGCTTTTCGCCCCCTGAAAGTGAGGATATATCGCAGTCAAGCTTGCTGTCAAGGTTAAAATATGATGCAATTTCCGCAACGGCAAGCTCAATATCATCGCTTGATTTGCCCATATTAACAAGCCCAAAGGAAAGCTCGGAGCGAACCTTATCGCAAACAATGCTTTCGGCAACATTTTGGGCAACATAGCCCACAGTGCCGTTAACGGTAATCTCGCCCTCAACCTTGCCCAATGGAGAAATTTCTTTTTTCATCAGCTTTAAAAGAGTTGATTTGCCCACTGCGGATTCGCCTATAACCAGGCAAAACTCGCCGCTGTTAACGGTCAGGCTCACATTATTAAGGGCCGGAGAAGCAGCCGTAGCATAAGTAAATGTTAAATTTTTGCAGATGATTTTTTCCATAATAAATCCTCAATCAAATCAACAATTAAAGGTATAATTTCAAATAAGCAAAAGCACAAAACCGCAGGCACACATTGGCTTGTGTAAAATATAACCGGCTGAAAGACAAACACTGTTCTGCCGCTAACAATGCCGATAACAATAATTACCGACAGCAGCAATACCGCCCCAAGAACGGCAAAATCACAGCCGCACCACTTAAACCTACCACGGCGCATTGCCTTGGGATTATAGCCCCTTGCCTGCATTGAATCTGCCGTGATAATACTGCTTTCAAGGCAGTATGTAACCAGTGCGGAAAGATTGTTAATTGCATTTTTTACTTTGCCCTTTTTTTCGCCGTCGCCGCCGTTTAAGCACCGCTGAGCGGTTTCAATATCATTTAGCTTTGCTTTAAACCGAGGGATAAAGCCCAGCACCATTGAAAAAATCAGCGCTGTTTTAGGGGCAAAGCGCAGAATATAAATTACCCTTTCGCTGTCAAACATTTTTGAAAAGGCAACAAACCAAATTATTACCGAACTCAGCACCATTCCCTGATTAAATCCGTAAAGGAGCGCCTCAAGAGTGAATTGGGTGTTTCCCAGGGTAAAAATCGTTGTGTCGCCATAGTGAACAAAAAGCATATTAAACAGGCTTACCAAAACAAGCATAATAAGAGACAGTTTAAAGTCTGAAACGCTTTGTTTTTTGTTAAGCTTAACCGAATAAGCAAGGGCGCCTGCCAGTGCCGCCGCAGAAAAAAAGGGGTTGTTAACAGTCATAACAATTATTAAATTCAACGCAAAATAAACCAGCTGCACAGTTGGATGAATTTTAAAAAATCTGTTCACTCTGTCGCCCCCTTTCAAAAAAAATACGGCAGGGCTGAGCCCTGCCCGGAAAATCAATATTCAATACCCCGTCTTGCACCCATGCCGCTGTCATAGGGGTGTTTTATTTTTTCAATTTCACTTACATAATCAGCCCGTTCAATTAAAGCGTCAATTGCACGGTGCCCCGTTATAACAAACTCCCTGTTACCGTCAATAAGCTCCAAGGCGCTATCAAGACTGATAAATTTTGGTATAATGTCGGCAAATTCGTCAAGTATCACAACCTGATAATCGCTGGTTTTAACATAGTCAATTGCACTGTCAACCCAAGCCTTATAGCTGTTATCCGGGTTAAAGGGCAAGCTGTCAGGCGCTTTAAAAACATCAAAGGGCAGCGAATTAAGCTCGCTTGACTTGCTGTCCTTTAAAAACTGAACAAGTAAAACGCTCATTCCTGCGCCGTGGGCACGCATTCCCAAACCCAGCGCACAGGTGGTTTTGCCCTTGCCGTATCCGTAGTAATAATGAATCATCTGATTCGTACATCCTCTTTTGTTTTAAATCTGTAGCCGTAATTATCAAGCACATGCATTTTGTTAAGGGCAACCAGCGTGCCCTTTGCAACGCATAAATTAGGCTGTGTAACAACCCTTACATCCAGGCCGAGAGCGTTGGCAAAAAGCTTGTCCATACCGTAAAGCTCCGCACCGCCGCCGGTAAGCAAAACCTCGGATGAGGAAACATCCGCAACAAGCTGGGGCGAGGTTCTTTCAAACATGGCCTTGGCGTTTGTGGTAAGCTCCTCAAGTAGCGGCGCAAGGCAGTGGCAAATGTCGTTTGAGCTGATATCCGCAACCTTGGGCATTCCCGTTTCGGTATCCCTGCCCTTGGCGGTCATTGAAACCTCCTCGTCACGAGGTACGGCACAGCCAATCTGCTTTTTCATTTCCTCCGCCGAGCGAAGACCTATCAAAACATCATATTTTTCTTTAACAAACTTAACAATTTCGTTATCAAAATCGTTACCGCCGATTTTGACGGTTTCAGTTTGGCTCATTGTCCCTTGGGAGATAACCGCCAAATCGGTGGTTCCGCCGCCTATATCAATTATAAAAACTCCGTTTGGATGCAACGGCGCAATGCCTGCGCCGAAGGCAGCGCAAAGGGGCTCCTCAATCAGGCAAACCGAGCGTGCGCCTGCGGTAATCAAAACAGAAATAATGGTTCTTTTTTCAACATCCGTTGCAAGAGCGGGAACAGAGGCAACAACCCTTGGCTTAAAAATGCTCCTTTTTATAACCTTATTGATAAAATGCCTAAGCATTTGCTCTGCAAGGTCATAATCGCTGATAACGCCGTTTTTAACCGTTTGGCAAACCTTTACCCCCTTGGGCTCCCTGCCCTCAAGGTAATAGGCACGCCTGCCTGCATAAAGCACCTTGTCATTTTCAGTGTCATACGCAACATAAGACGGCTCGTTTAAAACTATGCCCTTGCCGGGAACTGAAATTAAAATTGAGCTTGTGCCCAAATCAATACCTAAATCGTATCCAAACAAAGCTAATACTCCTAAAATTTAATGGGTTTAAATTACACCCTAATTATATTATATATCTTCATTGTTTTCAATAAAGAATTTTAATGCGCTGTAGCGTCTTGATTTTTTGTCGTTATCCACCATTTGCTTTATTCCTGCCTCGTTGCCCACAAGCACCAAAAGGCTTTTTGCCCTTGTTAAGGCAGTATAAAACAGGTTTCTGTATGCAAGCCTGGGCGGCGTTGCAATAACGGGCATTACCACCGCCGCAAACTCTGAGCCCTGGCTTTTGTGCACCGTCATGGCGTATGCAAGTTCCAGCTCACGAACATTCTCTAAGGAATACATGGCCTCCCTATCGTCAAAGCGAACATTGATAATATCGTTGGCACGGTCAATTCTTGTTAGTATTCCAATATCGCCGTTAAAAACGCCGCTGCCGTTTTCCCCAGCCTTAAACCAGGGCACATCATAGTTGTTTTTAACCTGCATTACCCTGTCGCCCTCACGGAGAATATAGCCCTTGTACCTGATTTCCTTTTTTTCCTTTGTTGGTGGGTTAAGGCTCGCCTGCAAAATTGCGTTAATGCTTTGGGTGCCCACCTCGCCCATACGGCTTGGGCAAAGCACCTGAATATCCCTCATAGGCTCAAAGCCGTAGCCGGCAGGCAGCCTTGAGGTTACCAAGTCAAGAATTTTCCTTGGCGCATTGTATTTTGAATTTTCGTTAAGCAAAAAGAAATCGCTGTCTGCGCTGTTGTCAATAACAGGCATTTCGCCCTTAACAACCCTGTGGGCGTTGGTAACAATGCGGCTTTTCATAGCCTGGCGGAATACCTTGTCAAGGGTTACAACATCAATAACCCTGCTTTCAATCATATCGCTTAAAACATTACCTGCTCCAACAGGGGGCAGCTGGTCCCTGTCCCCAACCATTATAAGCCTGCAATGCAGGGGCAGAGCATCCAAAAGTGCGGCAAACACTGTAACATCAACCATTGAAAGCTCGTCAACTATTACAGCGTCGCAGTCCAACGGGTTTCTCATATTATGAACAAAATCAGGGGTAACGGAGTTATCCTTATACTCCACCTCCAGCAGGCGATGAATGGTTTTTGCCTCAAAGCCCGTAAGCTCCTCCATGCGCTGTGCCGCCCTGCCTGTGGGCGCCGCAAGGCAAACCTTAAGCCCCCTGTTTTTCATCAGGTTAATTATGCCCTTAACGGTTGTAGTTTTGCCGGTTCCCGGGCCGCCGGTTAATATAAGCAACCCCTTGTTAACCGCCACCTCAATGGCATGGCGCTGCTTTTCGTCAAATTCTATTCCGTTTGCCTCCTCAAAGGCAAAAATTTCGCTTGCGAAAATCTCGCTCTCGTTTGGAGGGAAATGGGTCATTATGGTTATTCTGTCGGCGATCGAAGCCTCTGCGGCATAAATCTCAGGCAAAAACAGAAAATCTCTGCCGTCAATTTGCTTTTGCACAAGCATTTTGCCCTCAATAGCGTTATCAAGAGCAATGTCAACATCATCACTGCCGCATTCCAGCAGGTTGCTTGCAGGGGTATAAATTTTATCCCTGGGTATGCAGGTGTGGCCGTTACCTAAATTATGCCTTACAATATAGCACAGCCCTGCCTGAGCCCTGCACTCAAAGGGTGGTCTTTTTTCAAGGTGTTCAACAATTTCATCCGCATTGTCAAAGGTTATGCCCGTTGCGCCGCCGATAAGAGAATAAGGGTTGCTTTTAACAATATCAACCGCCTCTGCCTTAAAAAGCGAATAGGCCTTAATAGCCTGCCCCTGGGAAAGCCCCAGGCTTGTTAGGGCAATTATGGTTTCACGGGCCATAAATTGGCTTTTAAATTCCTTTGAAATTTGCCTTGCCTTTGAGGCGTTAATGCCCTTTATGGTTGCAAGGCGCTGGGGCTCGTTTTCAATTACATCAAAGGTGTTAACACCGAACGCCTCAACTATTTTGGCGGCAGTTGCCTCTCTCACGCCCCTTATTACCCCGGAGGATAAATATTTAAGAATACCCGCTGCGTCGGCAGGCAGAGTTTGGCTTACTGATTCCGCCTTAAACTGCCGCCCGAATGAGGGGTGCATATCCCAATTGCCAAGACACTCTATTTTAGAACCGATTGTAAGCTCACCTATGGGCCCGACAACGGTTACCGCCTCGCCTTCGGTGCTTATTTCCGCCACGCAAAAGCCTGTTGTTTCGTTATAAAACGATACCTCCTCAACAGTTCCTGTTAACTTTTCCTGTATTTCTTCACTCATAAATTTACCGTTATATGCTAATTGCTGAGTTCAAATTTTTCAAGGGCCTCAACAAAGGTGTTGTGCATTGCAATTGCAAGCTTGTTTACAAAAAGCTGGGGGTCGGCACGCATATCGGTTTTTATCCAATCCAGCATCAAGCCCACAAAAGCGTAGGAATAAAGCTCCGCTATAAATTCCTTATCCTCATCGTTCACATTCATATTTTTTGCCTGCTCGTTAACAACATTAAGCAAAAGATTTACAATAACAGGCTTTAAAAAGCTTTCAACCTTTTCCCTGTCAACACAGCGATAAACATTGCTGATAAGCTGCTTGTTTTCCTGAACGGCATAAAAAATGTGCAAAACGCCCTCCTGCCAGGTGTCGTGGGTTTTGTTTTGCTGCAAAACCTTATCCATTTCCTGAATACACGCCCATTCCGCAAGGTCGTAAATATCCTGAAAATGGTAGTAAAAGGTCATACGGTTAATGCCGCACTCGTTGGTAATATCACTGATTGTTATTTTGTTTAAGGGCTTTACAGAAAGAAGATTTTTTAATGCCTGAACTAAAGCCAGCTTGGTAATTTGCGACATATTGCTCTCTCCGCTTACGAAAGTTTATTATACTAACTAATAGTAACATATTTTTGTTACATTATCAATGGCAAAAATGCCGCAAACAAGCAAAAAGCAATCGTTAACACGATTGCTTTTGCCGTTGGAATTTTATATATAATCGTCACTTGTCATCAGTAACGCTTTTTGAATTTGCATAAATGCTGTGCATTGTATTGTCGTCAAACCTTCGGTCAAGGAAAACCTCAAAGCCGTTTTGAGGTTCGATACCATCTGCCCTGCTGTTCATACGAACTGCGGCGGAAGCCGACAATACCGAATCCACAATAAAGAAAGCAAGAAAAGCCCAAATTATTGCCTTATCAAAAGGAATACTTATTTTTTCAAAGCATTTATTCATAAACGGAATTACCGCCTTAACCCAAGCCAAGCCCAGGAATCCCCAGAAGATTGAATATAACAGACAAACCCTGCCGTTAATGTTAAGCGGCACATTGCTGTAATCCCAAGCTACCGAGCCAAAGCAGATTTCCTGACCCAGGGAGCAAATGTATTCAACCACCGTTCCGCTGACAAACGCCACCAAAAATATTTTCCATGATGACGATTTTTGAAAGTGAACAAGTAAAAGAGTTAAAAGAACTGCGCCCATGCCGTAGGCAACGCTGAGGTGGCCCAAAACAAGAGATTTTCTGCTTTCGATAAAACCGTTTTTAACTAAGCACCACAGGGTTTCCACTGCGTAGCCGCAGTAGCACCCTGCAATAAAAATCCATACATACTGATAAAAATTGAATTTTATCTTCATGGTTTCCCTCTCCGCAAATATCCGTATGCTTATTGTTCAACCTTTTGCTTAGTTTCCATATCAATGCGCTTTAAATCTCTCTTCAATGCGCTGTGGCTTAAGATAAGAGTTAAAGCAAGGAACACTGCAAAGAATGCGATAAGAACCAATGCGCTCTTTTGTGCGTTGGCACCGGGAGCACCGCTGATTGCCTCCTTGAACAACTGTGTTGAGTATGTCATAGGAAGAACCTTGTTAATTACTCTGAAGAAGGTTGATTGAGTTTCAATCGGGAAGGTTCCTGCGCATGATGTAAGTTGAAGAATAAGAAGTAACAGTGAAACGAACTTGCCTGCGTCGCCGAGATTGATAATGCAGAACTGAATTATCGTCATAAAGGTCAGCGAAACAAGTATGCATGATGCAAACAGCATAAGCGGATTGTTAACAACAATGTGTAAGCAATCTTTAATTACCACACCCAGAAGCACGCCCTGAGCTATGCTGATAAGGCCAAAGCAAATTGTTCTGAGAATGATTCTGTTTGAATCCTTGGTAAGTGATTTAATCTTTCTGTTGTAGTCAAGATAAATACCGAAGTAAATCATCAAGCCGCCAACCCAAAGTGACAGGCACATGAAATACGGAGCGAATGCTGAGCCGTAGTTTTCAACAGGCTGAACATAGCTTGTTTCTGTGTCAACCGGTGTTTCGCCGTAATCTGCAAGGCCGTCTAATGCGCCGAGCTGCTCATTGGTATCGGCAACTGAATCGTCAACACCCTGCTTAGCGGTGTTAATGCCGTCATCAAGCTTTTGTGCACCGTCGTTAAGTGCTGTAATGCCGTCTGTAAGGGCAGGAACACTTGCTGCAAGGGTATTTGTGCCGTCTGCAAGCTGTGCAGAGCCGTCATACGCCGAGCCGACACCGTCTGTGTATTGCTTAATACCTGCGTTTAACGTTGAAGCACCTGCTGCAAGTTGGCTTGCGCCGCTGTTAAGTGCCTTGCTGTTTGCACTGATGGTGTTAAGACCCTTGTTAAGTGCCTGTGCACCGCTGTTTAATGTGCTGTTGTTTGATTTGATTGCTGCAAGACCCCGGTTCAATGCATAAGCACCGCCGATTAAGGTCTTATCGTTTTTAACATCTCCAAAGCCTGCCTTAAGGGTTTCAAGGCCTGCAATAAGGTCTGAGGTATTGGTTTTAACCTCTTTCATACCGCTGACTAACGAGCCGACGCCTGCGTCAACCTGCTGTGCACCCGACTCCATAGCGTCAAGCTGGGTGTTGAGCAATGTCAAAACCTGAATTGCTTTTGTAAGATATTCGCTGTTGCCTGTTGCCTGGTAAGCGGAAATCAACTGCATTGCCTGGCCGTAGGCTGTTTTAAAATCACTTACGCCGCTTGATAAGCTGTCGCTGCCTGCTGCAAGCTTATCAAGTAACTCATCGGATGCCGATGCGGCTAACTTTTGGCTTGACTTGTTTACCTCTGAAAGTAAAAGGTCAACACCGTCGCCGGCATCGCTGATGCCCTGATAAAGATTGCTTGCGCCTGTGCTTGCCTGTGAAACAGCGCTTGTGTATGATTTAATGCCTGTCTTAAGGTCTGCGCTGCCGTCAGTTGCTGAGGCAACACCGTCTGTATAAGCCTTTACGCCGTCCTTAAGGTCAGCTGCGCCTGTGGTTAATTGGCTTGAACCGCTGACAACAGCAGAACTGTTTTCATTTAAGGTTGCAAGACCTGTGTTAAGTAAGGCTGCACCGTCATTAAGGCTGTTAACGCCGCTTGCAAGGGTGGGAGCCTTTGAGTTAAGCTGACCTGTTCCGTCTGCAAGCTGTGATGAGCCGTCTGCAAGCTGTGTAAAGCCGTCTTGCAGCTCGCCCATTGAATCGGGCACGCTTTCAAGTTTATCGCATAAGGTGGTAATTATTTCCTTATCAATGCTTGCGTTTACGGTTTCCTTAATGGTTGGCATTGCATTTTCAAGAATTTGCGCTGCCAAGTAGTTTTTCTTTTGGTTTGCACTGTAAATAATAGTGCCGTGAAGTTTTTCCGTATCCTCAGATGCGGTTGAAGCGTTTGAGGAGAAATCCTCGGGGATTGTAATTGAAGCATAGTAGTCGTTGCCGAGAACGCCCTTTTCCGCATTGTCCTTATCGGTAAATACGAATTTAAGTGTGCCGTCCTCTTTTAGGTTATCACAAATTTCCTGGCCAATGTTTCTTTGTTCGCCGTTGATTTCTGCACCTTTGTCAAGGTTAACAACTGCAACCGGCACATCGTCAAGCCTTGCGTAAGGGTCCCAGAATGCACCGAGATAGAAATATGAATACAGCAAAGGAATGATTAATACGCCGATAATTATAGCTGCTTTCATAATCCATGGTGTTTTCTTTTTTTCGCTCATAACATCGTCTCCTTTATAACATTTTGTAAATTCCTTTATTACGCATTGTATTTCATTTCTTATAAAAAGTCATTAAACAAGTTAAGGCAGGTGCTAAAATTTTTATCAAAACGGGCAAAATGATAAAAAAATAAATCCCGTAAAATTACAATTTACGGGATTTAATAGACATTTTTCACAAAAACGCTTATATTCTTGTGTAAGTTTTTACCAAAATCAAAGCCTTTATACGGTTTCAGTGGCAACAGAAAACAGATTTTCCCAATTTGAGTAATATTCAAACTGTTTCATAAGCTTTCTTGCCTGAATATAATCGTAAGCTTTTTTATGGAAAGCGTCAAGCTCCTTGGAGGCTGCTTTAAGTGCAATTGACTTTGCTCTTAAGCTTTCGGGGCTGTCCTCGGGCATTGCCTTTGCAAGGTTGTATTTATCCATAGTAGGCTCGCTTATACCGTAAAGTTCCTCAACCGTATGCCTGAGCAGCTCCTCTGCCTTTTGGGTTTTCTTAATCATTTCCGGCTGAGAAAAGCGGTCTTTTTCGCTGACAATCAGCTTTTGCGCCTTGATAATTCTTTCAAGCCTGCGCTTTTCTCTGCCCTTTGCGGTTTTTACAGCCTCAAGTGATTCGTTATACAGCTTAACGGCGGCTGCATAAATGCTCTGCGCCTCCTGCAACTGACCATCTGAAAGATTATCCGTTGCAAAATCCTCAAGAGCGGCTCTGATTTTCAGCACTGCGATATGAGCCTCGTGGTCCTCCTCGGTTAAATCAAACATTGTTAAAAGCGGAATGAGCGAAAGAACATAACCTATAATAGTTATAATAATCATAGCCTTTGCCATAGGCTCACGGTAGGCGGCGTTATAAAGGTCGTCGTAATTATCGGTAAGGCCAAAATGCTTTGTAAGAATAACCGTTTGCACAAAATATGTAACCGCCATGGTCATAAATGTGCCCACAAAGCTAACAACCTGACCTAACAGACCCTCAAGCCTTTCGCCTGTTTTGTATTGCTGATAATCGTAAATATCCGCATTAATGGCGTTATCGCTGATAAGCGGAAAGGTGCAGAAAAAGCCCCTGAGCCAGGTAAACACAAACAGCGCCCAAATATTTCTTATTGAAAGCAGCATGCCCACCATTGCGAACACATTACATAAGGTATAAAAAAGAACAAGATTTTTCTTACCTATTTTTCTGATTAAAATAGGTGCAAGAAACATTGCCGGCGTTGCCGACATACCCAAAATTGTGGTAAGCAGGCCGTTTAATGCGCCCTGGCGCTCGGTTGTAAGATTGAGAACATCTTTAATTCCGTAATAAAAATACCAGGTGGTAACATTGCCGATACCCATTTGAAAAAATACAAACCAGCTTGAAATAGACCTTGACCAGGTGTATTTGTTTTTAGCGCCTGAAACAATACCCTTAAAGAAAGGAACCTTTGGCGTGTAATCCTTAGAAACGATAATTCTTTCCTGTGTGCCGGAATAGGACAAAAAGCCCAAAAGAACACCGAATATGCCAAAGGCAGGCATAATAATTCTGTAAGCGGTAATATGCTCAAGGCCGCCGGTAAAGCCTGCAATAATCGGCACAAACAAGCCCGTTATGCTTGGTGCAAGTGAAAATATAAAGGTTGAAACGGTAATGATGTCTGCCCTTTCGGTTGAGTTGGGGCTCATTACCTGCACAAGGGTTGTATATGCCTGCTCATAAAGAGGATAACAAAGCTGCAAAGCCATATAAACGGCAAACAGCGACCAGAGCTTTGCGTTATAGCTCATTGAATCAAAGGGTAGCAGGGCAAAACCGGTTGTGATAGCCACCGTGGGCACGCCCATATATAAAAGATAGGGCCTGAACTTGCCTTTTTTGCTGCGGGTGTTATCAATTAAAAGACCTCTAAGGGGAACGATAATCAAATTAAGCACAGTGGCAATAAGGTTTAAGTTTACCAAATCGCCGTTTTTAAGCCCCAATGCGGAGCCTGCAAGCAAATTTGTACCCGAAAGGCCTATGTAATAGCACATGGATATTACAAATTTAACACCTATGCCGCCTACGCTGTAGGATAATATTTCCTTATACGGAACATAGCGCCCCTTTGGGGGATTGTTCCAGTTATTTTTAACCGTATTAACAAGGTTGCCGATTTTCTCTTTCACTTCCATAAAAAAATGTTCCTCCAAACCGTTGGCGGCTGTCAAAGCACCGCCGTGCTTTTAATACTACCACAAACGACCGAATTGTGCAACCTTAACAAAAAGAATATCAGAAACCTAAAATTTCAAGCACTATTTTCCAAATTGCGCACCTGGGTTGGCGTTTGGTTAAAAAATCTTTTAAATTCATTTGTAAAATGATATTGTGAACTGAAGCAAAGCAACTCAGAAATTTTATTAACAGGCATGGAGGTTTGCACCAAAAGGCGGTAGCCCTCCTCCATTTTCTTTTTTAAAATATATTGCTTTGGGGAAATATTTAATTCGCTTGAAAAAATTTGGTGCAACCGCCTTGGGGACATGTAAAAAAATGCGGAAACCTCCCCCACCGTAATCCTGCTGAAAACCTTTTGCTCAATAAAGGCACAAATATCATCTATCTGCCTGCGGCGGTTAAGCCTATTTTCGGTTATTGATTTAATTTCATTCATCATTGTAATGTTGTAGTAGTAATCGCAGAAAAGCAAGTTAATATAGCCCTGCATACCGCTGTTAATTCCGAAAAGCAGCAGCCTGTCAAAAATCAAATCCTCATTTTCAGAATAGGGAACGGTGCTTACCCTTGAAAGAGTAACGCTTTTCAAATCATTTAATGTAAAATTAACCCACCTATATCCCCAAATGTGTGTTAAGGACTTATACTTTACAATATCGCTGAATTTAAGCAGCACATAATCATTGGCGCAAAGGTTAATATTGCCGCTGTTTAAATAAATAACGCCCTCTCCTGCGGTGCACCTGATAAGGCAAATTGCATTTTCGCCATACACTGTTTTTTCCCTCTCATCACAAATGTGATAATAGCTTTCGTCGGTTAAAATTTTATATGCACTTATAACATTCGGCTGAAAATCAACAGACCTTTCGGTTGCGTTATTTAGAAAAAAAGATGTATTATGATACATAAAACATTAAGTCCTTCCGATTTTTGTATCTATTATACTATATTTAAGATTTATTTACAACTCTGTAAGATATATAATATGGTTAAGAGAGTGAGGCATTGTATGAAATTTTATTTATTTGACAGAAAAGAAAAAATCATCCACTTTGATGATTTGAAAATATTAGACGGAAAAGAAATTGAAAACGGAAATATAAGCGTTGAAATGTCGCAAAACGAGGTTTACGCCCTGCAAATTGCAGTTCTGCCCGAGAGGGATGACTGTATAAATGAAATTAATTCATTAAGCGATAATTTGGACATTGTATGCATAAACACCGATGTTACGGACAAATTCGGCAACAAAAAATCACAGCAGGTTGCCCTTAAGAAAAACACTATTCAGCCACTGTTTTTTGCAATAACGGCAAAAAAGAAGGGCTTAAAGCTTGAAAAGGCAGAAATCAAAATTATTTGCAGATCGGGAGAATACTGCATAAACGCCAACATAACTTTAAACAACGAGCAGGTAAAAAACAGCGGCTATAACGATTTGTGGAGATTGTCAAGGCTAAAATGGCTTAACTCCACCCTTGAACAAAACGAGGAGCTTGTTAAGCCCTTTACACCGCCCTCCCTTGAGCAAAATACCCTTTCAATTTTAGGCAGAAAGGCGGAGCTTGACAAAAACGGACTGCCAAAGCAGATTTATTCCTATTTTGACGAGGGAATTGAAATTAAAGGCACTCCCCAAAAGGAGCTGTTTTACAAGTCCTGTGAATTTAAAATTGAAAATCAAATTATTGCGGCCGATGATTTTAAAGCCGAGGTGCATAAAAACAGAATTGAGTGCACCGCCCTTTGCGAATATGAAAGCTTTACGGCAAAAATCACAGGCATTTACCGCTACGACGGGCAGTGCGAGCACTCTGTTAAAATAATGCCCAAAAAGGATTTTACCGCCGGCAATGTAAGCCTGAGTTTTTTTATAAACAAGGACTGCTCAAAGCTAATGCACGGCCTTGGCCACAGGGCATCTGCCGCAGAAGAGCTGTGCTTTCACTGGAACGCAGACAAGCAGCAGGACAGTATTTTTATAGGCACTGTTAACTGCGGCGCACGCTTTAAATTTAAGGCAGAGGACTATCGCAGGCCGCTTATCAACATTTTTTATAAAAATCTGCCGCTGATTGTTCCCACAACAACATGGGATAATAATTCAAGAGGCAACATAAAGGTGCTATTGTCAAGCGAGTACACAACAATTTTGGCACAAACGGGCAAAATGGAATTTAAAGCAGGCGAGGAAAAAAGCTTTGACTTTGAAACCCACATTACCCCCTTTAAGCCCTACGATTACAAAAAGCAATTCGGTATCAGGTATTCTCACAGCAATGCCCTGACAGATGAAATCAAGGAAATTGACGAGGCGGCACAAAACGGGCTGAACTATGTTATTTTTCACCAGGGTAATATGATAATGCCCTACATAAATTATCCGTTTTACGAAACGGAGCGGCTGAAAAACGCCGTAGAATACGCAAAAGCTAAAAATATAGGCATTAAGCTTTACTACACCGAGCGTGAACATTCAAACCACATGGCGGAAACCTTTGTTTATAAAGCGCTGGGTGATGAAATCATACTCAGAAAGCAGGGCGTAAGCCATTCTTGGCAAAAGGAAAAGCCCCAATGGCTGGTTGACAATTTCGGCGAAGATATTATACCCGGCTGGTTTGTAAAATACACCAAGGGCAAATACAAGGGCGAGCATGACATCAGCTTTATTGTTAAGCCCGACACCAGACTTGATAACTACTATATCGAGGGGCTCAACTGGCTTATTGAAAACATTGGTATAAAGGGAATTTATATTGACGACACAAGCCTTGACCGCACCACGATAGAGCGTGCAAAAAAGCTGCTTGATAAAACAAACGGCCTTATTGATATGCACATGTGGAACCATGAGGAGCCCCGTGCAGGAGATGTAAGCTGCCTGAACCTTTACTGCGAGCTGCTGCCGTTTCTTGACAGCATATGGCTTGGGGAAGGATTTTTCTATAAAAAATACAGCCCCGAATATATGCTGTGCGAGGTTTCTGGCATACCCTACGGCATAGGCGGTCAAATGCTTCAGGACGGCGGCGATTTGTACGAGGGAATGCTTTACGCCATGAACAACCGTTACGGCTGGGGTTACAAAAATGCAACGGATTTATACCAAATTTGGGACGAATTCGGCATTGCCGACAGCAGAATGCTTGGCTATTGGCACAGCGAAAATCCCATAAAAACCGATAATCAAAATGTTTTAACCACCGTTTACAAAAAGGACGGCAAGGCACTGCTGTGCGTATATAATTTTTCAAACCGCAGTGAAAAATTCAATTTTATTGTTAACAACGAGCTGCTGGGATTTGATATCGGCAGTGCAGAAAAGATTAAGCTTGGCTCAAGCCGCAAAGCAGGCAAAAACATAAATAAGCGCTTTCGCCTGCCAAAACGCAGGGGCATGATGCTTTTGCTTGAAAAATAAAAGGACTTCAAACAATATGACAGAACAGGAAAGACTTGATTTATACACATCAATAGTGCCGAATGAACGGCAGCTTGCAATTCAGCAAATGCCCTTTTACGCCTTTATTCACTACAGCCTTAACACCTTTACAGGCAAGGAATGGGGCAGCGGCAAGGAGAGCCCGGCAACCTTCAACCCCAAGGATCAAAACACCGACGAATGGTGCAGGGCAATAAAAGCCGCAGGAATGAAGGGTATTGTTTTAACCTGCAAGCACCACGACGGCTTTTGCCTTTGGCAAACCGATACAACGGAATTTTCAATAAAAAACAGCCCATACAAAAACGGCAGGGGCGATGTTGTAAGAGAGGTTGCAGAGTCCTGCAAAAAATACGGCTTAAAGTTCGGCGTTTATCTCTCCCCTTGGGACAGAAACAGCAAATACTACGGCACCGAAAAATACAACGATTTTTACATAGCCCAGCTGACGGAGTTGCTGACAAATTACGGCGAAATATTTATGCTGTGGCTTGACGGCGCCTGCGGAGCAAGCAAGGATAACAAGCCCGTTCAAAAATATGATTTTGAGCGGATTTGGTCAACGGCGCTTAAGTTGCAGCCAAACATAGTGATGTCAGGCTGTGCGCCTGACATACGCTGGGTGGGCAACGAAAGCGGCAGAGCAAGAAAAAGCGAATGGAATGTTGTGCCTAAATTTCAATACGAGCTGCAAAACATTGCCGCCAACTGCCAGGATGACGACGATATTAAAAAATTTCAAAAGCGCTGCAACGATGTAATGATTGAGGACATAGGCTCAAGAGAGTTTTTAAAGGATTATAACGAATTTATGTGGTACCCTGCGGAGGTTGATGTTTCAATAAGGGCAGGCTGGTTTTACCACCCCTTTAGCGGATTTTCGCTAAAATCTCTTAACAGGCTTATGACGATTTATTACGGCAGCGTTGGCAGCAACTGCCTTTTGATACTTAACATTCCGCCAAACAGGCGTGGCAGATTTTGCAAAAGAGATATTGCACGGCTTAAGGAAATGGGCGATATGATAACGAAAGAAAATCACTGCCTGATTGACAGCCGCTGCAAAACTTTTAACAATGGAATGAAATACGAAATAAGCTTTAAAAAGCAATCTGTTGACCGATTAAGGCTTAGTGAGGACACCGAAAAATCCCAAAGAGTTGAAGAATTTGAAATTTATGCAGGTAATGACTGCGTATATCACGGCACGGTAATCGGCTTTTCAAAAATCGCAATATTTGACAGGCCCGTTGTTACCGACAGCCTGACCCTGATTATCAAATCATCAAGGAAAACACCGTATATCAACAAAATTGAGGTATATAAAACAGGAGCATACAGAGTAAAATGACTAAACAGGAATATTTAACACAAATTGAAAATGTAATTGAAAACGGAAAATTCAAGGCCACCTGGGCGTCCCTGAGCAATCACAAAACACCGGAGTGGTACCGTAACGCAAAATTCGGCATTTTTATTCACTGGGGAATTTACAGCGTGCCTGCCTTTTCCAACGAGTGGTACAGCAGAGAAATGTATGAAAAATCAAAGCCTGCCTACAAGCACCACATAAAAACCTACGGCAGCCAAAAGGATTTCGGCTACAAGGATTTTATACCCATGTTTAAGGGGGAAAATTTTGCCCCCGAAAAATGGGCGGAGCTGTTTAAGGCCAGCGGCGCAAAATACATTATGCCGGTATCCGAGCACCACGACGGCTTCGCTATGTATGACACGGAATTTAACAGCTGGAACAGCGTTAATATGGCAATGCACCGTGATGTTATGGGCGAGGTTAAAAGCGCCTGCGAAAATGAGGGGCTGACCTACTGCGCCTCAAACCACAGGGCGGAACACTACTTTTTTATGAACACCGGCAGAGCCATTGACAGCGATGTTAACGATGAAAAATACGGGGATTTTTACGGCCCTGCCTACTACTGCGACGAGCTTTACGGCTACAAAATGGGGGCAACCACCGCAAATATCAGGACTGTATCCCCCACCGAGGAATTTTTGGAGGACTGGCTTGTAAGATGCTGCGAGTTTATTGACAAATATCAGCCGTCGGTATTTTATTTTGACTGGTGGATACAAAACCAAGGCTTTAAACCCTATCTTAAAAAATTTGCGGCATACTATTATAACCGTGCAGAGGAATGGGGCAAGGAGGTAACAATTAACTACAAAAAGCAGGCATACGCACCGGGTGTTGCCACCCTTGATGTGGAGCGTGGAGCACTTACGGATATTTCCCCGGAGGTATGGCAAACCTGTACATCAATTGCAAAAAACTCCTGGGGATATACCGAAAACAACCAATTTAAAACGCCCTATCACATTATTTGCGATTTTATAGATATTGTAAGCAAAAACGGTAATATGCTTTTGAACATAGGCCCAAAAAGCGACGGAACCATAACCGCCGAGGAAACCGAGGTGCTGCTTTCCATAGGAAAATGGCTGAAAACAAACGGCGAGGGCATATACGGCAGCAGACCGTTCAGAGTTTTCGGCGAGGGCAAGGTTAACGCCAAGGAGGGCTTTTTTAAGGATGGCAAGGCAAAGCCCTTTACAGAAAAGGATTTCAGATTTACATATAAAAACGGCTGTGTTTACGCCTTTCAGATGAAGCCCACCGCAGGAAGCTCGGTAATAATTAAGGAATTTAAGGAAATTGCCGAGGATATGCTTATAAACAGCGTTACCCTGCTTGAAACAGGCGAAAAGCTAACCTTTGAACGGAACAAAAAGCACATGGAAATAAAGCTAAACAGTCAGCTTAGCACAAATCTGCCTGTTTGCTTTAAAATAGAGATTGGGTAATTAGGAAGCCAACAAAATCATTAACCAATATTTAGGAGATAGCGTATGAAAAAGATAACAAAAATAATCATCTGTGCATTAACCGCCATTGCGGTTTTAGGCGCATCACTTGGGGTATATTTTGGCTACAGCGACACCTCGTTTGAGCAAAGAGAATACACTGTTGACAGCGAAGACGGCATGCTGAGAGTTGCGGTAATAAGCGACCTACAGCTCCCTGACAGCAACGACAAAACCACCCACCAATACGAAAGCTTTGAGGCAACCCTTACCATGCTGAAAAACAGGGGCATGGATGTGCTTGTTATTGCAGGCGACTTTACAGATGTGTCAACAAAAGCCGCTTGGGGCACATATAAGGAGATATATGACAAGGTAATGGCAGACGCTGAACAACCTATTAAACTTTGCATTATGGGCAATCACGATTACTGGCTGCCTATGTTTAACGAATGTTTTGAAATTCCCTCCCCTGCCAAGCAGCAAAGGCGCTACACAAAATACACAGGCGAGCCCGTTAATTCGCACAATGTAATCAACGGCTACCATTTTATTTGCTGGAGCTCTCTTGACGGTTCATACGACAAGTGCAACAAAAACACAGATAAGGTAAGAGCCGAGCTTGACAAGGCGGTTAAGGACGACCCCAACAAGCCGATTTTTGTTATTACTCATTTAAATCCGCAGGATACTGCCTACGGCTCAGATGATTGGGGCAATGCAGATATTAACACGGTGCTTAAGGATTATCCCCAAGTTATTTCCATTTCTGGTCACTCCCACTATTCATTAATTGACGAGCGCTCAATTTGGCAGAGGGACTACACCGCCTTTACCACACAAAGCCTTGATTACATTGAACTTGAACACGGCAAGTTTAACGGAAGTGTGCCAAAGGACGCCTATGGCAACAATATTGCAGAGGCGGTGCCCGGTTGCCTTTATATGACAGTGTCGCAGGACAATGTAACCGTTGAAAGGCTTGAGGCAAACACAGGTAAACAGTTAAAGGAGCCTTGGGTTATCAGCGCACCCTTTGGGAAAAACACACAATTTACTCAAGCGAGAAGCGACAGTAACGCTGCCCCCACCCTTGACAAGGATTTAACCGTTAAAATTACAGATATTAAGGATGTTAACAACGGCAGCAATAGTAAAATGATTTCCTTTAAAGCAGGTGCTGACGATGACTTTGTTCATTCCTACAAACTCAAATTTTATGATGAAAGCAACAATTTATTAAGTTTTGAGGAAACGGATTACAGCGAGGGCTATGTTATCAAGTATGATAAAAACGGCGATAAAGTTTCTAAAGATTCAAAGAAATATAAAAGTGCCGAATCAAAATCCGTTGACGAGCTCCTTTATTTCAGCGATTTTGTGTTAGGGCTTGAAAATATGTCCGACACGGCGGAGCTGAGACTGCCGGTTAACTTGCCCGACAGTGCAAAATATGTAAGCATAACCGCAATTGACTCCTGGGGAGCGGAAAGCAACACCGTAATGTGCGAAATGGAAAGTTAATATGAAAAAAATACTATGCTTAATACTTACAATAACATTAATATTAGGGGTGGTTTCAATGGCGACTGCATGCTCAAAAAAACAGGATGAAAGCTGGAAGGAAAACAAGGCCTATGATTTATCACTGCCTGTTTTAAACGAGGACGGCTGGTATCTTGTTTTTGAGGATGACTTTGACGGAAGCACACTTAACGAAAACATAAAATTCGGCGAAAGCTACACAGGCAACAAGGAAATTTGGACCACATCGCCCCACGCAATAAGGTGGCAAAGCGATAACGAAAAAAAGCCGCAGCAGGCCTGCTATTGGTGCGACGAAATGGTTGAGATTAAAAATTCAAACCTTATTATTCATTCAAGATATGAGGATAACCACACCTGCAACGGCGACTGCCCAAAGCAGGGACGCTTTACCGGCGGCATTGAAACCCGAAAAATATCCGGGGATAACAACAATAACAAGGGCACAAATGACGAGCTTTTGTTCTCGCAGGCATTCGGATATTTTGAATGCAAGGTAAAATTTCCCAACTCAAAGGGCTTGTGGTCTGCCTTTTGGCTACAATCGTCAAACATGCGAAAGGTTGGCTCCGAGGGTGAGGACGGAACCGAAATTGATGTGTTTGAAAGCGCATTTATCAATTCAAAAAGCAGCAAAATGGGCCACGCTCTACTTTGGGACGGCTACGGCAAAAGCGCCAAAAGCTCCCCTTACATAACGAAGCTTTCTCAAGATTTGTATGACGGCTACCACACCTTTGCACTAAAGTGGACCCCCGAATACTATGTATTTTACATTGACGGCGAGCCCACCTGGACAACAAGGGATGGAGATGTGTCAAAGGTTAAGGAGTTTTTACGCTTTACAGTTGAAATTGACGCAGGCGACGGTTGGGGCCCACACGGTCAAAAGATAGGAAAATTTAATGACTCTTTACCTGCGGACGATTTTATGGTAGAGTATATTAAAGTATATCAAAACTCAAACTACGAGCAATTCGTTAAAAGCGATGATGAATTCTCAGGAACAATTGATTTAAACTAAACAAAGCGAGGAGATAATTATGATTAAAATTATTCCACAGCCCTATTATTCAATGGAAAAAAGCGGCAAAAAGGTTATTAACGGAGAATCTAATGTTTGGTGCAGCACAAAATTAAAGGAGCATATTGAGCTTTTTAAGGAGCTTTTCCCCTTTATCAAAAGCAAAAATATTAACTACTCCGAAAACACCAAAAAGGAATATGACATTGAATTGGTATTCGATAAGCTCCAAAAGGAGGAATGTTACACTATCGAGTGCAACGAAAAGCATTTAAAAATCAGCACCTCTACATATTCAGGCATGCTTTATGCAATGCAAACCTTAAAGCAAATGCTGTTTTTCCAATTAAAAAAGGATGAAATCGAAATCCCCTGCTTTGATATTCAAGACCAACCAAGGTTCAAATACAGGGGCGTTCAGCTTGACGAGGCACGGCACTTTTTCGGCGAGGAAAGCGTTAAAAGACTGCTCCGCCTTATGGCTTTTTACAAGCTGAATGTTTTGCACTGGCATTTAACAGATGACCAGGGCTGGCGTGTTGAAATTGAGAAATACCCAAGGCTTATAGAAATCGGCTCCAAGAGAAAGGACACAAATATTCACGGCTGGCATTCAACCGATATGACAGGAGAACCCTACGAGGGTTACTACACAAAAGCTCAAATTAGGGACATTGTATCCTACGCTCAAAAGCTTAATATTACAATTATACCCGAAATTGATATGCCTGCTCACTTTGCGGCTGCCATGGCGGCATACAACTGGCTCGGCTGCCGTGAAATTCCCTGCGAGGTGCACTGGTTCTTTGGGGGCAGAGTGCCGTTTTCAATGAATTGGAAGGATTGGAACAGGTCGGCCTGCCCAGGCAAGGAAACCACCTATGAATTCATTTTCAATGTTATTGATGAAATTGCAGAGTTGTTCCCTGCAAAATATTTTCACATTGGCGGCGACGAGGCACCAAAGGACGAATGGAAAAAATGCCCCAACTGTAAAAAAACAATGGAGCAAAACGGCTTAAAGAACGTGGAGGAGTTGCAAGGCTACTTTAACAACAGAATTGCAAAGCATCTGAAAGAAAAGGGCAAATCGCTTATTGTGTGGAACGAGGCACTCAAGGCCAACAACCTTGATTTATCGGTTATCGGTCAATATTGGACCCCGCAATATGACCCCAATGTAAAAAAAGAGTTAAAGAGAGGCAGAAATTTCATTATAAGCAAGCACCAGGCCTTTTACTTTGATATGAGCTATTGCCAATATCCCCTTGCCGACACCTACAATTTTGAACCCACCGACAAGATTGTTCCACGGGAGTGCGAAAGCCAAATTTTAGGCGTTGAGGGCCATTTGTGGAGTGAATGGATACCAAGCAGAGAAAAGCTTGATATGCAGTTGTTCCCAAGAGCATTAGCCCTTGCAGAGGACGGCTGGAGCTGTAAATATGATAAGAATATCAAGAATTTTTATGACCGTATTCCATACCACGAAACCATGCTTGACAGCTTTGGCGTTAATTATGCCGAAAAAGAAATTGCAAACCCAAATGGCTTAATTTACCGCAAAAAAGAGGTTGCAAAATGGATGAGCTGCGACCAGGACAGAGAGCTTAGAAGAAACGATATTCTTAAAAACAAAAGAAATAAATAGTAAACAGACAAAAACCTCTTGCAAAAACTGCAGGAGGTTTTATTTTTGCGCAAAAAAATAACAGATAGATTACTCTATCTGTTATTTATTATCAGTAAATCAAATTACTCACCGATTGCTGTAACAACGCCTGAACCTACTGTTCTGCCGCCTTCACGAATAGCGAAACGAAGTCCCTCTTCGATAGCGATAGGAGTGATAAGTTCAACCTTCATGTCAACGTTATCGCCGGGCATACACATCTCTGTACCTTCAGGAAGAGTGATAACGCCTGTTACGTCAGTTGTTCTGAAATAGAACTGAGGACGATAGTTGTTGAAGAAAGGAGTATGACGGCCACCCTCGTCCTTAGAAAGAACGTAAACTTGGCCTGTGAAGTTTGTGTGTGGCTTGATTGAGCCAGGAGCTGCAAGAACCTGACCTCTCTTGATTTCAGATCTTTGAACACCACGAAGAAGACAACCAATGTTGTCGCCAGCCTCAGCGTAGTCAAGAATCTTTCTGAACATCTCGATACCTGTGCAAACTGTTGACTTGATTTCTTCCTCAAGACCTACCATCTCAACAACATCGTTGGTGTTGAGCTTACCTCTTTCTACTCTACCGGTTGCAACAGTACCACGACCAGTGATAGTGAATACGTCCTCAACAGGCATAAGGAAAGGAAGGTCAGCCTTACGGTCAGGAGTAGGAATATATTCATCAACTGCATCCATAAGCTCAGCGATGCAAGCGCAAGCAGGATCGTCGTTTGATGATGCCTCAAGTGCCTTAAGAGCAGAACCCTTAATGATTGGGCAGTCCTCATCGAATTCATACTCAGCAAGAGTTTCACGAATTTCCATTTCAACAAGCTCAAGAAGCTCTGGGTCGTCAACTTGGTCAGTCTTGTTCATGAAAACAACGATTGCCGGAACGCCAACCTGACGAGCAAGGAGTAAGTGCTCCTTAGTTTGAGCCATAGGACCATCTGTTGATGCGATTACAAGGATAGCGCCGTCCATCTGAGCAGCACCTGTAATCATGTTCTTAATATAGTCAGCGTGACCTGGGCAGTCAACGTGAGCATAGTGACGCTTATCTGTCTCGTACTCAACGTGAGCTGTGTTGATTGTGATACCACGCTCTCTCTCTTCAGGAGCCTTATCAATATCTGCATAGTCTTCAAACTTTGCATAGCCCTTGTTAGCAAGGTACTTAGTGATAGCAGCTGTAAGAGTTGTCTTACCGTGGTCAACGTGACCGATTGTACCAATGTTTACGTGTGGTTTGGTACGGTTAAAATGTTCTTTTGCCATTGGAATTTCCTCCTTAAAATTTACAATAGTAAAATTGTCAATGATATTCTATCAAAAAGCGATTAAAATATCAAGTATTTTTGTTAAATATTATTAGTCTTTCTTAGAACGCTCGCTGATAATGCTTTCAGAAATTGACTTTGGAACTTGGTCGTATCCGTCAGGCTCCATTGTGTATTGGCCACGGCCCTGTGTCTTTGAACGAAGGTCGTTAACATAACCAAACATTTCTGAAAGAGGAACTCTTGCATTAATCTGCTTAGCGCCTGTACGGTCTTCCATACCCTGAATTTGGCCACGGCGAGAGTTAAGGTCGCCGATAACATCGCCCATGTACTCCTCAGGAACGATAACTACAACCTTCATCATAGGCTCAAGAATAACCGGCTTTGCTTTCTTAGCTGCATCCTTGAATGCCATAGAACCGGCAATCTTAAATGCCATTTCTGATGAGTCAACCTCGTGGTATGAACCATCATAAAGCTCAACTCTTACATCAACTACATTGTAGCCTGCAAGAATACCGCTCTTCATAGCAGCCTGGATACCTGCGTCAACAGCGGGGATATATTCCTTAGGAATAGCACCGCCGACAACTTGGTTTTCAAACTCGTAGCCCTTACCAACGCCCTTTTCGTCAACGTTGGGGAACAAACGAATCTTAACATGACCGTATTGACCTGAACCACCTGATTGCTTTTTGTACTTGTAATCAGACATTGATTCAGCAGTAATTGTTTCTTTATATGCTACCTGAGGTGCACCTACATTTGCCTCTACCTTAAATTCACGGAGAAGACGGTCAACGATAATCTCAAGGTGAAGCTCACCCATACCTGCGATAATTGTTTGACCTGTTTCCTCATCGGTATAAGCCTTAAAGGTTGGATCCTCTTCAGCAAGCTTTGCAAGGGCAACGCCCATCTTTTCCTGGCCTGCCTTTGTTTTTGGCTCAATAGCAACACGAATTACAGGGTCAGGGAAATTCATTGACTCAAGGATAATTGGGTGATCCTCGTCGCAAAGGGTATCGCCTGTTGTTGTGTTCTTAAGACCAACAGCAGCGGCAATATCGCCTGCGTAGCAGATTGGAATATCCTCTCTGTGATTTGCGTGCATTTGAAGAATTCTACCCATTCTTTCCTTTTGACCCTTTACAGAGTTGTAGCAAGGTGTACCTGCCTCGATTGTACCGGAATACACACGGAAGAAGCAAATCTTACCTACGTATGGGTCGGTTGCAATCTTAAATGCAAGTGCTGAGAACGGCTCGTCATCTGATGAGTGACGGTATTCTTCCTCTTCGGTGTCAGGATTGATACCCTTAATTGACTCAACATCGGTTGGAGCCGGCATAAAGTCAACAATAGCATCAAGGAGTGGCTGAACACCCATATTTCTGTAAGCTGTACCGCAGCATACAGGAACCATTGTGCCCTCACAGGTTGACTTACGGATAATCTTCTTAATTTCGTCAACGGTGATTGAATCCTCGCCCTCTTCGAAATATCTTTCCATAAGGTCTTCGTCCTGGTCAACGATATGCTCGATAAGGTTTGTTCTGTACTCTGCAGCCTTATCTGCAAGCTCGGCACGAATTGGTCTTTCCTCGAATACTGAACCCTTGTTCTTGTCAGGGTCAATATAAACGATTTCTTTGTTGTTGATAAGGTCAACAATACCCTCAAATGTATCTTCAGAACCGATTGGAAGCTGAATTGGAAGTGCATTACATTTGAAACGGTCAAGAACCATGTCCATTACATTGTAGAAATTTGCACCCATAATATCCATCTTGTTAACAAAGATCATTCTCGGAACCTTATACTCATCAGCCTGACGCCATACGGTTTCAGACTGTGGCTCAACACCGCCCTTTGCACAAAGAACAGTAACTGAACCGTCAAGTACACGAAGTGAACGCTGAACCTCTACTGTAAAGTCAACGTGACCCGGTGTATCGATAATATTGATTCTGTGGCCCTTCCAGAAGCATGTTGTAGCCGCAGAGGTAATTGTGATACCTCTTTCCTGCTCTTGCTCCATCCAGTCCATTGTTGCGGCACCTTCATGTGTTTCACCAATCTTGTGGTTAACACCGGTGTAGTAAAGAATACGCTCAGTAGTGGTAGTCTTACCGGCATCAATGTGAGCCATAATACCAATATTTCTTGTTTCTTCAAGAGATACTTTTCTTGGCATAATATCCTCCTTGGTTTATAAAACGGATTAATATCTGAAATGAGCAAATGCTTTGTTTGCTTCTGCCATTCTGTGTGTATCCTCACACTTTTTAACAGCTCCGCCTGTTTTGTTTGCAGCATCCATAATTTCAGCTGCAAGGCGCTCTTTCATAGTTCTCTCACTTCTTGCACGAGCAAATGCAGTAATCCATCTAAGACCTAAGGTTTGTCTTCTTTCAGGACGAACCTCAAGAGGAACCTGATAAGTAGCACCACCGATACGGCGAGCCTTTACTTCAAGTACAGGCATTACATTTTCCATAGCGGCTTCAAAAGTTTCGATAGGATCGTTGCCTGTCTTTTCTTGGATGATGTCGAAAGCGCCGTAAACGATTTTTTGAGCGACACCTTTCTTTCCATCTAACATGATGTTATTGATAAGACGAGTTACAACCTTTGAGTTGTAAAGCGGATCAGGCAATACATCACGCTTAGCGATTTGACCTCTTCTTGGCATCTTCGCTTCCCTCCTTCATAAATTTTAATGAGTTCATAGGTACTCGGTTTTTCCGTGGAGCCAACAAAAAGCCTACGCTATCCATTATATATAGATAAATAAACTATTGTCGGTTTCCAACATAAAAGGTTAATTACTTCTTAACCTTTGGCTTCTTAGCGCCATACTTTGATCGGCTTTGCATTCTGCCGTTAACGCCCTGGGTATCAAGTGTACCACGGATAATGTGGTAACGAACACCGGGAAGGTCCTTAACACGGCCGCCACGAACCATAACAACGCTGTGCTCTTGAAGGTTGTGACCAACGCCCGGGATGTACGCAGAAACTTCCATACCGTTTGTAAGACGAACTCTGGCAATCTTACGAAGTGCTGAGTTAGGCTTCTTAGGTGTAGCAGTTTTAACTGCAGTACAAACACCACGCTTTTGAGGAGAAGCGTTATCATTCATAACGTTCTTCTTTGTGTTAAGACTCTTTAAAAGTGCAGGTGCTTTTGCCTTTTTTTCTTGTGACTTACGTCCTGTTCTAACTAATTGGTTAAAGGTAGGCAATAGTTTATTCTCCTTTCGTGTAATTTATGCGAGCATGCGCATATAAGGTGTAATAATAAAAATTTATATTAATACATCTTATATACGCACGCTTTGGAGCGCAGAAATCTGCACTCCGTTAAGCGTTTTTTACAAAATATTGTGTATAATTTTGTTAAAATCAACAAACATACCACACACAATTGCGTATTATATCATTTTAAGGTTGCAATGTCAAGATTTATTATTCTGACATTGAGCCTGTCAAAAGCTCCTGAAGCTGCTCAAGGTTCAAAATATCATCTGAGCCCTCTGCGCTGAAATAGCTCGGTACAACGTCAACATCTCTGAAAACATCCATACCTGTGCCGGCAGGGATAAGCTTACCGATAAGAACGTTTTCCTTAAGGCCGAGAAGCGGGTCGCTCTTGCCCTTAATTGCAGCGTCTGTAAGAACCCTTGTGGTTTCCTGGAAGGATGCGGCAGAAAGGAACGAATCAGTAGCAAGCGACGCCTTTGTAATACCCATAAGAACAGGAATGTAGGTAGCGTGCTTAAGACCCTCCTCGCCTGCGGCGATTCTTTCATCAATCTTATCGTTTGCCTCGTCAACCTGTGCAACATCAACCTGTGTGCCTGCGATAAGGTCTGTATCGCCCTCATCATCAACAATGCACTTTTTAAGCATTTGACGAACAATAACCTCAATGTGCTTATCGTTAATATCAACACCCTGAGTACGGTAAGCAAACTGTACCTCTTTAATAAGGTAGTTATAAACAGCCTCTTTACCGAGAATTGAAAGTACATCGTGTGGGTTTTTGGAACCAATTGTGATTTCAGTACCCTTTTCGATTTTAGCGCCCTCAACAATTGCCGGGTTAAGATGCGCACCGTAAGGAATCAAATATTTCTTTTCCTCTGCAGTTTCAGCATTGAATACTACAACATGGCGGCTCTTCTTGATTTCCTCAAAACGAACCTCGCCGTCGATTTCGGAAAGAATTGCAAGTGTCTTCGGCTTTCTTGCCTCAAACAGCTCCTCAACTCTGGGAAGACCCTGTGTGATATCCTCGCCGCCTGCAACACCGCCGGTGTGGAAGGTTCTCATTGTAAGCTGAGTACCCGGCTCACCGATTGACTGAGCAGCGATAATACCAACTGCCTCGCCTACCTGAACAGGCTCGTTAAATGCAAGGTTTGAACCGTAGCACTTGCGACATACGCCGTGGCGTGATTTACAGGTAATAAGCGACCTGATTTTAACATGAGTGTAGCCTGCTGCAACAATTCTTGCTGCATCCTGCTCATCCATAAGCTTATCGGTATCAACAATTACCTCGCCTGTGGCAGGGTCAACGATTGGGTCAACAACATATCTGCCCACAAGTCTTTCTTCAAGTGATTCAAGAACACGGTTGCCGTCCATAACAGCATAAACATCAATACCGTCGTTGCACTTACAATCTGTGTCACGAATGATAACATCCTGCGATACATCAACAAGACGACGGGTAAGGTAACCTGAGTCAGCGGTACGAAGCGCTGTATCTGTAAGACCCTTACGGGCACCACGGGAAGAAATGAAGTATTCCAAAATGTTAAGACCTTCACGATAGTTAGCCTTGATAGGAACCTCAATTGTTTTACCTGATGTGTTTGCGATAAGGCCTCTCATTCCGGCAAGCTGACGAAGCTGTGATGTACTACCACGAGCACCTGAATCTACCATCATGTGAATTGGGTTATGAGTACCGTCAAAGTTAGATGTAAGCTCATTTGAAACTTTGTTAGTACATTCCTCCCAAGCCTTAATAACAGCCTCGGCACGCTCATCATTTGTCATTTCACCGAAATTGTAGTGAGCGGTAATTTTATCTACCTTTGCCTCTGCTTCGGCAAGGTAATCCTTCTTCTTTTCAGGGATAAGGGCGTCGATAACCGCAACGGTTGTGCCTGAAACGGTTGAATACTTGTAGCCCTGTGCCTTAATATCGTCAAGAACCTTTGATGCAATTGAAATGCCGTGAACACGAATGCACTTGTCAACTATTTGACCCAATTGCTTTTTCTTAACTACAAATGAAACCTCAAGGTCAAAGGCATTTTCATCATTTGTTCTGTCAACAAAGCCCAAATCCTGAGGAATAGGTCTGTTGAAGATTACACGGCCGATTGTGGTTTTAACAAGCTTTGACTTAACCTGACCGTCAATTTCCTTAGTGAAACGAATTAAGCACTCAGAATGTAAGCCAAGGTCCCCTGACTGATAAGCCATCATAGCCTCATCGGTGTCACGGTAAATGTTGTATCTTGTATATTCGTTGCCGTTTTCATCTGTTTCAACTGTAGGACAGCCCGGCTCGCCCTCCTTAATCATTGTAAGGTAGTAGGAGCCAATAATCATATCCTGTGTAGGAACTGCAACAGGCTTACCGTCGGCAGGCTTAAGCAGGTTGTTGGCAGCGAGCATAAGCATTCTTGCCTCAGCCTGAGCCTCTGCTGAAAGAGGAACGTGAACAGCCATTTGGTCGCCGTCGAAGTCGGCATTAAATGCTGTACATGCAAGAGGATGAAGCTTAATTGCCCTACCCTCAACAAGAACGGGCTCAAATGCTTGAATACCGAGTCTGTGAAGTGTGGGAGCACGGTTAAGCATAACCGGGTGGTCCTTAATTACAACCTCAAGAGCATCCCAAACCTCAGGCCTGTCTGCCTTTTCTACTGTTTTTCTTGCTGATTTAATATTTGAAGAAAAGCCCGTTTCGACAAGACGTTTCATAACAAAAGGCTTGAAAAGCTCAATAGCCATTTCCTTGGGAAGACCGCATTGATACATTTTAAGCTCAGGGCCTACAACGATAACAGAACGGCCTGAATAGTCAACACGCTTACCGAGAAGGTTTTGACGGAAACGGCCCTGCTTACCCTTAAGCATATCCGAAAGTGACTTAAGCGGACGGTTGTTAGGACCTGTAACAGGTCTGCCACGGCGGCCGTTATCAATAAGTGCGTCAACGGATTCTTGGAGCATTCTCTTTTCATTTCTTACGATAATGTCGGGAGCGTGGAGCTCAAGAAGCCTTTTAAGACGGTTGTTTCTGTTAATAACCCTTCTGTAAAGGTCGTTAAGGTCAGATGTAGCAAATCTGCCGCCGTCAAGCTGAACCATAGGTCTGATGTCGGGCGGAATTACAGGGATAACATCAAGAATCATCCACTCAAGCTTGTTACCGCTGTGATAGAAAGCATCAACAACATCAAGCCTTTTAAGGAGCTTAACTCTCTTTTGGCCTGTTGCGCCTTCAAGTTCTGCTGTAAGCTCATCTCTGAGTGTGGGAATATCAATTTGCTGAAGAAGCTCTTTAATAGCCTCTGCGCCCATTCCTGCCTTGAAATCGTCCTCATATTTTTCACGCATTTCTGCGTATTCCTTTTCGTTGAGAATTTGCATTTTCTCAAGCGGGGTATCGCCGGGGTCGGTAACAATATAAAGTGCAAAATAAAGCACCTTTTCTAAATATCTCGGGCTAATGTCAAGAACAAGGCCGAGACGGCTTGGAATACCCTTAAAATACCAAATGTGTGATACAGGGGCAGCAAGCTCAATGTGGCCCATACGCTCACGGCGAACCTTAGACCTTGTGATTTCTACGCCGCAGCGCTCACAAACCTTGCCCTTGTAGCGAACTCTTTTGTACTTACCGCAGTGACATTCCCAGTCCTTCATGGGACCGAAAATCTTTTCGCAGAAAAGGCCGTCACGCTCAGGCTTAAGAGTTCTGTAATTTATTGTTTCAGGCTTTGTAACCTCGCCGAACGACCACTCACGGATACGCTCGGGCGAAGCAAGGCCGATTTTAATTGAGCTAAAATCGTTTGTTGAATTATTATCCATATTGGAAGCACTCCTTTATCTTAATATTTAGGTAAGTTGGTCAAGCTTAATTATTCGTCATCATCGTCATTTGCTTCAAATGCTTCTGCGAAGCTTGCAAAAACATCTGTATCGTCAGCAGCTTGACCTGCTTCCTCTACCTCGTCGTCAGGATTTACTAAGCCGTAGCCCTCCTGACCTTCAAAGTCGTTAATAGTTGTGAAAGCCTTTTCGTCAATCGGTTGGATTCCGTCATCGTCAAGGTCTTGCTTAAGCTCAACCTCGTTGCCCTCTCTGTCATAGAGCTTTGTATCAAGGCCAAGTGCCTGAAGCTCTTTAAAGAGAACCTTGAATGCCTCGGGAGTTCCTGCAGGCGGAATATTTTCGCCCTTAACGATTGATTCATAGGTTTTAACACGGCCTACAACATCGTCAGACTTAACTGTGATAATTTCCTGAAGTGTGTAAGCAGCACCGTAAGCCTCAAGTGCCCAAACCTCCATCTCACCGAAACGCTGACCGCCGAATTGAGCCTTACCGCCGAGAGGCTGTTGTGTAACAAGGCTGTACGGGCCGGTTGAACGAGCGTGAATCTTATCATCAACAAGATGATGGAGCTTAAGGTAATACATATAGCCTACTGTTACACGGTTATCAAACTTTTCGCCTGTTCTGCCGTCTGTAAGCTGAACCTTACCGTCATAAACCTTGTTGCCGTTTTCGTCAACATAATAGCCGATGTCGGCAAGCTTTAAGCATTCACGAATATCCTCCTCGTGAGCGCCGTCAAATACAGGGGTCATAATCTTCCAGCCGAGAGCCATAGCCGCATAGCCGAGATGAACCTCAAGCACCTGACCGATATTCATACGGGAAGGTACACCCAATGGGTTAAGAACAATGTCAAGCGGACGACCGTCGGGAAGGAACGGCATATCCTCCTGTGGAAGAACACGGGAAACAACGCCCTTGTTACCGTGACGGCCTGCCATCTTATCGCCGGCTTGAATCTTTCTCTTTTGTGCGATGTAAACACGAACTACCTTGTTTACACCGGGGTTAAGCTCGTCGCTGTTTGCACGGGTAAATACCTTAACATCAACAACGATACCGTATTCGCCGTGTGGCACCTTCATTGAGGTATCACGAACCTCACGGGCCTTTTCTCCAAAGATTGCACGAAGAAGTCTTTCCTCTGAGGTAAGCTCGGTTTCGCCCTTAGGTGTTACCTTACCAACAAGAATATCCCCTGAACGAACCTCTGCGCCAACACGGATAATACCATCATCGTCAAGGTCCTTAAGAGCGTCCTCACCCACATTAGGAATATCTCTTGTGATTTCCTCAGGGCCGAGCTTTGTATCACGGGATTCAACCTCGTGCTCTATAATATGAATAGATGTATATACATCATCACGAACTATTTTTTCATTAATAAGAACAGCGTCCTCGTAGTTATAACCCTCCCAGGTCATAAAGCCGATAAGGGCATTCTTACCAAGTGAAATTTCGCCGTTGCAGGTTGCAGGTCCGTCTGCGATAACCTGGCCGTCCTCAATTTCCTGATGAAGGGAAACGATAGGTCTTTGGTTAATGCAGGTGCCCTGGTTTGAGCCTGCGAACTTGGTTAATTCATATTTATCAATTTCGCCTGATTTTGTTTTAATTTCAATAGTATCTGCATCAAGGGCAACAACTGTACCGCCACGCTTTGCAATAACAACAACGCCTGAGTCATAAGCTGCCTTATATTCCATACCTGTGCCTACAACAGGAGCCTGTGTTTTAAGAAGCGGCACTGCCTGACGCTGCATGTTAGCACCCATAAGAGCACGGTTAGCATCGTCGTTTTCAAGGAACGGAATCATTGCAGTAGCAACGGATACTACCATCTTAGGAGATACGTCCATATAATCAACTCTTTCAGGCGGAAGAGTTAAGAACTCATCTCTGTAACGGCAGGTTACTCTTGTGTTGGCAAATCTGCCCTCTGCATCCAACGGCTCGTTAGCCTGTGCAACAACAAAATCGTCCTCTTTATCGGCTGTCATATAAACAACCTCGTCTGTAACAACGCCTGTTGCCTTATCAACCTTACGGTACGGAGCCTCAATAAAGCCGTATTCGTTAAGGCGGCTGTAGCAAGCCAAATATGAGATAAGACCGATGTTAGGACCTTCAGGTGTTTCAATAGGGCACATACGGCCGTAGTGAGTGTAGTGAACGTCACGAACCTCAAAACCTGCACGATCTCTTGAAAGACCGCCGGGGCCGAGAGCTGAAAGACGACGCTTGTGAGTTAACTCTGCAAGAGGGTTGTTTTGGTCCATAAACTGTGAAAGGGGAGATGAACCGAAGAACTCACGGATTGCGGCAACAACAGGTCTGATATTAATAAGAGCCTGCGGTGTGATTGCATCCTCGTCATCCTGTGCCTGAAGGGTCATTCTTTCACGGATAACTCTTTCCATTCTTGTAAAGCCGATGCGGAATTGGTTTTGAAGAAGCTCGCCAACAGCACGGATACGACGGTTGCCCAAGTGGTCAATATCGTCGGTAGCGCCAACACCGTTAGCAAGGTTAACAAGATATGAAACAGTAGCGAAAATATCATCTACTATAATATGATTAGGGATAAGGTCGTCGTGCTTAATCTTGATTTCGTTAACGATAGCATCCATATCGCCGTCGCACTTATCCAAAATCTCTGAAAGAACACGGTATGAAACCTTTTCATTAATGCCTAATTCCTTTTTGTCAATATCAACATACTTGTCAATATCAACCATACCGTTTGAAACAACCTTTACTTCCCTGCCGGATTCAAGAAGAACATACGCAAACATAACACCTGCGTCTTCAATTTCCATAGCCTTCTCGGCAGAAAGCTTTTCGCCTGCGTCAGCCAAAAGCTCGCCCTGGGGAGAGATAACAGGCTGTGCAAGGATTTGGCCGTTAAGACGGTCAAACATACCAAGCTTTTTATTGTATTTGTATCTGCCTACTCTTGAAAGGTCGTATCTGTGTGCATCAAAGAACAAGCCGTCAAGGTGAGCCTGTGCGGTTTCAAGGGTTGGTGGCTCGCCGGGGCGAAGCTTCTTGTAAACCTCAAGAAGAGCCTCCTCCTGATTCTTTGTGGTATCCTTTTCAATTGTAGCCTCGATTCTTTCATCGTCGCCGAAAAAATCACGGATTTCATCATCGCTTCCGAGGCCTAATGCACGAAGGAAGGTTGTGATAAAGATTTTTCTGTTTTTATCAATACGAACATAGAACAAATCGTTAACATCTGTTTCGTATTCAAGCCAAGCACCACGATTTGGAATAACAGTGTTGGTGTAAAGCTCCTTACCTGTTTTATCATGCTCCATGTGATAATAAACACCGGGAGATCTTACAAGCTGTGAAACAATACATCTTTCGGCACCGTTGATAACAAATGTGCCTGCGTCGGTCATAAGGGGAAAATCGCCCATAAAGATGGTGTTTTCCTTAACCTCGCCTGTTTCCTTGTTTTGAAGACGTGCTCTAACCTTTAAGGGTTTTGCATAAGTAACGTCACGAGCCTTACATTGTGCAATATTATACTTTGGTTCGTCATCCATTGAGTAGTCGATGAAATCAAGAACAAGATTGCCTGTGTAATCGGTTATCGGGCCGATGTCACGGAACACCTCTTTAAGACCTTCATCAAGAAACCATTGGTAAGACTTTTTTTGCACCTCAATAAGGTTCGGCATCTGCATAACCTCGTTGATTTTGGCAAAACTTTTGCGTGTGGTTGTACCAAGTTGGACATCCTTCACATTTACCATTCGGTATTCACTCCGTTTCCTTTAAATTTGCTAATAAAATAAAAATTTAGTCAAAAGCCGACCGAAAAATTTGTTAATTTTTTGTTACGGCGTAAACAACATAAAATTGCCATAAGTACATAAATTCCCATTTTAATCGTGGTAATAATATAAACTAACTTACATAATAAGTCAACACCTAATTTTGGAAAATTTGCACAATTGTGAAAAGTTTTTGAACAACTGTGCCGTGTGTTTCTGTATTTGACGCCTATTTTCGTTAAAAAACACGAAAACCGTCATATCCCCTGCCTGCAAAAAACGGCATAAATATATGATATATTGTGTTGATTTAAGAGAAATAATTTGATATAATAAAAAGCCAACAAACAAACGGAGTTAAAATAAAGATGAAAATAAGACAAATAAAACGATTAACATGTATAGCGCTTTCATTATGCCTTGCGGCAAGCCTTTTTTCCGGCTGCAGCAAATCTGCCGGCGCAATTGATTTTATATACCCGTTTTCCGCAAATGTAAGGAGCTATGACCCGCAGGTTGCCTCAACCACAGACGAATTTTTAATTATTGAAAACACCTTTGAGGGCTTGGTAAGGGTTAACGATGACGGCACGGTAAAGCCCGGCGTGGCAGAAAGCTGGGATGTGAGCAGTGACGGCTTAACCTACACCTTCAAACTTAAAAAGGGTATGAAATGGAATATTGACACCGAGCTTGATACCGAGGGCAAGCGCAAAGAGGACAAGCGCCTTGATTATATGGGCTATGATTTCAACCCTGACATTACGGCAAATGACTTTGTATTTGCTTTAAGGCGTGCAGCCGCCCCTGAAACGGAGTGCCCCCTGTTTTCATCAATCGCCTGCATTGAAAATGCACCCCAGGTGCACAGCGGCAAAATTAAAGCCGCAAAATTAGGCGTTAAGGCAACGGATGATTACACCCTTGAGATAAAGCTTTCATCTGCGGACGACAGCTTTATGTCAACCCTTTCAACCGCCGTTGCAATGCCCTGCAATCAGGAATTTTTCAATGCAACCAAGGGCAGATACGGCCTTTCCGAGGAATACACCCTGTTTAACGGTCAATTCTACCTAAGCCAGATTTTAGAGAGCAGCTATTTGCTGAAAAAGAACAAGTTTTACACCGGGGACTCCCCTGCAAACGCTTCGGAGCTGACCCTTAAAATTACCGACGAAACCAACAGCGAGATTGTTGAAAAGCTGAAAAACGGCTACTATGACGCCGCATTTATCGGCGGCAGCGATACCGACTCAATCAAAGAAAGCAATGGTATTACCCTTACACCGTATAATGACACTGCTTGGGCGTTTGTTTTTAACAACACCACGCTGCTGTTTCAAAATAAGGATTTAAGGAACGGCTTTTGCTTAGGCCTTACCCGTTTAAGTGAAAGCGACAAGGGCTATTTAACGGACGCAGGCAATTTGATACCCACAGCCTGCACGGTGGGCAACAGCAGTGCCGCCGAGCTTATGGGCAGCACCGTAGCAAAGCAGGACATTGACAAAAGCGTTGAGCTTTGGAGCAAGGGTCTGGGCGAAATAGGCGAAACCACCTTTACCGTTACGGTTGTTACCCCAAAAAGTATGGAAAAATATGTTAAGCAAATGCTGCAAGGTGTTCAAAGCGGCATAGGCAATGTTGTTAAAAACCCAAACGGCGACAAAATATCATTAACCATTAAGGTTAACGCCCTGGATGATGGGGAATATAAAGACGCTTTATCTTCTAAGAACTACGATATTGCCTTTTGCAGCTACAAATCCAGCAGTAGTTCCCCCACCGCTTACCTGTCAGGCTTCAGCGGTATATCGGGTGTTGACAGCGATAAGCTGGCACAGGAAATTGAAAAGGCAAACAGCTCAACCACAAGCAAAGAAAACGCACAGCACCTGAAAAATGCCGAAAACGCAATTATCGGCGATTACTGTGTATATCCAATGCTTTACGAAACAAGCTATTACGCATCTGCCAAGGGCGTTAGCGGAATACAATTTCACGCAGGAACAGGAAGGATAAGCTTTGTTTACGCAAATAGGGAAAAATAAAAAGCTTGCAGCTGTGTTTTGGGCGCTTAGCCTTATATGCATGGGAGTAATATTTTACTTTTCGTCAAGAACAGCTGCCGAGTCCTCCTCACAAAGCACAAGCGTTATTGATTGGCTTACAAAGCTGTTTGGCAGCAATGTTTTTACCGATTTTATTGTTAGAAAAAGCGCACATTTTTTGGAATACACCGGGCTGTGTCTGCTTTTGAATTGGGCGCTGCTGCTTTCAAAGGGAAAGCCGCTGCCTGCCGCAGCACTGCCTGTTGCATCGCTGTATGCGGTAACGGACGAAATACACCAGCTGTTTGTTGAGGGTCGCAGCTGCGAGGTTAAGGATTGGGCAATTGACACAGCCGGTGCGATTTTGGGCATTTGTGTGTTTTATGTAACGCTTTTGATTGTGCGTTTTATTATGAAACGCATTGACACAAGGAAAAATAAATTATAGAATAGTCTGTTGGATAAACAGATTTAAAGATAGGAGATTTAATATGAACGTTTTAATTTTTGATACCGAGGAGCAAATCGGTGTAGCCGCAGGCTACTATATGTGCGGTCAGGTTTTGCAAAAGCCGGACTCTGTTTTGGGCTTGGCCACAGGCTCAACACCCTTAAAGCCATACAAGCACATGATTGAGCTTTACAACCAGGGCGCAGTTGATTTTTCAAAGGTTACCACCTTTAACCTTGACGAATACTGCAAGCTTGATGTTAAGGATAAAAATTCATACCACAGCTTTATGCACGAAAATCTTTTTGACCACATCAATATTCCCGAGGAAAACATAAATTTCCTTAACGGCAACGCAACCGATTTGGAGCAGGAATGTAAGGATTACGAGTTGAAAATAAAGAAAGCCGGCGGAATTGACATTCAGCTTTTGGGTATCGGTTCAAACGGACATATTGCTTTTAACGAGCCTGCCGACGCTTTTCAGCGCTGGAGCCATGTTGTAGCCCTTAAGGAATCAACAATTAAGGATAACAGCAGGTTTTTCAATTCAATTGAAGAGGTGCCCACCCATGCGGTTACAATGGGTATCGGCTCAATTATGCAGGCAAAAAGAATACTTATCATTGCCCTTGGGGAGCAAAAGGCAAAGGCAATCAAGCAACTGATTGACGGCAACGTTACCCCATGGTGCCCTGCATCTGTTCTTCAATTTCACAAGGATGTTACATTAATGCTTGATAAAGGAGCGGCTTCATTGCTGTAAATGCTATGGAAAAGGATAACAAGAAAATTAACGATAACAACAATAAAAAGCAAAACAAGCAAGGCAAGATAATCATCAGCCTTGTATGCGTGGCAGTGGTTTTGGCTGCAATTATTGTGGGTGTTTGCGTTTCAAACAATAATAAGGATGAGGGTAACACCCAAACCAATACGGCGTCACAATCACAGGTAAGCGAAAGCACAAACGACAGTGGAGATATAACCTCATCAACCACAACTCCGAGCACAAGCGCCGACAGCGAGGAGCAGTCAACAGACGCAGGCACAACCGAAAGCACACAGGCTGCAACCCAGGGTGATTCGTTAAAACCAATCAGCGTTAACCAGGCGTTAAATGTTTTGGATGATTTTTACGGCAAAACCTATGAGGTTAATGCAACAATCGTTGAGGACGGCTATCAGTATTTTGCCGTTTTTGATAAAAAGGGTACAAAATATGCCTCGGTTAAGGTTAATCTGAGCACCTCACAGGCATACGAAACAATTTTGGAAACAGGAGAGGTTAACGAGTTTAACCTTTCGGATAATTAAGGAGGAAGCAATGGCAGATAAGGGAAAATTTTACATTACAACAGCCATAGCATACACATCACGCAAGCCTCATATCGGCAACAGCTATGAAATTGTGCTGACCGATGCAATTGCAAGGTTTAAAAGGCTTCAGGGCTACGATGTATTTATGCTTACAGGCACAGACGAGCACGGCCAAAAGATTGAGGAATACGCAAAGGCTGCAAATGTAACGCCAAAGGAATATGTTGATAAGGTTGCAGGAGAAATTAAGGGCATTTGCGACCTTTTAGGCACAAGCTATGACAAATTTATCAGAACCACCGACGATTACCATGAAAAAACGGTTCAAAAAATATTCAAAAAGCTTTATGACCAGGGCGACATTTACAAGGGCACATACGAAGGTATGTACTGCACCCCCTGCGAATCATTTTGGACAGAAAGCCAATTGGTTGACGGCAAGTGCCCCGACTGCGGCAGAGAGGTTAAGCCCGCAAAGGAAGAGGCTTATTTCCTTCGCCTTTCAAAATACCAAAAGCAACTTGAAGAATTTATTGAAAGCAATGAAAACTTTATTTACCCCGAGCAGAGAAAAAAGGAAATGCTCAACAACTTTATTAAGCCCGGCTTGCAGGACCTTTGCGTAAGCCGTACAAGCTTTAAATGGGGTATCCCTGTAACATTTGATGACAAGCATGTTATCTATGTTTGGATTGACGCACTTTCAAACTATATCACTGCTTTGGGCTACGACCCCGACGGTTCAAGCGATTTATATAAAAAATACTGGCCGGCAGATGTTCACATTATCGGCAAGGATATTGTAAGATTTCACACTATCTATTGGCCGATTATGCTTATGGCGCTGGGCGAGCCCCTGCCAAAGCAGGTATTCGGTCATCCGTGGCTTTTGTTCGGCGAGGATAAAATGTCAAAATCAAGGGGTAATGTTATTTACGCCGATGATTTGGTTGACCTTTTGGGCGTTGATGCGGTAAGGTACTATTTGATTTCGGAAATGCCCTACGCATCGGACGGCTCAATTACCTATGAAACAATTATCGAAAGATATAACAGCGACCTTGCAAACACCTTCGGCAACCTTGTTAACAGAACAATTGCAATGCAAAACAAGTATTTTGACGGAGTAATTCAGCAGCCCTCTGCACCTGAGGAGGTTGACGGCGAACTTAAGCAATTTGCTCTTGATACTGTTACAAAGATGGAAAAGTGCTTTGAAACATACAGGGTTGCAGACGCTATTGAAGCGGTATTAAACCTTGCAAAGCGCTCTAACAAATATATTGACGAAACCATGCCCTGGGCACTGGCTAAGGACGAGGCAAAGAAAGAAAGGCTCGGAACGGTTCTTTACAACCTGCTGGAGGCTATAAGATACATCGCAGTCCTTTTAACACCATTTATGCCCACAACGGCGGAAAAAATCTTTGAGCAGATGAATTGTGATATTAAGGATTACGATTCACTTACAACCTTCGGTGCACTTAAGAGCGGCACCTGCGTTAACAAGGCGGAGGCTCTGTTTGCAAGAATTGACGCTGAAAAAATGCTTGAAGAAATTGCCGCAAAGCAGGAGGAGGCAGCTAAAGCAGAAAAGGCTGCCAAAGAAAAGGTTGAGGGCTTGGCTGAAATCGGAATTGACGATTTTTCAAAGGTTGAACTTAAGGTTGCTGAAATTACCGCCTGCGAACCTGTAAAAAAGGCTAAAAAACTTTTGAAACTCACGGTTAACGACGGTAGCGGCACACCGAGGCAGGTTGTTTCGGGTATTGCGCCATGGTACAAGCCTGAGGATTTAATCGGCAAAAGCGTTATTATTGTTGCAAACCTTAAGCCTGCAAAATTATGCGGCGAGGTAAGCAACGGCATGATACTTGCAGGAGATGTGAGCGAAAGCGATGTTAAGGTTGTTTTTGTTGATATGCCTGCCGGCACAAAAATAAGATAAGCTGTTAAACGGCAAGGGTTTGGTCTGTTTGATCAAACTCCTGCCGTTAATTTTTTCATAATGTTTTTATTTTGCGCTAACGCTTTTTACACAACAATTGACATTTTATCCTATGTATTATATAATTATTAATAAATATTAAAATTGTTGCGGTATTGTATTTGGCAATCGTTTTAGGCAAATTAAGGAGAATATTTTGCATAATTCAAAACCACTTGTAATAGTGCTTTCAAGGAACTATTCCACAGGTCTTGGGGTTATCCGCTCGCTGGGCGTTGCAGGCTACACCGTTGACCTGATAGCAAGCACCAAGAAAAAAGGCAGCTCCGTTATTCCTGCAAGCAGTAAATATGTAAGAAAATCCACAGAAGTTTTGTCAAAGCAAATTCAGGGGGATGACGGCAGCGGAATTATAACCGAAATACTGAAATACAAGGGCGCATACGAGCAAAAGCCCGTTTTGTTCCCTACCGACGATTTTACCGCCTCAATTATTGCAACAAATCAAGACCTGCTTAAGGATGATTTCTATATGCCCTCTGTTTTGGGCGACAATCCCAAAAGCCTTGTTCAGGCCATGGACAAGTTCTTTCAGCTACAAGCGGCAAAGGACGCAGGCTTAAATGTGCCACGACAGTGGAGCATTGATTTGGAAAACGAAATTGAAATTCCCACAGACATTGAATATCCCTGCTTTGTTAAGCCTCTGCAAAGCGTTTCGGGCATGAAAAGCGAAATGGCGGCGGTTAACAGCCCGGTTGAGCTTAAGGCTCATCTTGAAAAAATGAAAAGTTTTTACAGCCACCGTGCCGTTGCCGTGCAGGAATATTTGCACATTGCCAAGGAATATGACATTTCGGGTCTTTGCCTTGACCAAAAGGTAATTATGCCTGCGTTAATTGAAAAAACACGCATTTCAAAAAACGAGCCCGGGGTTACCATGTCCGGCAGAGTTGTGCCAATCGACATCCTTGGCGAGCTTAAGGAAAAAATTACAAGTCTTTTAAAAAGCCTGCGCTATGTGGGCATGTTTGATATTGAGCTTACCCTGTGCGACAATAAAATTTATTTTAACGAAATTAACCTGCGAAGCGGCGGTCCGAACTACGCATATATGCTTTGCGGCGTTAATTTGCCGGATATTTTTGTTAAGGAAATTACGGGAATTGGGCATAACGCCTGTGAGGAAAACATTAAAACCACAGGCAAAACCTTTGTTTACGAAAAGGTTGCGTGGGAGGATTACATCCACTCTTACATTTCAAAAAACGAATTAAAGGATTGTATAAATAAATCCGACCTTACCCTGCTGGCAGACAAAAACGACCCACAGCCGGGCAAAATATTTTTAAAAAGGATAAAATTAAGCCTGATAAAGCACAAGCTTTTAACTACTCTCGGCAAGGAAAAATTGCCTGAAAATAAAAAGCCCCTTCCAAAGGGATACGCAGTTGTTACAGGCAGAAATTATTGCAACATTTTAACCACTGCCCGTGCCTTAGGCAAGGCGGGATATGATGTTCAGGTGCTCCATGTATTTAAGGGCAAGCCAAGCCTTTTAAAGCCACTGCGTTCAATGACACCGGAGGCAAAAAGCACCTATGTTACAGATTACCGCAGGTGCATTTTAGGTAACAGCAAGCAGCTGCTTATTGATAACCTGCTGAAAATGGCAAGCCGTGAAAAAAAGCTGCTTATTCCAACAGACGATTATGTTTGCTGGATTGTTGACAATAATATAGAGCGCCTTAAGGAGCATTTTTATATACCAAGCGTTAACGGCTGTGAGGGCGGCATTGTCCGTTTAATGGACAAAAGCCTGCAAAAGGAGCTTGCGGCAAAGCAGGGCTTGCCTGTTTTGCAAAGCGTGCTTATAAAATCCGTAAACGGCGAATTTGAAATACCCAAATCAATAAAATACCCCTGCTTTATCAAGCCCAATGTAAGCATGAAAAGCAATAAGGGTAATATGAAAATGTGCGACAGTCTCAACGAGCTTACCGCAGCGCTGAACGGCTATGCAAAATCAGGAGATTTTGAAATTCTCGTTGAGGAATACGCAGTTATTAAGAATGAATATTCCCTGCTGGGTGTGTGTGCAAACGGCAGAATTACCACCCCGGGGATAATTAAGGTTGTTGAAGGCGGCCATAGGCAGCGCAGGGGCGTTGCTTTAAAGGGTGAGCTTATCGCCTCCCCCAAGTTTGACGATATTAAAAAGCAATGCGAACAATTTGTTTTATCGTTAGGCTACACCGGCATGTATGATATTGATTTAATAGAAACGGCAGAAGGCAGGCTGTATTTTATAGAGCTTAACTTTAGGGCAGGTGCGTCAACCCACGCACTTACCGTTAACGGCATAAACCTACCTGCCATGCTGGCAGACAGTATGCTTTTCGGCAAGGAAATCGAAAGCTGCTGCCCTATTATGGGCGGCACAGGCTTTGTAAGTGAAAAAATACTTATCGAGGAATATGCCCGTGGCGATATAAGCGCAAAAAAGGCTAAAGATTATTACAACGGGGCTCAAATCCGCTTTATTGATGATTATGAGGATACTGCCCCTTATAAATGCTTTAAAAAAAATTATCCTGCTGCATTTTTTATGCGGCTGATTTACAGGCTGATTGACAGCATAAAATAAACTTATTTTGTATGTGAATTTTGGGAGAAACAAGAAAAATGAGTGAAACAAACAAACCGTTGGTGGTTGTTTTATCAAGAAACTATGCAACAGGGCTAAGCGTTATCCGCTCCCTGGGTGCGGCAGGCTACACCGTTGATTTGGTGGCAAGCGCATACAGGTGTGGCACCTCACTTATTGCGGCAAGCAGTAAATATGTTCGCTCCTCTGTTGAGATTGTGTCAAAAAAGGTTAAGGACGGCGAGGACACCGAGCTTATTGACGCTCTTTTAAGCTATAAGGACTGCCCCGATGGCAAGCCCGTTCTCTTCCCTACCGACGACTACACCGCATCGGTTATGGATTACAACAAGGAACTTTTTAAAGATGTTTTCATAATGCCCGAAATAGTGGGCGGCGGCAACGGCTCAATGACCGAAATGATGAACAAAACCGTTCAGGCTAGACTGGCAAGAGAGGCAGGCATTAACACACCTAAGGACTGGATTATTTCCCTGGAAAACGAAATAAAAATACCCGATGATATGGTTTATCCCTGCTTTGTAAAGCCCATTGAAAGCATTTCAGGCTACAAAAAGGAAATGAAAGCCTGTGAGGACGAGGAAACGCTTTTAAAGCACCTTTCAAAACTGCAAAGGAGCTTTGCAAACAGAAGCATACTTATTCAGGAATACCTTGAAATCGAAAATGAAATTGATTTTTCAGGTGTTTGTCTTGACCAAGAAATTATTGTTCCCGCAATTATCAAAAAAACCAATGTTGCCCAATATGAAAAGGGCGTTACCCTTTCGGGTATTGTGGTTAAATTTGAAGAACTTGAGCAAGAACTGAGGGAAAGCATAATTAAAATGCTTAAAAGCCTACACTACTTTGGTATGTTTGACTTTGAGCTAAGCATTGTAGGCGATAAAATTTATTTCAACGAGGTTAATTTACGCAGCGGCGGCCCTAACTTTGCTTATTTTGAAAGCGGCGTTAACCTGCCTGCACTGTTTGTCAGCGAGGCGCTGGGGCAGGGCCATACTCCCGAGGATGAAAAGGTCAGCCAATACGGCAAATCGTTTATATACGAAAAAATTGCTTGGGAGGATTATATCAACGGCTTTATGACAAAAAAGCAGCTTAATGCCTGCATTAAAAGCTCCGACATAACACTCCTTTGCAATAACAATGACCCGGTTCCCGGCAAAATATTCACTAAAAAAATAAAAAAGACCGCCAAGCGCAGAAAACTTAGGAACGCAAAGCGTGCGGTTAAAAAAACGGTAAAAAAAATCCTCTACCCTGTATTAAGGCCCATAAAGCACAGCCTTTTGCGTTATCCCCAAACAAAAAAGGAAAACCAAAGGAACGCCGAAACAGAGCACCCGAGAATACTTGTATCCGGCAGGAACTATCTTTCCAACCTTACAATGGCAAGGTCGCTGGGTATGGCAGGCTACGAGGTTGAAATATTAAGAATTTTCCAAAAAAAACCTAAGCGTTCAAACTTTTTGAAAAAGCTCAGGCCTGACGCTTACAGCAAATATATTAAAGGCTATTTTGTGTGCATTTCAAACCGCAGAAGCAAGCGAATAGTAAGGCGGCTTATCAGCCTTGCCGACCCTGACAGAAAAATGCTTTTAATCCCTGCCGACGACCTTGTGGCTCATATTGCAGACCACTATTACGATGTTCTGAGCGAATATTACCTGATGCCGAATGTTAACGGTATTCAGGATGAAATCGGCAAGCTTATGAACAAGGACGTTCAAAAGCAGCTGGCAATTGAGGCAGGCCTGCCTGTGCTTAAAAGCTGTGTTATCAAAACATTTAACGGCGAGTTTGAAATACCCGACAGCATTACCTACCCCTGCTTTATAAAGCCCAATGTTTCGAGGAACAGCTCAAAAAGCAGGATGAGAAAGTGTGAAACCCGTGAGGAGCTTTTTGAGGCGCTCACTGCATTCTCTAAAAAGAAAGATATTGAAATGCTTGTTGAGGACTATGTTGAAATCGGCAAGGAATATTCAATTTTAGGCGTAAGCACCAAGAACGGCGTTAACGGCCCCGGCTTTTTTGTTGCCGAGGAGGGCGGCCAGGCCGAGCACAGGGGCGTTGCGATTGTCGGCAAGCTGCTGCCATGCGAGCAGGAACAGGCGCTTATTGACGATGTAATCAAATTTATTTCATCCCTTAATTTTGACGGCCTTTATGATGTTGACCTTATTGAAACCGTTGACGGCAAAATGTATTTTGTTGAGCTCAACATGCGCTTTGGCGCATCCGGCTACGCCGTAACAAAGGCAGGCATTAACCTGCCGGGTATGTTTGCAGACTACATGCTCAAGGGCAAGCCCATTGATTTAAACTGCAAGCTTAAAGAAACAGGCCAAACCTTTGTAAGCGAAAAAGTTTTGATTGAGGAATATGTTAAGGGCAGACTTTCACTAAGCAAATTAAGGCATTATATAAAAAATGCTGATATTCACTTTATAGCCGATGATGACGATAAGGCGGCTTACAGGCACTTTAAGCTGTTTTATCCCGTTGCGGTTGTTATGAAGGTTTTAATTAAAATCAAAAACGCAAGGAAAGAAAGGCTGCAGCAAAAGGCCTTAGAAAACCAACCCCTGCAAGAGGAAATGCAGCAGGCAACTAATTAAAAAACAATCAGCCAAAGCAAGCAAACACACATTAATAACCGACTTGCTTATTTAACGGAGGCAAATTTGAAATTTTCACCAATATCTTTAGCTAAAAAGTCCACAGCACTGAGGATTTTAATGAGGGATACCCGTAATTTAGTCCGAAAGCTGCGGTATATACTTGTGGGAGTAACCATAGATGCTGATGATAAAATTGTTATTTTCGGTTCATACAACGGCAAAAGCTATGCCTGCAGCCCAAAGGCTGTGTATGAGTATATGCTGAATGAACCTGCATTTAACGATTATCGGTTTATATGGTTTTTTGACGAGCCTGAAAAATACAGCTTTTTGGCTCACAACCGCAACACCGTTGTTGTTAAAAACAGAAGCAAGGAATGTGAAAAATACCTGCACAAGGCAAAGTATTGGATTTTTAATTTCCGTGCACTTGACTATTGGATTCCAAAAAGCAACCAGGTTTATATTCAGTGCTGGCACGGAACCCCCCTTAAAAAGCTGGGCTACGATATTTTAACATCCACAAACGCCATGAATTCGGTTATAGAAATCCGTGGCAAATACAGAAACGATGCAAAAAGGCTCAATTATTTGCTCTCACCCTGCGATTTCGTAACGGAAAAGTTTATTACCGCTTGGAATTTGGGCAGTTTTAATAAGGAGAATGCCGTGCTTGAAATCGGCTACCCGAGAAACGATTACCTTGTTAACTACAAGCAGGAGGATATTGAAAAAATCAAAGAATCCTTAGGACTTAAGAGCTGCAACAAAAAGATTATTCTTTATGCCCCCACCTGGCGTGACAATCAGCATGATGCAAGGCAGGGCTACACCTATGATAACCCTGTTGACTTTGATTATTTAAAGGAAAAGCTGGGCAATGATTATATCATTATTTTCAGGGCTCATTATCTGGTTGCAAACCAATTTGATTTTGATGCCTACAAGGGTTTTGTATATAACGCATCGGATTATGACGATATAAACGAGCTTTATGTTATTTCAGACCTGCTTATAACCGATTATTCAAGCGTTTTCTTTGATTATGCATTATTACAGCGCCCAATGCTGTTTTATATGTATGATATGGAGGAATACCGTGACGAAATGCGTGGCTTTTATTTCAGCACAGAGCATTTGCCCGGCCCTGTTGTAAAAACCGAAAAAGAGCTTGTTGAAAGCATTGATTATGTTATGAACAGCAAGGATTACACCTGCGATTATACAGATTTTAACAACGAATACAACACATTAAATGACGGAAGGGCAACCGAAAGGTTGGTTAAAAAAATTTTTGGTAATCGGTAATGTATTGCAATATTTTTGACACTCACAGCCATTATGACGACGAACAGTTTGACGGCGACAGATATCCCCTTTTAGAGTCACTGCCCCAAAAGGGTGTCGGCACTGTTGTAACCTGTGGCTGCGATATAAAAAGCAGTGAAAAAAATAAAGCCCTTGCACACCGCTTCGGCTATGTTTATTACGCCGCAGGCTTTCATCCCGAAAATTTGGAGGGCGTGCAGGAAAAGGACCTTGAACTGATAGCGGATTTTTTAAAGGACGACAAATGCGTTGCTGTTGGCGAAATCGGCTTGGATTATCACTGGATGGCATCGTCAAAGGAAAAGCAGCTTTTATTTTTTGAAAAGCAAATTGAGCTTGCCAATAAATTTGATATGCCCGTTATTGTTCACGACCGTGAGGCTCACGGCGATACAATGAATATTTTAAGAAAAACCAAGCCAAAGGGCGTTGTGCACTGTTTTTCAGGCTCAAAGGAAATGGCGGCGGAGCTGGTAAAGCAAGGAATGTATATCGGCTTAAACGGCGTTGCTACCTTTAAAAATGCAAGAAAAAGCCTTGAGGTTGTAAGGGAAATTCCCCTAACCCGACTTGTGCTTGAAACTGACTGCCCCTATCTTGCACCGGAGCCCCACAGGGGCAGGCGCAACGATTCATCACTTATTCCATTTATCGCACAGCGAATAGGCGAGGTTTTGCAAATTGACGCCCAAGAAATACTTGATATTACAAACGAAAACGCAAAAAAATTATATAACCTATAAAAAATTACACAACATATAAAAGTGGGACGGATTACCGTCCCACTCAGCGTGTCGAAAAAGTTTTTCGGCACGCTGTGAGGCTGTTGAGAAAGGTTCTGAATTTCGTTTTCTTGCGAACTTTGCTGTACGATGGTACCGCTTGTGAGCAAAAAACGAAAAACGCCAAAATCGCCGCAAGCTTTATGTTTGCGGCGATTTTCTTTGAATTATATTGTTTGAAAAATTTTTTTGGTATAGGGTTGCCCATCCATACACTTAATGTTTTACAAAACAACTTTGGCGTGTTTCAGGGCCTTTATCGACAGTCTAAGTGGGACGGATTACCGTCCCACTTTTTATGTGAAAGAATGTTCAATTGTCATAATCGGGTTAATGGTGCTGTCACGCTGCTTAAACAGCTTGGTTATATCAGCCCTGATTTTGTCATTATCGGCATTTTTATCAAAGGTTGTAACCAGGTCAAAAATCAGGTTTGTGTGGGTTTCGCCCTTAACCATTCTAAAATCGTGAAAGCTGTATTCGGGGTTATACTGCTTTATAATTTCGCTGCACATTGCCTTATATTCCTCAAGCTCCTTATCGTTAACCACAATGGGGTCCATGTGAATACAAATTATAATGTTCAGTTCATGGTGTATTTTTTGCTCAACATTATCAATAACATCATGAATTTTCATTACATCCACATTTGAGGGCACCTCGGCGTGAGCGGAGGCTATTCTTCTGCCCGGGCCGTAATCGTGAACTATCAGGTCATGCACGCCTAAAATAAGCTCCTCACTGAGCATAATGCCCTTTATGCTGTCAACCAACTCCTTTGTTGGGGGCTGACCTAAAAGCGGGTCTAAAATATCCTTAACAATGCCCACGCCCGAAAGCAGAATAAATACGGCAACGCAAAGGCCAACAGCACCGTCAAACCAGGGAATATTGAAAAAGTGGCAAAGGATAACCGCAACCATTGTTGCCCCTGTTGATATGCAATCGTTAAGGCTGTCCCTGCTGACAGCTTTTAAATTAATGTTTTTGGTTAATTTATAAAGTCTGCTGTTAAAATATGCCATCCAAATCTTAACCAAAATCGCCAAAACAATAATTGCAATATAAACATAGCTAAAACTTAATTCGCTTGGGTGCAAAATCTTTTCAACCGAGGTTTTGGCAAGCTCCACACCCATAAGAAGAATTAAAAAGGCAACTATAAGAGCAGAGATATATTCAAGCCTGCCGTGGCCGAAGGGGTGCTCCTTATCAACAGGTTTGACAGATAGTCTTGTCCCCACAAGGGTAACTATATTTGATGCCGCATCTGACAGGTTATTAAGTGCGTCTGCGGTAATTGATACAGAACCGCTGAGGGTACCTAAAACCATTTTAACGGTAAATAAAAGCACATTGCAAAAAATGCCCACATAACCGCTGAGCATACCAAGGCTGTTTCTTAAATCTTTTTTTGATTTTCTTTTTGCTAATGAAATAAGTAGTTTAGTCAACAAATCACTCCAATAATAATTACTCAGCTAAAAGCAAATATATAACAAATAAAAAATATGTAACAGGGCACATAGCTTAAACTACGTGCCCTGATTTTCATTAATTACAAAACATTGGTATTAATCCACTCTGTAATGTAGGAATAAACCTCATCCTTATTGGTTTCGTTAAGGAGCTCGTGGCGGCAATCCTCAAAAAGCTTAACCGTTGATTTTGTGTGGCCGGTTTGCTTTAGCTTTTCGCCGATAATATTAATGCCGTTTGAATAATCGCCAACCGGGTCCATTGCACCACTTACAACAAGTATGGGCAGCTCCTTGGGGAGCTTTGAATACCAGCTGTCGTCGTTGGCCTCAATATTAAGCTTAACAAGGTCGTTCATACCCTGAGCGGAGAATAAAAAGCCGCAGTATCTGTCAGACATATATTCATCAACAACGGCGTCGTCACGGGTTAACCACTCAAAGCCTGTGCGGTTGTTAAATTGCTTGTTATAAGAGCCAAAGGTCATGGTGTCAAGCAGCTTAACCTTTTTGCTGTAGCCCGTAGCCTTGGCAATCAGCGATGAAAGCTTGTCGCCCACGCCGGCAATTGGGTTAGGGCCGCCTGTGCCCATATAAATTACGCCGTCAAACCCTGCGTTAGGATAGCGTGCGGTAAAGCAGCGTGCAACAAACGAGCCCATTGAATGACCCATAACAATTATTTTTTTATCGGGAAATTCTGCCTTAGCCTTATCAAAGGTAGTTTTTAAATCCTTAATAATGCCCTCGTAGCCGTTGCTTTTGCCGAAATAGCCTGTTAAATCATAATCCTGGTTTGACTTGCCGTGATTTGCCATATCGTGCATATAGACCGCAAAGCCGAGAGAGGTTAAATATTCAATATAGCCCCTGTATCGCTTTTGGTGTTCTGCCATACCGTGATGGATAACCATTACTGCTTTAACCTGAGTGTCAACAGGTGTGTAGGAGCAGCCGTAAATTTCGCACTCCCCTGTGGCTGACGGAAAATGATATTCTGTAATTTTCATAATTTTACCCCTTTAGTGTGTTGCCTGATATTTTATTTATACAGAAAAAATATTTAATTATTCTTCACTTGGAATATCGGCTGTGCAATGAGGGCACTTTACTGCCGCTATGTCAATTTCCGATTTGCAGAACGGGCAAACCTTTGTGGTGGGAGCAGCCGGTTCCTCTTTCTTTTTGCCGATTGACATGGCCTTGTTAACTGCCTTAACAATAACAAAAATAACAAATGCCATAATTAAGAAGTTAATGATTGCAGAAATAAATGCGCCGTAGTCTATGTAATTGTCGCCGATAAGATGAATTTTGCCTGCAACCTCTGCACCGCCGATACAACCGATAATGGGTTGAATAATATTGGTGGTAAGTGAGGTTACAATATCGCCGAACGCTGCACCGATAATAACGCCCACAGCCAAATCAAGCACATTGCCCTTTGCAATAAACTCCTTAAATTCAGCTAAAAACTTTTTCATTTTTATTTCTCCTTTTTCATATTCCAACAGTTAATATAATATCACAAAACTCCCGTAAAATCAAATTTTGGAATATAGCCTGAATCGGCGGAGGAAAGTTCCTGAATATAAAGCTTTTCGTGGCCTGTGCCAAGGGTGTAATCCAGCACCTTGTCATATTCTCTTTGGCTTATTTTTCTGTCAATTTCCTTATAATTTGTTAAATCCCCCCAGGGAGTATATTGCGCCATCAGCGATATATAGGTATTCCCAAACTCCCTGTGCAGATAATCAATACATTCTATTGACGAATTGGTGTTTGACGGCAATATTAAATGCCTTATAATCATACCTTTTTGCATAATACCCTTGTCATTAAAAACATCGGTGCTCTGCTGCCTGCGCATTTCCGCAAGGGCCTTCATGGCAACCGAAGGATAATCCTGAGCAAAGCTATATTTTTTTGCCTTTTCAGGGCGGATATACTTAAAATCGGGCAAATAAATATCAATTAAGCCCTCAAGGCACTTTAATGCTTCAACATCGTCATAGCCCGAAGTGTTATAAACAACGGGCATGGGGCTTTTCCAGCCTGACAGCACCCGGGAAAGCTGCATAGCATAATGGCTTGGGTTAACAAGATTTATATTGTTAGCCCCCTGCTCAATTAAGCTTTCAAATATTTCAACCAGCCGTTTATCGCTTATCTCACAGCCCTTATTAAGGTGGCTGATTTCGTAATTTTGGCAGAACACGCATTTTAAATTACAGCCGCTGAAAAACACGGTGCCGCTGCCGTTTTTTCCGCTGATGCAGGGTTCCTCCCAAAAATGGAGTGCCGCCCTTGATACCGAAAAGCCCTGTGGGCTTTGGCAAAAACCAAGGGTATTTTCCCTGTCAACATTACATTTTCTTGGGCAAATATTGCAAATCATAATAACGCCTTGTAAATATCGCCCTTTTTAAACGAAGTGGCTGAGGCGATTTCCTTTGCGGCAGAGTTAACGCTCATCCCCCTGTCAACAAGGGCTCTTGCCATTTCAACGGCCTTTTCCAGGGAAATAATTTGTTCCTCCTCACTTTTGCCGGCAACAATAATAACAAATTCCCCCTTGGGCTTGTTGTCATCGCCGTAAAGCTGCTGCGCTTTTGCAAGGGTGGTTTTTATTACCTGCTCGTGGAGCTTTGTAATTTCCTTTACAAGGGCTATTTCTCTGTCGCCGAAGAAGTTGTATAAATCCTTTAAAGTATTAATAAGCTTGTGGGGCGCCTCATAAAAAACCATGGTGCGTTTTTCGTTAACCAACTCCTCCAAATGCTCCCTGCGTGATTTTTTGTTAACCGATAAAAAGCCCTCAAAGGTGAAGCGGCCCACCTCCATGCCCGACAGTGCCAGGGCTGTTGCAAAGGCGGTAGGGCCGGGCACGGATTCAACCTTAATGCCCAAATTATGGCACATTTTTACTAAATCCTCTCCCGGGTCGGAAATTGCAGGCATGCCTGCGTCGGTAACAATGGCACAGCTTTCCCCTGCCAAAATTCTGTTGGTTATTATTTCTCCTCTTTCACGCTTGTTATGCTCAAAATAGCTTACCATTTCCTTTTTTATATCAAAATGGTTTAAAAGTTTAAGGGTAACTCTTGTATCCTCGGCGGCTATAAAATCCACCCGTGATAAAGTATCAACCGCACGGGGGGAAAAATCCCCCAAGTTACCGATGGGAGTACCCACAACATATAAAATTCCACTCATCTTATTTTATCCTCATATCCGTCGGCATAAGAGCCGTAAACCTGCAGCATTTCCTCGGTAAACCTGCCGTCAGCCTTTTTTATCACAAGGGGCGGTTCAATCCTTAAAAAGGGCTTTGCGCCCTTTTTACCCTCTACCAAAAACAAAAAAGGCTCCTCCCCCTGCTTGTCGCTTACAAATCTTAAGCGCTTTGGTTCAAGCTTATGTTGGCGCATTACAGTCAGTGCATCAACCAATCGCTCGGGGCGGTGGCACATGCAAAATCTGCCGCCGTAGGTTAAAAGATAACTTGCCGCCTTAACCGCATCCTCAATATTACAGCACACCTCATGCCTTGCAATTCTTGCACTTTCGCCCATTGATTCAATGCCGGTGTTAACGGGCTTGTAGGGCGGGTTCATTGTTACAAGAGTAAAACACTCCGCACCGAATTCTTCGCCGATATTTCGCAAATCGCAAAGGTGCGGTATTAACCTGCTTTCAAAATTGTTGGCTTTTATAGAGCATTTTACCTGCTCAAAGGCGTTTTCCTGTATATCCAGGCAGTGCACCGTGCTCTGCTCATCGTCCCTAAGCCAAAGCAGGGGGATAATTCCGCAGCCCGTTCCCATATCAAGGCATTTGTCCTTTCGCTTCGGTTTTGCAAAATATGACAAAATAACCGCATCCGTGCCAAAGGTATGCTCGCCTGAAACAGCAATTTTCACACTGTCTGAAAGTCGTTCAAAATTATAATTCATAAACACATTATAACAAATAAAAAGGACAGTATCAACTGTCCTTTTACAATATTACTCTGTTATCCATTTTTCCCAAGGCTGGGTCTTTGCCCCACTCAGCGAGGGATAAGCCTTTCTTATTTGGCTGCATAAAAAATCCACTTTTTGCTGAATATGCGAATAGGTTGCAAGCCAATGGGGCTTTTCCTTTTGGTATTGGTCGCTGAAAAGCAAATTGAACAGCTCGGCACGCTCCTCATTTTGTGAGGTAAGTGACGCCGCCGTTGCAAAATAAGGCGTGTAGCGCTCATCAAGGGTGTTGCGGCTTCGGTACTTAAAGCCCTCCGGGTTCAGCGCTGCCCACTCCTTCTCGTAATCCTCATTATTATGCTTGCAGTAATCGTGAATTTTTTCATCAATCAAATGCATAAACTCATGGGGCAAAAGAGCGTTGTTAAAATCATTGGTGGAAAAGGTAACTATCAGTCGGTTATCCCCTTTATTTGTAAAGGAGGTCAGGTTGCCCTGTATTTGCCCAACAATATAGATGTCAATGCCTGTGTATTCGGCATCATAATAACCGCTGTATATTTCCTTAATAAAGCCATCGGGGAACCTGCCTAAAAAATCACGCAGCTGCACCAAAATATTATAAACCCGAATCGGCTTTGCGCCAAGCTGTATTGGCACATCAATATCGTCAATGTTGCCGGTTTTTTCTGTGTGGGGAACAAGCTTTTCATCGGGCGCTGTATTAATATGAACATCAATTCCGTAGCTTTTGCTTATTTCCCCGGAAATATCGTTATTTATTTCATCCAACTTATCAATGCTGTATTTTTCAACATTAAAGCTTGTATTCTCGGGTGAATTGCTATACTCCCAAAAATAACAATTATTTTCAATTTCCTGAGCCTCGCCGTAATAGAACATAGAGTTCACAAAGGCATATTTATCACTGACTGTACCGTTAACGGGAGTTACGGAAAGGTAAAGGTTTGAATTGTCACATTCAATAACTGTTTTGTTAATGCAAACATTGTTTTCGTAATCAAAAACGCCCAGCTGAATATCGTTGCCGTTAATATAACTGCAACCGAAAATCAGCTTGTTGTAATTGCTCAAATAGGTTTCAAAATTAACATCTGCAATGCTGACGGAAGCGTTATCGTCATTAAAGGTCATAATATCGTAGCTCACGCCCGGGTTATTCCTGACGCTGTACCTTGCGCCGCAGCCGTAAATTTCGTATTCATCATCAACAACGGCGTTTTCCTTTGCTTTAGCCTCTGCATCCTCAATTTCGCAATCATCACAGCTCAAATAGTTAAAGGAGGAATCAAAGCTGATTTTCTTTTTAGCGTTTTTATCATATATTGTTACGCTGCCGTCGTCCGAAACATCCATACTTGTGAAATTGTTAAGTTCCATATTATCGGTAATATCGGTTTTCTCAACGGATAAATCGGCAAAGCTTGCCTTAAGCAAATAAAATTCGCTGTAAATTTCGGCAAGGGGTGCGTCGTCCCCGTGACCGTTGCCCAAATTTGTTGCAAAGGAATATAGATAATCCCCGTTAATTTCAGTAAGAATAAGCTGATATTGATTAAGCTCATCAAAGGCAACAGCGCTGTTTGACAGGGTGATGACCGGGGCTTTACCGGCAGAAGCCGAGCAGCCTGCAAAAAGCACAATTGAAACTGCCAATAATACCGCCAAAAATTTTTTCAACTCTTTCACTCCCAACCGTTTAACACCGATTGCAAGTTTAATTACTCAATACCTGTAATTTTTAACCAACCGGCGTGGTTAAACTCTCTTATTTTTTCAACAAAAGGCTTTGCCTTTTCCCTTGGCATATCGTGCTCAATAAGCTCAAATATACCGCCAAACATACCGCTTACTATCATGTGGCACAACTGTTTGTCTATGCTGTCGGGGTCATATCCCCTTTTTGCCAAATATTCAAGGGTAGAATCAACCTCAATTTCAACCATGTCGTGAACAAAATTTTCAAAGCCTGTGCCATCGCTGCAGCAAATCAGTATTTTGAAAATATCGTAGTGGTCGTAAATATAATCAATCATCCAATCAATACAATCAATTTTGGTGCCGTCATTATCGGTGGGGAGCACAAAAAAACTGTCCTGCGACCGTGCAAAGCGGCATTTAACGGCAGCCGAGCATGGCAGCACTATTGCAGAAAAAAGGTCTTCCTTGCCCTTAAAATAGCCGTAAAACGCACCTGTGGTTACATTTGCATTTTTGGCTATTGCACGCAGCGATGCATTTTGAAAGCCCTTTTCCAAAAACTCATGCTTTGCGGCATCTATAATCAATTGCCTGGTTGTAAGTTCTTCAATTCTCATAATCTACCCCTGATAATATAACACTGTTTTAAATATTTTATACTTATTTGCAATATTTTGTCAAGGCAAAGAAAAAACGCTATCCGTTTGGATAGCGTTGAATCTAAAAGCGATTAAGCTTGTGCCGGAGCTCCAACAGGGCAAACACCCTCGCAAGCGCCACACTCGATGCATGTATCTGCATCAATTTCATACTTGCTGTCGCCCTCTGAAATAGCGCCTACAGGGCACTCAGCTGCACATGCACCGCATGAAATGCATTCATCAGAAATTGCGTATGCCATGGAATTACACCTCCTACCAAATACTAAATAGTTTAATTCCTATTGACTATAATATAGCAAATGAAAATACCAATTACAAGTCATTTTTGGCATAACACTGTTACAACTTTATCGCTTAACAATTCTTACCTCTTCACGGTTAACAACTACGGGTGCGCCGTCAGGCATATTGTCAAGCTGAACCTTAAGCTTGCCTGTTAACACCGCACTGTCAACAACCACACCCCTGCCCTCACGGCAGTCAACAACAGTACCCTTTCTTGGGGTAATTTTGTTTAAGTATTCGTATGAATTTTGCTCATACTTTAAGCAGCACATAAGCCTGCCGCAGGTTCCGCTGATTTTGCCGGGAGAAAGTGACAAGCCCTGTTCCTTAGCCATTTTAATTGAAACGGAATGAAAATCGTTTAAAAATGTGGAGCAACAAAACGGTCTGCCGCAAATGCCCAGGCCGCCCAGCATTTTTGCCTCGTCCCTTACGCCGATTTGGCGCAGCTCAATTCTCGTGTGGAACTCCCCTGCCAAATCCTTAACCAGCTCACGGAAATCAACTCTGCCGTCAGCGGTAAAGTAAAACAGGATTTTTGAGCCGTCAAAGGCGTATTCAACATCTGTTAAATCCATTTCCAGCTTATGCTCCTCAATTTTCTTAAGGCAAATTGCATAAGCCTCCTTTTCAAGCTCCTTATTCTTCTTTTGGCGAGCCTTATCCTCCTCGGTGGCAAGGCGCATAATCGGCTTAAGAGGCGTTACCACCTCGTCATCCTCAACCGCCTTAATACCGGTTGAGGCAACGCCGCACTCAATACCCCTGGCGGTTTCCACTATAACAGTGTCGCCCTTATGTATATCAAAATCCGAGGGGTCAAAATAATACATTTTGCCTGTGTCCTTAAAACGAACACCAACAACATTTACCATTATTATATCCTTTCTATCTGCCCTGAGCCCTTCTAAGTTCATAGCAAAGCTTTGTTATTAAAATCGGTCTGTTACCGTTTTTTTCCGTTAAAACACGCAATTCATCGCAAACATTAATTAGCTTAATAATTTTTTCACGGCTGAGCCTTGGTGCAATAAGCCCCACAATCTCTGTCTGACCTGAAATCATACCACCGTTTTGGGAATACAAAAGAGAGTCCCTGAAAACGGCCTTCATCATATTAAGGGAGGCAACAAGGGTATCCCTGTCATCCTCAAAAACAGAGCAGGCCTTTAGTAAATCATACTCCCTGTCAGACACAAGTGCCCTGCAAACATTGCCGGTTATCTCCCCTATTTTTGAGAGCTTACCGTCGTTAAGGCTTTCCAGCGCCTTGCCGATATTGCCGTTCCAAAGGGTTGCGGCAGAAAGTGCATCGGCATAATCTATGCCATCATTTTTAGAGCAAATATACTCTGCAGCGCTTGCAGGCTCAACCCCATCCACGCTTATTACAACACTGCGTGACAGCACGGTTTCAAGCATGGCGGATTTAGAGGTTGTTGTTAAAATAAACAGCACATAGCTTGGGGGCTCCTCCAATATTTTAAGAAGAGCATTTTGAGCATTGGCATTCATACCTTGGCAATTACCTAAAATAAACACCTTATAATCTGCCTCGTTAGGCCTTACATAAGCGTCCTCAATAACATTTCGCACATCATCAACCTTAAAGGAGTTTTTGGCGCCTGTGGCGGTAAACTCGTAAACATCGGGATGAATATGCTTTAAAACCTTTGAGCACTGGGGGCACTCCAAACAAGGGCTGTTTTCGCTGCGGCAAAACAGGTTAAGCACAATGTCAAGTGCCAGCACATGCTTGCCCAGCCCCTCCTCGCCCTCAATTATAACGGCGTGGGGCAGACGGTTTGCCTGTTCCAAATAGGTAAGGCGTTCTTTAATTTTTTCATTTCCGATAAAATTTGAAAAAAACATAAATTAAAACTTGTTAAAATCCTCAATATCAATTGTGAATGCAACACAGCCGTTTTCCTCAACATCAACGGATTGATTAAGGAGCGAGCCTGTAATTGTGCTTGTAACGCCTGCTGTTTTAACAACACGCTTTGTTACATTTGCTTTTAATAAGCTGTATAAACTGTCAAGCCTTTCCTGCTCGCAGCCTACCAAAATTGTGGTGTGGCCGTCAATGAGAAATTGACCCTTTGTTGAAAATTTTGTAGCAAAAAAGCCGCTTACGGCAAGTGCGTTAAGTACATTTTCTGCATCCTTATTTGAAATAATAATTACTACCAATTTCATAAAATCACATCCTTTAAAAATATGGTCTTACATTTCCTAACATATACGATTATACTTTATTTTAAAATGTCGCTGCAACAAAAGGAGTAAAAATTTAACAATTTATTTTAAATTACGCTTGAAAGTGCAACAACAACAGGCATTGTAATAATTGAAAAAATGCTTGTTTGCCCCACTAACTCGGAGGACAGAGCCGTGTTGTTATCATACTTTGCGGCATACATTGCGGTGTTGGTTGCAACCGGTGCTGAAGCCGAAATAGTAAGAGCAATTCGCATATTACCCTCAACCCCCACAAGCTTAAATACAAATAACATCAGCACGGGAATAACCACCAGCCTTAAAAGCGAAACAAGGTACACCTCTTTTTTTAGGAAGATATTTTTAAGGTTGCAATTTGCAAAAAATGTGCCGAAAACAATCATTGCCATTGGAGAATTGCAGGAGCCAACCCTTTGCATGGCGTCTGCCAAAAACTCCGGCAAATGCACCTGGAGCAAAAACAGCGGAATACCTATCATAACGCTTATGGTACCGGGGTTTAAAATAATGTTTTTAATATTGATTTTTGCCCTTTTGCCGGAAATTTGGTTAATGCCGTAGGTAAAGGCAAAAATGTTAAACACAGCCACATAGCATGCCGAGTAAAAAACGCCCTCCTCGCCCACAACGCTTTGCGCCAGGGGCAACGCCAAAAATGCCGCATTTGAAAATGTGATTGCGTAGTGATATATTCCCCGCTCCGCAAGAGAATGTTTTTTAAAGGTTAACGAGGAAATACCCACAGCAATAATATGGGTTAAAAATGCCAGCAAAAACGAAATAGCCAAGCCCTTTATGTGCTCTGCCGTCCGTTCCATAGACATAAACGAATTAATAACCGCAATGGGCAATATTAAATTGAATAGCAGGTCAACAAGCCGCTTTCCGTCATCCTGGGCAAACACCTTTGTTTTGTCTGCCACAAAGCCGATGCCGGCAATAAGATAAAGAATTATTACCTGTATCGCTACGGTTTGCAGGTTGTTAAAAAAACTGTCAAGCAAGGCTAAATCTCCTTACAAACTATTTTATTGTCAATACTGACTTTAAAGGCAAAGGCATAAATTGAAACCAAAAAAATTGCAGCGTAGGTAATGCCGTCGCAGCCGTCAAAGGGTTTTGTGCCCGCTGCCAAAAGCATAGCCCTGCTGAAAAACAGCCCGGCACTCAGGTATGCAAAGCCGTCTGCACAAAAAAGGGTAACGGGTTTAACGCTCTTACTGCTTTCAATCTCGCATGAAAAGCAGTAAAAAAAGCCGAGAATAAAAATATAAACAAGGATTTTCAGCAAAGAATCCACATCGGAGCGAACATCCGCCGACTTGTCCATAACAGTTAACACTTGCGCAATTGCCCAAAGCAGCGGCACAATATGCATTAGCCCAAGTTGCCTGAAATCATAGCCCTTGTTACCGTAGGAAATGGCAACAGCGCAGAAATAAAGGCAAGAAATCAGCGCAAACAATGCCACCGCACAAATAGGAATAACAAAATAAGCAGATTGATAAACCCTGTTTTCCATAAAATTATAGGCGTCAACACATTTGTGAACAAAGTCAACAAAAAATCCCAGCGCAGCCAAAAGCGCCGCTATATGAACCCACGGGGAGGGCCGCTGAGGGAACGCCCTTTCGTAGCTAACGGTTTTAAAGGCCTTAACCGCCAATAAAACCACCCCTGCACCAAGGAGCAGATAATAAACCCAAACAGCCCCGATTGACAAATTAAAAAGAAGCACAGACAACCGCAGGCCCATTGCTGCAAAGAATAACACTGTCGCCGATAACGAAAATAACTTTGCACTTATTGCCTGCACTGTCTTGCTCCTCCTTATTATTATGAATTATCTGTTTTCAATTCCCACATAGGGTCTTGATTTTGAAATGCTCTTGTAAGCAGGCCTTATAATCCTGCTGGAGGTTGTAAGCTCCTCAAGCCTATGGGCACTCCAGCCTGCAATTCTTGCGGTTGCAAACAAAGGAGTATATAAATCCTCCGGAATACCCAAAACACGGTAAACAAGGCCGCTGTATAAATCAACATTTGCACACATTGCCTTGTCAAGGCCTCTTACCTCTGCAAACACCTCAGGTGTGAGTTTCTCAATATTTTCAAGAGTTTTAAATTCTTTTTCAAAGCCGTGCTCATAAGCAAGCTTTCTTGCGCTTTCCTTAAGAATTACGGCTCTCGGGTCAGACTTGGTGTAAACAGCGTGGCCCATACCGTAAATAAGGCCTGAGCCGTCCCCTGCCTCCTTATTAAGGATTTTAACAAGAAGGTCTTTAACCTGTGCCTCGTCTGTTGAATCGGGCAGAGCCTCCATAACATATTCCATTTGGTGGGCAACCTTAATGTTTGCACCGCCGTGGCGTGGACCCTTGAGCGAACCGATACCTGCGGTAATGGCCGAATATGTATCGGTGCCGGAGGAGGTAAGCACCCTTGTTGAGAAAGTAGAGTTATTTCCTCCGCCGTGGTCTGCATGGAGCATAAGGCAAATATCAAGAAGATGTGCTTCCTCCTGGGAATAATTTTTATCTGGTCTGATTTGACGAAGGATATATTCAGCAGTGGAAATATCCTTGATAATCGGGTGCAGATACATTGATTTGTTATAAAACGCCCTGCGCTTAACCTGATAAGCGGAGTTCATAATTGTTGGGAATTGCGAAATAAGCTGAAGAGACTGACGAAGAACATTGGGCGTTGAAATATCATCCGGGTTTTCGTCAAAAGAATAAAGGTTCATTACACAGCGTGCAATTTTATTCATAATATCCTTTGAGGGATGCTTCATAATATTATCTTCAATAAATTCATCAGGCAGGGTGCGGCACTCGCCGATAACCTCCCTTAAAGAATCCAGCTGCTCCCTTGTGGGAAGTGAGCCGAAAATCAGAAGCCATACAACTTCTTCATATCCGTAGCGGTTGTGCTCAACGCAGTTGGCAACAATGTCCTTTATGTCATAGCCCCTGTAAGAGAGCTTGCCCTCTTTAGGAATAAGCTCGCCGTCGAGGATATAATAACCCTCTACCGAGCAAATACGGGTAAGGCCCGCCATAACGCCTGTACCGTCGCTGTTCCTAAGACCTCGTTTAACATCGTATTTATCGAAATCACTTTTCTTTATAGAGTTGTTTTTGTTAAGCTCATCGCAAAGGCTTGAGATGGCTTCCATAGAAATCGGCGAAATATAGCTAGCCGGCATATTCATTCTCCTTTCTTATACAAACTGATTTATAATATAGTATTGTTCTAAATTCACACTAATAAGAATATTATTATACTAAATTAAAGAAACAAAGTCAAGGTGAGTCAAATGAGAAAGGCTATGGTACTTTTCGCCATAATTTTTGCCATAACTGCGCTGATGCCCTTAATCTCAATAGTTGAAACAAACAAGCAAAGCGAGCAAAACGAGCTTGTTAACATTTTTTCCTCAAGCGTCAGCTGCGAACAGAGTTATCATTTACCCTTACAAGCTTTGAACGGGCTGTAATTTTTGGGGTAATGCTTTTTAAGTTTTTTCGCCAGCTGTCCTTATAGTTTTTGTAAAATTGAGAGTTGTCACGCTGGGCATATTTGCCCAGCTTAAAGGGGTCGCTTTCATATTCAAAGCATTGGTTAACCGCAAGGGTGCACATATATTCGATTTTATCGTTAACAAGCTGCTCTATTTCAGCCACCTTTTTATTATCAACCGAGGCTGTAATACCCTTTTCTATTTCATCAAGCATCAACTTTGTTTTGATTTCGCAGTTAAGCACAGCCTTATCCCCATCGCCCGACAGCCAAATGCGGCTGTTTGCCGACAGTATCTCAACTCCTATTGCACCAAACTCACTATCGTTAACAACTATGGTTCCGCCGTCTATTTTGTCCTTTACAAAAAGAAAGCCGAAACAGGCGTCGTTTGACAGAGTTTCCTTGTATTGGAAATCGGAAAAAATTGCAATTCCCACACAGCTTACAACATCGTCCTCCGCCTTTAAGACCGGCAAATAAATGTCTGAGGTTTTGTCACTGTATAAATTCAGCAACTCATCTACGGTTACCACTGCGCCAAGACCTCTTTGCTCCCCGAGTTGCAGCAAATTAAACACGTTTTCCGCAGGTACTCTTGCGTTGTTTTCCTTGCTTTCAATAACCTCTTTTGCATCGTCAAGGCTCATTGCCACCGCAACATCCGGGCGGCTTGCAATGCTTCTGAGCAAAAAATCAAGACCCTTTTCAATGCCGGATTTTGCATAATCCTCGCCAAAAACAATGAGCTTGTTTTGCCCCAAAAATATTTCCTGTGAAAGCGCCTTTGATGATGCGGCAAGGGCGTTTGCAATAGTATCGGCAGTGCCTGATGCTGTGGTTGTTATGCTGCCGTCAATAGAATCGGCGCCCCTTGCGCCATTTTCCAAATCCAGATATTGCAGTGAAACGGCCGTTTTATCATCATCCAAATCAATGCCTATTCCCTGAACGATTGTCATATCCCCCAAGCCCCGGCTTGGGCTTGAATTTGCGTTGCAGCCTGAAAGCAGGGCGGCAATCAGGGCGATGCAAACTAATATTTTAAACGGTTTCAACAGTGTTCTTCCTTTCTTTAAGCAAAAATGCCACAGGAATTATAACCAAAAACAGAATTGATAGGCTAAGGGACATTATTTTTGAAAAGCTAACGCTCCTCATGCTTATAAGCCAAATAATCAAAGCCGAAATTACCACCGTGAGGATTGCCGCACCAAGGGCATTTACACTGTGTCTTGAGCTTTTCAGCCCCGTTGTTGCGGCATAAATAAACACCGAGGTTTTCAAAAACAACGCCAGCATCCAAAACGCTGTGTGCAACATATCAAGCCTTGAAAGCGAGCCGATGGACGCCATTTGAAAAAGGGTAAAAATGGGATATGCCTGCAGGGATGCGGCGCTGCCCATAACGCCCATGCACATAAATATAAGAAGAAAAATAACTACAAAGACAAACAGCGTGCTGCAAATCAGTGGCTTAACAGCATTTCCGTTAACCCGCTTACTGAGAGCCGCAACCAGCGCAGGCTCAACAGTATTGGAGGCAATCATTGCGGCATTTTCAAAAATATTTGCCCTTGAATTTTCCACAATGGGGTAAAAATTAATCAAATCAACATTCTTGCCGTTAAAAATAATCACAATTGCCATTACCAGCAGCAGCGAAATGCTGCACACGCCGCTGAACCTGCCCATGGGTTCAATCCCCAGCGATGCGGCATAGCAGGCGGCGGCAGCAATAAGCAGCACATAAACAATCATAGGCATGGCGGTATTAAACCTGTTTGTTGCAAAATATGAAAATCTTGTAATGCTGAGCGCTGCGTTGAAAACAAAAAACAAACCATATAAAACTGCAATCCATTTAACATCAAATGGGTTTTTATTTTTTTTAATACAAAGGCAAATGGGCACGCACAGGGCAAGTGCGCCCAAAAGTCCAAGAAAAACGCTGATTAACAAATCCGTTGACAGCCTTCCCACAGATACATTTTGAATATATGTCAGGCTGACAACAATTCTTGATACAAAAAGTATTGAAAACAGCTGAAAAGGCGAAATCTGCCCTTTTTTATAAGCCTTTATCATTTGAAGCAACCCCTTTTAAATCCAAAATTCTTACCCTTCGGTGTGCAAGGTTTTTCCAGCCAAGCCTGAATATAGTATCGCCTATTGAGGATTTTGTGAGGGGCGAAATAGGTGCCGAATAGGGCACACCGTAAGGATTAATAGCACAGGCGTTAACAAATAAAACTCCTGCACAAAGCATTAAGCCGTAAATTCCGCTGACTCCCCCAACAATAATAAATATTATCCTTAATATGGCAACGCTTTCGTAAAGTTGATACACAACATAGGACGACATAGCCGTAACCGCAACTACCACAAGCATTGGCGCACCGATAATTCCTGCGGTAACAGTGGCCTCGCCGATTACAATTGCACCGATAATTGAAACCGCATGACCTATTGTTTTCGGCAGTCGCAGCCCTGCCTCACGCATTATTTCATATAAAAGATGAATCATTATCGCCTCTTGCATTAAATGAAAGGGGGTTGTTGCCTCGCTAACGGCCACAATGTAAAGCAAATTTGTGGGTATTGCCTCCTGATGAAATGTGCCAACAGCAACATAAAGCCCGGGCAAAAACAGAGAAATAATAAAGCTTAAATACCGCAGTACTCGCATAAACGACGAGTAAAATGGTGGGTTGTCATAATCGTCAAGGGATGAAAAATTATCCGTAAAAAGATATGGGGTATACATTGCAAAGGGCGTTCCCTCCACCATAACCCCCACCCTGCCCTCAAGGAGTTTTGAGGCAAAGGTATCGGGTCTTTCAGTGTTACCCACAGCAGAGAAAAACGATGCCACATCGCTGTCTATAAATGGGCTTAGACAGCCGTAATCAAGCACCGTGTTAAGCTTTACCTTTTTAAGCCTTTGCTCAATTTCCTTAACCAACTGCTTTTCGGCACGGTCATCCAAATATGCAAGAACCACCGGCGTTGCAGCAGATTCTCCCAGCTTAATTTGTTTAAATTTTAAATGGTGGGTTTTCAGCCTTTTTCTAACCAACGCCTTGTTATCATTAAGGCTTTCGATAAAGCATTCTTTAGCGCCCTTAACCATTGATTCGTTGGATGGCTCGTCGGTTGAGCGCTTACTCCAGCCCTGAACTCCCAGCGCCAGCGCCTTGCCTGTGCCGCTTAAATAAAAAATCACAAAGCCGCTCATTAAAAAATAATAGCAATCCTCAAAGGTTTCTGCCTCATTCATTTCAACAGAACCCACAATGCTGTTTTTTATCAGCTCAAAATGGTGAGCGGGGCTGTCAAAATCCACCTTCCTTGCCAAAATCGGCGAGGTTATCATCTGTGCAACCTGCAACGAATCCACCAAACCGTCCATTGCCGCAAAAAACGCCTTTTCCCCGTTAACAACGGCCTCTCGCAGCAAAAAATCGGAGCAATCCTTAAAATCGTCATTAAAAATATCCCGGGTTATTTCATAATCGGGCACAAGATATTTCATCACTTAAATCACCAATGTTATTATTTTTTATTCGTTGCATATTATTCATTTTTTGGCAAAAAATACTTTTGGTGATTTTATGACTATTATGATTGTCAGGTCAATTATAATTTATATTTTCGTTACCATATCTACAAGGGTTATGGGCAAGCGGCAAATAGGCGAGCTAAAGCCGCAGGAGTTGGTAATAACAATTTTAATAAGTGCCGTAGCAACAATCCCCTTGCAGGAGTCCTCAATTCCACTGGCAAATTCCATAATGCCCATATTGATTTTTGTGAGTTTTGAAATAATACAGTCTGCACTGTCAATGAAATCATTAAAATTTCGCAATCTTATTCAGGGCAAGCCGATTATAATAATAAAAAACGGCGTCGTTCAGCAAAATGAACTTTTGCGCCTGCGCTTTACTATGGATGATTTAATCGACGCATTGCGCCAAGGGGACGCCTTTGATATTTCACAGGTTGAAAATGCAGTTATTGAAACTAACGGAACCCTGAGTATTCAGCTTAAATCGGAATATTCTCCCATAACGCCAAAGGCGGCAGGGCTTAAAGTGCCCGATTCGGAGCTCCCTATTTCAGTTGTTATGGACGGAGAAATGGTTACCGAATATTTCGGCTCAACAAAGTTTACCGAAAAGGAAATTCAGTTAATTATCAATTCAACAGATGTAAAAATAGAGGAAATTATGCTTTTAACCATATCGGATAACGGGCAGGCATATTTAATAAGAAAGGATGAAAAAAAATGAAACGAATTTGGTTTGCGGTAATATTTTTAGCCATAACAATGGTGTTTTGCGCCGGTGAGCAGATATATGTTAAAAAGGTTTATAATGATTTAAACCAACAAATCAGCCAGGCAACGGAATACGACAACTTTGAGGATTTGGTTCAGGCAATTACAAATATGCAGCTTTATTGGCAAAAAAACAACGATATACTGTTTGCCATATCATACCAGGATAATTTAAACGAGCTGAGCGTTGCCATCAAAACCCTTGACCCAAAGGATGAGGATATTAAACTAAAGCTTGCAGAGGTTGAGGCGTGCAATTTTGTGTTTTACGAAAACCAGCGTCTTTCCATCGCAAATGTGCTTTGATTAGTTATGATAAAAAACAGTGGACTTCCTTGTAAAAGGCATCGGCTAACCGTTAGGTTTGACTGAGAGATTAGGTAAATTTTTACTTTAAAAATTCCTCCAAGCACGATATCTCGTGCCCCATGTATTTTCCCGTTTGCTCCGAATTTGCGTATATATTATAAATGTTATCAAGATGCTTTTGCATATCATGAACAAACATTTGCAACTTCTCGTTTTGGTGTTCCGACAAATCAAAATAAGCAAGCGTTAACTTCAATTGTTGCACATATATTGCCAATTATGATATAATGTGAATGGTGATGATATGAAGGATAACCTTGGGTTGGGGGCAATGCTTGAATATATTGAAAAATACGGCAAACTGAGTTTTGATGAAAAGCCCCTTAATGAAATTGATAATTTAATATTTTCACAATTGGTTTATACTGATTTTGATGATATCGTCGATAATGAAAAAAACGAGTTTTTATGTGATGCGGCAATTAAATATTCCTTACTGCACAGCGATGAGGAGATTGAGCAGCTGTTGGGAATTGATCAAAAATCCTTTCACCTTATGCTTGCCTGTGCCAAAACAAAGCGCTACGGATATGTAAGGCTTACAAATTATGTTAACAGTGTTAATGTTGCCATTGATAAGCAGTTTTCCGGCATCAACTTTATTCTCAATGACCATTCCAGCCTGATAGCCTTCAGGGGCACCGACGCTACCGTTGCGGGGGTTAAGGAATCGGCAATGCTTTCATATATGTTTCCTGTTCCGGCGCAAATTGAGGCGCTCCATTATTTTCAGGAAACGGCGATGCTGCAAAAGGGCGATATTTATGTTTGCGGTCATTCAAAGGGCGGAAACCTTGCTGTGTTTGCCGCTGTTAACTGTTCAAATTCGCTGAAAAAACAAATTGCAGCAGTGTATGAATACGATGCGCCGGGCTTTCCGAAATGGTTTTTCAGCAGGTATGATTACAAACAGATTAAGAATAAAATACATTTATATACCCCTCAGGGTTCAATCATCGGAAGAATGCTTTATCACGATGAAAAGCCCACAATTGTTGTAAGTTCAAATTTCGGAATAAAACAGCATCAAGTATCATCTTGGGAAATTGTTGACGACCGGTTTGAAACTGTTGATAAATATGACAGTTTTTCAAATTTCTGTGCCGAATATATTAACACCCTTATTGATTATGTGGGCGATGACGATTTGGAGGTGTTCTTTGACACCCTGGAATATGTGCTTACCAATATGAGCATTGAGGACTTTTATGATTTAAAGAATTTTGATTTAAAAAATGCCTTTGGATTGATTGATTCTCTTTCAAATTTGGATGACGCTCAAAAGGAGCGCTTTAAGCTAATAATAAAGCGAGCCTCCGCCGATTTTGCCAAAGAATTTATTTCAGGCAAGGCAAGAGGATATTCAAAACGGGCAAAACAATATTTTGAACAACTAAAAGAGGAACTTTCTCTTAAAGAAAAGCAATAATAAAAGAGGTGCCTTGGGGCGCACTGCATAAGGAAGTAATTGGTTTAAGCTTTCTGAGTTTTGCCCATTGCACTATTAAAAAATCCCGTTAATACGCAAGTATTAACGGGATTTTGTTAATGCACACTGAACAAAATCAGTTTGCTTAAACTGCCTTGCACTCAAAAAGCCAAAGAAACAGATGAAAGACAAGGCATAATTTGCAGGGCAGGCTTGCCGCCTTCACTGTAAATTTAACGCAGTATTTCGCTGTTTATTTGTTTTTTGGGCATTTATTCCTTTTGTAGTGCGCCCCTTAGGGCAATTTTCTTGCCACAGCACCTCTTTATTTGTATTGATATTCGGGTTATTCTTCGGAGTTTTCATCACCCTTTGATTTTGCCTTTTTAGGCTTTTTCTTAATATTAAGAAAAACGTTGCCCACAAGCAAAATTCCGCTTGCACAATAAAGCGTGATTGCATAATTTTGATAGTCTTTTTTTAAAGAAAGAGCTTGGTCGGCGCTCTTTCTTGTTCTTTCAATTGATTGCTCCGTATTCTTCGCTACAGGAGTTTTTGAAACTATGGGGTTTTTATCCATGTTTGCCTTGGCTCTTTCAAGATTTTCAGCTTTACTTATTGCGGTTTGATATGCATTGGCTTGTTCTGTAATATTAATGCTGTAATATATTCCTCCGGCTAATGCCCCTGCCGTTAAAACCGCCACAAGTACAGTGATAATAATTCTTATAACATTTTTGTTGATTTTTTTTGTTGCCATATTCTTGCTCCTTGATTTTTTTATATTATAACATATAATTTTTCATCTTGCAATTTATAAAATAATAATGTATAATAATTAGCGTTGTAATATTCAGCAATAAATTATATATACGCAGAGTTGTCCGAGCTGGCCGAAGGAGCACGATTGGAAATCGTGTAACGCCCTAAAGGTGTTCGAGGGTTCGAATCCCTTGCTCTGCGCCAAAATCAAGCGCCACCCAGCAGGGTGGTGCTTTGATTTTCTAAGAAGAAAGGGATTCGAACAAGGAGGGAGAAAGTCGCTGTGGCGGCTTTCGGAAGAAAACAGTCCGGTGGACTGTTTTTGCCGACGTGGCAACGAGCAAAGCGAGGCGATAGTGCAAAGCAACGGAAAAATCCCTTGCTCTGCGCCATTTTAAGCCGAAAATCGCCTGTTTGTGCGGTATTCGGCTTTTTATTTTTAAAATTTCACACAACAAAAAAATGTAAAATAATGCATTATAAAGTACATAAGTGGTTGACCCCCGGTTGACCCTTTTGCTGTATAATTTGTTAATCTGCTAAACAATGAATTTAAAGAAGTTAAATATAATCGTGCTTATCTTGCTTAAAACAATTGTCCGGGTAATTTGAGTTTTTGTTTTTTGGGAAATGTTGATTCAAATCTTTCAAACTCTTCAGGATTGTTTTCACAAACGAAGTAGCCCTTTGGATCCTTATAAGTACCTGAAATTCCTGATAAAAATCCCGGAATCAGTTCTTTGATCAAAAAATAATTCGCATCCGGGTCATCTGCATAGCGAACCCCCATTGTTTTTGCCGGTACAAAACCGGATTTTCCGTAAAAATCAATATTGCCGGTAATTGCAAGGGCCACTGCACCAAGCATTTTTGCCTGCTCCATAGAATAATCAAGCAGTCGCTTACCGTAGCCATGGCGTTTATATTCAGGAGCGATACTTATAGGTCCAAAGGTCATAATCGGCAAGGCTTGCCCATTATCGCACTCTATTTGCGAACGAACATAAATAACCTGGCCTATAAGTTTCCCATTCAGTTCCATAACAAAATCCAACTCGGGAACAAAGGCGGGGTCATTTCTATAGCAATGCAACACATAATGCTCCTTGCAGCCCGGGCAATACACATTCCAAAATGCCTCACGGGTTAAAATTTCCGTTTTTCTGTAATCATTCTTATTTTCAAGGCGAATAGTTATATTTTCACACATATTAAAATCTCCTTTGTAAATTAAGTATTTATTGTCGTCTTAACGCAAAACAAATTAATTCCCAATGCCGCATTAAACCCTGTGGCCGCAAACACACTGAAACGTTCCACAATGCCAAAATATTCTGCAGGAACTATTTTCATGCCCAGCGCACCCACCAGCATCATGCTTAGTGCAATTGCGGCACAAATTGCATAGGAAATACAGCTGCGGTCCTTTATGCCTGCAACAATAATTATTGCAAGGGAAACGATTGACAGCAACACCACAACAGCAGTTACAGCTATATGCATGGTATCCTGAAACGCTCCTGCATAGCCGCTGTCACTGAGAGGGAACATTCTATACCCCACGGCTGAAACCCATTCCATTATTGCAAACAGATAAACGCCCGACCTCAGCAGCTTGCTTTTTTGCCCTTGTATGCCAATGCAAGCCACCGTTGCGCAGACTACCTCGCAAACATTGTAGAGAGCAGTCAGTTGGTTCCACAGAGCCAGCGACGGTGCATTTGCCGCACTTAAATCGCTGACAGCCTGCGCCATTGAATTGTAGCCCGGATAGGCAGACGGAGAAAATACAACAGCTGCTGTGTACGAAAGCAGGCTGAAAATACCCAGCAAGCCCAATTTTTGTGTTAATGTTTTTTTCATATACTTACTCCTTAAATTTTGATATAAATTGTTTAATATAGGCATCCAGCATTAACGGTATGCCTGCCTTATTTTCGGCACCGTCATAAACACTGTAAAGCAAAAACATTGGGCCGTAAAACTCCAATGCCAGCTGCATTGCCTCATCATCCGATTGTGCAACACTGCGAAAAACAGCCGCCATGTACTCCAACGGGCCTGTTGCAAGGTAATCATGATAAAGCTTTGCCATGCTTTTATCACGATACTGCTCCAAGGTCAGCATTTTACGAAAGCATGACGGAAATTCCTCCTTAGTCCAATAATCAAACTGCGCCATGCTGTATGAATAAATTTTACTCACGGGAGTATTAATATATTCATCGGCAAAACCGTCAGGCTCTTCCTCGGGCATCTCGTATTCCTCGGCTCGCTCATAATCCGTTCGGCGCATTTTATCAACAATGCTGTCTAATATTTCCTGCTTGCATGTATAATGCTTATACAATGCCGCCTTGGTAATGTTTAACTGTTTTGCAATATCACTCATTGAGGTGCCCAGATACCCACGCTGTGAAAACAATTCTAACGCAACCTGCAAAATTCTGTCTTTTGTATTCCCTGCCATATAATCACTCCTTAAAAAATGTAACCGCTCGGTAACTTTATTATAGTTACCGAGCGGTTACTTGTCAATATACATTTTGCATTTTTATTTCAGCTTTTTTAGGTAACTTGGAATCAGGCTTGCTTAACAGCAAGGCAATAGTTAACATGCTCAAAGGCCGTTATATCTGAAACGGCATTATTAATGATATTATTTTGAATTTCGCTCGGAGTCAGCAGCTCATAAATCAAAAAACCATGCCTTTCCAAAAGCCTTTCAAGCTCTGCATACGAAAACGCCGTTTTCATTGGCTCGCCCCCTGCCTGAGCCATCATAATTGTGTTTTGCACACGCCTTTCAGGTGCCTTAAAAAAGCCCTCATCCGGGTAATCGAACACAATTGTGCTGCCCTGTGCACAAAGAGCGGAAAGCTCCTCCAGCATTTTATTTATCGCCTCTGCAGTAAGGTAATAGGTAACTCCCAGCCATGAAAAAAATGTCTTTTGGGTTTTATCAAAGCCGTTGGCGCAAAGTTTTTCAATTAAACTATCCTTTGTAAAGTCAACAGGAACCAGCCTTAAATTATCAGGCACAGTCCAGCCTGCGTTGGCAATTCGGTTTACTTTATCATTTTGTGTTAAGGGGTGGTCCACCTCAAACACCTTGCAGGTTGAAATAAATTCCCGCTCCCTGAAAGCAAAGGTATCAAGCCCCGCACCGAGAATAACATATTGGTTCGTTCCCGTAAGCACGGCTGTCTTTAACACTTTTTCAGCATACGCCGAGCGGCACAGTGGCGACGGCGCAATGTGAAAATTCACAAGTCTGCGTAATATTTTATCAGGCGCTTGCTTTTCAATATCCAAATCGGGCTCAAAAAAGCCGGCGCCGCCGAGTATGTAGCCTTTAACGGAATTGTATTCCTCTTTGGTCATCAGCTTCTTTGCAAGGTAATCGTTAAATACCGGGTGTTCCTCGTTTTCAGCATGAAACGCACGGCCGAATGCACTCATAAGTGATGTAATACTGCTTTTGTTTTCCATATTTTCTCTCCTGATTCTTACTTCTCTGAATTATAGCTTGCGTTATTTTGATTAAGCTCGGCGCCGTAGCGGCAAAGCAGTGAAATTATAATAAACATAACGCCTAAAACCACGCTTGATTCGTTATCAAAGCTTGTATCCAAGTCGGATTTTGCGGCATTTAAAAAGCTTGCAATTATCCCCTCGGCAATGCCGGCAGCTACGGAACAGCCAATGGGCACGGCAATTGTCATAATGCCAAGGCGCAGTAATTCACTTGCACCGTCAAGAGTAAAGGGCGTTCCTGCTTTCAGTTCATTTATAAAATATTTTTCAGCAAATTTTGAAAGCACAGCCTGGCCAATGCAAATAATCAGCCAACCGAAAAGTGTTGCGGCAATACTTTCACTGCTGAGGCCAAAACGGTCAGAAAGCAAGCCGTGCACGGTAACGCCGTATATTTTTATTCCCTGCACCGCCGAACCGCCGATTTTAATTACACCTGTGCTGTCAAGAACTAAGCTGAGCATACCCACAACGCAACAGCAAGCCCCGATTATGAAAAAAACGAACGCAATTTTACTCAGTATTTTCCCGATTTTGGAAATGGTTTGAATAGCCTTCAGTGATTTCATAGCGTGTTCCTCTCTGATTATGTATCATTAATTATGTATATGCTACTTATTCTCAAAAAGCCAAGCGCTGCATAATCCTCCATTGTAATCAAAAACATAACTTAGCAGTTTACTAAAACTTGTGTTTTGCAACGCTTGTTGCATATTATATAATACAGTATAACAGCATTGCTTTACATTGTCAAGATTACAGGCTGTTTACTTAAAAAACGACTTCCAAGTTTTACAAACGATTAATTTTATGTTATAGTAATCAACGCAAGTTTGGCTAAACGAGGTAAGCATATTATGAAGCATAAAAAAATCCGAAACTGTTGCTAATGATAACAAGTTTCGGATTATTCTTTGCTGGTGGAGATGGCGAGAGTCGAACTCGCGTCCGAAATTATCTTGCCAAGGGCTCTACGAGTGTAGTTTGTTATTTAAGATTCCCCTCGCTGAACGAAAGCAAACATTCTTTCAGCTACGGTAGCCTTTATTACCTGATGAGGGCCAAGGCGCTCCCCCATTCATGTTCGCCACTAAGTCGACGCTCTCAATCAGTCCGTGGCACTACCGAAGGAGAACGGAAGGGTGCTTACGCAGCCTTCAAAGAAACTGTTTTATTGTCAGTTAATTTTAAGTTGTTACTTTTTAAGTGGTGCAACTCCACTACTCGCTGACCAAGGTTCAACAACCCCGTCGAAATCCTTTCATCCCCATAATATATTATTGTTTTAAAAAATAACCATAGGTTACTTTATAATATGTTCTTATATAATTGCGTGGCGAAACAACTACAAATTCGCCTGTTTGAGCTATGTAATAAGCAGTATCGCCGTCAACCGTGGTCTTTGTTTGAGCAAATCGGCTTTCAACAACCTTATTTGCCTTTGATAAATACTCTTCGGGCGAGTGGCAATTAACTTCCCTACCGTGCTTTATATAATGTTTATACAGTGCTTTTGCATCATAAAACCTGTGCGGATACCTTCTATGAAACGATAGGTCTATTTCCTCGGTGGTTTTTGAAAAAATATAAACAAGCACCGAAGTTAACAATGTTGCAATGCCGAATAAACCGACAGTGCCCCCAACAGCAAACAAAACAATAGAAATAACAGCCAAAGCCAATGCCACGCCGATACCGAGAGGCGATTTTTTCTTAGCCTTAATAACATCTCTGTTATTATAACCGTTAGCGTTGAGATTATAGCGCCTTGGCAAATAATATTGCTCGGTATTTAAGTGTGAATTACTTGCAGAAGCATTATTCATGCTCCTTTTTTTATCACGGCAAGGCTTGCAGCGCTTTGGCAAATCAAGACCCTTTGATTTATAAAACCTTTCCTCGCCGGGGGTTATTTCAAATTGCCTGCCGCAGTCAATACAAACTCTTATCATTGCTTGTAATTATCCTTCATAGCCCGTTCAATCATTCTGTTAGAATCCTTTTTAGCCTGGACCGCCCTTTTATCGTAAAGCTTTTTACCTTTACAAAGCCCGATTTGCAGCTTGGCTCTTCCCTTTTTAATATAAAGCTCCAGCGGAATAACAGACAAGCCCTGCTGTTGCGATTCGCCGAAAAGCTTCATAATTTCCTTTTTGTGAAGGAGCAATCTTTTTTTACGCATTGGGTCCCTGTTAAAGCGGTTGCCCATTTCATAGGGAGAAATATGCATTCCAATGGCGTACATTTCGCCGTCGTCAACCGAACAAAAAGAGTCCTTAAGATTAACCCTGCCTGCCCTGATTGACTTTATTTCAGTGCCGAAAAGCTCTATTCCTGCCTCGTAGGTGTCAAGCACGAAATAGTCATGATAGGCTTTTTTATTTCGTGCTATTGTTTGAATTTCATCTGCCACAGCCTATCATTCCTTTCTAAAACTAAATCAGGCTCCTGCCCTCAATTGCACGGCTCAGGGTTACCTCGTCGGCATATTCTAAATCTGCGCCCACAGGCACGCCGTATGCCAACCTGCTGACTGTTATGCCCATCGGCTTTAACAGCCTTGAAATATACATGGCGGTTGCCTCCCCCTCAACAGTGGGGTTGGTTGCCATAATAACCTCTTCAACAGTGCCGTCCCCTAACCTTGCAATAAGCTCCTTAATGCGGATTTGGTCAGGGCCGATGTTATCCATAGGCGATATTGCACCGTGCAAAACATGGTATGTGCCCTTGTATTCGTGGGTGCGCTCAATTGCGACCACATCCCGTGGGTCCTCTACAACACAAATAACGCTTTTGTCCCTTGTGCTGTCCTTACAAATCGGGCAAAGCTCATCGTCTGCAAGGTCGCAGCAAATTTTGCATTGCTTAATTTTAGTATGTGCGTCTGTAATTGCCTTAGCAAACTGATTTGCCTCCTCGTCTGACAAACCAAGCACATAAAACGCCATTCTCTGGGCTGTTTTGTGGCCGATACCCTGCATACGCTCAAATTGGTCTATTAAATTTTGTAGCGGTGCAAGACTATACGCCATAAAACATACCTCTGCTTTCAGTAATTATTGTGATTATTAAAGGCCTGGAATATTTAAGCCGCCGGTAACTCCGTCAAGCTCTCTTTCAGCCTCTTCGTCAATTTGCCTTGTTGCCTCGTTAAGTGCCGCAACAAGCATATCCTCAAGCATTTCAACATCCTCAGGGTCAACAACCTCAGGGTTAATGCCGATAGCCTTAACCTCGTGCTTGCCGTTCATGGTTACCTCAACCATTCCACCGCCTGATGATACAACATATTCTTTTTCCTCAAGCTCTGCTTTTTTTGCCTCAATTTGCTCCTGCATTTTTTGAGCCTGCTTAAGCATTGCCTGCATATTTTGTGGGCCTCCCCCACCGTAACCCTTTGGAAGTCTTGCTTTCATAAATATATCTCCTTTATTTTAAATCAATGTTGATTTTACCTTGCATTTGGCTGATTAAATCCTCAAGGGGGTCCCTTTTAACAGTGTTTTGGGGTTCCCTGCCCTTGAATATACCAAGCCTGTATTTTTTGCCCGTTACCTCGTACAACGCTTTTTTAATTGCACGGGAATGGGTCGAAACCTTTATAAATTCCCCAACGGTTGCGTTTTGGCTGTCAATAAGGAAAATATCCTCGCCCCTGACAAAGCCCCTTGAACCATTAAGAACGCCGAACAGCGCAATATCCTCCTTGTGGAGCACATCCATAAACTCGCCCCACTGCAAAAACGGAACATCCCCCGCTGCCGTGCTTTCACGCTGAGCAGGTGCTGTTTGCTGCGGCTCTGGCGGTGCCGAGATATATTGTTGCTCACGCATATCGGGAGCAGGCTCCGGCAATGGTGGCTCGTCAATCGGCTCCGGCACAGGTGCGCTTGCTGTTTCGGTGCTTTCCTGTTGCGGCGGTGCCTGCTTTTCAGGTTCAGGCTGTGCAGCCGCAATCGGTGCGGATACCGGCTCGGGCGCTTGAACAGGCTTGCTTTCAATTGCAACGCCGTTCTTTACCGCCCTCTCAACAGCTGAAAGACGGTCTAACACAGAGCCAATGGTTTCGTCAAGCTTAGGCTCGCACAGCTTTACAAAAGCCATTTCAACCTCTATTCTTGCGTTTGCTCCGCCCTTAATTGCAACAAGGGTGCTTTGGAGCAAATCAAGAGCATTTAATACGCCCTCTATTGTGTAATCCTTTGCGGAATTTAAAATGCTTTCATATTCATCATCGGTGCATACAATAAGCTCACGGCTCTTTTTAACGGTTTTAACCACCAAAAAGTTCCTGAAATGGTTAATCATTTCAACACAAAGCCGCTCCATATCATAGCTGTTTTGGTAAAGCTCGCTTATAATTGACATGGCGCCGTTACTGTCCCTTTGGGCAACGCAGGCCGACAGCTTATACATAGCCTCCCTGCCTGCAAGGCCTGCAACCTCCGAAACAAGCTTGCTTGTAACGGTTTGGCTTCTGCCTGCACATTGGTCAAGTATTGAAAGTCCGTCACGCAGAGCACCGTCTGCAATGCGGGCAATTAAAATTGCGGCGTCATCATCAAGTTGAAAGCCCTCAAGCTGTGCAACCTGCTTTAACCTGATTGCCATTGTTTCAGGCTGAATACGCTTAAAATCAAAGCGCTGGCACCTTGAAAGAATTGTGGCAGGCAGCTTGTGCACCTCGGTTGTGGCAAGAATAAAAATTACATGAGCCGGGGGCTCTTCAAGGGTTTTCAGCAGGGCGTTAAAGGCGTTAATTGACAGCATGTGAACCTCGTCAATAATATAAACCCTGTATTTACCCTTGGTGGGTGTGTAGTTTGCGTCCTCACGCAAATCACGGATATTGTCAACACCGTTGTTTGATGCGGCGTCTATTTCAACCACATCATAAATCGAGCCGTTTTCAAGGCCTTTGCAAACCTCGCACTCGTTGCAGGGCTCGCCGTCAACACTGTGCAGGCAGTTAACTGCCTTTGCAAGTATTTTGGCGCAGGTGGTTTTGCCCGTGCCCCTTGACCCTGTGAACAAATAAGCGTGGGATACCCTGGAGTTTTTAATTTCATTTTTTAATGTGGAGGTAACATGCTCTTGGCCGTAAACATCGGCAAAGCATTTTGGACGATATTTTCTGTATAAAACCTGATACATACCATTTCCTCCTTCAAATTAAAAAATGCCATTGTACCCTTTATGTAACGTACAGACTTGTCTGAGGCACACAGAATAATCCACTTATTGCTGCTCGGTTCCCCGCCTGACAAGGTTCGTAGCATCCCGTCGCACAGGGCCCATACGCTACACAAAAGACACAAAAGCACTCTTTTCGTAAAAGTATTATACACTAATTATATTTAAAAATCAATAGTTTTATATTTAAAAAAGCCCCGGGAAGAATTTTAGTTAAAATCAAATTCCCCCGGGCTTATATTTATTTTGCCTTAACGCTCTTAACATTTGACCAAGAGCCGTAATATTTTTTGCCGTTTACTGTTTTATATGCACGGATTTTTACATAATACCTGTTTCCCTTTGTAAAATTCTTGCCTGTGTATGAGGTTTTGCTCTGACCGCTTACAGTTGTTTTGGCAACCACATTATTAAAGCTTTTATCCTTTGCCCAATAAATTTGGTAACCGCTTGCAGTGCCGCCCACCTTGTTCCAGCTTGCCTTTATTGCATGGCCTGATGCCTGTGCGCTTAAGCCTGTCAGCTTTACGGCTTTGGGCTTTGTGCAGGCTGTCAGGCTGCGCCAGGAGCTATAGCACTTTTTACCTGAAACGGTTTTGTATGCACGAACACGGAATTGATAGGTTCTGCCTGCTGCAAGGTTTGACACCGTTGCGGTATTTGACGAGGTGGTTGTAACATTTTTCCAGCTGTTGCCGCTTTTGCGTTGCAGCTGATAGCCGCTTGCACCGGATACCTTGCTCCAATTTAGCTTAAGGCTTGCAGTTCCCCTTGACGAAACCTTTAAACTTGAGGGTGCAGGCACGGAGTAATTAACCGTTACACCGTATTTAATATTGTAAATGTCATAACAACGGTCACCCGCAATCACTTTTACCAAATATGTACCCTTTGACAGCTCCATATCTGAAAATGTATATGTTCCATCACTGCAATAAACCATATTATGATCTAATAGAAAACGATATCCGTTACCGTTATATTTATAAATGTAAACACTCCAATGACCATCTGTATTACTCTTGTTATGTGTAAAATTAACATTTATTTTAGCCGATGATGATAGTGTAAATTTATACCAATCTTCATCGCTGTAACCTGTGCATACACCGTAGCGAGTAGTTCCGAATGTGAGAGCGTCAGCTGTTGTATAATCGTTATTAAACTCTCTTTCCCAATTTGATGTGTAGGTGCATTTTGGAGTAATCGAATATTTAACGCCGAAAGCATCCATGTATGAGAGCACTCTTACAAAATATGTACCTGCCGGGAGTCCCAAAGACGGAAAGGTATATGGGCCGTCATAACGATTAATTAAACCAAGATCTAATTCTGAACAAAGCCCGTTATCGGTATATTTATAAATCCAAACATACCAATAGCCGCTACTGTCTGCACGGTTAAAGGAAAACTCAACATTTACCTTTGCAGGGGAATCAAGTGTAAATTTGTACCAATCATAATCGTTGTTATCTGTGCATACACCGTAAATAGTTGAGTTAACGGGTACATAGTCGGCAGTTGAATAGCCGTCGTTATCCTCGCTCTCGTAATAAGTATAAGCGTAGGCGGAAAAGTCTATGCCTGCGGTTACGGCAGTAACCATAGTCAAGGACAAAATCAAGCTTAAAATCTTTTTCACAAAATCATCTCCTCAAAAGCATTTTACACCACATCAGGTGTAATGTCAATACACTATATTTGGTGTATTGTAAGATAAATTACAAACAATGATTATTGGGAGTGATTTTATGAAAACTTATGTTGATATAATCCGTGATTTAAGAGAGGATAATGACAAAAGCCAAAGAGAAATTGCCGAATACCTGGGCACCACGCAGCAGGTTTATTCAAGGTATGAAAAGGGCGAAAACGAAATACCCGTAAGGCACATTATTGCCCTTTGCAAATATTACAATGTGAGTGCTGATTATATATTGGGCATAAAACAATAAAAAACAGTGTGGCAGCCGATAAAGGTCCTGAAACACGCCAAAGTTGTTTTGTAAAACATTAAGCGTATGGATGGGCAACCCTATACCAAAAAAATTTTTCAAACAATATAATTCAAAGAAAATTGCCGCAAACATCGAGTTTGCGGCGATTTTGGCGTTTTTCGTTTTTTGCTCACAAGCATATATAAGGCTTCCAAAAAATCAATAGATTTTTTGGAAAGAGGAAAAACATATGAAGTATAGTTACAAAATTCTGTTTTGTTCTATACGAAATGTGTTTTGACGAGTTACAGCATAGTTCGCAAGAAAACGAAATTCAGAACCTTTCTCAACAGCCTCACAGCATGCTGAAAAAACTTTTTCGACAGCCAAAAGGCTCCTCTGGGAAACAAGAGGAGCCTTAGTTTGATTATTTAGATTATTTTTTTGTGGTAACGGTTTTGGTTTTGCTCCAGGAGGAGTAAATCTTTGTGCCGTTTACCGTTTTGTAGGTGCGAACACGAACAAAATATTTTTGCTTGCCTGCAAGGCCGGTAATTTTCTTTGAGGTGGTGCTGTTTTTGGAAACAGTAACGCTTGTGGCATTTTTAAATGAAGAATATCTGCTGTATTGCACCTGATAGCCTGTTGTTTGGCTTGTTTGCTTTTTCCATTTAACGGTAAATGCCTTTTTAGCGGCAGATGCAGAGGTAATGCTTGTTGCCTTTGGCTTGATTGTAAAGGTTTTCTTAACGGTATCGTCGTATTTGCCGATAAGCTTAACTGTTACGGTGTATCTGCCAACGCTTTTTCTGCCCTTTGAGTAGGTAAGCTTGTAATCTGTACCCTCAACAAGGGCTTTGCCGTTTCTGTCCTTAACAGTAACGGTGGGCTTGCGTGTTTTGCCGTTATATGTGTATGAGGTTGCGGAAAGCTTAATTGTTTTAACATAAGGAATTGCCTTAGTGTTCTTTTTTGCGTAGCAAAGCTTGCAGGCCTTGCCGGTTTCGCCGTCTTCTTCGGTATCGGCAGGGATAGTATAATCCGCATAATTGTGGGTATGGCTCTTAATAGAGAAGGTTACCAACGGCTCGGAGAAATTGCTGTTCTTATTAAGTGTGCAAATGTCAATATAATACATTTTATCTGCCGTAAGATTGGTAACATAGCCGATACGGTATTTATTTTTTGAATCCTGCATTGCGCCGTCATACTGAAGAACCTTTGAGGTATCATTTTCCTTGGCAGCGGTAAGGCTTGTATAAATCATGGGCACTGCAAGGTCCTCTTCGGTATCTGCCGCAGCCCAAAGCACATAGGTGCCTGTTTTTGTGGGCTTAAATTTAACCCAGCTGTGTGCCATTTCATAAATAATTCTTTCGTCAAACTCCGTTTGAATTTCGTAAACGGTGTCTTGCTCAACAGTGGTTGCCTTGGTAGCGCTTGTGCTTGCATAGGCAGAAATGCCGGTGCCTGCAACAGTGCAGCAAAGCATTACAAACGCTAAAAATAAACTGATAGTCTTTTTCATAAATTCCATTGCCTTTCACTAAAAATCATTAAAGAAATTTTTAAATTTTCCTCATAAATAAGTATATCAAAAACGCCTGTTTAAAACAACTCACAATAATACACAAAAAATGCAATTGCAATTTTACAGATATTACAAAATCCGCTTAAGCAGAAAAAATAAACCGCCTTATCGGCGGTTTAAAATTATTCCTTAATCAATACTTTTTCAATTGCTCCATAATAAATGTAGTGAAAATCCTTTGCAGGGTATTGCTTATCAATAATTGATTTATCAAGCATTTGCTCCGGCTTAAACTCGCTCTTTGCAACCTTTTTGCAAACAAGAACCAGCTTTGCCTCCTCAAAATAAGGGGCGCTTTCGTTAAGCACAGGGGTTAAGCCCGTTTTCTTAACCTTGTCAACATCCTTGCCGCTTTTTGCGCCGCAAAATGCAAGAGCAGAATGATATTCGCTGTCAAAAAATGAAATAGTGAAATAATCGTTTTCTTCAAGATAATTTACAGTGTATCTTTGAGGGCGAATATAGATTGTCGCCATATCCATAGCCCAAAGCTCGCCAACAGCGCCCCATGAAACAGTCATTGTGTTTAAACCGTCATTATTGCCTGCGGTAACAAGCGCCCACTGATTTTTAAGCAAATCAACAACATTTTCTTTAACATCGGTAAAAGCAATTTCTTTAAACATAATAATCACCATAGCCTTTCAGGCAACAAACAGTTTATTAAAAATCACCCTATTAACCTGCGTTGCCTAAACAGGAATAAACGGTGATTACAATCATTCCAAAATTACGCCCCAGGCAAATTTTGAAAGCGCTATATTTGATTAGTGTGGTTTTCACACCAATCGCCTCTAATAATAGTATTTATGTTGCATTAAAATTATGCAAAAGCTGCCCGGTTGCCCGAGCAGCTGAAAAATCGACTAAAATTATTTAATAATCGATGTGCCTGTCATTTCCTCAGGCTGAGGAAGGTTCATAACCTTAAGCATTGTGGGAACAATGTCGCAAAGCTTGCCGCCCTCACGGAGCTCAACATCGCCGCAGTTAACGCAGATAAACGGTACCTCGTTTGTGGTGTGTGCGGTAAAGGGAGAGCCGTCAGCCTCCTTCATTTGGTCGGCATTGCCGTGGTCAGCGGTAATAAACAGTGTTCCGCCGTTTTCCATAACAGCCTCATAAAGTGAGCCAACGCATTTGTCAACAGCCTCAACAGCGGCAACGGCAGCGTCAAACACGCCTGTGTGGCCAACCATATCGCAGTTTGCAAAGTTAACGATTACCACATCGTATTTACCTGATTTAACAGCCTCGTTAAGCTTTTCCGAAACAATATAAGCGCTCATTTCAGGCTGTAAATCATAAGTTGCAACCTTTGGGGACGGAATAAGGATTCTGTCCTCGCCCTCGTTAACAGCCTCAACACCGCCGTTAAAGAAGAAGGTTACATGAGCATATTTTTCTGTTTCGGCAATACGGAGCTGGGTCATGTGATTTTTAGCAAGATATTCGCCGAAGGTGTTTTTAAGTGACTGCGGCTTAAATGCAACATCAACATTGGGCATTGTAGCGTCATATTGGGTCATGCATACATAGTGAACCTTAACTCTTGTTCTTTCAAAGCCCTTGAAATAATCGTCAACAAAGGTTCTGGTAATTTCTCTTGCTCTGTCAGGGCGGAAGTTAAAGAAAACAACGCTGTCGTTATCGGCAATTCTGCCCTCGTTTTCAAGGCATACGGTGGGCAAAATAAATTCGTCTGTTAAATGCTTGCCGTCGCCGTCGATTGTTTCATAAGATTTTTTAATAGCCTCAACAGGGTCGCTTGCCTGAATGCCCTCGCCGAATACAAGTGCGTCGTAAGCTTTTTTAACTCTGTCCCAGTTATTATCTCTGTCCATAGCGTAGTATCTGCCCACAACGGTGGCAACCTTGCCCACGCCGATTTCGTTCATTTTTTCAATAGCCTCGGCTACAAAGTCCTTACCTGAGGTTGGGGGAACATCACGGCCGTCCATAATGCAGTGAAGATAAACCTTTTCAAGGCCCATTCTTTTTGCAAGCTCAACAATTGCCCAAATGTGGGTGTTGTGGGAGTGAACGCCGCCGTTTGACATAAGACCCATAAGGTGCAATGCCGAATTGTTATCAATAGCATTTTGAACAGCAGCCCTTAATGCCTCGTTTTCAAAAAAGTCGCCGTCCTCAATAGCCTTTGTAATCCTTGTTAATTCCTGATAAACAACCCTGCCGGCACCCATATTTGTGTGGCCTACCTCAGAGTTACCCATTTGGCCGTCAGGCAAGCCGACATTAAGGCCGGAAGCACCGATGTAGGTGTATGGGTACTTTTCCATAAGCATATCAAGATTAGGCTTTTTTGCAGCTGCAACTGCGTTGCCGTAATCTGATTTATTGTGGCCGAAACCATCCATAATGCAAAGTACATTGGTTTTTTTCATTTTGCAAAATCTCCTATATTTAACACATTAGGCTCCCTGACGGGAGCCTTAAAATACAATTATTTTGAAGCGGCTTTAACAATGATTGAGAAATCCTCAGCCTTAAGTGAAGCGCCGCCGATAAGACCGCCGTCAACATTAACCTTTGAAACAAGCTCGTCAGCATTTTTAGCGTTCATTGAACCGCCGTACTGAATTGTTACTGTTTCTGCAGCGTCTGCGCCGTAAGCCTCTGCAATAGCTGCACGAACAAAGCCGTTGCCCTCGTCTGCCTGGTCAGCAGTAGCGGTAACGCCTGTGCCGATAGCCCATACAGGCTCGTAAGCAATAATAACATCCTTAAGTTGCTCTGCAGTTACATTTGTAAGAGCCATCTTTGTTTGATACTTTAACAAGGTTTCTGTGTAGCCAAGCTCCCTTTGCTCAAGAGTTTCGCCAACGCAAACAATTGGCTTAAGGCCTTTTTCAAGAGCCTTGAGTGTGCGAAGGTTAACTGTTTGGTCGGTTTCGCCAAAGTATGTTCTTCTTTCGCTGTGGCCGATTACTACATATTCAACGCCAAGCTCAAGGAGCATATCTGCTGCAACCTCGCCGGTGTAAGCGCCGCTGTCTTTAAAGTGAACATTCTCAGCGCCGATTTTAATATTTGAGCCCTTAGCAGCCTCAACTGCTGCAGGAATATCAACAAAAGGAACGCAAAGCACAACGCCACAGTCAGCATCTGCTACAAGCGGCTTCATTGCATTGATAAGTTCTGTTGTTTGTGCAGGAGTTTTGTTCATTTTCCAGTTACCTGCAATAACTGCTTTTCTTAAATCCTTTTTCATTTTATATCTCCTTAAATAAGTATAGGCTTTTTATCGTAATTTATTTCCGCAATTGGGGCAAAACACACTGCCGCCGTCAACGGCATTGCCGCAGGCAGGGCAAAACATGTGTGGTATTTCAACAGCCTGCCGGTATTGCACATTTTGCTGTGCATATCCGCCGACATTTGCGCTGCCGAGCTGTGCTGTTAAATCTGCAATATTCTTTTTCAGCTTTGATTGAGGAATTGCTCCCACAAAGCCGTCATCGCCGATTTCGCCCACATAAACGCCCGGTAAAATTGCGTATCTTACAAAGCCCTCTATAACAACGGTGTTGCCGTAAACCAAAGCCCGCATAACACGGGGGCCTAAGAAAACGCCGCCTTTTTTAAACCACAATTCGTTATTGTAGTTGTATTGTGAAAAGCCGTTTGCGGCATAAAAATTGTTAATAACCGCAACCGCCTGCTGTGGGGGTAACGCAGTTTGAACCTGCCTTATATATCTGCTCACAATCAGTCTTTATCCTGAAGAGCTGCAATACCCGGGAGCTCCTTGCCCTCAAGGAATTCAAGTGATGCGCCGCCGCCTGTTGAAATGTGGCTCATTTTATCTGCAAAGCCAAGCTTTGTAACAGCTGCAACAGAGTCGCCGCCGCCGATGATTGAAATTGCGCCTGACTCGGCTACTGCATTTGCAACAGCAACTGTGCCCGAAGCAAAGTTAGCCCACTCTGAAACGCCCATAGGTCCGTTCCAAATTACTGTGCCTGCGCCCTTGATAGCGTTAGCAAAAATTTTCTGTGACTCGGGGCCGATGTCAAGACCCATCCAGCCGTCAGGGATTTCGTCTGAATTAACAACCATAGATTCGGTGTTTTCGGCATACTCCTTACCAACCTTGTTATCAACAGGGATAAGGAAGTTAACACCCTTTGCCTTAGCGTCAGCCATCATTTGGCCTGCCTTTTCTACCCAGTCCTCTTCAAGGAGAGACGTACCGATTGAGTGGCCCATATATTTCATAAAGGTATAAGCCATACCGCCGCCGATGATGATGGTGTCGCACTTTTCAATAAGGTTTGAAATTACGCCGATTTTGTCTGATACCTTAGCGCCGCCGAGAATTGCAACAAGCGGTCTTTTAGGATCTGCAAGAGCGCCGCCCATAAACTTAATTTCTTTCTGGATAAGGTAGCCGCATACAGCAGGAAGATATGATGCAACGCCTGTGGTTGAGCAGTGTGCTCTGTGAGCGGTGCCGAAAGCGTCGTTAACAAAAACATCTGCAAGTGAAGCAAGCTCCTTTGAGAAGTTTTCTTCATTCTTGGTTTCTTCTTTTCTGTAACGAACATTTTCAAGAAGCATAACCTCGCCGTCCTTAAGGTCGGCAGCCATAGCCTTTGCGTTTTCGCCTACAACCTCAGGGTCCTCTGCAAGCTTAACCTCAACGCCAAGATACTCTGAAAGCTTTTTAGCAACAGGTGCCAATGAAAACTCCGGCTTATACTCTCCCTTAGGTCTGCCAAGGTGTGAGCAAAGAATAACCTTTGCGCCGTTTTCCATTAAATACTTAATTGTTGGAAGAGCCGCAACGATTCTCTTATCGTTTGTAATTTCGCCGTCCTTAAGGGGAACGTTAAAATCACAACGAGCAAGAACTCTTTTGCCCTTTACGTCAATATCTTCAATAGTTTTTTTGTTTAATGCATCCATGATAATTACCTCTCTCGTCTTTATTTTTCTAAGCCTTGGGATATTTTAACAAATACCCGATGCATACCACTCTTTATTATATATTATTGTTAAAAATAAATCAATATAAATTTTTTAGTCAAAATGTAATATTATGCTTGCATTTGCTACCCAATATTATATAATAAACTAATAAATATTATACATATTTTAAGGTGTGTAAAAATGAAAAAGAACAGTATGCTGTATGGCAGCCCTATAAAAAGCATTGTGCTGTTTGCATTTCCCATAATGCTTTCATCGCTGCTGCAATATAACTATTCCCTTGTTGACAATATAATAGTCGGCAGATATGTCAGCACCGACGCCCTCGCCGCCGTCGGCAATGTTGGGGCAATCAGCTCGTTTATAGTGGGCGCCGCCCTGGGCTTAACCAGCGGCTTTACCATACCCGTTGCCCATGCATTCGGCGCTGATGATAAAAAAAGGCTTTCACGCTATGCCGGCAGCAGCATTGTTGTTGCCCTTTTGCTGGGAGTGATAATTGTTATTGCGGCGCACATTGTTTCAAGGCCGCTGCTTAAGGTAATAGGCACTCCCGATGAAATAATCGAATTATCTGCCGATTATATTAACATTTTGTATTTTGCAGTCCCCTTTCAAATGCTTTCAAACAACTTTACCGCCATTTCAAGGGCTGTGGGCGAAAGCAAAAAGCCGCTGTATTTCTTTATAATCAGCGTTGTTGTTAATTTTATTCTTGACCTGCTGTTTGTTAAAAATTTCGGCTGGGGCGTTAAGGGCGCTGCCTGGGCAACCCTTATTGCAGACATTGTGGCCGCACTTTTAATCGGCATTTATGTTATTAAATATAACAAGGATGTTGAAATTAAAAAAAGCGACCTAAAGCCGAATATGTCAACAGCTTGGGAGCAAATCAAGCTGGGTATTCCCGTTTCATTGCAGTTTACAATAACATCTGTTGGTTCAATGTGCCTGCAAAGCGCCGTTAATTCCTTCGGCGCAAATGTTATTGCCGGCTTTACCGCCGCAGGCAGGGTTGAAAATCTTACAAACATACCAATGTCAGGCCTGGGCGTTGCAACCCAAACCTTTGTGGGTCAAAACTACGGCGCACAAAATTATGAGCGAATCATAAAATCCGTTAAAAAAATATTCATTGCCGATATTATTGTGTCGGTTATAATGAGCCTGACGCTGTATTTAATCGGCTTGCCCACCGTTTCGCTGTTTATGACAGAGCCCAACGCCGAAATTATGGCGGCGGCAAAGCAATATATCATCGCCACTGCAGAATGTTACAGCCTTGTTGCAATATTGTTTGTGCTAAGGAACACATTGCAGGGCTTGGGCTTTACATATTCAAACACCATTGCAGGCGCCGGGGAGCTTATAGGCCGCCTTGCAATTGCCTTTGTGCTAACGCCGGTGCTTGGCTTTAACGCAGTTTGCTATGCGGCACCTGCCGCTTGGCTGCTTGCCGATATTCCCCTGGCTGTTATTTACCTGAAAAAGCACAAAAAATTTAAAAATCTTGCCGCAAAACAAAAGACAGGCAGCAATACATAAAATAACTAATCCCCTATGCAACAAGCATGGGGGATTTTTGATTGTGCTGTACCAACAGGTGTTATAAGGTCTTTGGTACAACTTTTTATTTACCATTCATTTATTTCTTGCTCAAGTTCTTCCAGCTCTGAGCCAAGGTCATCCAAAATCGGTTTGATTTTGTTAACATACGTCAAATCTTCTTTATTTGCTTGAGCCTCAAGGTCATATAATGTTCCTTGGCATCCTTGAAGTTCTAAGGATATATCCATTGTAACGTTAATCGAATCTCTTGCACCCGGCGTCATTTGGGATTTTAAGGTTTCTATGCGCTGTGACAATTCTTCCGCATCACTTTTCCATTCAATACATTTCTGTTTACTGTTAATTTGTGCAGTCAATATGTAACTTGTATATCTGCTGTTGCTTCTTAAGCAATAACGATAAAGTACAGGGTATTTTTTCTTAACATATTTTTCTATTTCGCTTTTGGTTTCAAAATTCTGAAACTTCTCATTAATTTCATCTGCAACTTTGCTTTCCTGCTCATTTATATATGAGTCAACATCTCTTTTTGCAAACCTAAACGGCGAGTAATCAGGCATTTCATAATACTTTTCAAATGTTGAAACATCATCTCTGTCAATTGCGGATATAGCTTTGCTTACCATAATAGATGGAATTATTTTGCAATACATCAAAGCTAAAAACGCAAGAATAATAACGATAACTGCCGCAATAATTTTTTTATGTTTCTTTGTCATTGTATATTCTCCTTACACATGTAATATAACGAGTATAGACATTTTCCGTCTATTTGTCAATAGATACTTTCCGTCTATGATAAAATAACCTCGGTGATACAAATGAATTTGAGTTTTGGCGAACGGATACGGAATCTGCGTGAGGATAAGGATTTAACCCAAAGTGAACTTGGCGAACAGGTAAATATGACCCAGCGCAAAATTTCGTATATTGAGCGTGGCAAATATGAACCGAGTATTGACGATATTGTATCACTGTGCAAATTTTTCAATGTATCGTCGGATTATCTGTTAGGAATTAATGAAAAAGCTTAAAAACGCCAAAGCTAACAATAAATATGAAAAATAAAAAGCCTGAACCGAGAAGTGTTGCGCTCAAAGGTTCAGGCTTTATTATATTAATATGTTTCGCTTACGGCAATTAGCTTGCCGTCAAGATAATATGTTCTGGGCACACGGTGGGCAATTCTGCAGGGCAATTCGTAGTTAAATGAATGTGCGGCATTTGCCACCTCCTCCATTGAGAGAACCTTATCCCCCTGAGCGCCGACCAAAACCACCTCAGTTTCGTCGCTCACATTGTCAATATGGGTTACATCAACCATAAATTGGTCCATACAAACTCTGCCGACAATGGGGGCAAATTCGCCGTTAATAAGCACCCTGCCCTTGTTTGAAAGGGAGCGTGGGTAGCCGTCAGCATAACCCACGGGAAGTGTTGCAATTGTTCGTGGCTCTTTGGTAACATAGGTGCCGCCGTAGGAAATTTCTCTGCCTGCCTCAAGGGTTTTGATATGGGAAATGCGTGTGGTCCACTCCATTACCGGCTGAAGGTCAAGAAGTGACTTATCCACATCCTCGGAGGGGTACATTCCGTAGGTAATAATTCCCATTCGGCACATATCAAAGCACCTGTCAAAATTCATTATGCCTGCGCTGTTATTAATGTGCTTAATGGGCGTTTTTACTCCCCTATCGTCAAGCATTTTAATAAATCTTTCAAAAGCGTTTCTTTGGGCAATTGCCTTTGCTAAATCCCTTTCATCGGCAGTTGCAAAGTGGGAGAATATGCCCTCTGCCTCAATCCCCGGCAGCTCAGCGATTTTTTTGCAAATATCAGCGTCATTTTCCGTAACCTGAAAGCCGATACGGCTCATTCCCGTGTCAACACAATAGTGAAAATACGCCTTTTTGCCCTGTTTAACAGCCTGGGCGGAAAGCTTTTGTGCGTCCTCCAAAGAAAATATCGGAATACGAATATCCATTTCAACTACTTTTTCATAGTTTTCCGTGAAAACATGGCCTAAAATCAAAATTTTTGACTTAATGCCTGCAAGCTTAAGCTCAATTGCCTCCTCAACGCAGGCAACGCCGAAAAAGTCGCACTTATTATCAAGCAGCTTGGCAATTTCAACAGCGCCGTGGCCGTAGGCATTAGCCTTTACAACAACCAATACCTTAACATTTTCAGGCAGCCTTGCACGGGTTATGTTATAGTTATGCATTAACGCATTAACATTGATTTTTGCTTCCGTTCTGAAATTCATTTCATTGCTCCTAACACATTTGTATTGCAAAGTGTAAGTTTAATACTGAATACTAATTTTAATACACCCGGCTGAAAAAGTAAATACCTTTTAGCATTTTTAATATATTAAATAATAATGCGAAAAAACAACACCGTATGATAACATACGGTGTTTTAATTATGGATTTAGTTGTAACTAAATTACTTAAGCTCAACAGTAGCGCCTGCTGCTGTAAGAGCTTCCTTAAGAGCCTCAGCGTCAGCTGTTGGAACAGCCTCTTTAACGGTTGCAGGAGCACCGTCAACGATAGCCTTTGCTTCCTTAAGGCCAAGACCTGTTGCTTCACGAACAGCCTTGATAACCTGAATCTTGTTTGCGCCAACGTCTGTAAGAACAACGTCAAACTCTGTCTTCTCTTCAGCTGCTGCTGCGCCGCCCTCTGCCGGAGCTGCTGCAACTGCTACTGCTGCTGCAGTAACGCCAAATGTTTCCTCGATTGTTTCTTTGAGCTCCTTAAGCTCTAATACTGTAAGCTCTGCAATTGAATCAACAATTGCTGTAATCTTCTCTGATGCCATTTTTATTTCCTCCGTAAAAGTTATTTTAAAAAATGATTATTCAGCTGTTTCTTCAGCCGGTGTTTCCTCTGCAGGTGCTTCCTCAACAGGAGCCTCCTCTGCGGGAGCTGCTTCGTCTGCTGCTTGAGCGCCGCCCTTTTCCTCAAGTGCATTAACTGCACGAGCGATGCAAGCGATAGGCTCAACAACAACACTTGCGATAGTAGCAAGAAGGGTTTCTCTTGAAGGAAGCTTAGCAAGAGCTATAACCTCTGAGTTGTCAATTACAGCACCGTCAAGATAACCTGTTTTGATGTTGAAATTGTCATGTCCTTCTGCATATTTGTTGAGAATACGAGCTGCTGCTACGTAATCGTCAACACTTGTTGCTACGGCTGTTGTTCCTTCAACTACTGAACCGTCAATTGCAAGGCCTGCGTCCTCAGCTGCACGCTGAAGAATTGAGTTTTTAACAACTGTGTAAACAACGCCTGCTTCACGAAGCTCTTTTCTGAGCTTTGTGTCGTCTTCAACGTTGATACCCTTGTAGTCAACAACTACGCCTGCGCATGACTCTTTAATTCTTGCTGAAAGATCAGCAACCTGTTGCTTTTTCTTTTCAAGAACTACTGTGCTTGGCATTTAGTTTACCTCCATAATTATTTGCCGCAAAAGCGGGCTTGGAGCTGTTATCCAAATATAAAAAGTGCATCCTCAGCCGAGGATGCACAGACATTACATAATTTGCACAAAGTGCTACATAATGCTCATTCCTCGGTAGGCGCTATGCTTACGCCGATAACGGCACCTACTGTCTTTGGTTGAACAGCTTGTATATTGTATCACAAAGCAATTGCCTTGTCAACACCTAAATTTTAAGGTTAATTACTCTGCTGATGCAGCTGAGCCAACCTTGTTTGGGTTAATCTTAATGCCGGGGCCCATTGTTGAAGCAATAGCGCAAGACTTAATGTATTGACCCTTTGCTGCTTCTGGCTTTGCCTTAATGATTGCATCAAGAAGAGCATTTAAGTTTTCAAGAAGCTTGTCGGTACCGAATGATACTTTACCGATTGGGCAGTGGATAATGTTTGTTTTGTCAAGACGGTACTCAATCTTACCTGCCTTTGCCTCGGTAACAGCCTTGGCAACATCCATGGTAACTGTGCCTGCCTTTGGTGAAGGCATAAGACCACGAGGGCCGAGAACCTTACCTAAACGGCCTACAAAGCCCATCATGTCAGGAGATGCGATTGCAACGTCGAAATCCATCCAGCCGCCTTGAATCTTTGTAACAAGGTCTGCATCGCCTACAACATCGGCGCCTGCCTCTTGAGCTGCCTTTGCAAGGTCGCCCTTAGCGAAAACTGCAACTCTTACATCCTTACCTGTTCCGTTTGGAAGAACAACTGCACCACGAACCTGTTGGTCAGCGTGACGGGAGTCAACGCCAAGACGAACGTGAACCTCAACTGTTTCGTCAAACTTAGCCTTAGCAGTTTGAGCTACAAGGTCAAGTGCTTCCTTCTCTGTGTATAAATTGGCACGATCAATTAATTTCGCACCGTCTGTATATTTCTTTCCGTGTTTCATTATAAATTACCTCCAGTGGTTAATCGGATTTTTCCTCCCACACGGGGAATTAGTCTTCTACTACTATACCCATGCTGCGAGCTGTTCCTGCTATCATTGACATAGCAGCCTCAAGTGAAGCAGCATTAAGGTCAGGCATCTTTGTTTCGGCAATCTTTTGAACATCTGCCTTTGAAATTGTTGCAACCTTTGTTTTGTTAGGAACACCTGATGCCTTGTCAATGCCGCAAGCCTTTTTGATAAGAACTGCTGCAGGCGGTGTCTTTGTAACGAAGGTGAATGAACGGTCTTCATATACTGTGATAACAACAGGGATGATAAGACCAACATCGTTCTTTGTTCTTTCGTTGAATTCCTTTGTGAAAGCAACAATGTTTACACCGTGTTGACCAAGTGCAGGACCAACAGGTGGTGCAGGAGTTGCTTTGCCGGCAGGAATTTGAAGTTTAATTAAACCTACTACCTTTTGAGCCATAATTTTTTCCTCCTAAAAATGTGGTATTTGGCGGAGAAGTATATCTCCTCCCACTCACTTGAACGCTATAAATAGCGAAAAGCGGTAAAATGCAGCCTTGCTGCGAATTACTGAAATTAATCGCTGACCTTTTCCAACTGGTCAAGCTCGAAATCAACAGATGTATCACGGCCGAACATGGACACGATAACCTGCACGCTGTTGTTGGCAACATCAAGTGCCTCAACAGTTCCTGAAAAGCCCTCGAGAGGACCGTCAATAACATTTACAAGATCGCCCACATCGTAGGAAACCTCAACCGATACCTTTTCAACGCCAAGGTTTTTAACCTCTTCCTCTGTTAAAGGAACGGGCTTGCCCTCAGGGCCTACAAAGCCGGCGCATCCCCTTGTGTTGCGAACAACATACCAGGTATCGTCTGTCATAACCATTTTAACGAGAACATAGCTTGGGAAGATTTTTCTTTCAACTTCCTTCTTTGTGCCGTCCTCCTTGATTTCAACAACGGTTTCGGTGGGAACAACAACCTCTTGTATCATGTCTGACAAATTTTGATTTTCAACCTTAATCATAAGGTCGCTTGCAACTTTATTTTCGTAACCGGAAAATGTGTGTGCAACATACCATTTTGCTTCTTCCATATTAGCCTCCCTGATTATTCGGCTGTTTGAGAATCAGCAGTAGTTTCGGTGTCTGTTGTGGCAGCTGTGGTATCAGCCTGTGTAACAGCACTAAGGTCTGAGCTTGCCTCGGTAGATAACTCAGCCTCTTGCGAAGCCTTTCTCTCGTCAGCATACTTCTTTATTCCCTTCATGCCTTGGGTAAGACCTGAATCAATAGCGAAAATAACAACACCTATAACAAGGATAACTACAAGAACAACTAAAGTATTCTTCCATACCTCTTTAGCGTTAGGCCATACGACCTTTTTACCTTCACTTTTAACACTTTTAAAGAAGCTTCCGATTGACTTGAAAGGGTTTTTCTTTGACTTTTTCTTGTCAGACTTTTCTAACTTTTTGTTAGATTTGTCTGCCTTGGCAGTCTTAGCTTTCTTTTCTTCAGCCATCGTTATTCCTCCTATTACTTTGTTTCTCTGTGAACAGTGTGCTTCTTGCAGAATGGACAATACTTGTTCATCTCAAGTCTGTCAGGTGTGTTTTTCTTGTTTTTCATTGTGTTGTAATTGCGTTGTTTGCATTCAGTGCAAGCTAAAGTTACTTTAACTCTCATTTCGGCACCTCCTAAAATATTTCGATAACAATCTCCCTCGTTAGTTGAAACGGTGCATATCACGCTCATAAGCATCCGCTTTAAAAAAGGCAAAAAAATAAAGCCCTCCACGAGGTATAAAGAATATATCACATTTAGCCAAGCAAGTCAATAGTTTTTTTCTTTTTGAAAACATATTGCAATTTTTTTCGTTTTATATTAACATATAGTAACACGGTTTTCAACACTTATCTGCTGTAATATTGCCGTGCAAATACCAATATGAGGGCATACTATGGATGTAACCATTATCGGCGGCGGTGCCGGCGGCATTGCCTGCGCCGTAAGAATAAAACAGAATAACCCTTGTGCAAATGTTACAGTATTGGAACATCTTGAGGAAATATGCAAAAAAATCCACGCCACCGGCAACGGCAGGTGCAATATTACCAACACACGGGCAGAGGGTCACGAAACAACTGTCCGCTTTTTAAATTCAATAGGCCTTGAATTAAGAACCGATTCGGCAGGCAGGGTGTACCCCTATTCAAACCAGGCGTCAACGGTTGTTGATGTTCTTCGCAACAATTGCGAAAGCCTGGGCATTAATATTGTTTTGCAGGCCTATGTTAAAGGCGTTGAAAAGAGAAACGGCAAATACACCGTTTTTACAAACCAAGGCAAATTCACAAGCGATGCCCTTGTTTTGGCAACGGGCGGAATGGCGCAAAGTGCCTTAGGCTCTGACGGAAGCGGATACGCAATGGTTAAAAGCTTCGGTCACAGCCTTACCGAGCTTTCCCCTGCCTTGGTAATGCTTAAATCCTCCAGCAAGCACTGCCGTGTGCTTAAGGGCACTCGCTCAAAATGCCGTGTGTCAATTGAGGAAAACGGCAACACCGTTGCAAGTGAATACGGCGAGCTTTTGTTTGCTGACTACGGCATATCAGGCATTGTGGTAATGGATTTATCAAGATATGTAAGCGACAATAAAATAGAAAGCGGCAAAAGCAAATATATTGCAAGCATTGACTTTGCCCCGGAATTTACAGAAAAACAGCTGGAGGAGCACATCAACAGGTTCGGCAGCCTTGAGGGTATTTTGCCAAAAAAGCTTTGTTCTGTTTTGTTAAAGCAGGCAGACGGCAACAGCCGTCTTACCGCAAAATACGCTAAAAATTGGCGGCTTATAATTACAGGCACAAAGGGCTTTGATTTTGCCCAGATAACCAAGGGCGGCGTGCCCCTTTGCGAGCTTGACAAAAACAACCAATCTTTAATTAATAAAAACCTTTATATTATAGGAGAACTGACCGACAGTCAGTTTATGTGCGGCGGTTTTAACCTTAACTATGCTTTTTTAAGCGGAATTAAGGCTGCCGACAGCATTACAGGCAAAAAACATGATAAGAATTAACGAAATTAAGTTTAGCCTTGACGACAGCGAGAATTTATTAAAATCAAAAGCCGCCAAGGTGTTAAGAATTAACGAAAAGTATATAACAAAGCTGACAATATTCAAAAAAAGCGTTGACGCAAGGAAGAAGGACGATGTTCACTTTACCTACAGCGTGGAGGTTGAAATTACCCTTGACGAGGAGCAGGTTGTTTCAAAGTGCAAATCAAACAAGGTCATGATTGTTAAGCCTTATAAATATGAGCTGCCTGCAAACAACCGAAAGTCACAGTTCAGGCCCATCGTTGTGGGCTTTGGCCCTGCGGGAATGCTTGCGGGAATTATACTTGCCGAGGCAGGCTTAAGACCCATTATATTGGAGCGTGGCAAGGATATTGACTCAAGGCAAAAGGATGTTAACGAATTTTGGACAAAGCGTGTGCTGAACGAGGAATCCAATGTTCAGTTCGGTGAAGGCGGTGCAGGCACATTTTCAGACGGCAAGCTGACAACAGGCATTAAAAGCCCGTTTATACGCAAGGTGCTGCTGGAGCTGTACGAGGCAGGAGCACCGGAGGAGATTTTGTATTCATCAAAACCCCATATCGGAACGGACAGGCTTGCAATTGTTGTCAAAAATATAAGAAAAAAAATTGAACGCCTTGGGGGCGAGGTAAGGCTTGAATGGAAGTTGGAAAGACTTTTGGTTGCCAACGGCTTTGTTCACGGGGTTACCTGTATCCACAAGGGCGAGCAAATTGATATTGAAACCGACAGCGTTATAATGGCAATCGGTCACAGTGCCCGTGACACCGTTGAAATGCTTTACCATTTAGGTGTTGAGATAATTCAAAAGCCCTTTAGCGTGGGTGCAAGGATTGAGCACCCCCAAAGCCTGATTAACAAGGCGCAGTACGGCAAATTCGCCGACCACCCCAAATTGGGTGCGGCTGATTACAAGCTTGCCTGCCACGGCTTGCACGAAAGGGGCGCCTATACATTTTGTATGTGCCCGGGCGGAACGGTTGTTGCCGCCGCAAGCGAAAAAAAGGGCGTAATAGTTAACGGTATGAGTTCCCTTGCAAGGGACGGCGAAAATTCAAACGCTGCACTGCTTGTGGGCATTGAAACTAAGGATTTTCCCAGCGAGCATCCACTTGCCGGAATTTATTATCAAAGAGAAATCGAGCACAACGCATACGAGCTTGCAGGTGCAAGCTACAAGGCTCCGGCACAGCTTGTGGGCGACTTTTTAAAGGGTATTGAATCAAAGGCACTTGGCTCTGTTAAGCCGACCTGCCCCACAGGGGTTACCTTAACCAACCTTGACCTTTGCCTGCCCGAAAAGGTTTCAAAAACAATGAAATCCGCCATTGTTGAAATGGATAAAAAGCTTAACGGCTTTAACCTGTATGACGCAGTGTTAACCGCACCTGAAACAAGGAGCTCCAGCTCTGTAAGAATTTTAAGAGACGAGTATTTGCAGTGCAACATAAGCGGCGTTTATCCCTGCGGAGAGGGTGCAGGCTACGCCGGCGGAATAGTTTCCGCAGCGGTGGACGGAATCAAATGCGCTCACTCTGTTTTGGAGGATAACCATTACAGTTATTAATATAGTATCAAAGGCTTTAGCACGATTATGCTAAAGCCTTTTTCTTGTGTTATCGGTATTATAATGTAAGATAAATATCCTTACTTTTAAGGGTTTTGGTATCAAGCAGCTTAACGCTTGAGGGATAATGCTTATCATAGCAATTGCTGCCGCAGCCCGGGCATTGAATAAGCTTTACTCCATCAACGATAATTTCAAAATTATTAATATGGTCATGACCGAACACAGCTGCCTTAAGGTAGGGCGAAAGCTGTTCAAGCTGGCCTGTTGAAATATCCGGCGGGCAGGGTCGCTCCCCTAAAAAGCCCTTATAGTGTATGCCCTTTTTAAATTTTACCCATTTACCGTCGCCGTAAACGCAAAAGGGCTTAAAGCGGGGGTATTCGTCAAGGCAGGCGATAATATCGGGCACAATAATATGCTGGAACATTATTGCTTTTTTACCCCTGCCCTTCAGCTCGTTAACCGCCCAATCAATGGTTTCTTGGGGCACTGTGGCATAAAGGCTTTCATCGCCGTCATAATAATTGCCGCTGTCAATAAACAGCAGCACCTCGTCATCCTTCTCATAAACATAATTGCAGCCCTGGGTTATTGAGTTTTGGTATGTAGAAATAATCTGCAATATTTCATTTTTTGTTATGTCACATTCATCGTCATGATTGCCGAAAACCGTTGCAAATTTTTTACCATGGGTTAAATCCAGCACCTGGCGCAGGTATTTTTCATAAGAGTCATCAACAATTTGAAAATCGGGGCCGTGCACTATATCCCCTAAAAACGCAATCAAATCACACTCTGTGTTTTTTATTACCCTTGACAGGGTTGAAAGGGTTATTTTGTGTGCAAGCGAGCTTGATTTCGGTCTGTTGTGAACATCTGCAATAAGTAATATCTTCATAATGCTATAATATAATTTACCACATCAAAAGTCAATACAGTAAAAAATCCGTAGGCGCTAACAAAAGCACTTACGGATTTAATTATGTAATTTTATGCCTTTTGGAGCGCCTGCTCAATATCGGCAATAATATCCTCGGCTGCTTCAATGCCACAGGAGAAACGAACTAAATCAGGGCTTACGCCGCATTCCTCAAGTTGCTCGTCTGTAAGCTGCCTGTGGGTTGTTGAGGCAGGGTGCAGGCAACAGGTGCGTGCATCGGCAACATGGGTAACAATTGCCGCCATTTCAAGGGAATCCATAAATCTGGTTGCAGCATCTCTGCCACCCTTAATACCAAAGGAAACCACGCCGCAAGTGCCATTTGGCATATACTTTTTAGCAAGCTCGTATTGGTCATCCTCAGGCAGCATTGCACACTTAACCCAAGTAACCTTTGGGTGCTTTTGCAAATATTTTGCAACTGCAAGTGCATTTTCACAATGGCGCTGCATACGAAGATGCAAGCTTTCAAGACCGACGTTTAACAAAAATGCATCGTTTGGAGACTGAACAGAGCCAAGGTCACGCATAAGCTGAACCGTTGCCTTTGTTATATATGCCCCCTTGCCAAAGGTATCGGTATAAACAATACCGTGATAGCTGTCATCAGGGGTTGTAAGACCGGGGAATTTATCATTTTGCGCCCAATCGAAATTACCGCTGTCAACAATAGCACCGCCGATGGTTGAGGCATGGCCCTCCATATACTTTGTGGTGGAGTGAGTAACAATATCAACGCCGAAATCAAAAACACGGCAGTTAATAGGGGTGGCAAAGGTGTTGTCAACAATAAGGGGAATACCGTTTTTGTGAGCAACCCTTGCAAAAGTTTCAATATCAAGCACATCAAGGCTGGGGTTTGAAATTGTTTCGCCGAAAATTGCCTTGGTGTTGGGTTTTATGGCGTTTTGAATTTCCTCCTCGGTAGCATGTGGAGAAACAAAGGTAAAATCAATACCTAATTTACGCATTGTAACATTAAAAAGGTTAAAGGTTCCGCCGTAAATTGCAGATGAAGAAACGATATGGTCCCCTGCCTGGGCAATGTTAAATACGGCATAAAAGTTAGCTGCCTGACCCGAGCCTGTAAGCATGCCTGCCACGCCGCCCTCAAGTGCGGCAATTTTTGATGCCACATTATCGCAGGTGGGGTTTTGCAGTCTTGAATAGAAATAGCCGCTTTCCTTTAAATCGAAAAGGTTGCCCATTTCAACTGAGGAATCATATTTATAGGTTGTGCTTTGGATGATGGGAACAACCCTTGGCTCGCCGTTTTTCGGCTTATATGTTCCCTGAACGCAAATTGAATCGATTTTCATATCTATACCTCCGTTAATTAATCGTCAAATAATGGGGTGGAAAAATACCTTTCCGCCGTATCGGGCAAAACGGTTACAACGGTTTTACCCTCGCCTAATTTTTCAGCAAGCTTTAACGCCGCCGCAACATTTGTTCCACTGGAAATGCCGCACATTATACCCTCAAGGCGTGCCAAATTCTTTGCGGTTTGCAGTGCCTCCTCATCGGTTACAATGTAAATATCATCATAAATTTTTTGATTTAAAACATCGGGAATAATCCCGTCGCCTATACCCATTTGGATATGGGTGCCAATATTGCCCCCTGCAAGTATTGCCGCATGCTCGGGCTCAACCGCCCAAATTTCAATATCGGGGTTTTGAGCCTTTAAGGTTTCGCCGATACCGGTAATTGTTCCCCCTGTGCCGATACCTGCACAAAAGCCATCAATAGGGCCTGCAACCTGCTCCAAAATTTCCAGCGCCGTGTGATGCTTGTGTGCTTTAACATTGTTGGGGTTTGCAAATTGCTGGGGCACAAAAACATTTTCATCCTCCGCCGCCATTTTAAGGGCTGTTTGCAGGCATTGGTCAATGCATTTGCCGATGTCACCGTCATCGTGAATCAAAACAACCTCAGCCCCGTAGTGGCGAACAAGCTTTCTTCTTTCCTCGCTGACTGAATCGGGCATAATTATTATAGTTTTATAGCCCCTTACAGCACCTACAAGGGCAAGGCCTATGCCCTGATTGCCGCTTGTAGGCTCAACAATAATTGTGTTTTGATTTATTTTGCCCTCCTGCTCGGCGGCCAAAATCATATTATATGCCGTTCTTGTTTTAATTGAGCCGCCCACATTAAGGCCCTCAAATTTAACCAAAATTTCAGCATTGCCGGGCTTGTTCATCCTGCCCAACCTTATCATGGGCGTGTGCCCTATTGCGTCTAACACATTGTTATATATCATAAATTACACCCTTTTAAATTGTTAGTAAGTATTATACCAAAATATTTTAGTGCTTTCAACAGGTCAGGAATTTACCTTTTCAAGCTTTGCATAATTAGCCATAAGCTTTTTGGTGCCTGCCTTATCAAAGGCAATTTCCATTAAGGTATCGTTTGCCATCGGTTGCAGGGTTAAAATAACGCCTGTGCCGAAGGATTTGTGGATAACAGTGTCGCCCACATTGTATTCAACCGCAGCCTGCTTTGGCTTTGTAACCGTTGGTCCGAATTGGTGTGAAACCGAGCTGCTTTGGTGGGATGCCCCGATAGGCGTTGCCTTGCTGTATTTATGTGGCTTTGAGGGCGTGCCGAAGGAGCCTGACGAATAGCTGCCGCCGAAACCAAGAGAACGGGGGCTTTCGGCAATGGTTTTATCCTCAACCACATCACTCGGTATTTCTCCAATAAAGCGTGAGGGTCTGTTTCTGTTTGTTTGGCCGTAAAGCATTCTTTGCCTTGCGTTAATCAAATACAGCTTTTTTCTTGCTCTTGTTATGCCGACATAGGCAAGCCTGCGCTCCTCCTCCAAATCCTCGTCACTGTAAAGGCTTTGGTTGCCCGGGAATATTCCCTCCTCCAAGCCGGGAATGAACACAATGGGAAATTCCAAGCCCTTTGCGGCATGCAGAGTCATTAAAACAACACAATCGTCATTTTCATTATATGAATCAATGTCGGAAACGAGAGCCACATCCTCCAAAAATGTGTCAAGGCTGAATTCGGGGTCGTCGTTTTGATATTTGATAAGCATTGAGGAAAGCTCCTGAACGTTATTCTTTCTGTCGTCTGCCTTTGCAGGCTCGTCCTCTTCCTCAATGTATTTAAAATACTGTGTTTTTTCAAGAATTTCGGTCAGCAAATCGTTAACGCTCATTCCGCCCTCAAGGCAATCCTGAAAATACTTAATCATATCCGTAAAGGCTGTAAGTTTGCCTGCGGAGCGTGAAGTTTTTGCAAATTCATCGGCATGTTGGCAAACCTCAAAGGCTGTCATTTTGTTAACCGCCGCAATTTCCAAAATATAGTTGAACATTGTGTCGCCTATTCCACGCTTTGGGGTATTGATAATGCGCTGCAGCCTTACATTATCTGCGGTGTTGTTAATTACCGCAAAGTATGAAACAATGTCTTTAATCTCCTTGCGGTCAAAGAACCTGTTGCCGCCGATAATCTTGTATGAAATGCCTGATTTTGCAAGCATAATTTCTATATTTCTTGACTGGGCATTCATTCTGTAAAGAACGGCGTGGTCACGGTATTCCATACCGTTTTTAACATTTTCGTTTATTTCATCAATAATAAACTGCGCCTCCGCCATTTCGTTGGGTGCGGTGTAAAGCACAACCTTGTCCCCCTCAGAGCCGGCGTATGACCTGAGCCTTTTGTCTGCAAGGCGGGTTTTGTTGTTTTTGATAACTCCGTTTGCAGCGTCAAGAATATTTTGCATGGAGCGGTAATTTTCCGCAAGCTCAAGTTGAATAACCTTAAGCCCCTCCGCTTCATAGCGCTCTTTAAAACGCATAATATTTTCAATTGTAGCGCCACGGAAACGGTAAATGCTTTGGTCATCATCGCCTACAACGCAAATGTTGTGGTATTCGTCTGCAAGAAGATATGTAAGAATGTATTGAGCGTAGCTTGTATCCTGATACTCGTCAACAATTACATACTTAAATTGGTGTTGATAAAGCTCCAGCACATCGTCATTGCCCTTAAGCAGCTCAACGGTATTGTAAATCATATCGTCAAAGTCCATAGCGTCTGCACGCAAAAGTTCTTTTTGATAAGCCTCGTAGCACTGGGCAATTTTTGCCTTACGAAAATCGTTAACATTTGTTGCCTTGTATTCGGCCGGGCTTATAAGGCTGTCCTTAGCCCGGCTGATTTCTGCAAGAATTGACCTGTGGTTTAAAAATTTATCCTCTATACCCAGAGATTTTTGCACACGCTTCATAACACGCTTTTGATCATCGGTATCATAAATGGTAAAGTGTTGGGTATAACCCAAACGGTCTGCAAAGCGGCGTAGCATTCTTCCGCACATGGAGTGAAAGGTGTGTGCCCAAATATCGTTAGCCTCGTTGCCAACGGTATTAATCAATCTGTCCTTAAGCTCCCCTGCCGCCTTGTTGGTAAAGGTAATTGCCAAAACCTGCCAGGGCATAGCGTAGCCGTCGTTAATAATATGCTCTATTCTTTTTACAATTGTTGCAGTTTTTCCCGTGCCTGCGCCGGCAACAACCAGCACCGGTCCGTTTACGGTGTCAATAACCTGCTGTTGCTCTTTATTTGGTTTTACTGCGTCCTTATTAGTCATAAAAAATCCTTTCAATGGGCAAGCGCCGATAGTTTTTGTAAGCCGAAATTTTTTAATAGAAACCAAAAGGGTGTCAAACGACACCCTTTAGAGTTATTTGCATTAGCCAAGCAATGTAAGAAGTATGCCGGCAGCAACCGCTGAACCGATAACACCCGATACATTCGGACCCATAGCGTGCATAAGGAGGAAGTTTGAAGGATTTTCTCTTTGACCCTCTTTTTGCGAAACACGGGCAGCCATAGGAACGGCAGATACGCCTGCAGAACCAATTAAAGGGTTAACCTTGCCCTTAGTAATAATATACATAAGCTTGCCGAACAGAACACCGCCTGTTGTACCGAATGCAAATGCAATAAGTCCCAAAGCAACAATCTTAAGTGTGTTAAAGTTTAAGAATGACTGTGCCGATGTTGTTGCACCTACGGAAATACCAAGAAGAATTGTGATAATGTTCATCAATTCGTTTTGGGCAGCCTTGGCAATACGCTCAGTTTGGCCGCTTTCCTTTAACAGGTTACCAAGCATAAGCATGCCCACAAGTGACGCTGCGTCAGGTAAAAGAAGTGAAACGATAACTGTTACCATAATCGGGAACAGGATTTTTTCAAGCTTTGATACAGGTCGCAGGGTACCCATTACAACAGAGCGCTCCTTCTTTGTTGTAAGGGCACGCATAATAGGTGGCTGAATAACAGGAACCAACGCCATATACGAATATGCCGCAACAGCGATTGTGCCAAGCATTGCAGGCGCCAGTTTTGAGGTTACGAAAATAGCCGTTGGGCCGTCTGCACCGCCGATAATAGCGATTGAACCTGCCTCCTGCGGGTTAAAGCCAAATACAATTGCAAGCACATAAGCAACGAAAATGCCCAGCTGTGCAGCAGCGCCGAGAATAAATGACGATGGGTTTGCAATAAGCGATGAGAAATCGGTCATAGCGCCGATACCCAGGAAAATAAGGGGAGGATAAATACCCGCTTTAACTCCGAAATAAAGAAAATCCATTAAGCCCGGAGTGCATCCCACAAATTCGCCCCTGCCCTTAAGCAGGTCAAAAAATCCTGCCAGGTCGTGATATTGAACTGCCAGATTTGCGTTTGGCAGGTTTGCAAGAAGCATACCGAACGCAATCGGAATCATAAGCAAAGGCTCAAAGCCTTTTTTAATACCAAGCCAAAGGAAGAAAAACGAAACGCCAAGCATTACAAGGTTTTTCCATCCCTCGCCAACAAAAAAGTACGCATAGCCGCTCTCAGTAAGGATACTTTGAATGACCTGCCATACACCTCTTAAAATCTCCATTAATTAATCCTCCTAAAAAGGTCTGTTATTATCAGCAATTGCTGCCCGTGCCCAAGGATTACGGCTTGTAATCGGGCTGTTTTTTCTTACAGGTGTAATTGAAGTGATGGTAGCATTGCTGTTACCCTCCATTGAATAAACCGCTGCGCTGATTGCCGCAACAATTTCGCCGCTTACACCCTCTGCCGCTTTCGGTGCCGCAGGTGCCGGCGCCTTAACCGCAGGTGCAGAGGCCTTTGCCATTTCTGCCTTTTTATCATCAACTGCCTTTGCCTTTTTCGATGATTTATTCTGAGTTTTTGAAACAATTGTGCCAAAGGCGTAGAACACAACAATAAGTACCGCAAGTGTTGCAAGAACTATACCCAAGCCTGCAATAATAACAGTTAAGGTAAAGCCGATTTCCCTTGTGGGTTCAACAGAAGTTGCTAAGGTTATCAAATCCATAAACCCATATTCCTCCATTTTAAAAATATTAATCGTATTATAATACAAAGCTTTCGTTTTTTCAACAAATTTATCAATTTTTGTTTAAATATATTTTTATTTATTATCCCCAAACAAATTGATTAAAAACTATTGATTTATCCCAACGAAACGGTTATAATAATTATATATTTTTCAGGGAGGTATTTTTATGAGCAAGGAAGCAATGATTATCGCAATTTTTGTGGCACTTATTATCCTTTGGATAACCGAAACACTTGGTATGCACAGAACCTCCAGACTACTTGCAGGTGCAATTGACCTTGGCTTTGCGATTTTGCGATAGCGTAACTAAAAAGTAATCCCCATCTCAAACGAGATGGGGCATTTTTATTTTGCATTATTTTCTTTTTATCTGCTTTTTGCCGATTTCGATAATTTTAACAATTGTTGGCGAAAGAACAATGTTTGTTGCAAGCTCAAGCAGAAAATTAAGGCCTACAAATGTTGTTATCATAAATATAAAAGCGTTTGCGCCGTTTGCATTTTCCAAAATCCAGTCAAAGAAGAACAATCTGCAACCCAACAGGAATATGCCTGTGTTAACAATCGGGCAAACAATTGCTGCAAGAATTACGCCTGCCGCACTGTTCTTTTTGCTGACAAGCTTGTAAACCAAGCCTGACAATGTACCTGCAAGACAGCCTTTTAAAAGCACTGTCAAAATTGTGCCGAAGGTGTTAATGCCAAGGAATAAGGCTGTGTCCGGCTGGAGCAAAACAACTACACCGAAAACAAGGCCTAACCAAGCACCGGCACCCACGCCGTAAAGTGCTGCGCCGACTACAATGGGAATGAGCACAAGCGAAATTGAAAATGTGCCGAACCTGATAAAACTACCAAGCAGCTGAAGAACAATTACAATCGCTGTGAACAAGCCAAGCCCCACTACCTTAGCGGCTTTACCGTTTGTGTTTGTTTTCATATTAAATTTTCCTTTCTGCTACTGTTCCAAAAGCGTGATGATAAACACAAAACCACCCTGCTCCGAGGAATACTTTTTTCCTCTGCGGATACAATGCAAGGGTATTATACATCCCAAAGCCTAAAAGGTCAACACAAATATAATATTGTAATTAATGCAGTTATGTGATAATATTAGTTTAGCAAATTTAGGAGTGAAAATATGATTTTAGCAATTGATGTGGGCAACACAAACATTGTGTTGGGAGTAATGGAAAATGAAAAAATCGTTTTTTCCGGCAGGCTTTCCACAAATATAAATGAAACCGACGAAGAATACGCAATGAAAATTCATTCGTTTTTAAGGCTGCATAACCTTTTTGATATAGAGGGCGCAATAATTTCAAGCGTTGTGCCTGCCCTGGTGGGCACGCTTAAAAAAGCGGTAAAGCTGATTACCGGCGTTAACGCACTTGTTGTTGGCCCGGGCATTAAAACAGGCTTAAGCATTGAAATTGACGACCCGGCAACCCTTGGCGCAGACCTTGTTGTGGGCGCTGTTGCCGCAAAGGAAAAATACCCCCACCCAACGATTATTTTTGATTTGGGCACCGCAACAACAGGCACGGTTATTAACGCAAAGGGCGCCTGCATAGGCGGTATGATTGCCGCAGGGGTTAAATCGTCAATCAATGCATTGTCAACAGGCACGGCACAGCTGCCCCAAATAAGCATTACCGCCCCCACAAAGGTTATCGGCACCAACACGGTTGACTGCATGAAAAGCGGTGCGGTAATAGGTGCCGCCGTTATGCTTGACGGCTTTGTTGACCGCTTTGAAAAGGAGCTTGGCCAAAAAGCAACGGTGGTTGTTACCGGTGGCTTGGGCAAATCAATAGTAAAAAATTGCACCCACGAAATGATTATTGACGAAAATCTTTTGCTTGACGGACTGAGAATTATTTACTATAAAAACTGCGACAAATAAAAAACACGGCATGGGCTGAAAAACAGCTTGTGCCGTGGCTTTTTTATTTTCTTCTCTTAGGGGGCGGAATGTATCCGTAGCCGTCATCGTCATAGCCGTTAAGCTTATCTAATTCCTCCTGACGGCGGCGCTTTTGAGCAATTCGCTTTTTATCCTTTCTGATTCTGACAATGCACCATGCAATGTATGCAATCAAAAGAACAACACCCAAAACTATTATTGCAATAACCAGCTTGTTTGAGAAAAAGCTTTTAATGCCGTTAATTATTGTAAGAAATGTTGAAAGCTCAACTGTTTTTGCGGCAACCAGGTTAACCGTTGCAATGGTTTGGCCGCCGTAAATTATGTTCGCCTGGCACATAAACTGCCCCTGGGTTACAGGCGCCTCAAGGCTTGCCGGTGGATTAACAGGCTCAACCATAACCGCCGATGGGTCAAGGGAGGCGGGCACAAGGGTGGTAATATCCTTTTCGGCAACCAGCTGAACAGTGTCTGCATCCTTGCCGTTTTTAACCTCAACCTCGCCTGCAATGTCGTTTTGCCTTACAACGGTAACATATTTTAAGCTGTCAAACGCCCAGTCAAACAGGGTTTTTGCATCAATAAACGAGCACTTTGTGTCATATCCGTTTAAAAATTTAATGGGCGAATCCATTACAATTGCAAGATAATTGTAGCCGTCCTTTGAAGCCTTGGTAATAACGCAATAGCCTGCCTCATTGGTGGAGCCGGTTTTGATGCCCTGCGCATATTCGTAGTAATATGAAACATGGTATTTATCCAGCATAAAGTTGGTGTGAATGAATTTTTGACCCTCAAACTCGTAGGATTGGGTGGTGGATATTTTATTAAAGGTATCGTTTTCCATAGCCTTTAATGTGATTTTTGCCATATCTGCGGCGGTGGTGTAATGGTTATCGTCATGCAAGCCGTCAGGGTTAACAAAATTAGTGTTTTCACAGCCGGCAGCCTTTGCCCAATCGTTCATCATCTGCACAAAGCCCTCAACCGAGCCGCCAACATATTCGGCAAGCACCTGGCAGGCGTCGCAGGCAGAGTGAACCATGGTTAAATAAAGCAGCTGCTCAATTGTTACCTCCTGCCCGATTTTAAGGCCCGCAACCTGTGCCCCCGTGCCGTAAAGCGCCTCAATAGCCCTTTTTGAAACGGTGGTTTTGGCTGATAAATCATCAACATTATCAATGGTAACAATTGCAGTTACTATTTTTGTAAGGGACGCAGGATATTTCTTTTTTGTGGAATTTTTTGCCGCAATAACGGGATAATCGTTATCATCCAGGCTGATTAGCATATATGAATCCGCATAAACCTCCTGGTTAACCTGATACATACCCTCGCCGCTTGTGGCGGCAGAGTCGTTTTCGGCAGCATATAAATTGTATGGAGCACACAAAAATGCACAAACAATTATAACAAAAGTCATAAAAAACGATAACGTTTTTTTCATAGACTTGACACCTCTTAATTTTGAATATATTATTATATTATCACATTTATTTAAAGATTGAAAGCGGAAAATATTAAATTAATAATTTTCTTCGGAGGAATTATGGTATATGTAACCGGCGATGTCCATGGGGACATCAATTTTTTCAAAAATCCAAAACTTAAAAAGCTAACGGATAACGACACATTAATAATTTGCGGCGATTTCGGCTTTTTGTGGGACGGCTCCAAAAGCGAAAAAAACGCAATCGAAACCCTGAAAAAGAAAAAATACACCATCTGCTTTGTTGACGGCGCACATGAAAATTTTGACAGGTTAAATTCCTACCAGCCCTACAGATTTAAGGGCGGCAACGCACACAAAATCGCACCCAACATTTTTCATCTTTTAAGGGGCGAAATTTATACCTTTGAAAACAAAACCTTCTTTTGCATGGGCGGCGGCGAAAGCGACGATGCAGAAATGCGAGTTGAGGGCGAAACCTGGTGGAGGGACGAAATGCCCAGCGCTCAGGAACTTTTAAACGGCGCACAAAATCTTAAGGACTATGACTATAAGGTTGACTATGTTATAACCCACGAGGCACCTGCCATTGCCAAGGATTTTATCAGGATGCACAATAACCAGCGCATGAGCCTGACCCCCTTGAACACCTATTTGCAGGAGCTGATGAAAAGCGTGGAATATACCCATTGGTATTTCGGCTCGTTGCATATTGATATGGAAATAGGCAAAAAAACCACCGCCGTGTTTAACGAAATAATAAAGTTGCAATAAAGAAATAACCCGCTGTAACACTTATGTGTCACAGCGGGTTTATTTTATGCCCGGCTCTGTATAATTACCTGTATATGTTGCCGAAAACGAATTGCTTGC
>CAKTGF010000004.1 GCA_934561395.1 uncultured Eubacterium sp.
AAAATTATCGGTTTATCGGTAGAAGAGTAGTGTTTTTCATCCTTTGTAAAAACTTTTCCAATTTCGCAAAATTAATATTTTGCGAAACATAGGGGAGTTGAGATTTGAAAATGGGGCAGAATGGCGGTTAATTGATATAATGTCGCAGTTTTGCGTGTTTTTGTGTTTTGCTAAGATTTTTTGAAATTGTGTGGTATAATTACTCTCGTTTTCAGCCGATAGAAATGTTTTGATTGAACATTGCATCGTTTTTGAAATTTCTGTTAGATGCGTTTTTACGCTCTTAACCGATAGATAACTTAGTTTGATTTTTGCTAACTTATTTTTTAGCAATTCGATTTGAAATATTATTTTCATCACAATTTACGGTGTGTCTTTAACTGTTCTATTATTCTTAAGTTTTTGCATCAATTCCGATTGCTTGAAATGATGGATTGTATTAATTAAAAATTTCTTTTGGCTGCAAATGATACTTTTTGCCATTATAAGTTTTTATTTTGTTTACTTGAGGCTTGATTTTTTATATTCCCTTTGGTAAAATGAATGTATCGCCTGCAAAAGTTTTGCGAAATTGGATAGAGGTGTTATTAATGCGTAGAGAGGATTTTTGCAAGTTGCCGCAGCTTGTACAGGAATATCTTGTTTATATTGAGGCTATCAAGGGCCACAGCGAGCTTTCGGTTAATGAATATGCCGGGGATTTGCGCACTTTTTTTAGGTATATTTCAAGGCAAAAGGGTCTCTTCCCTGCTTCCGCCTCTGATAATGAGCTTGATTTAACCCTGATTGACATTGATTTTATCAAAAAAATCACATTAAATGACGCTTATCAATTTTTAATTTATTGCAAGAACGTTCGCAAAAATAATGAGGCCACAAGAGCAAGAAGAGTTGTTTCCATAAGGCGATTTTTCACTTATTTATCTGAAAATTTAGGGGTTTTGCCTAATAATCCTATGAAAAATCTTGATACACCTAAAATAAAAAAATCCCTTCCCAAATATTTAACTCTTGAGGAGGCGGAGCGACTGCTGGCCGTTGTTGACGGTAAATATAAGGAAAGAGATTATGCTATTATTACCCTGTTTTTGAACTGCGGAATGAGGCTTGCTGAACTGGTTTCCATAGATTATAACGACATCAGGTCTGATGGCACCCTTGTTATTACCGGTAAGGGCAACAAGGAGCGCACGGTTTATTTGAACAAGGCTTGCCGTGACGCTATTGACAGCTATATGCGTGTAAGACCCCATGACGGCGTTAAGGACAGAGCCCTGTTTTTAAGCGCAAGAAACCAACGAATTAACCCAAGAACCGTTGAAATAATGGTCAACAAAAACCTTGAGGCTGCCGGGCTCGGCGGCAGAGGCCTTTCGGTGCACAAGCTAAGGCACACGGCTGCCACTCTGATGTATCAGCACGGTAATGTTGATGTTTTGCTTTTAAAGGAAATTTTGGGCCATGAAAATTTGGGCACTACCGAAATTTATACCCATATTTCCAACGAGGCCACAAAGAAAGCCATTGAGGCTAACCCTTTGGCAAACCAAAGTGCCGATTTTAAAGAGAAATAATTGATTGCATAAGTGCTGTTATAAGAGAGTTAACAACCGCAATCACTGCAACCAAAACCGCATATTTTAAGTAATTAATCAGATACGATTTGAAGGTTAAATCTTCGCTTGTATCTGATTTTTTTGTTGTTAATGAGTAAATATTTTTGCTTAAAAGGCTGCTGTTCTTAATTGTGAAAAACAACACAATCAAAAATGCCGAAGCCTCGGGAATTATAAGCAAAAGCGAATATGCAATGCCGTTAAAGGAATAGTTAACATAGAAAAAGCAGATTTTGCACCCTGTAACAAACCCGAACACCAGCGGAATAATGTTAATAAGTGGATAACCGATAAGGCAAAGCCCCAAAAATACTGCTATTGAAAAAACCGAGAAATAAACTGAAAATGAGTTTATAAGCAGTGCGGTTATCCCCTGCTCCTTTGGCAAAAAGCAGTCTTGCATAAAGCTGTTCAGGCTTGTATTTATTTTAGGAAAAAGCAGTGCTATCAAAAGCAGCCCTGCGATATAGAATAAGAAAGGATATATAAATTCCTTGTATTCCTCGTAAACATCGTTAAAGGTAAGCTTTTTCTTTAACTCAACCTCGGTTTTGTTATCGTTTTCCAATTATTTCACCTTTATTTTTTTACTTTTATTAACGGTTATTATGCCTATAAAAGCCCCCACAAGGGCTATAAGCACAATTTTTATTATAAGCAGCAAAAAGTTATGATTGTTGAATATTGTGTTAATCAGGCTGTAAAATATAAGGGGCAACTGACAGATTACACCTAAGAGCGCACCGTTGTTTTTAAATCCTTTAACCGATATAAACGAAACCACTGCTGCTGTTAAAACGCATATTGCCAGTGAAAAGATTTTTGCGCTGTCAACACTTATATCAAAGGCTAAAATAATTTTGCTTGATACCAGTGAAAATAAAATTATGGATATGATTGTTGATAATACGGCTTTAATAACAAATAAAATTAACAGCTTATTTGTTTTGCCCGATGATATATTTTTCATAAAAAAACTCCCCCGTTATCCATTAAAGGATATTCGAGGGAGTTAATTAATATTACATTATTTCTCGATTTTCTTTTCAGCCTCTTTAGCAGTGTCGGATTGCTTTTTGTTTTTCTTTTCCTTAGCTGCCTCTCTTGCTGCTTCAACCTCTTTTTTGTGCTGCTCTGTTTTGGTAACATTTGTGTTAACAGCCCAGCGCTGTATTCTCATCTTTGTTTTGTCAGCACCTGTTTCAATAACAATGTCCTGCTCACGGATTGTAACAACCTTGCCAACAATACCGCCGATTGTGATGATTTCATCGCCGATTTCAAGTGAAGAACGCATTTCCTGTTCTTCCTTTTGGCGCTTCTTTTGAGGTCTGATCATCATAAAATACATAAGAGCAATCAGAACCACCATCATAATTATACCTGTGTACTGGTTCGAGCCTGACGCACCGGATGCTGATGATAAGCTTAATAAAATTGGATTCATTTTTAGTCCTCCTAAATACTTTTAAACATAATGTATTCATTATATCTTATAATTGGCATTATTGCAAGATAATTTTAAATTCTTGTATCAAGTTTAACACAATATTCATTTTTATAATCCTCAAAACTGCCGTTTTCGATATTATCTCTGATTTCCTGCATAAGGTTATTATAAAAATAGAGGTTGTGCATTACCGCAAGGCGCATGCCCAGCATTTCGTTAGCCTTAAGCAAGTGGCGAACATAAGCCTTTGAATAATTTTTGCAGGTTGGGCAGCTGCAGGTTAAATCAATTGGACTGTCGTCTACTTGATATTTTGCATTATTAATGTTTATTATACCGTTTTTCGTGAACAGCTGGCCGTGCCTTGCATTTCTTGCAGGCATTACGCAGTCAAAAAGGTCAACCCCCCTGCTGACAGCCTCAAGAATATTACCGGGTGTGCCAACGCCCATTAAATATCTTGGCTTGTTCTGCGGTGCGTAGGGCTCAACGGCAGAAATTATTCTGTACATATCCTCCTTAGGCTCGCCTACTGCAAGGCCACCGATTGCATAGCCGTCAAGGTCAAGTTTTGCAATTTCTTTCATGTGCTCAATTCTTAAATCGTCAAAGGTGCAGCCCTGATTAATGCCGAAAAGCAGCTGATTTGGGTTAACTGTGTGCTCTAATGAGTTAAGCCTTTCCATCTCTGCTTTGCTGCGTTCAAGCCACCTTAAGGTTCTTGCACAGGATTCCTTGGCATATTTGTATTGGGCAGGGTTTTCAACGCATTCATCAAAGGCCATAGCTATTGTTGAACCCAAGTTTGACTGAATTTGCATGCTTTCTTCAGGGCCCATAAATATTTTTTTGCCGTCAATGTGGGAGTTAAAGGTAACGCCCTCCTCTTTAATTTTGTTCAGTTTTGCTAGGGAAAACACCTGAAACCCGCCTGAATCGGTTAAAATGGGCCTGTCCCAATTAGTGAATTTATGCAAGCCGCCCAGCTGATTTATGATTTGGTCGCCGGATTTAGTTTTGTCGCCCGGTCTTACATGAAGGTGGTAGGTGTTGCACAGCATAACCTGGGCGCCAACCTCCTTTAAATCCATGGTAGAAAGGCCGCCCTTGATTGCCGCAACGGTTGCAACATTCATAAATGCAGGGGTTTGCACTGTGCCGTGAACGGTTTCAAAAATCGCCCTTCTTGCGTGACCCTCACGGTGGATAATTGTAAATTTCATATATTTTAACCTCTTTGATTATTGAATAAACATTGCATCGCCAAAGGAGAAAAACCTGTATTTTTCCTGCACGGCGATTTTGTATGCGTTCATAACATTGTCGTAGCCTGCAAAGGCGGAAATAAGCATAATAAGTGTGCTTTCCGGCAGATGGAAATTGGTAACCAAAGCGTCAATGCACTTGAATTTGTAACCCGGGTAGATAAAGATGCTTGTGTCATCCTCATCCTCGCAGATGCAGCCGTTTTTGGTGGCTACGGATTCCAGGGTTCTTGTGCTTGTGGTGCCCACGCTGATTACTCTGCCGCCGTTTTTCTTGGTTTCGTTAATTAAATCTGCGGTTTCCTGTGAAATGTGATAATGCTCCGAATGCATTTTGTGATTCGTTACATCGTCAACCTTAACCGGCCTGAATGTGCCTAAGCCCACATGCAGTGTAACATAGCCGATTTTAACGCCTTTTTCCTTGATTTGTTCAAGCATTTCCGTTGTGAAATGGAGCCCTGCGGTGGGTGCTGCCGCTGAGCCTAACTCCTTTGAATAAACGGTTTGGTATCTTTCGCCGTCCTTTAACTCCTCGGTAATATATGGTGGCAGCGGCATTTTGCCGATTTTATCAAGTATTGTATAGATTTCCTTGCTGTCGCAATTAAATTTGATTTTACGGTTGCCGTCCTCGGTAACATCCACAACCTCACAGTCAACCAAGCCCTCGCCGAACACAAACTCGGTGCCGATTTTAGCACGCTTGCCGGGCTTGCAAAGACATTCCCAAACATTGTTTTCGCTTTGCTTTAACAGCAAAAACTCAACCACTGCGCCGGTTCCCTTTTTAACGCCGTAAATCCTTGCGGGAATAACCCTGGTATCGTTTAAAATAAGGCAGTCGTTTGGGTTTAAATAGTCGATTAAATCGTGAAAAATCTTATGCTCAACGCTGCCGTTTTTCTTATTTAAAATCATCAGTCTTGATGAGTCACGGGGATACACGGGGGTTTGAGCTATAAGCTCTTGTGGAAGTTCATAGAAAAAGTCAGATGTTTTCATTAATATTCTCCAAATATTATAGTTGACATATTAATATAATAAGTGATATTATATTAAGCATATATTAGTATAATCGGTGCAGCCGTAGGTTGCCTACCTATTATATTGCAAAAGCTACTATAAAACAAGTCTAAGGAGAAAATATTTATGAAAAAATATAAAGTTGGTATTGTTGGCGCAACAGGTATGGTTGGCCAGCGCTTTATGACACTTCTTGCAGATCATCCGTGGTTTGATGTGGTTGTTCTTGCCGCATCATCAAGGAGCGCAGGCAAGCCTTACAGCGAGGCTATCGGCAGCAAATGGTGCATGGATGTTGATATTCCGGAAAAGTTTAAGGATATGATTGTTAAGGACGCAACCAACGATATTGAAGAAATCACATCAATGGTTGACTTTGTATTCTGTGCAGTTAACATGGCTAAGGATGAAATTAAGGCTCTTGAAGAGGAATATGCAAAGCACGAATGCCCTGTTGTCTCAAACAACTCTGCACACCGCTTTACTCCCGATGTTCCTATGGTAGTTCCGGAGCTTAACGCAGAACATATTAATGTTATCCCGGACCAGAGAAAAAGACTTGGCACAAAGCGTGGATTTATTGCCGTTAAGTCAAACTGCTCACTGCAATCTTATGTTCCCGCACTTTTCCCTCTTCACGAGAAATTCGGCGTTAAGGATGTTTTGGTTTGCACATATCAGGCAATCAGCGGCGCAGGCAAAACCTTTGAAACCTGGCCTGAGATGATTGACAATGTTATCCCCTACATAGGAGGCGAGGAAGAGAAGAGCGAGAAAGAGCCTCTTAAGCTTTGGGGTCACATTGAAAACGGCGAGATTAAGCTTGCCGACAAGCCAAACTTTACAGCACAGTGCATCAGGGTGCCTGTTTCTAACGGTCATTTGGGCGCTGTATTTGTTAACTTTGATAAAAAGCCTACTAAGGAAGAAATGATTGAAATTTGGAACGGCTTTAAGGGCAGAGCACAGGAGTTAGAGCTCCCCTCAGCGCCAAAACAGTTCCTTAACTATTTCACAGAGCCTGACAGACCGCAAATTCACACAGAGCGTATGCTTGAAAACGGTATGGCTGTTTCAATCGGCAGGCTCAGAGAGGATACACAGTATCAATACAAATTTGTATGCCTTTCACACAACACACTTCGTGGTGCAGCAGGCGGTGCGGTATTACTTGCAGAGCTTCTTGCAGCCGAGGGATATATGGACTGATAAATTTTTACTATAACGCATTTTGATTTAAGGAGAATTCAGATTATGAAAGAACCAGTATTTACAGGATCTGCAGTAGCAATAATTACACCGATGAACGATGATTTTTCAGTTAATTATGACGAATTCAAAAAGTTCATTGACTGGCAGATTGATAACGGAACAGACGCAATCGTAATTTGCGGCACAACCGGCGAATCATCAACACTTAAAACTGTTCATCATCTTGAGGCTATTAAGTTTTGTGTTGACTATGTAAACGGCAGAGTGCCTGTAATTGCAGGCGCAGGCTCAAACAACACAGAATGTGGCTTGGACCTTGCCGTAAAGGCTTGCGAATACGGCGTTGACGCACTTTTGCTTGTTACACCGTACTACAACAAGTGCACACAAAAGGGCTTAATTAAGCACTATACAATGTATCATGATGCAACCAATGTTCCGCTTATTCTTTACAATGTTCCTTCAAGAACAGGCGTTAACATTGAGCCTGCAACACTTAAGGAGCTTTCAAAGCTGCCGAGAATTAACGGCGTTAAGGAGGCTTCGGGCAATATCAGCCAGATTATGAAAATCCACGCTCTTTGCGGCGATGACCTTAACATTTGGAGCGGTAACGACGATCAGATCCCTGCAGTTATGAGCTGCGGCGGTAAGGGTGTAATTTCTGTTCTTGCAAACATTTGCCCACAGGAAACCCACGATATGGTTCAGGCTTATCTTGACGGCGACGCAAACAAGTGCACCGAAATGATGGCAAAATACCTTGAACTTGCTAACGCAATGTTTGTTGAGGTTAACCCAATCCCCGTTAAGGCTGCTTGCAATATGATGGGTTGGAACGCAGGCCCATGCAAAATGCCCCTTTGCGAAATGACAGACGAGCATACAGAGTATGTTACAAATGTTATGAAAAAGTACGGCTTGATTAAATAATTCAAACAGTTGAGGATGTAAAAATGACAAAGATTATTGTTACAGGCGCCTGCGGAAAAATGGGCAAGGTAATTCAAAGCATTATTGAAACCCGTGACGATTGTCAGGTTGTTGCCGGCGTTGATAAGTACAATGACGGAATGCGTAAATTCCCTGTTTATGAAAAGTTTGCACAGGTTAAGGAAAAAGCAGATGTTATTATTGACTTTTCAAACCCTGCCCTTTTAAACGATATGCTTGATTATGCAAAAAGCACAGGCACAGCCCTTGTTATTGCAACAACAGGCTTTGACGATTGTCAGAAAAAGCAAATCAGCGACGCTGCAAAGGATTGCCCTGTATTTTTTACCTACAATTACAGTTTAGGCATTAACCTTCTTGTTAACCTTGCTAAAAAGGCAACACAGGTTTTGGGCGATGAATTTGATATTGAAATTGTTGAACAGCACCACAATCAAAAGATTGACGCTCCCTCGGGCACTGCGCTTATGCTTGCAGACGCTATTGCAGAGGAGTTTGACAACCCCATGAAATACGAATATGACCGCCATTCAAAGCGTGAAAAGCGCACAAAGGATGAAATCGGTATTCATTCGGTAAGAGGCGGCACAATTGTTGGCGAACACGAAATTATTTTTGCCGGCAGAGATGAGGTTATTACCCTTTCACACTCTGCAAGGTCAAAGGAAATTTTTGCTGTTGGCGCTGTTAATGCAGCTGTGTTTATGCACGGCAAGCCTGCCGGTATGTATGATATGGGTGAGCTTGTAAAATAACATAAAATTATTAAGACCTATATAAGCACAACGCTTATATAGGTCTTTTTAGACTGTCGATAAAGCCCACTAAAGTTTTTCGCCACGCAGGGAGCCCGATATAGGTCTTATGCTTGTATCAGGGCTTTATTATATATTACTTATTCAAAAAATTCTCTCATTTTGCCCTGCATAAGTTCAGATATTTTAATTGACTGTGGGCAGTGACCCTCGCAATGCTTGCAGGCAACGCATGAAGATGCGTTAACATCAATAGCTGAATACAGTTCTTTACTTTCCCGTGCTGTTATCTCCCCTGTTTTGTACTTGTTATATGCTGCGAAAACAGAGCTGATTTTAACGCCCTTTGGGCAGTCGGCGCAATAGTCGCAGCCTGTGCATGGTATAATGTCGCTTTTATTAATCAAAGCCGCAGCATTTTCGCAAATTTTATACTCGTTATCTGTAAAGGGCACAAAATCCGTTAAATTAGAAATATTATCGTGCAGCTGCTCCAGGGAATTCATGCCGCTTAATATGGTTAACACATTATTGTGGCTTGCAACAAAGTTAATTGCCCACGATGCAACGGTTTTGTCGGGCTTATTGTTTAAAAACAGCTGCGAAACATTTTCGGGCACATCTGCAAGCTTGCCCCCACGAACAGGCTCCATAACAATTACAGGTATTCCTGCTTCGGTTAAAATTTCGTATTGGGTTTTTGCGTCCTGATTTTTCCAATCAAGATAATTCATTTGAATTTGTGCAAAATCCCATTTGTGAGCGGCTACAATGCGCCTTAAATCCTCAATTGTGCCGTGGAAGGAAAAGCCAATATTTTTAACCTTCCCCTCCTCTTTCTTTTTTGTAATAAAATCGTAAGCACCGTATTTTTCGCACTTGTCAAAATTTTTTCCGTCTAAGGAGTGGAGCAGGTAAAAATCGAAAAAATCATGCTCGGTTCTCTCCAGTTGATTTTTAAAGATTTTTTCCATATCCGATTTTTTAGCGCACATCCAAATAGGCAGCTTGTCAGCCAAAAAATATGACTCCCTCGGGTATTTCTTTAAAGCGGTGCCGATAAACTTTTCACTTTTGCCGGTGTGGTACATATAAGCGGTGTCAAAATAATTAACGCCCAAATTATACGCCTCATCCACAAGCTCCTGACCTTTTTTATAGTCAATCAAGGGGTTTGCCTCCCTTTTAAGCTTGGTTTTAACAGGCAGGCGCATGGTGCCCAGGCCCAGCCTTGAAACCTCTGTGTTCTTAAATTTAACTCTGTCTATCATATTAATACCCCCAAAAAAATATAGGCAAGTTTCCCTGCCTATATTTTATCACAAATAATTTAATGTGTCTATATTATTCAATTGTCCAGGTGGTGCCTTGGCGAGTGTCCTTTAAAATAATGCCTCTTGCCTTTAAATCGTCCCTGATTTTATCGGCTGTGGCAAAGTCCTTATTTTTCTTAGCCTCGGCTCTTTGCTGAATAAGGGCCTCTATTTCGCTGTCAAGGTCGTTTGACTGCCTGTTGTAAAGAATACCTAAAACATCGCAAAGTTCATCAAATAAGCTTGCAGCAGCCTCACATATCGATTTTGCAACATCCTTATCAAGGATTTTTGTGTTAATATCCTTAACCAAGTCAAAAATTGCTGCAAGACCATCAGCTGTGTTAAGGTCATCATCCATAGCCTTAACAAATTGTTCCCTGTGTGAATTGATTGTGTTAAGGAGCTCCTCATCAACAGGGGTGCTGTCGGATGCATTTTTAATTGCAAAATCCAACGACTCACGGCAGGTGTATAACCTTTCAAGGGACGCCTTGCACTGCTCGATAATATCAAGATTATAGTTAATGGGTGAACGATAATGTGACGAAATTAAGAAATACCTTATAACCTCGTAGCCGTAAACATCTGCAATTTCACGCACGGTTTTAAAGTTGCCCAAGGATTTGCTCATTTTTACATTGTCAACATTAATGTAGCCGTTATGCATCCAGTATTTTGAGAACATACAGTCGTTGGCAGCTTCTGACTGAGCAATTTCGTTTTCGTGGTGCGGGAACACTAAATCCTGACCGCCGCAGTGAATATCAATGGTTTTGCCCAAGTATTTTCTGTTCATTGCAGAGCACTCAATGTGCCAGCCCGGTCTGCCCTTGCCCCAGGGAGAATCCCAATAGGGCTCCCCCTCCTTGGCTGCTTTCCACAGTGCAAAATCAAGGGGGTCCTCTTTTTTATCTCCAACGGCAATTCTTGCGCCGCTTTGTAAATCCTCAATAGGTTGGTGTGAAAGCTTGCCGTAGCCCTTAAACTTTAATGTTCTGTAATAAACATCGCCGTCAACTGCATAAGCGTAGCCTTTTTTCTCAAGGGTTTTAATAATATCAATGATTTCATCGATATTTTCTGTTGCCTTTGGGTGCACCGTTGCATCCTTAAAATTAAGGCCATGGGCGTCAGTCCAAAACTCGTCAATATACTTTTTGCTGATTTTCTCAAAGGTGCTGCCCTCTTCGTTGGCACGCTTAATGATTTTATCGTCAACATCGGTAAAGTTTTGAACAAATTTTACATTGTAGCCCTTGTATTCCATATACCTTCTTAAAACATCAAACACGCAAAGGGGTCTTGCGTTGCCGATATGGATATAGTTATATACGGTTGGGCCGCAGGCGTAAATTTTTACCTCTTTTTCATCTACAGGCACAAACTCCTCTTTTGCTCGTGACATTGTGTTAAATATTTTCATTTCTTATTTCCTCCAATGCTTTAATTTCCTTTTGAAGCTCCTCAATTTTAGCCTCGTTGGCTTTAATTGCGTTCATTAACGGGTCGGGAATGTGGATTTGGTCAAGGTCGTCAACAGGTTCGCCGTCAATTTTTACTACATATCCGGGCACACCCACAACGGTGCAGTTTGGCTCAACATCCTTAACAACAACCGCACCTGCGGCAACCTTGCTGTTTTTGCCCACTGTAATTGGGCCTAAAACCTTGGCACCTGCGCCAATCATAACGCCGCTTTCAATGGTGGGGTGGCGCTTGCCTATATCCTTACCTGTTCCCCCAAGGGTTACCCCTTGGTAAATCATTACATCGTCGCCGATTTCGGCAGTTTCGCCGATGACAATGCCGTGGCCGTGGTCAATAACCACCCTTTTGCCTATTGTTGCACCGGGATGAATTTCAATTCCCGTTTTGTGTGCGCTTCGCTGGCTTATCCACCTAGCCAAAAAGGGCATATTGTGCCTTAGGCACCAGTTAGCCTTTTTGTGCGACCTCAACGCCTTAAAGCCCGGGTAGAGCAAAATTATCTCCAGGGGATTGTGAGCAGCCGGGTCATGGTCGATAAAGCTCTTTATATCCTCTTTATACTCTTTCAACATAAATATATATTCACTCCAATAAAAAAGCCTCCGCCGATTTCTCGACAGAGGCAATATATCAAATACTGCGGTTCCACTCCGTTTTATACTTAACTACAAAAATAGCTGTGCCTTTAACGGAGCAAACCGTCTTGAAATACTGACAAATTTCCTTCAAGAAGCTCATGGGTGCATTTTGTAAAAAAGTGTGTGCGGGCTTTCAGCAAACGCTCGCTCTCTGTGACAAACTTGATTTTACTACTTATCCCAATCAATGCTTTTAAAACTATACTATCATTATATACATTTTTGAATAAAATGCAACCTTTATTTTGTTTTTATTAAATGCCAGCCGTCCTTTGTATATTTAAGTCCGCTGAGCAGGGTTACAACTGCAACAATCCAAAAGGCAATTGTGCAATATATATTAAGCGCATGGGGTGCGTTAAAGCCGTTGGTTGCAATTATGTATTCTTGGTCCTTTTCCAAAATTGCCAAAACTAAAAATGTTATGCCCGTTGTTGACATTTGCAAAAAGGTTTTAGCCTTGCCAAAAGCGTTGGCGGCAATAACCTCGCCCTCAACAGCAGCGGCCATTCTCATTCCTGCAACCAAAAACTCACGGGCCATCATTATCATAATTACCAAATCGGTTCTTACACCAAGGTTAATTTGAATAATAAACGCTGCCAAAACCAAGGATTTGTCTGAAAGTGGGTCCATAAGCTTGCCGAAATCGGTAACAAGACCCTGCTTTCTGGCAATAATACCGTCTGCCTTGTCGCTCATGCAGGCAACAAAATATATAAGCAGCGCAGCTACCCAGTGGTATCTGAATTGAATTAACGATGCGGCAAACAAAAAAGGTATGCAGCAAAATCTGAAAACAGTTATTTTGTTCGGTAAATTCATAATACCCTCTCCCCTATTAAATCGTAGCCGTCAAGGCTTGTTATTTTAACGTTTACAAAGCTTCCGATTTTTAGCTTATCATCTGATGTAAAAATAATGCCGCTGTCAATTTCAGGCGAATCCATATATGAGCGACCTACATAATTTTCCCCGTCAAAGGAATCAACAATTACTTTGTAGGTGTTACCGATTCGCTTTTTATTAGCCTCCTCGGTAATGTAATATTGGGTGTTCATCAAAACCTCGTTCCTGCGCTTTTTGATATCCTCGTCAATTTGGTTATCCATTTTGATTGCAGGAGTGTTCTCTTCGGGTGAGAATGAAAAACAACCCATTTTTTCAAATTTGATTTCCTTTACAAAGTCGCAAAGTTGTTCAAAGTCCTCCTCGGTTTCCCCGGGAAAACCAACCATAAATGTGGTTCTCAAAGATAAGCCCGGGATTTTTTCACGCATTTTTGTAATAAGCGCTTTGTAATCCTCAACGGTGCCGTATCTGTTCATACTTTTTAAAACATGGTTGCTGCCGTGCTGTAAGGGTATGTCGATATATTTACAAACCTTTTCCTCGTTAGCGATTACATCAATTAATGAATCGGTAATTCTGTGAGGATAGCAGTAAAATAATCTAATCCATTCAATACCGTCAATTAATACAAGCTGTTTTAAAAGCTCATCAAGCTTATACTCGCCGTAAATATCCTGACCGTATTTTGTGGTATCCTGAGCTATAAGGATAATTTCCTTAACGCCGCCCTTTGCAAGCTCTTTAGCCTCTGCGATAACGGATTCCATTTTCCTTGAACGGAACCTGCCCCTTATTTCGGGAATTGCACAATAGGCGCAGCGGTTGTCGCAGCCCTCGGCAATTTTTAAATACGCCCAATGTGACGGCGTAGAAAGTATTCTTTTATCATCTATGGGAAGATAACACTTATTTTCAAAAGAGCCTGTTTTAACGCCTACAAGCGCCTTTTGGCACACCTTAACAATATCTCTGTTGCTGCCGATGCCTATAACGGCGTCAACCTCGGGCAGTTCCTTAAATATTTCATCCTGATAGCGCTCAGCAAGGCAGCCTGTAACCACGATTGCCGAAATCAAGCCGGCAGCCTTATATTCCGCAACCTCGAGTATTGTTTCGATAGCCTCGGTCTTAGCGTCGTCAATAAAGCCGCAGGTGTTAACAATCATTACGTCGCTGTCCTGAATTTCGCTTACAATCTGAAAGCCTGCGTCTGCAAGCTTGCGGAGCATAATTTCGCCGTCAACCTGGTTTTTCGGGCAGCCAAGTGAAATCATTCCTACTTTATAAATATTCTTCATCTTCAATCAGTTCAAATGCGGCCTTAATGTCTGAATAAGAAAAGCCCTTTCTCATCAGCGCCGCTGTTACTTTTTCCTTTCCGCCGTCGGCAGATAATTTTCTTTTGTATTTTGTTGCAATCAGTTGGGCGCAGTTGGCAGAATTGTCAAATTCAAAGTCCTCCGTAGCCTCTGCTATAATATCGGAGGATAAACCACGCTTAAACATTTCCTGCCTTACAAAAGCTTTTGACATCTTTTTTTCGGATGTAAGATAGTTTAAAAGGCTTTTGGCATACTTTTCATCGTCCAAATAGCCCAAGTCAAGCATTTTGTCAATTGCCATATCGGCGGTGGTTTCGTCAACCGTTCGCAAAAGCTTGGTTTTAAGCTCCTTTACCGAATGGTCACGGCGGGATAGCAAATCATAGCATTTGTTTACAGCCTTTCTGTAATTAATTTGCTGTGTAAGCTCCTCCCACTGCTCATCGTTGATTTCAGTGCCGTCCTTAATATAGTGCTCGGCCCAAAAATCAATGTCGGTGGTTATTTGGTATTCGTTGTCAATGAGTATATGTATCTTTTTGCCTCTGCCCTTGTTATGAGAGATAATCATTATTCGTCGTCATCAATTGCAATGTCAAGCTTTGCCTTTGCTGCTGCTCTTGTTTGTGAAACTGCCTTTGGTGCGGCAGGAGTTTCCTCAAGGGCTGCCTTTTGGCTGATGTTTGCCTGGAACTTTTCAGATTCCCTCTGCTCCTTGATAAGCTCCATAACCTGAGCCTCTACCTTGTCGGCAAAATCCTTGTTGGTTTTAAGCATATCCTTAAGCTTATCTCTGCCCTGGAATCGCTCGTCGCCGAATGAGAACCAGGAGCCGCTCTTTTTGATTACACCAAGGTTAACGGCCAAATCGCAAATTTCGCCGTCCCTGTCAATGCCGGTACCGTACATAATATCAAACTCGGCACTCTTAAACGGGGGCGCAACCTTGTTTTTAACAATCTTTGCACGGGTTCTTGAACCGATAAATTCATTGCCCGGTGCTTTAATGGTATCAATCTTTCTTACATCAATACGCATTGAGGCATAGAATTTTAACGCTCTGCCGCCGGTGGTAACCTCAGGGCTGCCGTAAATAACGCCAACCTTTTCACGCAGCTGGTTAATGAAAATAATTACACAGTTTGATTTGTTGATTGCGCCTGCAAGCTTTCTTAAAGCCTGTGACATAAGCCTTGCGTGCAAGCCCACATGAGAATCGCCCATTTCCCCTTCAATTTCACTTCTGGGAACAAGAGCGGCAACGGAGTCAACAACGATAATGTCAATAGCGCCTGAACGAACAAGCTGCTCTGTAATTTCCAAAGCCTGCTCGCCGTTATCGGGCTGTGATACAAGCAGCGAATCAACATCTACACCAAGGTTTGCGGCGTAGGCAGGGTCAAGTGCATGCTCCGCATCAATAAACGCAGCCTCGCCCCCCTGCTTTTGTGCCTGAGCAACGCAGTGAAGAGCCAAGGTGGTTTTACCCGATGATTCAGGGCCGTAAATTTCAATTATTCTTCCCTTTGGCAGGCCGCCTATGCCTGTTGCTATATCAAGTGTTAAAGAGCCGGTTGAGATAGCGTCAACCTTTAAGTGATTATTTTCGCCCAAGCGCATAATAGCGCCCTGGCCGTATTGTTTTTCAATTTGCTTTAAAGCAGATTCAAGGGCGGTTTTTTTATCGTTTGAAGTGTTTTTAGCAGTAGCCATTGTGTTTTCCTCCATAATATAAATTACAATTCTTTAATATTATACTAAATGTGGTGTTCAAAATCAAGAAATTATAATAAATTGCACATTATTTTACACTTTATTAAATAAAATGAAAAAAAGGCTTGCATTTTGCAAAACTTTCTGTTAATATATATCCGTTCTAAATTTTAAGGAGGTGTTCGCAAATGGCTAAATGTGAATACTGTGGAAAGGGTATGTCCTTCGGCATCCAAGTTTCTCACTCACACAGAAGATCTAACAGAACCTGGAAACCTAACATTAAAAAGGTAAAGGCTATCGTTGACGGCTCACCAAAGAGAGTTTATGTTTGCACCAGATGCCTTCGTTCCGGTAAAGTTGAAAGAGCGTAATTGATTTACAAAAGTAAACCGTCTGTTAAAGACGGTTTTATTTTTTTGCCTAATATCAAATTTTACATAAAATAAAAAGCCAAGATTAATTTCTTGACTTTTTGCTTTTTAAAGATATTTTATTTTCCTTGCCCTTTAGCAGCTTTTGTATGTTTTCCCTGTGGGCAATGAGCACAACGCTCATAAATACAAGGGCTATAATAACAAGTATCAAGCTTTTGTAAAACACAAATGTGAATACCGGGTAAAATATTGCCATTACAATTGAACCCAAGCTGACATATTTGGTTATCAAAACAACCAAGATAAACATTGCAAGAAGTATAAGCGCAATGCGCCAGTCAATCATAAATACCATACCGCCGCTTGTTGCAACGCCCTTGCCGCCGTGAAATTTAAAATAACATGGGAAGATGTGGCCCATAACGGCAAAAATACCCGCAAAGGATTTCAGTATTACATCCGAATTATCGCTGAAAACAGAAATTTGTGCAAGCTCACTTGGGCTTACAATAAGCTGTTTTGCAATAACAATGGCAACCATAACCTTCAGCATATCTCCGGCAATTGTTAAGATTGCAAGCTTTTTGCCATAGCTTCTAAGCATATTGGTGGTGCCGGCGTTACCGCTGCCGTGCTGCCTTACATCGTCCTTTTCAAGCTTTCGAGACAATATAACGCCGAAATTTAAGCTGCCAAGCAAATATGAAAGAATTGCAACAATGACAAGTTTTAAAGCTATCATTTGCTGCCATCTCCCCTTTCTCTGACTATAAATCTTACCGGTGTTCCATCCAAGCCGAAAATATCACGGATTTGGTTTTCCAAATATCTTTGATATGAAAAATGAAACAAATCTGACCTGTTTACAAAGAAAACAAATGTGGGCGGCCTTGTTGAGGCTTGGGTCATATAATAAATTTTAAGCCTTTTGCCCTTATCCGTTGGCGGCTGTACCCTTGCGGTAGCAATTGAGAGCACCTCGTTAAGCTTTCCTGTTGAAATACGCATTGAGTTTTGCGAGTGAACAAACACAATCATCTCATAAAGCCTGTCAATACGCTGGCCGGTTTTAGCTGAAATAAACATAACCGGTGCGTATGACATAAATGAAAAATCAACTGCAAGCTTATCTCTGAATTCTTGCATAGTATTTCCGTTTTTCTCAATCATATCCCATTTATTAACCGCAATAATGCAAGCCTTGCCCTGTTCAATGGCAATGCCCGCAACCTTTGAATCCTGCTCGGTAAAGCCCTCGTTAGCGTCAATCATAATTACGCAAACATTTGCACGCTCAACAGCCATTCTTGCACGGATAATGGAATATTTTTCAATATCGTCATTAACCCTGCTTTTTCTTCTTAAGCCTGCGGTATCAATAAAATTAAATTTACCGTAGTCGTTTTCAATGTAGGTGTCGGTAGTATCTCTGGTGGTGCCGGCAATGTTTGAAACAATTGCACGGTTTGTTCCGCTGATACGGTTAACCAGTGATGATTTACCTACATTCGGCTTGCCGATAATAGCAACATTGATAACCTCGTCGTCGATTTCCTCATCATCGGAATCATCGGGAAAATACTTGATTACCTCATCAAGCAAATCCCCTGTTCCGTGACCGTGGGTTGAAGAAACGGCAATTGGGTCGCCTAAGCCAAGATTGTAAAACTCGTAAAATTCAGGCTCCGGCTCGCCGATTTTATCACATTTATTAACACACAAAACAATGGGTTTGCTGCTTTTTTGCAGCATTGCCGCAACCTCCTGATCAGAGGAAACAACGCCGCACCTTAAATCGGTTACAAGAACAATAACATCGGCTGTTTCAATTGCAATTTCGGCCTGGGAGCGCATTTGCGACAAAATAACATCGTCGCTGTATGGTTCAATACCGCCGGTATCAACAAGCAAAAACTTGTGGTTCAGCCATTCGCAGTCGCCGTAAATTCTGTCCCTCGTAACGCCGGGGGTATCGTCAACAATTGATAATCTTTTACCTATTAGCTTGTTAAAAAGTGTAGATTTGCCGACATTTGGTCTGCCGACAATAGCAACAACAGGCTTTGACACAGTCATCCCTCCTTAATAACAAGAAAGGCGGCTCAAAATAAGCCGCCAAATACTCGTTTAACTCAGCAGAAACTAATTAATTAGTCCTTGCTTACAACTTCTTTACCGTTGTAGTAGCCGCAGCTGCTGCATACCTTGTGAGGTACTGTGTAAGCAGAACAGTTAGGGCACTTAACAAGTGTAGGAGCATCGAGCTTCCAAACGCTTGAACGTCTTTTATTTTTTCTTGCTTTTGATGTTCTTCTTGCTGGTACTGCCATTTTAAATTCCTCCTTATGATAAAAACAAGTTGTTATTTAATCTTCATCCAGCAACTGCAACAGAGCCGCCATTCTCGGGTCAACCTCTTTTTTGCAATTGCATTTTTCATGATTAAGGTTTTTGCCACATGTTGGACATAACCCTTTACATTCTTCACTGCAAAGAATTTTTGTGGGTAAAAACAGTTGTATCTCCTGATAAATCAAATCGTCCAAATCAAGAACATTGTTCTCAACAACAACATAATCGTCATTATCGTCGGCATCGTTCTCAAGCCTTGGAACAATGATTTTCTTTAAATCAAAAGAATAATCTCTGTCTATTTCATCGGCGCATCTGTCGCACACGCCTTTGAAATTAAAACAAACATTAAGTTCAAGATAAACAACATCGGCTTTACTGTAAGCCCTGCCCTTTACAACCGCACCGTTTTTGAGTGGTTTGTAGGTGCTGTATTCAAAATCGCTAAAATCAATTGTGTAATCAATATTAACAATTTCCCCGGATGCATTAAATAGGTTTGTAAAATCGAGTTGCATAAAATTCCCCTCAAGTTTGCACTTTAAGTATTATATATATGGAATTGCCTTTTGTCAATAGTTTATTTCAAAAAAATAAGCACACCTGTAAGCCCAAGTGTGCTTAAATACACTAAAAATTAAACTTCTTCGCAATAATCAAAGATTTCAACAGGTAAATCTTCCTTATCGCAGCTGAGTGTAAAGTAGAAGTTAACATCAGATGTTTCGCTAAGGCTTGAAAGCATATCGAAAAATTGGATAAGCTTGCTGTAATCCCTGCCAACGATTTTGAATGTTGCATCTACAAGTACATCAGTAACATCATAGTTACCTGCGCAAATACCTGCCAAGAAACCGAAGAACGCTTTGTGGCCGTTAATGCCGTAGGTTTCTGTTTCCAAAAGACGAGCCTTTGATGATACATCATAAGTAAGCTTAGGCTCTTTTTCAATGCAAACAATGTTGCCGTCTGAATTTTCAACACAAGCGTTTACAAGATCAACAAGCCTTTTGGTTTTACCTGCGCCCTTATTACCGATAATGAGTTTAATCATACTTTATTCCTCCTGAATAGGTAAAATATCTTCTATGCCTATATATTAGCATAAACCTAATTGTTTTTCAAGGCTTTCTTTTTGACTTTCGTAGCCCGGCTTGCCTAAAAGCGCAAACATATTCTTTTTGTAGCTTTCAACACCCGGCTGATTAAAGGGGTTTACGCCCAAAATATAGCCTGAAATTGCACAAGCCTTTTCAAAGAAATAAATTAAATAACCCAGGTCTTCTTCGCATAATTTTTCTGTTTCAATAATAAGGTTGCCTACTCCGCCCTCGGTGTGAGCAAGAAGTGTGCCGAGCCTTGCTTTATCGTTAACCTCGCTCATTTCTTTGCCTGTAAGGAAATTAAGTCCGTCAATATTGCCCTCTTGTTCCTCAATAACATAATCGTTAACGGCCTTATTGAATTTAATAACTGTTTCAAACATTAATGAAGCGCCCGACTCCTGAATATATTGACCCAGTGAGTGCAAATCCGTTGAGAATACGCAGGAAACCGGGAACAGACCCTTGCCGTCCTTGCCCTCGCTCTCGCCGAATAATTGCTTTAACCATTCGTTGAACATTGTCATATTAGGCTCGTATGAAACAAAACATTCAAGCTTTTTGCCCTTGTTATAAAAACAGTTGCGAACCGCAGCGTACTTTAAGCATGGATTTTCGTTAATATCAGCGGAGCAAAGCTCGTTTTGAGCCTTTCTTGCGCCCAGCATTAAAGCGTCAATATCAATTCCGGCAACGGCAATGGGCAAAAGACCAACCGCTGTGAGAACGGAATATCTGCCGCCTACATCATCGGGCACTACAAATGTTTCGTAGCCCTCTTCGTCTGCAAGGCCCTTTAATGTGCCCTTTGCTTTATCTGTGGTGCAGAAAATCCTTTTTGCAGCCTCCTCCTTAGAGTATTTGGAGTTAACCAAATCTCTGAATACTCTGAAAGCGATTGCGGGCTCGGTTGTTGTGCCGCTTTTTGAAATAACATTAACGCAAATGTCCTTGCCCTCGCACAATGAAACAATCTCATTTAACGAGTTTGGGCTGATAGTGTTGCCGATATAGAAAATTTGCGGTGTATCCTTAGCAAGAAGATTGTAGTTTTGAGATTTGAGAGCCTCAATAACAGCTCTTGCACCGAGGTATGAGCCGCCGATACCGATAACAACAAGAACATCGGCATTTTCCTTAATGAAGCTTGCAGCCTTTTTAATTCTTTCAAACTCTTCCTTATCGTAATTTGTAGGCAGGTCAACCCAACCTAAAAAGTCGTTGCCCTCGCCTGTTTTGTTCATTAAAGTATTCATTGCCTCAACAGACTTTGAAGCTATTACCTCAATATCCTTAGGTGCAACAATGCCCTCAGAATATTTAGAATTAAACTTGATTGACATATTTAGACCTCTTTATCTATTTTAAAGTTTTGCATTATGATACTACAAATCGACAAAAAAAGCAACTAAATATTAAATATTTAACAATATGGACTTAAATACATATTTCATATTTATTGTGTCAACATCCCTTGGCGACACCAAATCTATGGTTGCAACAACATCCTTTCCATTTGAAACATTGATAACTCCCAGCACATCCCCTTTTGAAATCGGAGCCTGGGCCGATTCGTTAAGCTTGTATTCGTAGGTGTATTCGGCATTTGTGTTTTCAATAACAATTGCGGTGCCCTCGTTGTAAACGGGCACAATGCTTTTTTCAATGCCGTTAATGACCTTGACGGAGGTTATTTTATCACTGTCAATCTCCGGCTTAAATAATTTGTAATTTGCAAAGCCGTAATCAAGAAGATATTTTGCGGTATCAAATCTGTCCTCACTTGTTTTTGCATTTAAAACCACGGCTACAAGGTTCATATTATCCCTTGTTGCGGTTGCAGCAACGCAAAAGCCTGCATTTGAGGTTGTGCCTGTTTTTAAGCCCGTTATTCCGTTATAGGTGTTAACCAGTTTGTTGGTGTTGTTAAGCTCCGTTTTGCCACCACGCAGGCTGTCAAGCCAAACGGTGGTGTAGTTAAGTATTAGCTTGTGTTTCATTACCTGTGAGGATATAACCGCTAAATCATAGGCGCAGGAGTAGTGATTTTTTGTTGTATCGTCAAGGCCGGTACAGTTTTCAAAATTTGTGTTTTTCAAGCCTAATTCTGCGGCTCTTTCGTTCATCATTTTTACAAAGCCTGCTGACGAACCTGCTATGTATTCGCCCAAGGCTGTGCAGGCGTCGTTTGCACTTGCGATAACAGTTGCCTTAAGCAACTCGTCAACGGTCATCATCTCCCCTATCTCAAGCCATATTTGCGAGCCGCCCATTGCAACTGCGTTTACGCTTGCGGAAACCTTATCGTTAAGGGTTATTTTGCCGCTGTCAAGAGCTTCGAGAACCAGCAAAATTGTCATAATTTTTGTAACGGATGCCGGGGAAAGATGCTCGTATTCGTTTTGTTTAAGTAAAACTTTGCCTGTGTCCATATTCATTAGAATAACAGACTCCGCCTTTATGTTTTCATCTTTGTTTTTTGATTCTGCGGCAAGGCAGTTTAACGGAAAAGCTAAAATTATTGCCAGGGATAAAAGTATTGATACAAATTTTTTCATATTCATCACCACTAATTTATATTCAATTTTTGTTGTAAAAATGATTGTTGTTTGATATAATGATTTAGTATTTTTATTAAAATAATACTGTTAGTATTTTGAAAGGTTAAGAAATAATTATGAAAGCAGCGTTTTATACCCTTGGTTGTAAGGTTAACCAATATGAAAGTGAATATATGAGCGAGCTGCTCAAAAACGCAGGCTTTGAGATTGTTTCACCCGGCGAAGAGGCAGACTACTATATAATCAATTCCTGTACCGTTACTGCCACCGCAGACCAAAAGACAAGACAGAATGTAAGAAAATTTAAGAGAAAGCACCCAAACGCTACGGTCATACTTACAGGCTGTATGCCCCAAGCCTTTCCCGAGGAGGCAAAGGAGCTTGTGGAGGCTGACATAGTTTTAAGCAACAAAAGCAACAACGATATTTTGCAGCTTATTAACCAACACAACGCAAACCACAACCGTATTGTTGAAATAAACAAGCACCAAAGGGGCGACGAGTTCTCAAAATGCAATATTGAGCATTTCAGCAAAAGAATAAGAGCCTTTGTTAAAATTGAGGACGGCTGCGACAGGTTCTGCTCCTACTGCATAATCCCCATGTCAAGGGGCAGAGTTCGCTCAAAATCTTTAGAGGATTTAAAAGCGGAAATCAGCGCACTTGCTGCCAACGGAATTAAGGAGGTTGTTTTGGTTGGCATTAACCTTTCCTCCTACGGCAAGGGCCTTGATTTTAACTTGGTTGACGCAGTAAAAATCTGCAATGATACTGAGGGTATTTTAAGGGTTAGATTAGGTTCCCTTGAGCCTGACCATATTACAGACAAGGTTATTAAGGGCCTTTCCGAGTGCCCAAAGCTTTGCCCGCAATTTCACATTTCACTGCAAAGCGGCTGCGACAAAACCCTTAAAAATATGAACAGGCATTACGACAGCGGCGAATATAAGGCGCTTTGCAAATCTCTCAGGGCTCATTTTGACAATGCATCAATAACAACCGATGTTATGGTGGGTTTTAATGATGAAAACGAGGAGGATTTTATTAAATCCCTTGAATTTGTTAAAGAAATCGGTTTTGAAAAGGTGCATGTGTTCCCCTACTCCGAGAGAGTGGGCACCGCCGCATCAAAGCGTGGGGATAATGTGCCCAAGCAGGAAAAGGAAAAAAGAGCAGCCGCAATGATTGAAGCTGCTCAAAAAATCAGGCACGAATACTTCAGCAGTATTGTGGGCAAAGATTTTGTTGTTTTATTTGAAAATGAGGTCGGAGACGGCATTTATCAGGGCTACACAAAAAATTATACCCCTGTCAGAATTAAATCAGATGAAAATATTATCGGCAAGGAAATAAAAGTAACCATAAAGGATTTTGACATTAATCAGGATTGCTGCCTTGCATAACCGACAGCATATTTTTAACCTCGTCCTTTGAGGCATCGTCAAACAAATAGCTGTAGGAAAATATGTAAAAGCCCTTAATTTCATCAATTTTAGAAATATAGGTTATTTGCCGAGAGATAATATTGTTGTTATTAACAAACTCATTAATGCGCTCTTTATTATCTTTTGAGGCGTTTTCGTCTTTCTGCCCTGCCTTATAAAGGGGCAAACCGATATATAAATCGCAGTTTGAATAGTTAACCCATTTTTTAACAGTAAACATAAAGGGTTGATATTGGTTTTGAAATCCGAAATAAATTTGCGGGCAAATATAGTCAACATATCCCGGCTTTTCAGCCCATAGCTTAACATCGGCATAAAGCTTTGAATAATCGTTATCCGCATTTGATGCAGGGCTTACCCCAAATCGCACGCTTTTATTAGCATTTTTTATTGCGCCGTAAACGGATTTTATCATATTGCTTACATTATCACGGCGCCAGGCGGAAAGCCCTTGCTTTCCCCCGCTTTCCTGATATTTTTTATATTGTGCGCTGTCGATTTTTTTAGAGGTTGTGGGGTAAAAGTAATCGTCAAAATGTATTGCCGAAATATTATAATTACTTACAATCTCCGTAACGCCGTTAACTATTAAATCGGTAACCTCGCTTACGGCAGGGTTAAAAAATATTCCCTTGTCGCAGGTATATACATAAGAGCTTGTTTTTTTACTGTTAAGCCACTTTTTTGCTATATTACTGTCGCTTAGCTTGTCAGGCTCGTTTTCCTGGCTTACTCTGTAAGGGTTTATCCACGCTTCAATGGCTATATTATTTTCCTGTGCCACATCACACATTATTTTCAGCGGGTCATAGGGCATTTCACTGCCCTGCTTGCCAAAGCAGTATTTGCTTGACGGAAAATAGTTTGATTTATAAAAGGCGTCTGCACAGGGGCGCACCTGAACGGTAATGGTATTAAAGCCCATTTCTATCAGCTCGTTTGTTACCTTGGTAAACTTGCTGTAAAAATCGCTTTCATTTTCGGTAATCATTTTTTGCAGCTCGTAATATGTTACCCAAACGGATTTTACATAATCGCTTTTTGCTGTATTGGCCTGAGTGCTGCTTTCGTTATACGGTTGGGTGGGCGCCTTTGCCGCTGTACAGCCTGACAGCAGTGCAGTAATCAATAAAATTGAAATAAAAATCTTTTTCACGCTTGAACACTTCTTTTATGTGTAGTATTATATTCCTATGAGGCTTGTGTTAAAAATAACACTTAACGGATTTATAACCTTAAAATATTTACAGTAGAAAGGATATAAAATGTATGAAATATTCCTTAGGCAATTCAAGAACAATCAGAGCAGAGGGCGAAACCGTTGAGATAACCTGCCCCAAGTGCTCAAAAAAGGTTAATTTCAGTATCTTTACAAACTTAAATACAGATGTTGTGGCTAAGTTCCCCGTTTTAAAATTTAACGATGTGTATTTTGCAGTTTGCCCAAACTGCTCCTCCGCCTTTGCCATTGACGAGACCCAGGGCAAGGAGTTTAGAAAGGGCGAAAAGCTTGCAATCGGCGATTTTGATTTAAAGGAGCTTACACCCTTTGAGGTTTAAGCGTTTATAAAAGTAAATACACGATTAGTTCTTCATACAGCAAAACAGGGTGGATTACTCCACCCTGTTTTATGTTTTTATTTAAAGTATTATGCATATTAAGCCCGAGCAGCCCTCGTTAATTACCCGTTCAATAGTTTCCCTGAACTTTGAGCGAGCCTCTTCCGGCATGCGGTAAAGCTTGTTGTTTAAGCCCTCGTTAACAAGGGAGTTGAGTGATTTGCCGAAAATGTTTGTATTCCAAATTTCACTTGGGTTGTTTTCAAATTCTTTAAGCAAATACATAACAAGTTCCTGACTTTGTGATTCGCTGCCAACTATGGGCGCAACCTCGGTATATGTGTTGCACTTAATCATGTGAATTGAAGGTGCCTCAGCCTTTAATCTTACGCCGTATTTTCCGCCCTGCTTCATTATTTCGGGCTCCTGAAGGGTTAGCTCCTCGGTTGTGGGCATAACAATACCGTAGCCCGTTTGGTCAACCTGCTTTAGTGCCTCTTCAATCCGCTTGTATTTATTCTTGATTTCCGCAAGAGCAGTAATTTGGCTTAACAAATCTTCATCGTTTTTAATATCAATGCCGCATTTAACAGACAAAATTTTGTAAAAATAAGAATTGTCAATATTAACATTCAAATAAACCTTGCCGTTTGACAGGTTAATATCGCTGATTTTTGACTCAATAATATTATCGTTTTGGCTGAGTTCGTTTGAAAAGCTGTAAACCGAACGGATACTGCTAACATTTGCTGAAAGCTCCCTTACGCTGCCGATAATTGAGGTTCGCATTTCATCTTCTGCGTCCAGACCCTTAAACCAACTGGGCAGGCTTAATGAAATGGTGCTTACAGGAAATTCGTACAAAATGTTAGATAAAATTTCTTTTATCTCGGTTTCCGTAAGCTCAAGACAGTTAACGGGCAAAACGGGAATGTTATATTTTATGCTTAATTGGTCTGCCAGCGCCAAAGCGTTTTCGTCATGAGGGTTAACGGTGTTCATTAAAATGATAAAGGGCTTATTTATTGCCTTTAGTTCATTTATTACCCTTTCCTCAGCCTCCTCGTATTCCTCACGGGGAATGGTGCTTATTGAGCCGTCGGTTGTAATAACAAGGCCGATTGTTGAGTGCTCCTCAATAACCTTTTTTGTACCAATTTCGGCAGCCATATTAAATGGTATTTCCTCCTCGTACCAGGGGGTTCTTACCATTCTGGGCTGGTCATCCTCAATATATCCCTCACTGCTGGGCACAACATAGCCCACGCAATCAATCATTCTTACCTTTAATCGCAGGGAATCCTGCATGGTAATTTCTATTCCGTCCTCAGGTATGAATTTGGGCTCGGTGGTCATAATTGTTCTTCCTGCCGAGGATTGGGGCAGCTCATCCCTTGCTCTTTCCTTTTGAAATTCGCTTTCAATGTTGGGTATTACAAGGGTGTCCATAAACCGCTTGATAAAGGTAGATTTACCTGTTCTTACAGGACCGACAACACCGATATAAATATCTCCACCGGTACGGTAGGAAATATCTTCATAAATATTTATACTCATATATTTGCCTCCTAAATACCGGGGATAATGATTGTTCTGTTACAATCAATAGTATCCGATGTTAAATTGTTTTCTTTTAAAATGAGGTCGGTGTCAGACGCAAAAGCCTTTGCAATGCTCCACACGCTTTCGTTAGCCCGGGCAAAATAAATTGTCAGCGCAGGAGATTGGAACACATCATCCGTGGGATATATTTCAGACAGCACCTTAACGGTTTTGTTGTTGAACACATAGGCAGTGGTGTTAACACAAACTCTTACCTCAACGCAATCGTCGTTTGAAATTGTGTAATCGTAGCTTTCAACAGAAAATGCACCTATGGCATCGTCACAGCCTTCAAATTCAATTTTAAATTCCTTGGTGTCAACAGTGCTCATTATTTCGTTTTCCGCATTTCTGTATAAAATGCTTGCTGATATGGGGCACACCAGGCAGCCGTCCTTAAATTCCGTGGGCTGTGGCTGCAATTCAACCTCAAGAATTTCACTTAGCCCCGAATTTGCTTTGTATGACAGCTTTTGAGTGGATTTGTTGCTGTAACACCTGCCGTTTGCCCTGCAATTTATCTCGGAATATGAGCATTCGCTGTTGTTTTTAAGCATATATCCGTCAACAACAACATTGTGTGTGCTTTCTCTGATAAATACAGTTGACACCGAGGCCTCGCCGAATATTTCAACACAGCTTACCTTGTTTGAGCTGTTTGTTTTAAGCTTAAAATAAAGATTACCTATTGATATTTGGGAAACGGCAATATCGTTTTCTGTTATCCCCTGGCAATCAATAATTCTTGACAGTGCAAAGGAATATTCGTATTTACATATTTTTTCGCTTTCATCATCCTGAATATAAAGCAGCTTTGTATATACGGTGCCCTTAATTAATGCCTTATCTTTAATAATTTTAATTTCATCAAGGGCTGCGTAGGAGGATGAACTTACAATTCGCTTTATGTCGCAGGAATCGGCAGGCAATGCGATTTCCTCGTCAATATCTATTTTACTTGTGTTGCTGTCGATAACCGAGGCGCACTTTATTTCGTCAATTTTTAGTTTTGACCTTTCGCAGGATTTAATGCAAGGGCAGCTTACTTTGTCATACACGGCGGTTTTAATGCTTATAGTATTGTGAAGACTTATTTTTCTTTGATTAATAACCTTGTAGCTGGTATATTTTGTTGAAACCACAGCCTGGGCAAAGGCCTTATCGGTCAGGTTTTCGATTTCAACTGATTTTGAAAATTCCTCTTCAAAATCGGCATAGCAAAGAGAGGAATTTTCGTTTAAATATGTTAGGCAAATCTCCGTTCTTCCGAAAATCTTTAATTCGCCGTATTCAACGTTAATAGATGTTATGTAGCTTTTTGAATTGCATTTTACAACTCTGAACACATCGTCACAATATCCCGGCAACGCTTCCTGGTAATCCTCATCATTTTCAATACACTTTTTGTAAACAATACAATTTTGCTCTAAACAAGAATATTCTTTATTAATGTCCATAGCATTGCTCCTTTCTTTTTCAATAAACGATATGCAGGAGCATTGCACTTTATTACTTGGTGCATTATTTTCAAAAAATAAAAAAAGAAAACCCGAAACAGTAAAAACTGCTTCGGATAACTTATTGGCAAAGAACCGTAATTTTGATAGAATTACATTAGGTCAGTTCTCTGTTTAGATGGGACAATTTCTGATTTTTGGATTGGGTGACGTGCCGCTGCTCGAGGTAAATTGAATTTTACCAATCCTTACAATATAAAAAATATTAGGAATAAAAGTTATACAGTTTGGTTTCACTATCGATAGTGCTTGCAATAGCAAAGCTATCTTTAAAACTCAATCCGCCTGACAAATGATAAAGTCAAACATCTGTGTTCTTATGCGCGGACAAACACATAAAAATCAGGTTCCTTACCGCCATAGATATAGTTTCCCATTTTCCACTCCATAAATAAATACTCTGTACCGTTTATAACTTTTATTTCATAAGCAGCAACAGTTGTGCGATGCATGTTAATAACGGAGCCTTTTGTCCATTTATCGTACCACACCTCGTCCATAGTAGTCTGTTCCAATCTGCCGTCAGAGAAGAAGTAGATTTCTTTCAGATAAAGATTGTCGCAAGTATTGTTTGGTGAAAAGCTTTCCATTGTATCAACAAAACCAACAGACTTCCATTTTCCTGTTATACGCTCATCATAAACAAAAGGAAGTTCAATGTTATCGTGCCTGCCGAGAGTCGCTTTTGTATAGTGCTTTGAATTGAACTTGACAAAAATCTCGGTTTTGTTTTTTAGTCTGAAAAAAAGATATTCCTTGCCGTCAATTAATTGTATATCGTATTTGTATGTAAGAATAGGCTCGTTACCGCCGTAATGAATTAAAAGAACGCCTTTTGTCCAGCCTTCAAATATCCAGTACGGTTCACCGTTCGGCAAAAAGTATATTGTATCATATTCACCGCTTTTTTCATTTAATCCGTCAAGCGAAGTACAATTTGTATTTTCAATCCAACCGATATTATTCCATTTCCCAATGACAGCTTCATCATTTACAAACTGCATTCCATTCGCTATTTTCATTATATCTCTCCTAAGTTCCGATTTTCGTTTTATTTCAAAAAAATTATACCATGTCGCAAAGGCACGTTGTGCCGATAAGCCTTATTTCAAGCGGTTTACGAGCATAGAAAAAATCCACCGTAATTCTATCAAAATTACGGTGGACTTATTGGTGGGCCATCAGGGACTCGAACCCCGGACCGACCGGTTATGAGCCGGGAGCTCTAACCAACTGAGCTAATGGCCCAAATATTAGTCAGTTGCGACTTTGATATAATACCACCTATTAAAACACAAGTCAATAGTTTTTTGGTGTGAATTTGTTTTACATAAACAAAATTGATGACGCTATTAGGTATTGGCCTGCGTAATAAAGGAAATGATTTATAAAGTAATAAAAGCCTGTATCCTTGCCCTTGCCGAAGAAGGTTTCTGACAAAACCACATCGGAAAGAGTAAAGCAAATTGCGCCAACTGCAAGGAGAATATATTTCTTTTCCTTAAAGCCTGTAAGCAGCACTGCGGCAATTGCCAAAAGCATTGTAAGGGACAGGAAAATAACATAAAAGAAAACAATTTTTCTGTATGCGCCAAAATGCACCTTGGTAATTTTGGCCATATATATGTTGCCGATGCTGATAATTACCGAGGCACCAAGACAAATTAAAGCTATCCACCATTTTATGCCGGCCTGATATATGATTGCACCGGAATAAAACAGGTGCCCGACCAAAAAGAAGATAAAACCGCCCAAAAGATAGGTGGAGGCATCCTTTTTGTAAATACCTTTAAGGTCAAGCAAAACATCGCCCACAAGCCCCAGAGCGCCGCCGAACACAATCAGCGAGCCGTATATGTATGCGCTGCTGTTTGAAACCAAAGCAAAGGTTGCGGTGAGCAAAAAGCAAAGGCTTGATATTGTTTTTAAAATTAAGTTACTTAAGCTGAAACCCTTACGCCTGCGTATGCAAAAGAATAACGAAAACGCAAGACCGAATGGTAAAACTATGTAATAAGCCATATTGTCGCTCCTTTACGAAATAAACAACTGTTGTCTATTAACATTATAGCATAATAAACCTAATATGTAAACAAAAATTTAAGAGCCGTAAATCTGTAATATATCGTTTGCTCTGTTTTTAATCATATCAACAAGCTCCTGTGGGCCCTCAACCTTGATTTTATTGCCGAAATTCATAATCCATGTAACAAGCCCCTCGGACACTGCCGCATCAATTGTAGTTTGAAAATGGTCGGAGTCAACTGCTGTTAGTGGGATTTTTGCGCCGAAACGATCCATAATCTCCTCCCTTAAATTCAAATTGCAAATTAAGGTAACCGACGCATTGTAGCCGCTGAACATATTAAACATTTTTGATGTATAGTCTGCAACATCAAATTCGTTTTCATAATCGCTGACTTGTGAAATCGGCCGTACCGGCTCATCAATGGGGCTTATTTTTCTGATTCTGTCAAGTCTAAGATTCATTAAATTATCGTATTTTTCATTGTTACAAACCAAATAATAGTGGTCATCTTTCCAAATAAGGGCGTAGGGTGAAACCTTAAACTCCTTATTTACATAGGATTTTTTATTCTTTTTATCAATATTACGCCTGCGGTATTGAAAGCTGACCTTGTATTTATTAATGATAGCGTCGTGCAACTTGTCGATAACATAATAAATTTCTTCATTATTGCACTTTGTGTTGCTGTCAATATACACCTGAGAAATAAGATCGGCTGCCTGATTTTTGGAAACCAGCCCTTCAAGTTTTGAAATAAGGTCGCTTGTTTTTTTAGGTGTAATAAAGGCTGCGGAGGAAACAGCGTCAACCAAAAGCCTGACCTGGGGCAATTCAAATTGCCGTGTTGCCATAAAATAGCCACGCTTTGGGGACAAGGTGGTCATAATGTTAAAGCCAAGTTGATTCAAGGTTTTAACATCGGCATAAATTGATTTTCTTTCGCAGGTTATTCCCTCCTTTTCAAGCATTTCTATTAAATCTGTTGTTGATAGGGGATGAGATTCATCAGAATAATCGTTTAAATACTTGAAAACAAGTAGAGTTTTTATTTTAGAACTTGCCATAATATTCCTCCATTCACATGAAAATTATAGCATAGTTAAGCTAAATTTTCAACTATGGCACGAAATACGGGGCAGCAATCCTTTGCGCCGCTTGTTCCCTGCTCCGTCATTATTACAATTGCATATTTTGGGTTGTTATAAGGATAAACCCCGGCAAACCAGGTGTTTAACAGCTCGTTGCCGTCTGCAAACTGCCCTGTTTGTGCAGTTGCGGTTTTGCCTGCCGATAAGCCCTTAGCGGTGTCAGCCGCCTTGCCCGTTCCGTTTGAAACCACATAGCGCATATATTTAACAAGGGTGTTGGCGTTTGATTTTTTAATTGCGTTTTTGCTGTTTTGGGTGGAATAGGGTGCCAAATTGCCCTTTTTATCAACCCTGCTTGTAATAAGACACGGTTCATTATATGTGCCGTTATTTGCGATTGTGCAAAGCGTGCTGCAAATTTGAAGTGGGCTTGCAAGCAGTGTACCCTGACCGAACCCCAACAGCGCAAGCTGACCCTTTGATGTAAGGCTGTCTCTTTGGGGCAGTTTTGATGCTTTAACTGACCAATCATCAAATAAATTTATTGTTGAATCAAACCCGAATTTTTGCGATGTGTGCAGTATTTTATCTGACCCGAGGGTTAGCGCAAGGTTAACAAAATAGCAATTGCAGGAGTTAGCAAGGGCTGTTTTTAATGTTTGGGTGCCGTGAACATGGTTGCCCTGGCAGGAAAATACTGAATCGTTAACCTTAATGCTGCCCTTGCATGTGTAGGTTAAATCAATGTTATTTTCAAGGGCACAGGCAGCCACCACAAGCTTGTAAACCGACCCTACGCAGTAATTTGCAAAGCATTTGTTAATGTAGCTATCGTCCGGCTTGGTAACGCAGGCAAGTATTTTTGATGATTTAACATCCATAACAATTGCGGCGCCGCTTTTCATATCCTTGCAGGCGTTTTCAGCTATCTGCTGGACGGATTTATCTATTGTCAGCTTAAAGCCATAGTAGCTGTCGTAATTGTTTTCCTCAAGCTTGCCTGTATCCCCACTTAGTAAGCGCCCCTTTGCATCAATTGAAAAGGCAACCTTTTTTGTTGCGTAGTTTTTATCCAAATAGCTTAGCATGCCCCCAGATTCGGGAGAAATAAGCTGTTTTAATGCATCATCACTGCCGTTAATTTTATAAATTTTAATGCTCTTTGTTTTGTCTTTGTACTTTGAGTCGATATTTCTTACCACAGGATAGCCGTTTTTTAATTCATTAATTATTTCCTGCCGCTGGTTATAATCAAAAAGTGTATAAAGCTCTGCAATGTCACGCTCCGTTTGCCTTATAACCGCAACATATTTGTTTTTATTGTTATTTATTCTTTGCAGGTCTGAATAATAGAGGGTGGGATAGTTGCTGTCAATGGTAATTAAGTATGAATTATAGCCGCTTGAAACCTCATAAGCGCCGCTGACAGCAATGTAGCCCAAGCGCCCCACTGCTGCGGTAAATAAAAATGTAATTGTAAGTAATAAACATAAAAATCTTTTAGACATAAAAAATAACCCTTTTGTAGTTTTGCCAAAAGAGTTATTTTTATTAATACTATTATTTTCTTTTTACTCTGAAAATTGCATCAGGAGAAATTGCTTTATCACACTTAAAGGAATAAACATCCGTTGCCTTGTTGGCAACGTTAACATATTCATTATCCTTAACATTAAATAAGCTTTCAACTACTATGGTGTATGGTTTTTTGCCCGGCTCAACGACCTCAAGCTCGTCCCCCTGATAAAACCTGTTACGCTGGCTTACGGTTAATATTCCGTTATCCCAGGATTTAAAGAGAGCACACACATCCCAATTGCGAATGTATCCGCCGGTTTCCAATACCTGACCGTTTTTAATAGGGCCGAAATTAAAGCCTGTGGTATATTCCCTATGGCTCATTTTATCCATTTCGTCAAGTATCCATTGGGAGGGCTTAAAGTTCTCCGGCCTGCCTTGGGCTGTGTATTCGTCAATAGCGTTTCGGTAGGCGTAGGTAACAATGGCGGTGTAGTATTCACTCTTTGCTCTGCCCTCGATTTTGAAGGAATCAACCCCTGCCCGGTCAAGCTCGGCAATATGCTCAATCATGCATAAATCACGGGAGTTAAAAATATAAGTTCCGTTTTCATCCTGATTGATTGGAAAATATTGGTTTGGCCTTGTTTCCTCCACCAAATGATATTTCCACCTGCAGGGCTGGGCACAGTCCCCACGGTTAGCGTCACGGCCGACCATATAGTCTGACAAAATGCACCTGCCGCTAAAGCTCATGCACATTGCGCCGTGAACAAACACCTCAATTTCAAGGTTGGGGTTTGTGTTTTCCCTAATGCATTTTATTTCATCAAGGGAAAGTTCACGGGCGGTAACAATTCTGCTTGCGCCCATATCATAAAGGGCGTTTGCCGCAGCGTAGTTAACAATGCCCACCTGTGTTGACATGTGAATATCTGTATCAGGCGCATATTTTTTTGCAAGTGACAGCACACCCATATCGGCAATAATAAGTGCGTCAACCCCGATTTGCTGAACATACTTAAGATAATCGGGTAAAGCGCCAAGCTCATTATTCCTTGGCAACGTGTTGCAGGTTAAATAAATTTTTTTGTTGTTATTATGGACAAGCTCAACAGCCTGCTTCAGCTGGTCCGCATTAAAGTTGGAGGGATTTGTTCGCATGCCGAACATTTCTCCGCCAACATATACTGCGTCGGCACCAAACTTTACCGCAAGCTTAAGCCTTTCCATATCGCCAGAGGGCGATAGTAATTCAATATTGTGTTCTTTCATATTAATTAAGCCAAAAGATAAGGCGCATATGTGTTTACCTTATCCTTAAATTCAGAATAGGTTTTTGCAGTGTACATATTGCCGTCGGTATCATGGAAGAAGAACTTAGCGTCTGTCTTTTCAGGATACAATGCCGCCTCAATTGCCTTGGCGCCGGGGTTGCAGATTGGACCTGCCGGCAAGCCGATAACAGTTGAGTTGTTATTGGTATTGTAATAAGCCAAATAATAATCGGCGGTGTGTGATGATGAGGATGAAAGTGACGGCTTAACCTTATTTGTAATGTAATCCGAGGTGGATTGACAGCCTAAGGTGGGGAAATTAACAGGGTCCTTCAAACGGTTGTAAAGAATGCCTGAAATTGTTTTCATTTGGTCCTCATTGTCTGCCTCTTTTTGAATGATTGAGGCAATTATCATAATTTCGTAGGTTGAATAGCCAAGCTTTTCAACACGCTTCTTATATTTATCCGTAAACTTATCGGAGCCGTTATCAACAAATTTTTTAACAACGGAAGATGCATTTTCGCCCACAAAGAATTCGTAGGTATCGGGGAACATAAAGCCCTCCAGCCTGTAAGGCACGGTTTCCTGTGCGGTTAAATCCTTGCAAAGATAGGTGTTGAAGTCCCCTGTTTGGACAACAGAGGCAAGGGCTGCCTTGTCGCAAACATCGTTTTCTGCAAGTTTGTCAATAATTTCAGGCACGGTGTAGCCCTCCGGGAAGGTAAGCTTTACGGTTTCCTCAAGCTTAGAATCGCCCTGTAGGGCCAGTAGCATGCCTTCAATGCCCATTTTTCCGTTAAGGTAATAAACGCCCGAAAGATACGGACCGCCGAGCTTTGAGGTGGAAATAAGCTTATCTCTCAACTTTACAAAGGTTTTGCAAAAGTTTTTGCATTTGATTAAATCGTATTTAGATAAAATGTCAATGGCGTCGTCGCTTGTTTCAACGGTATCACTGAGCATAACGGTTACCGATGAATTGCTTTTTGTGATTGCCAAAACATCATTCATACAAAAAATAGCGTAAACGGAAATTGCCATAGACGCAACTATAACAAAAATAAAGAAAGCATAGGTAGAGCCGACGCCCTTACCCTTTTTCTTTTTTTGCTTGGTTTTAACGGCGGTTTTTGCAGAGCCGGTTTCGGCACCGCCGCCGCTGTTCCCCACGCTGTTTGAAAAATAAATATCGTTAGTTGTTTCCTTTTCGTTAAGGTTAAAATCTAAGTTATCCATTTTTCCTCCTATCTGCAGGTATAAACTGCATTTTCAGTTATAACATAATTAACACTTTTATCGTATTTATCAACAGGTAATTCATCAACCATAAGCATATTATAGCATAATCCTATTGAAATTAAAGAATATTTTTCTAAAAATCTGTCATAATACCCCTTACCATAGCCAAGCCTGTATCCCCTTTTGTCAAATGCCAGAGCGGGGACTATTATTATTGAATTGTCAAAGCTTTCAATTTTCGGGCAAAGGGTTGTGTCAGGCTCGCTGATACCAAAGGAGCCTTTTATTAAATCATCGGGGCAAGTAATTTCATAAAACTCCATTGCGCCGTTTTTATCAACGCAATAGGGCAAGGCAACACGCTTACCTGCTTTAAGGGAGCGGTCTATTATGTAATCGGTTGAAACCTCGTCACCAAAGGAGCTGTAGCATAAAATCAGTTTGGCACTTTTGTAGGGCTCAGTATCAAACAGTGCCTGTGCTATTGAATGACTGCAAGCCGATTTGTTGTCAACAGCTTTTCTTATAGCTTTGAAGCTTCTTCTTAATTCGCTTTTTATCTGCATTGAATTGTTTTTCTAACCTCTTGGGCAACAGCCTCGCCTTTAATGTGCTTAACTATTTCCAAGCCGAAATCAATGCAAACGCCTGCGCCCTTGGCAGTGATAAAATTACCGTCGCTTACAACATATTCCTTTGAAATTGTTGCACCATCGAGTGCCTCCTCAAAACCGGGGAAGCAAACGGCCTCCTTGCCGTTGAGTAAGCCTTTATGACCCAAAATTGACGGTGCTGCACAAATTGCACAGGTTAAAGTGTTTGTGTTTATTGCGTTATCAATGGCGTTTTGAACTGCGGGGCTTGCCTCCAAATTTTTGGTGCCCTCGCCGCCACCGGGCAAAACAACTGCCTCAACATCATAAAAATCAAAATCGTTAATGCTCATATCTGCGGTAACATCAATGCCGCAGGAGGATTTAACAATCTCACCGGTAACGCCAACGGTTTTAACATCAATATTTGCTCTGCGCATCATATCAACAGGTGCAAGAGCCTCTATAATTTCAAATCCGTCTGCTAAAAAAACATAAACCATAATTATTTCCTCACATAACATAATGCAAACGGCTGTTCAAGTGAGCAACCGTCAAACAAATAATCAACAATTTCGTCAGACTGGTTAAACACAAGGCTTTTTAAACTCACATCATGTGTAAAACCCCGATTTTTATAGTATTCAATCAGCCAATTTTCGGCAGGAATTAAGCATACACAGCCGAATTGAGCCTGAACATATTTTAAAAGCTGCGACATACAGCCCTTATTTCTGAATTTCTCCAAGGTGCAGGCTGCATAAATATATTGCGCCTGTCTGCCTAAAAGCTCACATTCAACCAAATAGAGCATTGAGCAAATCTGCTCATTGTCATAATAAGCAAGGCAGCGGCAGTTTTTTGCGTTATTGATAAAAAACTCGATATCCTCACGGCTGTCGCCAAAGGCCTCATGCCAACAAAGCACTATATCGTCAACATTGTTTGTGTACTTAATCATTGTAAACAGCCACGCATTTCTCCAACAATAGCTCAGGGTTATATGATTGCTTGGCTTTTCGCAAGCCCTCAATACCCAAATCCTCTTCCCTGTTAACAAATTCATAATTCATTAAGCAGTTTTTTGTAAATTCCTGATTTATTATAGGATAAGCTCCCTGAATTTCCGCAGGGGCCTTTTCAAAATGGGTTACAAAGCAGTGACCGCTGACCTGAGGCTCGCCCATGGTGTAGGCAATTACCTTTGAGTTAACCCTGATTAAACCACCCACAAAGCCCAAGGCATCGTAGTTTTGAAAGGCTGTCAGCACAGCCTCAAATTCAAGGGAATAATCCTCGTCATCCTCTGCGTTGTCGGCCTTTTCGGCAATCCAGGAGGTGTGCAGAGCGATACATTCGTCAATGTTATCCTTATTGATAATTTCAAAGGACCAATCGGGATTGTTCTTTTTAAAGTTTGTTATATGATTGCGCTTTCCGTGGTATTTCTTGCCTGACAAGGTTGCCATTTTTTCGGTAGAATATACATAGTCATTAAATCCGCTGTCGTATTTGTATTCAAATTGACCTGTGAAAGCCTCCTGCATTAAGGGTAAATAGCCCTCTGTAATGCCGTAAATTTTCGGATTAACGCCGGAGCGCTTTGCATCGTCAATAATTTGCGAAACAGCGTCGGTAAAATCTCCTTCGCCCAGTGGCAACGAATATTGAATATCATTACCTATGCCCCATTTGCAAATAAAAAAATCCTTATACTTGCATATCTGGGTGGAATAAGCTGTTGACCAAATAAAAACATTGCCGAAGGTATATTCGCAGTTAAAGCTGTTTGCGTGTTTCAAACATTTATCAACCCAACCCTTATCCTCAATGGTCGGCTTGTGAAAACTAAGCATTTTCAAGTTCCTTTTCAATAATTTTTACTACGTTGTTGTGTATTTCCTCAATAGAAAGGGGTTCATTGCCGTCAGAGCATGGAACAACATTCCAATTTTGCTTTTTTGCGGCATATAAGGCTGATTTTCTGCATTTTTGCAAAAACTCAACATCTGCCTCGTGAACATCCTTTTTGCCCTCGTCGCCGTTATATCTGCCTGTCATAAGCTTTTGAGAAATTTCAACGGGCATATCAAGGAATATAACGCAATCGGGCTTTGGAATACCTAATTTGTTATATTCAAAATCGGCGCTCCATTTTAAATATTCATCCCATTTATCAGAGGCAATTTTTTCCATTTGATAAATAGAATTTGAGGTTGCGTATCTGTCGGCCAAAATAAGCACATTGTTTTCATAATCTGTTTTCCAATTCTGCTTAAATGAGGCATAACGGTCAACAGCATAAAATGCGCCTGCGGCATAGGCATTAACATCGCTTGCCTTTTTGCCGAATTCTCCGCCGAGATACATTTTAACAAGGGTGCTTGATGGGCTGTCATAATCAGGCAGCTTGATTTTTTTGTATTCAATCCCCTTGTTTTCAAAATAATTTTGTAAAAGTTGGGTTTGGGTGGATTTGCCGCTACCATCCAAGCCCTCCATTATAATTAATTTTGACATTTGTTCTTTCTTTCCAGCTTGCGCTTGTTACCTTTTTCGTCAACGATATAGGTGTTTTCCAGCTGACCGATAAGGCTAGCCTTAAACGAGTTAATATATTCAAGCCTTAATTGCGCCTGTTCCTTTTTTTCTTCCTCGGTTAAGCCCTCTTCGGTTTTGGATTTTTTTGCAAGCTCGTTAATTCTATCAATTTTTTCTTGCTTCATCAGTCTAAGAAATCCTTTAACTTTTTACTTCTGCTTGGGTGGCGAAGCTTTCTTAAAGCCTTAGCCTCAATTTGTCTGATACGCTCACGGGTTACATTAAACTCCTTGCCCACCTCTTCAAGGGTTTTAGGGTTGCCGTCATCAAGTCCGAACCTTAAGCGAAGCACCTTTTCCTCCCTTGGGGTAAGGGTTTTAAGCACATCTGTAAGCTGCTCCTTAAGCAGGCTCATTGATGCGGCGTCGGCAGGCGCAAGAGCGTCGTCGTCCGGGATAAAGTCCCCAAGGTGAGAATCCTCCTCCTCGCCGATAGGTGTTTCAAGGGAAACCGGCTCCTGAGCAACTCTTAAAATTTCTCTTACCTTATCAACAGGCATTTCGAGAAATTCTGAAATTTCCTCCGGTGTGGGCTCCCTGCCGTTTTGGTGTAAAAGCTGTGAATTTGCCTTTTTAACCTTGTTAATGGTTTCAACCATGTGAACGGGTATTCTTATTGTTCTTGCTTGGTCTGCAATGGCACGGGTTATAGCCTGCCTAATCCACCATGTTGCGTATGTGGAGAATTTAAAGCCCTTGGTGTAATCAAACTTGTCAACCGCTTTAATAAGGCCCAGGTTACCCTCCTGAATTAAATCAAGAAATTGCATGCCCCTGCCCACATATCTTTTTGCAATGCTTACAACAAGGCGCAGGTTAGCCTCGGCAAGGCGTTTCTTTGCCATTTCATCATCATCGTTAATTTTCATTGCAAGCTCAATTTCTTCTTCGGCTGTTAAAAGAGGAATTCTGCCGATTTCTTTAAGATAAACCTTAACCGGGTCGTCCATTGCGGCACTGTCGTTAACGGCAACGGTGTCTGCGGCGTCGGTTTCCTTGGGCAGGTCAACCTCAAGGGTAATGCCGTCAAGAGTTTCTGCCGAAAAATCATCAATAATATTAATGTTTGCGGCGTCAATCTGCTCGTTAAGCTTTTCAAGCTCGTCAACATCAAGGTCAAGTTCTACAATAAGATTATCAATCTCCTGTGCGGTAAGATGACCTGACTTTTTACCCTTTTCAACCAAGTTTTTAAAAGCGGCAGCTTTTTTATCATCCTGTGTTAAAGGGGTCTTTTCATTTGTGTTAGCCATAATTTTAACTCCTCTTATGTATTAATTCTTATTAAATAAATTTCTGAAAGCATCATCACTCAAGTTTGATGTGTTAATTGCTTGCTCGCTTTTGAACTCGTCTTTAACGGTGCTTATGCAATCGTTAAACTCACGCTTTGGGTCGGCGCTTTTTCCCGTTCGTGCAATAATGCCGGAAAGCCTGCCGATTTCACTGTCGCTGAGGGTTGCGGAAAAGTTCATTAAATCCAAATCCTCTTGATTTTGAATTTTTTGAACAATCAGTCTAAAAGTATTTCTTATGAATCCCTCGGTCAGGCAGTTATCGTCAAAGTCGCTTAAAAGAGAGCAGCAGTCAGGATACAGCAGCAGCAGACCCAACAGCCTGTCCTGTGCTTTGGTCTTGCGTGTGCTAACTCCGGTTTCAAAGGTGTCCTTCCTCGCCTCGTGAATGTTGTTTTCAACAATCTTTTTAAATTGCTGCTTGCTTTCCCTTTTGGTTTGCCGTTTTTTGTAATTATTTAGCTGCAGCAATATGTTGCTTTTTTCAACGCCCAGCTCCTCGGAAAGCCGAGAAACATATAAATCTTCCTCAATAGGTGTAACCCTTGATAAAATCTTTATGGCGTCGTTTAAAAAATCTATTTTGCCCTGGGTGTAGGAAAGATTATATTTTTTCCTTGCGTTAACCAGGGAAAATTCTATTTCATTGGCAGAGCCCTCAAGCATACCCTTAAACTTTTCCCTGCCTTGGTTTTTGATTATCTCGTCAGGGTCCTTACCGCCGGTAAGGGAAGGTATTCTAATCTTAATGTCGGTTTGCTCAAACATTGAAATGGCTTTGTTAAGCGCCTTTTGCCCTGCCTCGTCAGCATCGTAGGTTAAAATAACCTCATTAGCATAGCGTTTAATCAATCTTACCTGCTCGTTTGTTAAAGCAGTTCCGCAGCCTGCAACGGCATTGGTAAAGCCTGCCTGGTGCATTGCGATAACATCCATATACCCCTCGCACAGAATAATGGAATCCTCGCCGCTGTCCTTGGCAAAATTAAGGGCAAAAACCTCATTTGTCTTTTTATAAACAAGGGTGTCGCCGGTGTTGATATACTTAGGCTTGCTGTCGTCAAGCACACGGCCGCCAAAAGCAATAACATTGCCCCTAACATCAATAATCGGGGTCATAACACGGTTTCTGAAATTGTCATAATACCCTTTTGAGCCCTTGCGAACAACCCCTGCCTCAACCATCTCGGGTATAAAAAAGCCCAGGGATTTAAGGTGCTTTAAAAGCCTGTCCCAGCTGTCGGGAGCGTAGCCGAGGCCAAAGTGATTAATAGTCTTTTGTGTAAGCCCACGGTTAAGAAAATAATTAAGGCCTACTCTGCCCTCTTCGCTCAGCATATACGAATGGTAAAACTTTGCTGTTTCACGGTTAATTTCAAGTATCCTGCGCCGCTTTTTTGATAGTGAGTTATCGTAGGAATTTTCATCGGGCATTGACATGCCTGCCCTTTGTGCCAAAAGCTTTACAGCATCAATATAATCTAAGTTTTCAATTTTTTTGATAAATCCAACCGCATCGCCCCCTGCGCCGCAGCCGAAGCAATAAAAGCTTTGAGTGTCCGGATAAACGGTAAAGGAAGGCGTTTTTTCGTTATGAAAGGGGCAAAGCCCAACAAATGTGCTGCCTCTTTTTTTCAGTGTAACATAAGTTGAAATAATATCGTTAATATCTGTTTTTAGTTTCAGTTCCTGAATAAAACTGTCCGATAACGGCATAATCTAAGCTCCTTAATGCAAACTATTCAATCCAAAACATAGGAACAAAAAGCTGATTGAATATTTTAACGGAATAATTATCGCTCATACCTGCTATATAGTCGCAAACCGCCCTGTCAACGCTTTCGCTTTCCGCAATTGAAATGTATTCCTCGGGCATTTCCTCAGGTTTGCCGGAATAATATTCGTAAAGCTTTTCTATCATGGCAACAGCCTTGGTTTCTTCACTTTTGCAAACAGGATTTTTATACACTGCAACAAACATAAAATCGTGCAAATCGTTAAACAAGCGCCAATAATCATCGCTCATAATTATTTTTCGGTCGTTGCTGTTATTTATTACATTTAATACCATATTGTTAATGCGCTCGCTTTTGCTCATTCCAAGCTGCATTCTTAAATCGAGGGGTATATCCTCCTCTGCAAGCACACCAGCACGGATGGCATCGTCAATATCATGATTGATATATGCGATTTTGTCGGCAATTCTGATTATTTGCCCCTCTAAAGTAAAGGCATCTTCGCCTTTAGTATGGCATAAAATGCCGTTTTTAACCTCTTGTGTTAAATTTAAGCCCTTTCCGTACTTTTCAAGCCTTTCAACAACACGAACACTTTGCTCGTAATGTTTAAAGCCGTTTGGCGAAAGAGAATCAAGTGCCCTTTCCCCTGCGTGGCCGAAGGGTGTGTGCCCTAAATCGTGACCTAAAGCAATGGCCTCTGTTAAATCCTCATTAAGTTGAAGAGCACGGGCAACGGTTCTAGCAATTTGCGAAACCTCAAGGGTGTGAGTTAATCTTGTGCGGTAATGGTCCCCCGACGGAGCAAGAAACACCTGGGTTTTGTGCTTTAAGCGCCTGAAGGATTGGCAGTGAATTATTCTGTCCCTGTCACGCTGAAAACAGGTGCGAATATCACATTCGGGCTCGGCTCTGTCCCTGCCTCTTGAATTAACCGCAAAGCAGGCGTCTTTAGATAAAATTTTTAATTCGTTTTCCTCAGTGATTTCTCTGATAAGCTTAGCCATATTCATCCCCCCGTTTCGACAATTAACTCATTTCCAATATTTATTACTCAAAAACTGTCACTAACCCTTTATTTTTCTTGACTTATTTTGATAATAATAATATTATTTATTTGAGGTGCTTAAAAATATGATAATATTTTTGATTATTCTGTTAATTGTGCTGATTGTTTTGTTTTTGTACCTGCAAAACAATTTAATCGACATAACAAGATATACTTTAGACAGTGACGATATAGATAATAAAATCAAGTTGATTCAGCTTTCCGACCTGCACTCAAAGCCATTTAAAAAGGCGTTGGAAATAACAAAAGCGGAGTCGCCGGACGCTATATTAATTACCGGTGACTATATTAGCGATAAGTGCAAAAATAAGGATAAAATGCTGGAATACGGCAAGGAGCTTGTAAAGCTTGCACCGGTGTATTATATTACCGGCAATCACGAGCGCAGGCTTGATAATTTTGACAGTCTTATGGTTGAATTAAAAAGCATCGGCTTTAATGTGCTGTTAAACGAAATTGCCACCGCAAGCCTTAACAGCAACACGGTAAATATTTTAGGCCTGGACGAAAATCAGGCAAGCTTTGACGCATATAAGCAGCGCAGAAACGGGACTTTTGAGTATTCTGATATGTCAGATTATTGCAAAGCCCTTGAGAAAAAAAGCGGATACAAAATCATACTTTCCCATTTTCCCGAAAATTTTGAAAGAATTAAAGAGCATAACTACGCCCAATATTCCTTTGATTTACAGCTTTCAGGTCATGCCCACGGCGGTCAGTTTATTTTACCGTTTATCGGCCCGATTTTTTCCCCAGGCCAGGGATTAAGACCCAAATATGCCAAGGGCTCCTTTGGGGAAAGACCGAAAATGATTGTTTCAAGAGGTCTTGGCAATGCAGAATTCCCCTTTAGGCTGTTTAATCATCCCGAAATAAATGTTATAGAAATTACCAAAAAAATACGATAGTTAACTATCGTATTTTTATTATGCTTTATCAAATTTTGAATAAAGATATTGAGCGGTGCATTTGCCGTTACTTATATCGGTTAATTTATCCTCAAGGCCTTTTTGAAGATTCTTTTTTAAAGAAAAGGTAACATTAACCTTATCGGCAAAATCGTTTTCAATTATATTGGCGTTAAAATCGTTTAACAAGGTATTGAGTCTTTCATAAAAACTGTAATCAACACTTGCTTTCATAACGCTGCACTGTGCCATGGTGATTATGTTGCCTGCGTTAACAGCGATTTTTGAGGTGTGGGAATATGCCCTTACCAAGCCCCCTGCGCCAAGCAGAGTGCCGCCGAAATACCGTGTTGCAACCACGCACACATCAACAAGGTTTTCTTTAAGCAAAACATCCAGCACGGGAACGCCTGCCGTGCCCGAGGGCTCGCCGTCGTCGCTGTAGCGCTGAATATTGTTTTCCCTTAAAACATAGGCATAAACATTGTGAGTTGCATCCCAATGCTTTGATTTTATCGAATTTATAAAATCGGTTGCCTCGACCTGGGTTTTAACAGGCTTAACATAGCCGATAAATTTTGACTTTTTTTCAATGAAAAAATCGTCAGCCTCAAATTCAACGGTTTTATACTCAATCATAATACACCAACATAAAAAAGATATACCTAATATAAAATGAGCTCAAATAAAAACAAGGCAACCCCAATTAAAAGCAAGGGTTGCCTAAATTTTTAAAGCTTACGCCTTCTTAGCAGTTCTCTTGTTGAATCTATCAACACGTCCACCTGTATCTACAAGCTTTTGCTTACCTGTATAGAATGGGTGACACTTAGAGCAGATATCAACCTTCATATCGCCCTTTGTGCTCTTTGTTTCGTAAGTAGCACCGCAAGCACATCTAACTGTGCATGTTTCATAATTTGGATGAATTCCGTCTTTCATTAACTTTCACCTCACTTAAACTTGTAACAGAGAGCATTATAACAAACCTATTGTTAAAATGCAAGTGTTTTTTTAAATTATTTGTAAATGCATGTTTTATTAAGGGAAAATGAATACAGCATTGCCTGTTTTACAGGCTTTTTAAGCACCTTTTCAATTGCATATCTGTAAAAAGCAATTTGGTTTTTATACCTGTCAAGCAGCTCGTTTTCATTATTTACCTTATCGGTTTTATAGTCAACCAGCACCAGCTCACCTTTTTCCTCAAACACGCAGTCTGCAATACCCTGCACCATGATTTCGTCGTCATATTCGGTGTTTTCAATTTTATTTGCAGGCACAAGGGTTGAAACCTTAATTTCTCTGTAAATATTTTCACTGCCGAACATACGGTTTGCAAAGTCACTGTTAAACAGGTATAAAAGCTTTTCCTTATCAAGTGAATTGCCCTGTTCAGGCGAAATATATCCGCCGTCAACCAAGCGCCTGATTTCTGCCGTTAAATCTGCCTTTGCATTTTTATAATCGCAATACTGCATAAAGCTGTGCATTGCCGTTCCCTTTTCCGCCGAGGTCATACCGCCCTTGTTAAGAAAAGCCGGTTTTGATGATGCAAAGTATTTAAAGCCCTGCTCGCTTTCATCAAGGGATGATGCATTGCGCTTTGACGCCATTTGAGAAAGTGCAGAATATTTATAGGAATAGCTTAATTTTTCTTCTATTTCATTAACAATACTTTCATTGGGAGCAACAGGCTCCGTCTGCTCCTCTGATACGGCATCAACATCGGGCAGTATTTCAAAATCAAGTGTAAAATCAAAATTACTTAAATTATTGTCTTCAAGTTCTGCAATGCTGCGGAGCTCCTCGCAATCCTTGTGGAGAAGTGAGCAAAGCAAAATAGCGTCGGCATCGTTTGAAAGCCGCTTTACCGAGCTTGACGGGATTTTACCGTCAATAATTTTTGCCCCGAGGCGCTTTATGTGTGACGAAAAGCTGTTGTCCTTAAAGGATGCAAAGGTTATAAACTGCTCCTTTGCACGGGTAATTGCAACATACAGAACACGCAAATTTTCACTCATTGAGGCGCAGGTATTCTGCTCCCTTATGTATGAATACTGAATGGAGTTATACCTGAACAGTCTTTCGCTGTCATAAACCTTTAATCCAACGCCGATTTTGGAGTTAAGTAAAATAAGATTGTATAAATCGGAATTATTGTATTTTGACGACGCACCTGCAAGTATTACAACAGGAAATTCCAAGCCCTTTGACTGATGGATTGACATAAGCTGAACGCTGTTGCCGCCTGAGTGGTTAACATTTGCGCTGTCAATTTCAAGACCTGACGAAATTGCCGCATCAATATACCTTACAAAAGCGGTCAAGCCTATGCTGCTGCCGCTGTCAAACCGCTTTGCAATATCAATCAGCTTAAAAACATTTTGTTTGCGCTGCTCTGCGTTACCCATTGCGCTTATCAGTGAAATATAAGAGGTTTCGTTAATAATCTGCCTGATAAAGCTTTCAACGGTCATAGAGGCGGCGTATTTTCTGTATCTGTTTAAATCGTCAATAAATTTGCCGAATATTTCGGGATGATTGGAAACGGAGGTGTATAAATTTTTATAGCTGTTATCAATTTTAGCCAGAGCGATTTCATCTGTGGAATAGCCGTAAAACACCGACATAAGGGTTGCCAAAAGAGGAACATCCTGAATGGGGTTATCAACCACCCTTATAAGCGAAAGTAGTATTGAAACCTCGTTGTTATCAAACAAATTAAGCCTGTTATTAGCCACCACAGGTATGCCGTAATGGCTTAAAACCTTGGCATAAACGGGCATTTTGTTTTTAGGCGACCTTAATAGAATAGCAAAGTCGCCGTAGCCGATTTTGCGGTAGCCTACTCTGTCGTCCTTATCCTTAATAAGCTCCCCTGTTGCTACCTTTTGGTTAATATATCGGGCAATTTGCTTTGCTTCGTATTCAACCTTATCCTCATTTTCAGGGGTATTAACAATTTTAACAGATGCACAAGGGGTGTCGCTTGGCTCGTATGCATTGTTGCTGTTAAGCTTTTCATTGTTATTATATTCAAGCTCGCCGATTCTTTTGCTCATTAGGTTTGAAAACAAAAAGTTTGTAAATTCGCAAACCCCAAGCCTTGACCTAAAGTTTTTATCAAGAATAATTCTTTGCTTTTTGCTGTTGGAGCTTTCGCTGTAATCGGTGTAGCTGTCCTTTTTGCTGTTGAAAATATCGGGCATGGCAAGCCTAAAGCGATAAATGCTCTGTTTAACATCCCCAACCATAAAGCGGTTGTGCCCGTTGGAAAGATATTTAAATAAGGTATCCTGTGCCTTGTTGGTATCCTGATACTCGTCAACAAGTATTTCCGTAAAGTTCTTTTCGTACTCCTTTGCAAGGGGCTTTCTGACAATTTCGCCCTCCTTAAGTTCAAAAAGCAAATCAATTGCAAAATGCTCAATGTCGGAAAATGAAAAGGAATTTATTTCACGCTTTCTTTCCATAACCAAATCGTTAAACTTAACAACAATTTCATTAAGCAGCTTAATTTCGGGATATATAAGCCTGCAATCGTCGGCATAATCGGCTGCGGTTGCACCAACAAGTGGTGTAATATCCTTATCAATAATTTCATTCATTTGGTTGCGGTATAACACAACCTTTGCTTTAGAAACGCCCTTGCGCTTGCGTGTCATTGGCATTCTTGAAATTCCGTTAACGGCACCGTACATATCGTCCCAGGTGCCGCTTAAAGCGTTGTTCAGGGAATTTACAATCGCCTCGTCGGATTTAATTATATCGTACAAATCGTCATAAATATCATCATCGGGCATAAGGGAGTCTTTTTCCTTTTGAAAAAGCGAATTAACCTCGCCGAGATAATATTCTATATCTTTAAACACGCCCGCCTTAACAGACGAAGAATCAATATCAACTGACGGATTATATATTTCGCTTACGCCCTCAAGCCATGCGTAAGGAAAGGGCTGCGCCTTGATATAATCGTTAATTGTTGTGATTGCCGAAATAAAATTACCGTCGTTTTTGGAATTGGAAAGCATATCTATCAGTACCTTGAAATCATCCCCGGGCTCGTCATAGTACTCGCTGATAATTGCGCTAACGGCGTCGTTTTCAATTATACGCTCCTGTGAAGAATCAAGAATGGTGAAATCCTGTGAAATGCCAAGGTCAAAGAAATTTTCCCTTACCAAATTAATGCAAAAGGAGTCGATAGTGCAGATTTTTGCATTGGGTAGCAGTGAAAGCTGAACCAGAGCATTGGTGTTGTTTGAATCCTTTTCCAAAATTTTATTTAATGTATCTGCAATTCTGCTGCGCATTTCAGCAGCGGCGGCATTTGTAAAGGTAACAATTAATAATTGGTCGATATTAACATCAAAATCGGGGTCGGTAATCATATTGATAACACGCTGAACCAAAACAGCGGTTTTGCCCGAGCCTGCGGCGGCGCTGACAATTATATTGCTGCCACGGGCGTCAATTGCATTTTTTTGCGGTTGAGTCCACTCACGCATTGTCATCATCCCCCTTTAATATTTCAGCCAAAACGGTATCATTGGTTAATGTATCGGTTTTGCGGCTGGTTATTTCTTTTCTGTTTTTGCAAACGCTTATGTAGTCGCAATATGAACAAATATCCTTGTTATGGCCGCCCTCAACAGGGTTTTGGTCTATTTTACCCCGGTGCAGGGCTTGACCCATTTGCACCAAAAGGCTGTCAATTTTCTTTGAAATCGCCCCAAGCTCCTCAAGGCTGACAATATTGCCTGAATATCCGTTTTTGGTTAACGAAACATCAATATATTTGCCCCTTTTGCCCATATTCTTTTCCATATGGCGGACAATATCGTTTTCGTCATCGTTTAAAAATACGCCGTGCATTTTAAAGGCTTTGTCATCCTCGGTGTTTAAATTATCGGCATCCCTTTTAACCGACATTGAATAAACCTCTCTTGCGGCATGCATATACAAAACGCCCGAGCCTATACCCTTTAAATTATGATTGCTGTTACAAAGGGAGAATAAATAAATAAACATTTGAAGGTTTAAGCCGTATAAAATATCGCTTAACTCAAATTTTTTTGTTCCCGACTTATAATCGACAACCCTTACATACTGCCTGCCGTTTTCTACAAAGGTATCAACACGGTCTATTGAGCCTTTAACAGTAATTGTACCGCCGTCACTAAGTTTGATGGGAATGTATTTAACACAATCCTCGCTTTCCTCATTGCCGATTTTCAGCTCAAATGCCTTTGGCTCAAAATCAGATTGCTTAAATTCGTCACGCAAACGGATAACAACAAACGAAAGCATTTTTGACAGTCGCATAAATTGATAATTAAACCTGCTGTCAAGCCTGCCGGAGGACTGTATTTTATTTTCAAGGAAATCCTTTAAATATTTGTTGGTTTCAATAACGATTTTCTCATCGCTGAAATTAACAAATTCATCCTTAGGGTTATCCTTAATCATTTGCTCAAGAACATAGTGAATAACTGTGCCTGTTTGCATTGGGTCCATTTCCGCTTTAACCCTGGGCTTTGCACCGATGCCGAATTTGCAAAAATATTTAAAGGCGCATTTAAAATATTCGTCAACCTTGGAGGCTGACAAATACATATCCTTTTTAAACAAATCGGTTGCGATTTGAGTGCTTTTAATTTCAACGGGCTTGTTATCGTTAAGTCTTTCAAGAGCCTGAACCTTGCCGCTGAAGGATCGGTCGTTTATAAAATACTGCTTAAGAGAGGAAACCAACTCATTATTATCGTTAAAATGGTAAGAAAGCAGGTCAAAGGCGTTATCCTTGCTTATAAGCCTGTCAACGGTTATATCGTCACTGAAAACCTTTTCGTTAATACCACTGAGGGATTTTTCAACACCCTTAACGATGGGTGAATTTTCGCTGTTTTCTCCGCCGCCGTAGGAAATATAAAGCCTGTCGCTTGGGGCACTTGCCGCCATATAAGCAAAATATTTTTCCTGTGCATTAAGTGTTTCGCCGTAGGAATAAAGCTTAAAATCATTATCAATAAGAGTAACCCTGTCGCTTTCGGACAAAAGCCCCTTTGATGTAACTGTTTGGGGAAATTCGCCCTCGTTTGCGCCAAGCAAAAATACAGCATAGGGATTGTTGCAGCGTATTCTGTCAGCACCGCCAACCTGAATGTTATCAAGGCCTGTGGGGACAGTGCCCAAATCCTCATAGGAAAGCATAAGGCTGAATAAGTTGTAAAAATCCTTAATGGAAATTTCCTGCTCGCCGCCAACCGTTGCAAGGTTATCAAGCATTTCCATTAACAAATCCCACACTCTTCCCTGCTCCTGTGCAAGGGCTGATTTACCTTCGCCGTCAAGGCTTATTGCAAGCTCTTTCAGCTTTTTGTCTGCACCGAAATCAAGTATGCAGTAATAAATTGCCTTTGCAATAGCACTGCAGCTTTTATTTTTAATTGAATTTCTAAAGTGAATAAGCTTATCTATAACATATTTTCTGCTTTGGTTAACCGAATTAATTGCCGCTCTGTCGCTGTCGCTTATTTCCTCAACCAAGCCCCTGGTGCTGTTTTCAAAATCATTTTTCCAGGCGGAGCCGTTAATGCTCCACATAAAAGCATAGTTTTCAAGCTCGCTGATTTTATCCTCGCTAAGCTCCGTAAGCCCTGTTTTAAGCAGTGAAAAAATGTCCTCGCTCCTAAGCGAAAACATGGCAGTTCTTAAAAGAAAACTTACAAACATAATAATTGGCTGACTTGAAATTGCCTGCCTTTCATCATCAAAAAAAGGAATACCGTATTTTTTAAAGGAAAATTCCAGCTCCTTTTGATATTTGTCAATATCACGGCAAATAACCGCAATTTTTGAGGCACGCACACCCATTCTGAACAACTTTGAAATTTCAAAGGCGGCATTGTCGCACTCGTCTGAAATGCTGCGTGCTCTGTAAATTTTTACATTATCGTATTTTTCAAGGTTGATGCTGCCCTTAGCGTTATCAAAAGCAAAGGCCTCAACTGCTTTCAATTCATCATTATTAAATCTTTTGGGGTCGGTTAAAAAAACAGGCTCGTTAATTTTAACGCCTATTTTGCCTGCCACATTATATAAAATCGAAATATTTGAGTTAACATAGGAAAATAAATCGTATTTATTGCTGTTACTGTCGCTGTCGGTACAAAAGGTTATGTAAACAGCCTTTGCCTGCTTAATTATAACCTCAAGCACCTTGTATTCTTGGGCAACAAAGCCATTAAAGCCGTCAATAAAAACTGTTTTGCCGCAAAAATAATCAAGTTGCAAAAGCTTTTCGTAAAGCCTTGTTAATTCGCTTGCGGGGTCAAGGTATCTGTCGGCAATAATGGCGTCATAGGCGGCGATAATTGACGCAATATCGTTAAGCTTGCCCTTTAATATTTCCCTGTCGGTGCGCTCTGAAACAGCAATAATATCGTCTGCCGAAACTCGGCAGGATTTCATTTCGTCATACACGCTGATAATGGAATTTATAAACGATGGGGTTATGCTTTTGTTATCAAACAAAACAAAACCGTCGCAAACAGCCTCAATTGCTTTTTTCATCATAACGGCCTTTGAGCCGGTGGATAAAACAGGCAGTGTGCTGCCGCCGTAAAGCTTTTTAATCTCGTTTGACAAACGGGAAAATGAAAAACACTCAACGCTGTTTACCTTATCCTCCCCAAGTGCCGAAAGCAGCTGTTTTTCACTTTCAAATGAAAACTGCTCGGGGGTAATAAGCATTATATCCTCGTCCCCAATATTAACAAGCTCTTTTATTTTATTGAAAACATAGGTTGTTTTACCGTAACCTGACCTGCCAAGAATCAGCTGAAGCATAAATATCAATCCTCCGGCTTAATTAAGCCCTCTGTCATCATTCTTTCGTAAGCCTCTGTCATAAATTCATACATAGGCCTTGCAATACCAAAAGCAAGTTTAATTTCATCAATTAAGCTGACATCGTTTAAATGCTCAATATCAAAAGCGTTATATGAAAAGCCAAAATTTTTAGCCGATAAATAGGGCTTTAGGCTTTTGGGAGCGTCAGGGTATCTGTCAGTTTTATAATAATCACGGCAGTTAAAGGTAAATCCTGCGTCTTCACAGCTTTTTAGGGCCTTCATAAATCTTTTTGGTTGTTCAACTATCATATCGTGCACAATTTTAAAATTTGAGGCTCTCCAAGTCCAAAAAACAAGGCCGTAGCCGTAGGAATTGGGATAGAACTCAAAATAATAAAAGGGTGCGCTTGGGTATTCCTTTTTATATCTTCTGAAAAACACCCACATATTTTCTCTGTATCTTATTTTAGAACGGTTGCCCCTTGTGTCACGATGAATACGGGATACCGCCCTAACAGGATCAAGATAAATTTTATCGTCTATATCATAGAGCACATCGCTTAAATCAAGCACCATTTGCCTTAAGGGCACGGTAATTGTTTGCTTTAACTCCTCCTTGTGCTCCTGATAAAACTCCCTTGAATCGTTAAAGCGATTTAAGCATAAAAGCTCAATTGCCTCCGGCTTAATGCCACTGTAATTATAATCCATTTTTAAGCAAACCTCTATCCTTCATCTGTTGTGCCGCCAGTAAAGCGCAAAGCTTTGCCGAGGGAAAATTAAGACCGCCCTGTATCCAAGCGTAAAAGGGCTCTCTTATTGGGGCGTCGGCAGAAAGCTCGATTGATGAGCCAAGTGTAAACGCTCCTGCAGCCATTACAACCTTGCTGTCATAGCCGGGCATATCCCAGGGCTCCGGGGACAAATAGCTGTCAATAGGGCTGCCGTTTTGTATGCCCTTGCAGAAAGCAACAAGGCTTTCCTCATTTTCAAGGCCAAGGGACTGAACAATGTCCCCCCTCTTATCGTTATATTTAGGCTTGGTATCATAGCCGAAAAGTGAAAACAATGCAGAAATGTAAACTGCACTTTTAAGCGCCTCCCCAACTGTATGGGGCGCATAGAACAAGCCCATATAAAGCTCCCTGTTGTGCCCGAGGGTTGCTCCAACCTCCTTACCCAGACCGGGTGTTGTAAGGCGGTATGCACATTTTTCAACCAAATCATGCCTGCCTGCAATGTAGCCGCCTGTGGTTGCAATGCCGCCACCTGCATTTTTGATTAAAGAGCCTGCAATTAAATCGGCGCCCACCTGGGTTGGCTCCTGCTTTTGAACGAACTCGCCGTAGCAATTGTCAACCATAACAATGCAATTGGGGTTTTTACCCTTGGTAACCTTAATTATTTCGCCTATTTCCTCAACAGTCAGCGAGGGTCTTAATTCATAGCCCCTGCTGCGCTGTATGTAAACCATGGTTGTGCTTTCGTCAACGGCATTTTCAATTGCCTTTAAATCAGGCTTTTCGTTTTTTAATGAAATTTCGTCATAAATAACGCCAAAATCCTTAAGGCTGCCCATTCCGCTGCCTGTAATGCCGATAACATTATGTATTGTGTCATAAGGCGTGCCCGTAACGCAAAGCATTTTGTCATTAGGTCGTAAAACTCCGAAAAGTGCTGTGGCAAGTGTATGAGTTCCGCATGTAAAATTGTGGCGCACAAGAGCATCCTCCGCACCGAAAACCTGTGCCCATACCTTATCAAGGGTTTCTCTGCCCAAATCGCCGTAGCCGTAGCCTGTTGATGTGCCGAAATGGGTTTCGCTTATTCTGTTATCAATAAAGGCCTTTTGAACTTTAAATTGGTTATATTCTGCAATATCTTCTATTATTTTAAACTGCTCACTGCAAAGCTTTAGCGCCTTTTGCGATGCAACTTCAATGTCACTGTCAATTTTAAAAAATGGTATCATCTGTATATTCTCCAAATTCCCGTGTTTTCAAAGCCCAACTTTTTGTAAAAGCTTTCGTTAAGCTCCTTGTCACGCATTATGTAAACCGTGCCCTTTACATCGGAGCAAATGTATTTTACAAGTGCCGAGCCGTAGCCCATGCACCTGAATTCATCATCTGTGCGAACGGCTGTAAGAACAGCGTCGCCGCCGATAATTGAGCTTAATATTCCCGAGGAAATGATGGTATCTCCCAAGCAAAGGGTGTATGCCTTTGCGGTGTTGTGGCGAACCCTGTGGGAAATATCAACATACCAGGATTTAAAATCCTGCCCCTCGTAATCAACAAAATTATATAAATCCATAAGCTTGGGGTATTCGTCAACGGCGGTGTTAAGGGGCAAGGGGTCGCAATGCTTTTTGCGACACTCCATTATTGCCCCCTCCTCATATTTTGCACCGAAATTAAACTTATCGCTTGAAAGTATTGAGGAAAAGCCGGTAACGCAAAAAAATCTTACAAGCTCGTCACAATTAATATCGTCTGTTGCGGATATTGTAAAATCATTGTCAAGCCGTGAAATAATAGCCACAACCTTATCATCAATAACCTGCTTATAAAAGGTGGCAAAATTATATTTCAGCCCGTAGGATTTAAGCAGCGCCATAATGCGAACAGAAAATAAATCCTCCCTGTTCCAATCGTAAAATTCTTCTGTTTTTTCAATTTTTAATATCATAAAGCTTTGGTAGTAATCCTTTTAAAAGTATTTTAGTTGCCTCAATGTCCGATTTTTTGACCACGCTTGCACCTGAATGAATATATCTTGTGGGCAATGAAATTGCAAGAACCCTTGTTCCGCCTGAGGCAGTTTGAATTGAGCCTGCGTCATTACCACCTGCAACAGCGGTTTTGGTTTGAGCCTTTATGCCTAATTCTTTGGCGGTATCCATGGCAAGCTTATACAATTCTCTGTCGTAAATGGTTCTGTTATCCATAAAAGAGATAACCGGTCCCTCGCCTAAAACGCAAACTCTGTCAGCACCGGTTACACCGTCAAGGTCGGCAGCTGTGGTAGATTCAAGAACCACCGCAATATCTGCGTTAACAGATTCGGCAGTGCATTTTGAACCTCTTAAGCCCACCTCCTCCTGCACATTAAAGCAGTAGGTGCCCTCAAAGCCCTCGTTAATCAGCTCAAGCATAAGCATACAGCCTATTCTGTCGTCAAGAGCCTTGGCTTTAATAAATCCGTCGCCGAATTCAATATAATCGCTGTCAAAATAAACAAAATCCCCAAGAGAAACGGCAGCTTTTGCCTGCTCCTCGTTTTCTGCGCCAATATCAATTAAAAGCTCATCAAATTTGGGGCATTTTGTTCTTTCGTCAGGGCTTAACAAATGAAAAGCCTTGTCGCCGATAACGCCTTTAATCCCCTTTTCCGTAACTACGGTGCGGTCAAGGCACACTCTTGGGTCAATGCCGCCAACGGTGCTAAAACGCAAATAACCCTCGGCGGTTATGCCTGTAACAATAAAGCCTACCTCATCGGTATGAGCGTTAATGCTTATACGCCTGTCGTTACTGCCGACCCTAACTATTACAGAACCTAAATTATCAACCTTGTATTCGGCATTGCCTATATTTTTGATTATATATTCCCTGACAGCGTCCTCATTGCCTGAGGTACCGTTTAATTCACATAATTCCTTAAGCATTAAAATTTACCATTCTTTCCTTAACATATCCGGCAATAAGCCTCGCTGTGTTATCAACATCCGTTATATCCACAACCTCTATCGGCGAATGCATATATTTTTCGGGAATTGAAATTAAAGCGGTTTTTATACCCTGTTGGTTAACAGTTATAACATCAGCATTTGTGCCTGTGTGGCCGCCTCCCATAACCTCAATCTGATACGGAATATTATTTTTTTGTGCAATATCAATCATCGCCCTTGTCATATTGCGGTCAAGTATGGGGCTAATGCCAATCATGGGGCCCTTGCCTATTTCGCCGCAGTCGCTTTTTTTGCACATGGGGCTGTATCCGAAGGAAACATCAATAACAATTGCCTCGTCAACATTTTTGCCGTAGCAGCCTGCCTTTGCGCCCCTTGTTCCTACCTCCTCCTGTGAGGAGAAAAGCGCCGTAATATCAGCGTTTTCGTTTTTCAACAAATCAAGGGCTAATATTATTGCGGCAACACCGCTTCTGTCGTCAAGGGCACCGGCTGTTACCTGATTACCTAAAATCCTTGCAAAATTGTGCTTAAATGTTACCCTGTCCCCTAAGCTAATAGCCTTTTCCGCCTGTTCTTTACTCATTCCCACATCTATGGAAACATCATCAATTTCAGGGGCTGAGCGCTCATCATCCTTTTTTTGAAGGTGCGGCGGCAGGGTGGAAATAACGCCCCTGTATTCCTTATCTCCCCAAACGGAAACCTCACTGCCGAGCAACATTCGTCTGTCAACTCCGCCTACATTGCTAACCTTGATAAAGCCATCGTTTGTAATTTCCTTAACCACAAATCCGATTTCGTCAATGTGAGCGTCAAGCAAAATCTTGGGGCCGTTGCCGGCGGTTTTACAGTGCACATTATTAAGGCTGTCAACACTTACCTTGCCGTAAGGGGCCAATATTTTCTTTAATTTTTCAACTATATTATTTTCAACACCTGAAACTCCCGGTACAGATGTTAATTCCTGCAATAAATCAATAGTGTTCATTTAATTACCATCCGTTTACAATTCTTTTGAATTCCCTGCCCCTGTATTCAAAGGTCTTGAATTGGTCAAAGGCGGGGCATGCCGGGCAAAGGCTTACAATGTCGCCTTGAACGGCTTTATCCTTTGCAGTCTGTAAAGCCTCCTGCATGGTTTGTGTTTTTATAATTTCAATGCCGCTGCCCTTATATTCGGGGTCGGCGGTAACAGCGTCATAAATTTTATCGGCCGTTGCACCGTTTAGAACAAGCAGCTTAACATATTTCAAAATATACGGCACCATTTCGCTTAAATCGTTGCCCTTATCCGAGCCGCCCATAAGCACAATAATTTTTGTGCCGAACGCCTTTAAGCCGCTGATAACACGGCTTGGCGAGGTAGCGATTGAATCGTTATAATAGCGCACGCCGTTAAATTCACGCACAAATTCAATTCTGTGTTCAACACCGCCAAAGGTTTTGGCAACATATTGAATTGAGCTTATGTCAACATCCTCCCACACGGCGCTGATTGCCGTGCAGTAATTTTCAATATTGTGGCTGCCGGGGATTATAATGTCACTTTTGTTCATAACAAGGTGTTTTTTGCCGTTTTCACAATAGTAAATATCCCCTGTTTCAGGCTCCATATATGTGCCGTTTTCAATAGGATGCTTAATGCTGAATTGATAAAATCTGCCCCTGACATCATAGTTCATATCGTGATAGACCCTGTTGCCGATTGAGTAATCACAATCTGCGTTAAGCACCGTTCTTTGGTTTGAATTTTGATAAATTAAAACATTGCGCTTGGCGTCAACATATTCGTCAAGGCTGATATGGTGGTCCTGGTGGGTGCACTCAATGTTGGTAACCACCGCAACATCGGGCTTGTTTTTCATATTACCCATTGTGAGTAGCTGGAAGGAGGAAAGCTCAACAACCGCAATGTCGTTTTCGGTAATTTCATCCAGCGCAGGCATAAGTGCTTTGCCGATATTGCCGCCTAAAAACACCTTTTTGCCCTGCTTTTTAAGCATTTTTGCAATCAGGGTTGTTGTGGTTGTTTTACCATTTGAGCCTGTAACGGCGTAAATTTTACATGGGCAGTATTTAAAGAATACCTCCATTTCGGTAGTAACAACCTGCCCTCTTTCTATACATTCCCCAATCCACGGGTTTTGAAAGGGCAAAATGCCGTGGGAACGGAATACAATATCCATTTTTGGGAGAATATCCAAATAATTATCCCCCAAGGAAAATTTAACACCTAAGCCCTCAAGCTCATCACAAATTTCCCTGCCGATATAGTCCTTATCCCTTTTATCGCAGGCATAAACCTCAATTCCCTTTTTAGCCAAAAATTCGGCGCAGGGGGTGTTTGCAACGCCCATACCCACAAAGGCAACCTTCTTGCCAATTAATGTTTTAACATATTCATCTGCATAATTCATATTTACTACCTCCGCAATCAGTGGGCAAAAAATGCACCGTTTTTAAAATCTTTAATGTTAAAGTCTTTCATGTGCTCCTCAAGCTCGCTCTGAAAAGGTAATCTTTCAGTGCCGATATATTGCTGTTTAAGGGGCAAATCGCAATTCATTGCGTAGTTTGCAATGAGAGCCTGGCATTTTGAGGGTTTGTTGCCGAGAAAATAAACACGCCCGGTGCTTAATTCAACAACGGCAACGGCAATTTTAATTTGCTCCTTTTTACCAAGGGGTGTAATAACCTTTGAAATTGAAATTGCAGCCTCCTCGGCGGTATCGCTAATAAATGTAATAACACTGTTGCCCTTGCGTTTAACATTAATCGAGGTTATGTCATAAATCGCACTGTCAATATGGGCTATAATATCTGTTTTTTCAAGCTGCGGCTCGTTAACAATATAAAAAATACTGCTGCCCTTGTAAGCCGCCACATCAAAATCAATATCGTTAATTGTGGTGTTTGTGTTTATTTTAAAGCCGCTGCTTAATAAATCTGCCGTTACTGCGTCAGAGTATGCGGATATATCCCTTTCCTTGCGTGAGGTAAAATAATACCCGGTGTCTGAAAGCTCATATTCGACAGCCTCCAAAAACTTGTCGCTTTTGCCGTATTTTGAGGTGTAATAAAACAGCACCGCCATACTTGCTACTACAAGAATATACATAACAGCCAAAACCGCAGCCATTGCACCTTGGCTGAGTGCCTTTGCAAGGGTGGGCTCGATGCCGTAATAAATGAATATATACACAACCGCAGCAATAACAAAGGTGTTCATTATTTTCTTCATTCTTTTTTGTTTTTTTCTGAATTCTCTCATATATACCACCAAATGCATTTAATCAAAAATATTATAACACCTTATATTATAATTTACAATATTAAAAGCCTAAGCAGATTTCCTTTTTTATAAACTTTGTATAAAAACTTGATATTTGATAAAAAAGCTGCCGTGGTTAAACACGACAGCTTTAGAACATATTTTACTTTGTGAATTTGTGGAATACTTTTTTACCTTTTTTGATAATTACTGATTTTTCCAAATCTTCATTGGTGACGGCATGGAAAACATCGCTTACCTTAACATCGTTAACGCTTACACCGTTTTGCTGAATAAGTTTTCTTCCCTCACTGTTTGATTTAATCATACCTGCCATTGACATAAGTGCAAGAACAGTAATTTTGCCGTCAGTTAAACAATCATCACTTACAACGGTTGAAGGCATATTGCTGTCGTCAGAGCCGTTTGAGAACAAGGCCTTTGCGGCAGACTGTGCCTTGTCTGCTTCCTCTTTACCGTGAACAAGCTCGGTAAGTGAGTAAGCAAGTGTCTCTTTAGCCTTGTTAAGGTCTGCGCCCTCTAACTTGGCGTATTCGTTAATTTCCTCCATAGGGATAAAAGTTAACAACTTCATGCACTTAATAACATCACCGTCGTCAACATTGCGCCAGTATTGGTAAAACTCGTAGGGAGTTGTTTTTTCAGCGTCAAGCCAAACTGCGCCCTTTTGTGTCTTACCCATTTTTTTACCCTCAGAGTTGGTAAGAAGAGTAATTGTCATGGCGTTGGCCTCTTTGCCCAGCTTTCTTCTGATAAGCTCCATACCGCCAATCATATTTGACCATTGGTCGTCGCCGCCGAACTGAAGGTTACAGCCGTATTTTTGGAAAAGAGCGTAGAAATCGTAGGATTGCATAATCATATAGTTAAACTCTAAGAATGAAAGGCCCTTTTCCATACGCTGCTTGTAGCACTCTGCGGCAAGCATACGGTTAACGCTGAAGCAAGCGCCTACCTCACGCAAAACATTAATATAGTTAAGGTCCAAAAGCCAATCGGCATTGTTAACCATCATAGCCTTGCCCTCGCCGAACTCAATAAAGCGTGACATTTGCTTTTTAAAGCACTCGCAGTTGTGGTTAATGGTTTCCCTTGTCATCATTTGGCGCATATCGGTTCTGCCCGACGGGTCGCCAATCATTGCTGTGCCGCCGCCGATAAGCGCAATCGGCTTGTTGCCTGCAGCTTGCAGTCTTTTCATTAAGGTTAAAGCCATAAAGTGGCCAACGTGCAGAGAATCGGCTGTTGGGTCAAAGCCGATATAAAAAATAGCCTTGCCGTTATTTACCAAATCCCTGATTTTTTCTTCATCCGTTACCTGAGCGATAAGTCCACGCTCGATTAATTCTTCATATACTCCCATTATTTTTCCTCCGTGTATTTGTAATAATGTAATTCGGTAATCAAAAATTTAACAACAGGTTCCGTTTTTTACCTTTTGCTCAATATTAACTCCCATTTTTAAGCAGCTCCTCTGCAGATTCTAAAAGCGAATCGGTAATTTTAAGGCCGCCCATTATACGGGCAAGCTCGTATTTGCGCTGTTCAAAATCAAGCTGATTAACCGTTGTGTAGGTTCTGCCGTTTTCAACGCTCTTTTTAATTTCAAGGTGGCAATCTGCACAAGCGGCAATTTGCGCCGAATGAGTAACGCAAATAACCTGGGTGTGCTTTGAAACGCTTTTTAGTTTTAAACCGATTTTTCGGCTTGCTCTGCCTGAAACGCCGGTGTCTATTTCGTCAAAAATCAGTGTTTGAACACAGTCTTTATCTGCAATAATATTTTTTATTGCAAGCATGATTCTTGAAAGCTCGCCCCCCGATGCAATTTTCGCAAGGGGCTTTGGGGGCTCCCCGGGGTTTGACGAAATTAAAAATTCAATTTTATCATATCCGTTAACGGATAAATTGCCCTGTGTAAATTTAACAACAAACTGAACATTGGGCATATCCAAATAGTTAAGTTCCGCCTTAACACGCTCCTCAAAGGCCTTTGCAATACCTTTTCTGTAATCTGATAATGTGTTTGCGGCGGATATTACGCTGTCATACGCATTATCGTATTCTGCGTTTAAATACTCTATTTCGTCGTCGGACATATTAATGGCGTCCCGTTGATTAACGGCATCTTGGAGATAGTTTAGCATATCATCCTCGGTTTCGCCATATTTTTTTGAAAAATTATACAACAAATTAAGGCGTTCTTCAATAGCGTTAAGCTCTTCTTCGCTGAAATTAATGCCCTCAAGCTTATCTTCAATAAGCGATTTTACCTCGTCTGTGTAATCAATAACAGAGTTAATTTTAGAATTTATTTCTGCCAAATCGCCGTCTATACTATCAAAGGACGACAGGCTCTGCCTGACAGAAGCTAAGCTTGATGCAATTCCTCCAAACTCCTCGTCGCCGTTAATGGCATAAAGAGATTCGTTAAGAGCCTGCGCCAGGGCTTGTGAATTTTGCGCAAGCTCCTGCTTGTTTTTTAGTTCCTGCCATTCGTTTGGCTTAATATCCGCCTTTGTCAGTTCTTCAATCTGATAGTTTAATATTTCAAGGCGTTTGTCTTTAGTGTCGGCATCCTGGGTTAAAAGCTTTAAACGCTTTCTGACCGATATAAGTCTTTTAAACGCCGTTCTGTATTCCTCATAAAGGCTTTTGTCATCTGCAAGCATATCCAAAAAAAGGTAATGAAAATCAGGGTTCAATAAAGCCTGACTGTCATGCTGGCCGTGAATGTTAATTAAATTTTCGCCGATTTCCCTAAGCATTGCGGCAGTGCAGGCACAGCCGTTGATTTTGCAAAACGATTTACCTGCGGCGGAAATGCGCCTTGAAATAAAAATTTCATTATTTTCGCAGGCAATGCCCATTTTTTCGGCAGCGCTTATAACAGCCTGGTTAACATCTTGGAAAAGTGCGGTAACATTTGCATAATCGGCACCGTGGCGCACAAGCTCCCTTGAGGTGCGCTCGCCCAGTATTGCGTTTATCGAGTCAACAACAATTGACTTACCTGCGCCGGTCTCGCCTGTTAAAACATTTAAGCCCTCGGAAAAATCAATATCAGCCTTTTCAATTACTGCTATGTTTTCAATACTAAGTGATTTAAGCATTTAACATTTTCCCCAATTTTTCGGTAAAAATCTTTGCAGCGTCCTCGCTTTTGCAGAGAACGAAAATAGTATCATCCCCGGCAATGGTGCCAAGCACCTCTTCAATAGACATTGAATCTATTGCCGCACAGGCAGCATTTGCCATGCCTGAAAAGCACTTGATAACAACCGTGTTAAGGGCATAGTCAACATGAATAACGGATTCGTTAAAAATGCCCCCCGCCCTGTGGGTAATGCTTTCAGTGTGTTTTTTGCCGGTTGAATATATATATCTGCCGCTTGATGAAAGGTCTTTAACAAGCCTAAGCTCTTTGATATCCCTTGAAATTGTAGCCTGCGTAACCTCGTAGCCGTATTCAAGGAGCATTGCCTGTAAATCCTCCTGGGTTTCAACCTCGTAAGCGGTGATTATTTCAAGTATTTTTGCCTGACGCCTTTTTTTCATATCAAATTCGCCTTTCAATAAGCTTTTTGTTTAATATCTCGTAAAAGTTATCCGGCTTAATTTTAATAAGACTTGCCGAATACTTACTGCGGGTAATAATTATCTTGTAATCCTTGTTAATCGGTATGGAAATCGTTCCGTCAATTGACAAAAAGGCATTGTTGTTTTTATCGTCGGATACCGATAAAACAAGCTTTTTATCTGCTGAAAAAACAATGCTCCTGTTTATTAACGAATGTGGGCAAATGGGCGTAACCACAAAGCATGAATTATCCGGACTCAAAACCGGGCCCCCTGCAGCCATTGAATATGCAGTTGACCCTGTGGGGGTTGCGACAATCATACCGTCGGCACGGGTTTTGGTTACCTCTCTGTCCTCGCACATTACCGAAATGTCAATAAGCCTTGCCACATCGCCCCTTGTGATAACCGCATCGTTAAGGCAGTGGTAGCTGGAAAGCTCCCTGCCGTCCTTTTCGATTACGGCTTTAAGCATCATTCGCTTTTCAACAGTAAAGGATTTTGGGTTTTTAAGGTGCTCCAAAAGCTGCAACTCATCCTTTTCTAAGCCGCTCATAAATCCAAGCCTACCTGCATTAATTCCAAGGGTGGGCTTATTGTTTAGCGCCGCCTTTTTAGCAACATTAAGAGTTGTGCCGTCGCCGCCTATTGCAATGGCGATGTCGCAGTCGGAAAGCTGCTGCTCCTCGGTGCAATATGCCACATTTTCAGGCATATTTATATTCAAATTTTCAATATTATCCTTATTTTCATTGCTGACTAAAACATCAAATCCTGCCTTTATAACAGTATTTATAACATTTTCCGTTACAACGGCAACATCGTTGTTAAAGTTAGGAAAAACCGAAATTTTCATTACTTATCCAACTCCGTATGCGATTGGTTAACAAGCTCATTAGGCTTAACGCAATCTGCAATATATGGTTCCTTTGATTTTTGTAAATAAATTAAGTATTCAATATTTCCCTCAGGTCCTTTAATGGGCGAAAACTGCAAGCCTAAAACATTAAAGCCGTTTTCAATTGCAAGGCCGATTATTTTTTCTACAACCTCCAAATGCACGGATAAATCACGCACAACACCCTTTTTGCCCACCTTTTCCTTGCCTGCTTCAAACTGGGGCTTGATAAGGCAAACTGCCTGACCGTCATCACTTAATAGTGTGTTTAAAACAGGTAAAATGTGGTAAAGAGAAATAAAGCTGACATCAACAGATGCAAAATCAATTTTATCCGGCACCTGTTCATTAGTAACATACCTAAAATTAGTTCTTTCAAGGTTAACAACTCTTTCATCGGTGCGCAGTTTCCATGCAAGCTGGCCGTAGCCCACATCAATAGAATAAACCTTAACTGCACCGTTTTGCAGCATGCAATCGGTAAAGCCACCGGTTGAAGCGCCCACATCCATACATATTTTGTTTTTCAGTGTAATCGGGAACTCCTGCATAGCCTTTTCAAGCTTTAAGCCACCCCTTGACACATATTTAAGGGTTGCGCCTCTTACCTCCAGGGTGTCGTCAGGCTTAATTTCGGTTCCTGCCTTATCCACCTTTTGGTTATTAACATATACCTGACCCGCCATAATTATTGCCTTGGCCTTTTCCCGTGAGGGAGCATAGCCTGCCTCGAAAACAGCAACATCAAGTCTAATTTTGTTAGCCATTTGCTTTATTTACCTCGTTAATAATTGATTGATAATCAAGCTTATATTCTTCAAGCTGCCTGTCAACGCTTGCCTGCTTAATAAATTCATCATTAACAGCAATGTGATGAAACTCTGCGTTGATATTATTCTCCTCGAGCAATGCGGCAAAGCAATCGCCAACACCGCCTGTTTTTATTCCTTCTTCAAAAAAGTAAATGCTTTTTGCATTTTTAAGGCAATCGCAAATCTCACTTGAAATGGGCTTGATTTTGTTAAGCTTTATAAGGAATGTATCGTCAAGGGATTCATAAGCCTTACAGCACTGTGAAAACTCCCTGCCGTAGGTAACAATGCACCTGCTTGAATTTGTATCGCCGAGAATATTATAAGATGCTTTCTCATAAGTGTAGCCATCGGGAATGTACTTTTCACTTCCCCTTGGGTAACGGATTGCAACAGCGTTTTTTTCCTTATAAACAGCTTGATACATCATTGCTCGCAGCTCGCTGAAGGAGGATGGTGCAAACACAACAAGGTTCGGCACGCTCATAAGATATGCGGTGTCAAACACGCCTTGGTGGCTTTCGCCGTCCTCTCCCACAAAGCCCGCACGGTCAATGCCGAAAATAACCTTAACATTTTGCATGGCAACATCGTGTATCAGCTGGTCGTATGACCTTTGTAAAAATGTGGAATATACCGCAAAAAACGGCACCATTCCGTTTTTTGCAAGACCTGATGCAAAGGTAACTGCATGCTGCTCAGCAATACCCACATCAAAAAATCTTTTTGGGTATTTTTTACTGAATTCAACAAGCCCTGTGCCTGTTGCCATAGCGGCAGTTATGGCACAAATTCTGCTGTCGTTTTCAGCAAGGGAGCAAAGCATTTCCCCAAACTCAAAGGAATAATTTTTGCCCGAGGACACAGGCTCGCCTGTGTTAACATCAAACCTGCCTATGCCGTGGAACATTGACGGATTTTTTTCTGCCGGCTCGTAATCCTTGCCCTTAACTGTGTTAATGTGAATTAATACCGAATGGTTGTGTGCCTTTGCAACACGCAAGGCGTCAATAAGTGCATCTAAATCGTGACCATCAATCGGTCCGTAATATCTGAACCCAAGGTCCTCAAAAAATGTGTTTTTATAAACTCTCTTCCTGATTTGCTGGTTAATAAGAGTAATTGTTCTGGTAATTTGTGAGCCAAGCTTGGGCATTTTTGCTAGAGCACGAACAACCTTGCTCCTAAATGTAAAATATTTGCTGTTTGTGCGAAGAGTTGTAAGATTTTTTGCAAGTGAGCCCACATTTTGGCTGATTGACATATTATTATCGTTTAAAATTACAATTAAATTGTTATTTTCATTGCCTGAATTGTTCAGTGCCTCATAAGCAAGGCCGCCTGTGAGGGCGCCGTCGCCTATAACAGCAATTACCTTGCCCTTTTCCCCACGCAGGGATTTTGCCTTGGCAAGGCCGATAGCCTGTGAAATTGAGGTTGATGAGTGACCCGACGAGAAAATATCATGCTCACTTTCAACAGGCCTTGTAAATCCACTTATGCCCCCCTCGGTACGCAGGGTTGAAAAGCTGTCCTTTCTGCCGGTTAAAATTTTGTGAGTGTAACACTGGTGACCAACATCAAACACAATTTGGTCCGTTGGGGAATTAAACACCTTATGCAAGGCAACCGTAAGCTCAACAACCCCTAAATTTGAAGCAAGGTGGCCGCCGTTTTTACTGACGGTATTTATCATTAACTGCCTGATTTCGCCACACAGCTCGTTTAACTGCTCAATGTTAAGTTTTTTAATATCAGCCGGAGAATTAACATTCTCTAAATACGACATATTAACACCCTTTTCATCAATAATATCAGCTTTCACGCTCAATTAGCTTGTTTGCAAGCATCTCAATAAAATCTGTATTTTGAAAATGCGCCAGCTGATTGATTGCGGAGGCAGTAAGCATTTTAACATCGGATTTTGCCTTTTCCGCACCTACAATATCCACATAGGTTTTTTTATCGTTTTCGGCATCGGAGCCAATTGGCTTGCCCAGCTTTTTCTCATCGCCGAAAACATCAAGTAAATCATCCTTAATTTGGAACGCAATGCCCAGATTGTATGCAAACCGTGAGGCAGATGATATTTTTTCCTCGCTTGCCCCTGCGGCAATGCAGCCCAATATGCATGCGGCAGAAATAAGAGCGCCTGTTTTAAGCTTGTGAACGGTTATAATTTCGCTTAGCTCTGCCTGATATTTTTCATACATTAAATCAAGCACCTGACCGCCAATCATTCCGCCGACCCCTGCGTTTTGTGCAAGCAATGAAACGGCTGCGTTAACCCTGTCGCCGGGCAAATCGCTTGATGCGGCAATTTCAAAGGCGTGGGTTAAAAGGGCATCTCCTGCAAGAAGAGCGGTAGCCTCGCCGAACATTTTGTGGCATGATGGCTTGCCCCTGCGCATATCGTCATTATCCATGCAGGGCAAATCGTCATGTATAAGCGAATAAGTGTGAATATACTCAATGGCGCAGGCAAAGGGTAAAGCGTCACTTAATGTGCCGCCGCAGGCCTTGCAAAACTCAATAACCAAAACAGGTCTGAGCCTTTTGCCGCCGTTAACCAGTGAGTATTTCATTGCTCTGACAACGCTCCTTTGACCGTCTTCATAGCCGGGAAGATATGAAACAAGAGCCTTGTTGACCGCCTCAATATCCTCGTTCATTATGTTTTTAAACTCTGAATTTTGCATTATTATGCATCCTTTTCAATTTCAACAATTTTTTGCTTGGCATTTTCAAGCATGTCGTGGCAATCCTTAGTAAGCTTGGTGCCCTCCTCAAATAAAAGCAGAGATTCATCAAGGCTAATTTCGTTTGAATTAAGTTTTTCAACTATTTCCTCGAGCCTTTCAATTGCCTTTTCGTAAGAAATTTGTTTTTTATCGCTCATTTTTATTTACCTCACAAACCTTAACCTCCAAATTGCCGTCGACAAGAGTAAGCTTAAGGCTGTCATTAACATTAATATTTTTAATGGATTTAACAACCGTTTCATCCTTGGTTGCAATTGCATATCCCCTTGAAAGAACGCTTAAAGGGCTTAATGTGTCAAGCTTGCCGGCGTTAACAGATAATGCGGCTGACTTTTTGTTAATTATGTTCTTTAAGCTGTTAACAAGCTTGTCCCTATAATCATCAAAGGTTTTAATTGCATTATCGTAAATAGCCGTTTTGCTGCTGAAACAGGCGGCTTTTTCAATTGCTTTCAGCCGGGTTTCAAGATTTATCAGCTTATAATCAAGAGCCTTTTCCATTGAAACGCTGAAATTGTTAATTTCAAGGTAAAGCTCTTTAATATCCGTTGTTGCAAGCTCTGCTGCCGCACTGGGTGTGGGAGCACGCAAATCCGCAACAAAATCGCAGATGGTATAGTCGGTTTCGTGGCCTACGGCTGATATTATGGGTGTTTTGCAGTTGTAAACAGCCCGTGCCACCGCCTCGGTGTTAAAGGCCCACAAATCCTCAAGCGAGCCGCCGCCCCTGCCAACGATAATGGTGTCGATATCCCCCATTTTACCAAGAAATTCAATTGATTTTACAATATCTTCGCTTGCAGCTTCTCCCTGAACGGTGGTGGGAACTATAACAATCTCACATAAGGGATAACGCCTTGAAATAACATTTTTTATATCTTCAACGGCCGCACCCATTTTTGATGTGGCGACGCCGATTTTTTTGGGGTATTTGCAAATTTGCTTTTTGTGGGATTCGTCGAACAGCCCCTCATCCTGCAGCTTTTCCTTTAACTGTTCAAAGGCAACAGTCAGGCTGCCAATACCCTGGGGCTGCATATCACGGCAATAAAGCTGATAAACGCCGTCACGCTCATATACTCCCACCTGACCGAAACAAATAACCTTCATTCCGTTTTCAGGCTGAAATTTAAGCCTGTAATTATCGCTTGAAAACATTACCGCCTTAAGCTGCGATTTTTCGTCCTTCAGCGTAAAATACATGTGGCCGCTGTTGTAGTAATGCTTAAAATTTGATATTTCGCCGCAAATGTAAATATTTTTAATGTGTGGTATTTCATCAAGTAAAGCCTTAATATAGGTGTTTACCTGGGTAACGGTTAACGGTTTCATATTAATCCATTCTTTAAAGCCGCATAAACCGCAACGCCCGCAGCGTTATCAAGCGAAAACTCGGGCTTTGCAAAATATGCGTTGTATTTTTGTTTTATTGTGCTGCGCAGTAAGCTGTTTGAGGATACGCCCCCTGAAAAAACAATGGGCAGAGTGCCGTAACTGTCTGTAATACATTCTATCATTTTGTCAACGGTGGCAGCTATGTATGTTAAAACGAATTTTGAAATATCCTCTTTGCTGTAATTATCAGCTATCATCTTTTTAGCCTTGTTTTCAACTCCGCTGAGGGAGCAATCACAGTCAATCATTGAGGGCTTTATTTTAAATTCTGCACTGCTGTCTGCCGAAAGTCGGTCAAGCTCCTTACCGCAGGGAAATTTAAGTCCCAGCATAACGCCTGTTCTGTCAATAGCCTGTCCCGCCTTAAGGTCAAGGCTTTGAGATATGATTTCTGCCCTGATAATTTCATTATCATCGGGCTTAACAAGCAAAGCCTCGGTGGTGCCGCCGCTTAAATGAAATGCAATAAAGGGCTGGTAAATAAGGCTCAACAAATTTGCACTGTAAAGAGCGGCAAGAATATGCCCAACCTGGTGTGAGGTTTTATACAACGGCACATTGTTGGTTTTGGCAACGGCGTTTGCGGTGTTCTCCCCCACCAAAAAGCAGGGCATATAGCTGCCGTCAATATTCCTCGGCCTTGTGCTTACTCCCACTGCTTGAATATCGTTAAAATCAAAGCCGTTTATAAGCTCCGGCATATTAACGGTGTGCTGGAACACAGCATCGCTTTGCCGCAGGCCACGCTCGCCGCTCTTAACGGCAAGCATTTTTTTAGCCTGCACGATTTTTTCGCCGTCATAAACAGCAACGGATGTGGTGTAATTGCTTGTGTCAATACCCACAATCATTGCTCGTTGCTCCTTGAATAAGCCCCTAAAATGCCATTAATAAAGGCTGAATCCTCTTTGCCTGAATATTTTTTAGCAAGTTCCACCGCCTCGTTAATTGCAATGGAATCGGGAACATCATTATTATATTTCATTTCATAAACCGCAAGGCGCAATATTGAAAGATTAACCTTAGGTATTCTGTTTAATTTCCAGCCGTTGGAGAACGAGGCGATAATTTCGTCAAGTTCGTCCTTATGTTCAAGCACGCCACGGTAAACCTCCTTGGCGTATTCGCCGACCTCTTCAACATTTTCGCTGTAAAGAGAAATTCCGTCATCATCGGAAATTGCGCTGAATTGGTTTTGGAATATTAAAAAGAACGCCTGTTCTCTTTCCTTAATTCTGTTCATATTTATCCTCCAAAGATAAAAGCCGATTGAAAAATTAATATTATCAATCGGCATTGTTATCACTTAAGCTTTACTCTTCAGTTTCGGTAGGTTCGTTTGAGCCGTCAGACTCTTCAAAATCAATGCCTGCAATTACAACATTAACCTTTTTAACAAGGCGACTTGTCATATTTTGTATTGCTTCCTTAACGTTATTCTGCACATTTACGGCAACCTGATTAATTTGCGTGTTTGGCTTTAGGTTAACATAAATGCTCACAATAATATCATCGCCGTCCTGCATTACACGAACGGGGCTCATTACCTTTAAACTGCCCTGCTTTATAGTGCTGACCACATCAACAGGCCTGCTTGAAAACGAACTTACGCCGTCAACATCCTTTGCGGCATTGGTGGCAATTGCCGATATAACATCCTCCGAAATTGTAAGGCTTCCTTTTTCATTAGCTGTTGTAATTTCCATAGTAGCAACTCCTTTTGTGTTAGTATTATAACATAAAAGGTATAAATATACAAGCAAAATATTAAGTGTTAATAATTAAGTAAAATACAGCAAAAAATACTATTTTGACTGAATAATCGTAACGTTTTCGAAGGAGCATCCAAGCTGCTGCATTGCAATTTCCTTTATCTGCATAATCAGCGTGTCTGTTAACTCCTTAGTGTCAACAATAACATCAACCCTTTTGCCGTCCTCGCTTACAACGGCAAGGCAGTTGTCAACCCCTTTTGAGGTTACAAGGGTTTCGATTTTATTTTCAATGCTGATATATGATGATATTTTGGCAATGCTTTCCTCGGCGGATTTTCTTGCAGCGTCGCCCTGCTCCGATTTATCAATCACATTTTGCAGGTTTTCAAGTGATTTGTCACGGGCAGCCTGGCGCTCAACTCTTGCAGATGAAAAATATTCGCTTTCGCTGACAGCTTGGGTCGTTCCGCCTACAAACTCCGCCTCTCCAAGGGTTTTGGTGTCGCTTGTTTTAATAAGCGGCTCTATGGAATCGGTTAAGCCGGTGTTTTCAAGGTACCAATTGCCCATTATGCCCACGCCTAAAAGCAAAATAAAAGCAGCAAAGGCAACTCTTTTTTTTCTCGCCTTGCGAACCTTTAATTCAGCCTCGGTAAAAAGTGGCTTTTTTTGTTTTTTGTCGGCTTTTTTCTTGCTTTCAGCTTTATCGGCAGGCTTGTTTTCTTTCATTTCTTTTTCTGCCTGAGCATTAATTTTTTCAATTTCCTTTTTCAAAATATCACCCTAACCCTTTAGTTTTGATACATATATTTTTGATGTGGGAATGCCGTAAAGCGACGAAATTGTGTTAATTACATTTTCCTTAACAACTGTGTTATCCGCACCCTGGCAAACCACAACCACACCTTGAATTTCCGGAAAATACTCCTTAATCAAGATGGGCTCCTCCCCATTATCTCCGTTATACAATACATATTCATAGCTGCTTGAATTAGAACTTTCGTCAGCGGATTCGTTAATATTTTTTGCATAAACGCCCTCGTTGGTGTTTTTCAGCATTATCATAACCTTGCATTTGCCTGCGCCGTCAATTGAGGTAATAACGCTTTCTGTTTTGTTTTCAAGATTTTCCGCATATTCCGTGTATGAAGCAATCGTTTGGTTGTTTTCCGCCTTTGAGGTTGTGTCTTTCGGGATAGCCTCCGAAAGAAAAATAAGTAAAACAGAAACAAGACCAACAGCCACTAAAATTTTGATTTTTTTATCGGAATTAATAAATTTGCCGATTTTTTCTTTAATGTTAATCTCCAATGCGAATCACCCTTGCGTTAATACCAAGCTTATCAAAAACACATTTGTTTACCTCATCGGTGCCGTAATCGTCCGGCACGGAAATTTGCACCTCGTCAACAGTCAGCTCACTGTCTTTCAAGGTTGCCCTTGAGGTTACCGAACAGCCGGCATAGCCGTTATCCTCCAGGCAAGCCTTAACCTGCTTGTTAATCATTTCCTCATAAATTCCGTTGTCATCATCTCGACTGATGCTGCAAGAGGAATTGCCGTATTTATCAAAATCTATGCCCACGCCCTTATCCAAACTTGTAAAGGGATACACAAAGGAAATAACAATAAACATTGAAATTACCAGTCGGTAAAACCTTTTCATACTGCCCTTTGGGGATAAAACCAGCAGTAATGTTGAAATAACAAGGGTAATGCAAACGCAGGCGGTCCATTGCTTTAAAAACTCCATATTCTACCCCGTGTGCGCCGCAACCAAAACGCCTATTGAAATGGTTGTGGTAAGCATTGAAATTATAAGTAAAACATTAATCAGCAGCATTGCGTCCCTGAAAGCGCACAAAACATTGCAAACAGTTTTTTCGTTAAAAACATCTGCGGTTATAACGCAAATTGAAAGGGTAATGCGCCATATTACCACCTGAATAACAGAGGGTAAAAACACTAGAGCAATTGCAATTATGCCCACAATGCCAACGCTGCTTTTTATCAGTGAGGAATAACCCTGAATAGACAGTAAGCCCTCGCTTATGCTTGCGCCCACAACAGGTATAACCGTGTTGATAACAAGCCTTATGGAACGAATACCCAAAACATCGGCTCTTGCGGCAACACTTGTTTTTATTGAAAGTATCGAAACAAACACCGCAGCCACAAATGATAGAGCAGAGGTTATCCCCTTTTTTAGGCCTGAAACAAGTCGCTCCAAATGTATTTCAGGACTAAGGGAGCTGCAAACACCGAGCGCCAAAAAGCAGTTAATCAGCGGCAAAAACACATTTGATGCAATAAAGGAAAGTCCTTGCGACAACATGAGCAGCGTTGAATTGGTTGAAAAGGCGGTTGTAACCCCTCCCCCTGCCATCACGATGGCAAAAAATACAGGTAAAAAGGCGTAAATAAAATCAGATGCAACCGCTATGCTGGTGCAAGCCATTGTTGCGGTACTGCTGATTTCAACAATAAGCAGAACGGCAATGATTACTGACGAAGCAACGGAATAGGCACTGTTCATTCCGTCATCGGTATTTTTTAACCCCTGCAAAAGCGAGGTTAATATTATAAATGCCATAACCGCCAATGAACCCATAATCGGGGTTTTAGCCTTACCGCTTGCTATTGATACCGCAAGTTTCGCAATCTGCTCAAAACTTAAGGACTGAATGCTTTCAAAATCGAACTCGTCAAGATTTAAGTCCTTTAACGCCGAGTATGTATCCTCGTCAAGGGTATCTTCAAAAGAGGATAAATCATATTGCGACAGGTAATTGTTGTATTCACTTTTGTCAAAATCACTTGCACAGGCGGTCAGCGGCAGGCTTAAAAGCAAAAGCGTTGCAAGCATGATAGGCAATAAAAACTTTTTCATTTTACAAGTCCGTTTACAATTGAAATTACTGTTTCAAAAAGGGGCAAAATTAAAACCATAATTGATATTTTTGCCGCAGTTTCGGTTGCGGTTGCAAGAGCGTTTTCGCCGTTATCACGGCAAATATCCGCAACAAACTGGGTTATCACGGTTATCCCCAAAACCTTTAGCATGAGCCTTAAATAGCCGGATAAATTATCAATTTGTGCGGCAAACTCGCTGAAGGTATCAACAACTCCGTTAAGCTTTTTAAACACAATAAAAAGCACAAGAAGTGCGCCGCTGATTGATATTACAACCGAAAAGGCTTGTGCCTTGTCCTTTAACAAAATAACGCACAAAACCGTGCATATTGCAATTCCTATAATTTGCAGCATGGCGTCACAGGCTGAACAGGGATTTTACCGATTCAAAAAGGGATTGAATTTGCGGTATAAGCATCATTAACACCACTATAACCCCGGCAAGGGTTGTGAGCATTGCCTGGTCATCACGGCCCGAGCGCACCAAAAGCGTGTTTAAAACGGCAACAATAATACCTATTGCGGCAATTTTAAAAATAAAGTTTACATCCAATATTTACAACTCCTAAATAACCATTATTGACACAACCGTTGAGCAAAAGAAGGCAAGGGCAACATATAGCTTTGCGTTCTTGCTCAGCCTTGCTCCGTAGTCAGTTTCGGCATTTGATATATATTTTTTAAACCCGTTAACCAGGACTATTTGCGTTTCAACATCACTTTTACCGAGGCTGTATAAAAATACCGAAAGTTCACTGTTTTCACTTTCGCTTAAGCAGGATTTTATAACGGATTTTTTCTTTAAATATTCATTGCTTAAAAATGATAAATCTTTTAATCTTTCATCCCTTAGCGCATTGCTCAGCAGCACAGGTGCAGAAGTCATTTTATAACCCAAATCACACAAAATAATATCGCATAACACCGCCAATTGGCGGCAGGTGTTACGCTTTTTAACAAGGCTGCTACACAATCCTAATCCCAAGCCGGTCGATGATATTATCAGCCCTATTATTCCTGCAAATTTCATTATAAACCTCCGCCGCATCTATAATTTCATATTTATAGCTGTGCTCGTTAAGCAAAACTATATATGAAAACTCCTTAACCTCAAGCAAAGCCTTAACTATGGGTTTGTTTGCCAAATCCTCAAAATCCCTGCAATGAATTGAAAGGGCAAAGTTCACACCTGCGGAAAAGCCGTCTTTAATCGCCTCGAGCTCGGCAACGGTTGAAATTTCGTCACACACTATAAGCTCCGGCGACATTGTTCTGATAGCGTTTTCAATGGCCTTTGATTTGGGATAACCGGTTATAACATCGGTGTTTTCTCCCAACTCCATTGTAAAGCTGTCGTTACACTTGCCGCAAATTTCGTTTCGCTCGTCAACAACGGTTATTTTACAGTATTTGTTATTAAATCCTCCCGAAAGCTCACGGGTCATATCCCTTAAAAGGGTTGTTTTGCCCGAGTTAGGCTCCCCTGCCACAATAATGCTGGGAAAAGAATTAATGTAAAGAAAATTCAAAAGGGGCAACGAGCAGCCCGTAACCTGATTCGGCACCCTGATATTTAAGGAGCTTATGTCCTTAACGGAGCTCACACAGCCGTCCTTAATTACAGCCGTGCCGGTAACACCGACCCTTGCGCCGCATTTTAATGTTATGTAGCCATTTATAAGGCTGTCCATATTGTTATAAACGGAATAATCGCAAAGTGAGTAGAATATTTTATCAAACAGCTCCTCACCCACTTTTAATGAGGTTGAGGAGGGAAAATCATACAAATCCCCGTTACTATCAACGAAATATGACGAATTTCTTACCACCAAAACAACTTTTTTATGCCGCCTTATGCGGATTTCGGTTACCTTATTCAGTACGGTTTCATCAATATTTGTTAAAGCCTCGGCAATTTCTTGCGGCAGGCAGGATATAATCTCATGAATTAAGTTCATTTTTCACCTCAATAAAAGGTATTCACTTTTGATTTTAAATATTACAAAATATTAAAAATGGTCATAATAGATTGAACTCGGTGTTTTGATATGATATATTATCATAAGAAAATAATATATAGGTGCTTTTTATGGATATAACAAAATCAAACAATAAAATCTTTTCAACCAAGGCCTTTAACTCCCAAACCGTGGGTTACACGGCGCTGTATTTTTTGCTGACCCTCGGTTTTTTGGTTGTAAAGCAAATTTTTAAATTAGGCTTTAATGTAAGCGCACAAATATCGGTGCTTATTTCATTTTTGTTATTTGAAATTGCGTCATATTTTTGTGAAAAACGCTTTGTTTTCGGCAAGGGCTCAAAAAGCAGCGTGCCAACGCAAATAGGTATGCTTGCCCTGCGAATTGCAATTAACTTTGGCTTTTATAAAATCTTTGCATTTGTTTTCAGCACTTTGGTAAAAGCAACAAGCGGCTTTGTTTTCCTTGCCGCATGGGTTGCAATATACTTTTTTAACCTTTACTTTGACAAGCTTTTGCTTTTTAACAACACTGCAAACTCAAAGAACTTGAGTGGCGGTCGGCTGTATAAAACCTTTTTTAACAACAGGTTTATAGTATTTTCAATGGGTCTTGCAGTTGCAACGCTGGCAATAATATTTATGGTGTTCAAGCTGTTCCCCTTTGGGGATATGACCGTAATGCGAATGGACCTTTACCATCAATACGGCCCGTTGTTTGTTGAGTTTTACGACAAAATCGTTGAGCATCAAAGTTTTTTCTACTCCTGGATTTCAGGCGGCGGCTCAAGCTTTTTGGGCAATTATTTTAACTATCTTTCAAGCCCTCTTTCATTTATAGTTCTTCTTTTTGACAGGAAAGAAATTGCCTACGCAATCACAACCCTTGTTGCGGTTAAAGGTGTTCTTTCCGCAGGCACATTCACTTATTTCCTTAAAAAGAGCCTTAAAAGCCACTGCTATGCCTCTGCAAGCTTTGGTGTGCTTTATGCCTTTTGCGGCTACTTTTTAGCATACTATTGGAACATAATGTGGATTGACGGCATGATTTGGCTGCCGTTAATCGCCCTGGGCATTGAAAGAATAATCAATAACGGTAAGCCTGTGCTGTATGTTGTAAGCCTTACGGTGCTTTTGTTCAGCAGCTATTATATGGGCTATATGTGCTGCATTTTCTCGGTGGTTTACTTTATTGCATATTACAGCATGAATTACTCTTTTGCCGATAAAATGAACAGCGACGCAGTATTTAAAAACCGTTTTTCCCTTAAAGCGACATACAACAACAGGTTTATAAACAGGGGCTTAAAGTTTGCATCATCCTCTGTTCTTGCCGCAGCGCTGTGTGCCTGCACTCTTGTGCCGATTTACTTTATTTTACAATCATGCTCCGCAACATCCGACAACTTCCCCACCGCATTTTCAAGCTATTTTGACTTAATAAATCTGTTCTCCTCACACATGGCAGGGCTTGAAACAACAATTCGTTCCTCGGGGGATGATGTTTTACCGAATATTTATTGCGGAACACTGTCGGTTGTTTTAATACCCCTTTACTTTATGAACAAGGATATTAAGCTGAGGGAAAAGGCAGTATATGTTCTGCTTTTGATATTCTTTGTTTTCAGCTTTGATAACAACTGCGCAAACTTTATTTGGCACGCACTGCACTTCCCCAATGATTTGCCTTACAGATTTTCATATATGTATTCCTTTATTGTGCTGATTATTGCTTACAAGGCGTTAATGCACATTAAATCAACAAGATACAGTGATGTTGCGCTGATGGGAATACTTTGGATAATATTGGTAATGCTCTACCAAAAAAATCCTACCAACAAAATATCAGAAACCGCAGTTTACACAACCCTTGCATTTACAATTGTGTGGACCGGGGTGCTTTTGCTTATAAAGAAAAACTATGCCGGCAAGGTAGTTATTGGTGCAACAATTGCAGCGCTGACATTTTGTGAGGTCATAGTTGCTGACAGTCAATCATATTTGTTTACTCAAAAACAAAGCGATTATGTGAGTAGGTATGACGCTGTGTGTGAGGCTGTTGATTACACCTATTCAAACGACAAGGATTTTTACCGAACCGAGCTTTGCCGCCTTACCACAAGGATGGACCCCTGCCTTTATGGATACAGAGGAATGTCTGCATTTTCATCAATGGCTTATGAGGAATATTCGGGCGCTCAATACTCCCTGGGTATGTTTGGCAACAGAATTAATTCATACACATATAACACGCAAACCCCGGTTTACAATATGATGTATTCTATTAAATATTTAATGCAAAGCAAGGGGGACATTAAGCCCTCAACCAACTACTATTCACATTACTACACAACAGATGATGAAAGCGTTAATGTTTATGAAAACGATTATTTCCTGCCCATAGCCTACGAGGTGTCACAGGATATTGAAAAGTGGGAAACCCCCGAGGGCAATCCTTTCTCCGTTCAGGAGGATTTCATTGACAGAGCCGCAGGTGTAAGCGATGTTTTTGTGCCTGTTGAATATGTTAACTCCGTAACCGATGAAATTTTGGCAGACAGCTCCCCAACCGAAAACGGAACCTATTTCTTTTCGAGGGTTGACAGTGATTCTAATTTAGGTACTATTGACATAACTGTGAAATCAGCTCTTGACAGCAATGTTTATGTTTATATCACCTCTCCCTCCGTTACCAATGTTAATTATTATTGGGACGATTGGAACGGCGACAGACAAAATCATCATCAAAGCATCAGCGAGCCCTATATTCTTGATTTGGGCAAGCACAACAAGGGAGACGAAATTACAATTTCTCTTGACTGTGCAAATATTGAAGAAACCGACTCTTATTACGAAATCTACGCCTACAATGTTGATAACGATGTTTTAAGTTCAGCATATGACCTGTTAAAAATCGGTCAGCTGAACATTACCTCATATACAAACAGTGAAATTAACGGAACTATAAACGCAGGCTTTGACGGCTATCTTTACACATCAATCCCCTATGACGAGGGCTGGAGCGTTTATATAGACGGCGAGAAAGCTGAAACCGAGCAAATCGGCGGCTATCAGCTTGCTGCAAAGATAAGCGAGGGCGAACACACCGTAAAGCTTAAATACACACCAAAGGGCTTAAAATACGGCGTTCCAATCAGCCTTGCGGCTTATGCATTTGTTATAATTCAGGCGGTAATAAAAAGGAAAAAATCAAAGAAAAAACATTTTGTTGATATTTAATAAAAAAGTTCGCTTTTTGTTAACAAATATTTCACAGGAAATGTTATTAATTTGGTTTACTTTTTGGTACTGTTTGTTGTAAAATGTAGATACAAATAAGAGAGGAGCATTCTAATGGCAAGAATCACAGCATCTGAAGTTCAAACAATCCCATACGGACCACTCGGTATTATTGCATTGCCCGGTTGCGAGGCGCTCGCAGCTAAGATTGATGCATATTTGGTTAAATGGAGAAAGGAACAATCCGAAAATCATGACGATTCCATTCATTTCTACGGATATGAGAGAGAAACATACATGATTGACACAACAATTGCACGCTTCGGCAGCGGCGAGGGCAAGGCCGTTATCAACGACACTATCCGTGGCTACGATTTATACATCATTGCAGACTGCTTTAACTATTCGGTAACCTACAATATGTACGGCATGCAGGTTCCAAAATCTCCCGACGACCATTTTTCAGATTTAAAGAGAGTTATCTCCGCAGCATCAAGCAAGGCAAAGCGCATAAATGTTATTATGCCCATGCTTTACGAGGGCAGGCAGCATAAGCGTTCCTCAAGAGAGTCGTTAGACTGTGCAATGGCTTTGCAGGAATTAACCGCACTGGGTGTTGAAAATATTATTACCTTTGATGCTCACGACCAAAGAGTGCAAAACTCCATTCCACATAAATCATTTGAAAATGTAATGCCAACATATCAAATGATAAAGGCTCTGGTTAACAATGTTACCGACCTTACCATTGATCCCAACCATCTTATGGTTATTTCCCCTGATGAGGGTGCAATGCACAGATGTATCTACTTTGCAACACAGCTTGGCGTTAACCTTGGTATGTTCTACAAGAGAAGAGATTATACCAGAGTTGTTAACGGCAGAAATCCTATCGTTGCTCACCAATATCTTGGCGACAGCGTTGAGAGTAAGGACATTATAATTGTTGACGATATGATTTCCTCAGGCGAATCAATGCTTGAGGTTGCAAGAAAACTTAAAGAATTAAAGGCAGGCAGAATTTTTGTCTGCACCACCTTCGGTCTTTTCTGCAACGGCCTTGAAATATTTGACAAGGCAAACGAGGAGGGCATATTTACCAAGGTATTTACCACCAACGGTGTTTATCAATCCCCCGAATTACTTAAAAGAGATTGGTATCAAAGCGTTGAGCTTTCAAAATATCTTGCATACTTCCTTGATACAATTAACCACGATTTATCTGTATCTTCTCTTCTTGACTGCTCAGGAAAGATTGAAAAATTACTTACATCAAAAGGATTGAGATAATGGAATTCGATTTTGACAAATTTGATGACTCTAAAAAGAAAACCGACAGCAAGCCTGTTGAGGAATTAGAGCCGCCGAAAAAATACACAAAGGATAACACCGAACCATCTGACGCCGGCACCGATAAGGAAAGCGACAAGGAGAACGGTAAAAAATCCCCGTTAAAAAAGAAAAGCGATAAGCCGAAGAAAGCAAAGAGTAAGGACAGCAAGGGCAAATCCCCTGCCAAGGGCAAGGAGGATTCCGTAACCTTAAGTTTTACCTTTAAAAAGCTTTCCAAAAAGCAGATTATCGCAATTATCGTTGCAGCTGTTTTGATTATAGTTTGTGTGCCCACAGGCATTTACTGCGGCGTTCACGGCGAATCCCCTGCTGATATGATGCATGATATTTTCACTAAAGACGAAACTCAGATTATCGGCAAATGGCAGAGCGACAATTCAAAATCGGGCTATCAGTTCAATGAGGACGGCACGGTTTATGCATATAACGGTGTGTTAGGCGACAAAAACGCAATTACCTACAACTACAGCTTTAAGGGCAGAAAAATAATCTTTTCAAACAGAGATTACAATTACACCTCTGAATTTGATTATTCCCTTCACGGCAGTACCCTTGAAATGACCTTAATCACGGTTAACGATAACGAGGTAGCCGACCAGGACAAATTCGTATTTGCAAAGGTTGATGACTTTAACATTTCATCATTGATGGACACCCTTGCAGAAGCTGCGAATGAGGATAAGCCTGCAACCCTTACCAATAATGGCGAGAATGTTGTGCTTGGCGAATCCGATGTATATTTAAAGCAATATGCACAGGCTAAGTCAGACGGCGATACCTCACAAATAGAGGTGCTTGAAAATGATGAAAGAATCATTTATGTAAAGGAAGGCCTTGATGTTACCGTTAAAGATGCCGGGGATGATTACAGTTCCGTTAAGGTTGAAAAGGGCAAGTATAAGGGCAACCTTTACTATGTTTCAAACGACAACATTCAATATTAATAACAGCTAATCGGCGTATAAATGCATACGCCGATTTTTCTTTTCATATAAATGAGCGAAGGAGTAATTTATATGAAAACTGATGTTGATAAAAGATGCATAATGCTGGGAGAATACATTTGCGATACAAAATCTACCGTAAGGCAGGCCGCCAAGGAATTTGGCATAAGCAAATCAACGGTACATATTGATGTTACAAAAAGGTTATCATTAATATCCCCCGCCCTTGCCGGCAAGGTTAATGAGGTTTTGCAGGAAAACAAAGCGGTAAGGCATATTCGAGGTGGTAATGCAACTAAGGAAAAATATCAAAAAATCAAAAATATTGATATTTTTCATAAAAAATGATATTATTAAAAAAACGGAGGTTTAAATATGACTATAGGATTTATCGGCTGCGGCAATATGGCCACGGCAATCATCAGCGGAATTATAAAAAACGGAGCATTTAAAGCAAACGAGGTTTGCGCCTATGATGTTAATTCTTCGGCAACAGAAAAAGCACAAAGCAGCTTTGGCATAACGCCCATGGAAAGCGAATGTGATGTTGTAAATAACAGCGACATTGTTGTTTTGGCAGTAAAACCGAATGTGCTTGCAAATGTTTTAAAAAAAATTAAAATGGACCTTGCAGAAAATGATCCACTGCTTATTTCAATTGCGGCAGGTAAAACAACAGATTTTATATATCAGCAAATAAGCACCGAAAACAGAATAATAAGAGTTATGCCTAACATTAACGCAACCGTGGGCGAGGCAATTTGCGGCTACACTGCCAACAAGTTTGCAACAAATGAGGACAAGCAGGAGGCTGAAAGAATTTTCTCCTCCGTGGGTAAGGTAATTTATCTTGAAGAAAACTATTTTCCTCTTTTCGGCGTTTTAGGCGGCTGTGCACCGGCTTATTCTTATATGTTTATTGACGCCCTTGCACGAGCAGGCGTTGAAAACGGCATGAAAAAGGATGTAGCCCTTGAAATTGCGGCGCAAACCGTTTTGGGCAGCGCTAAAATGATTTTAGAATCAAATGAGCACCCATGGGAGCTTATAGATAAGGTATGCTCCCCCGGCGGCACAACCATTGAGGGTGTATTATCCTTACAGGCTGACGGCTTTGAATCGGCAGTTCACAATGCTGTTAACAAGGCGGTCGAAAAAGATTCAAAGCTTTAAACAAAATACATAATGAGGAGAATGTTATGAAATACGAAATTAAGGGCAACAGCTTTCCTGTTTTAATTTGCACCCTTGAGCAAAACGAGGCTATGATAACCGAGGGCGGCGGAATGAGCTGGATGAGTCCCAATATGCTTATGGAAACCACATCAAACGGCGGCCTTGGTAAAATGCTTGGCAGAATGGTAACAAAGGAATCTTTATTCCAAAACAGATACACTGCAATTAACGGTCAGGGCACCATTGCCTTTGCAAGCAGCCTGCCCGGCGAAATAAATGTGCTTGAATTAACACCGGGTAAGGAATATATTTGCCAAAAAAGCGCTTTTCTTGCCTCAACTGTTGGCGTTGAGCTTTCCGTTCATTTCAGAAAGAATTTAGGCTCCGGTCTTTTCGGCGGCGAGGGCTTTATTATGCAAAAACTTTCAGGCAGCGGCCTTGCGTTTATTGAAATTGACGGCTCGGCTGTAAGGTATAATTTAGCCCCCGGTCAGCAACTGATTGTTGATACGGGTCACCTTGTAATGATGAGCTCCACCTGCCAAATGGATGTACAAACCGTTAAGGGCTTTAAAAATGTTGTTTTCGGCGGCGAGGGACTGTTTAACACAGTTGTCACCGGGCCGGGCGAGGTAGTTATTCAAACAATGCCCATTTCAAAATTGGCAGGTTCCCTGTTGCCCTATATGCCCACCTCCGGCTCATAATGAAAATATTAATTCAGTATTAACTAAAAACACAATATTTGGGAAGTGTCACAAAGATACTTCCCTTTTTTTGTGCATAATAGCACCCGATTTTTCGTAAATATTAATGAAATGTTAAGAGACTTATGCTATAATATTAGTTATCATTTACAAATTTTATGGGAGGAATTTTGTTTATGGCAAATAAAGAAAATTCTAAAGTTAAAGGGCTTATTGGGGATTTTAAAACCCACTGGAATAAGCCGGCACCGGGTAAATATGTGCCCTACAAGGAATATCTTAGTATTTTTGTAGGCTCGGGCAGCAACTACGCAGGCAATAAAACACTGGAATACATATCCTTTGCCGCAGGCTGCTACCTGATGATGTATCATTACAAGCTGCCGTATTTAACCTTTGCAATTATCAACATAATCAATATGCCGCTTAACTATATTTGGACCTTAATCGGCTGGATTATTAACGATAACCTGGGCTTTTTGCCCAAAAAGACCGAAAAGAAATTTTACACCCTGTATGCAATACTTACGGTTGCAGGCTTGTGGATGATTTTCGGCAATTTCAGCGCAATTCTTGACCCCTCAAACCGATTTGTAGCATATCTTAACGGCTTGGAGGGTATAACCGCCGCAAGCGCCATTAAAATTTTCGGCACACATATTTTGTGGAACGGCTGGGCAGGCGCAAGAAATATCTTTTGGCGTAAAAAACTTATACCAAAGCACGGCAGATATAAATACAGCCTTTATTGTAACACCTTACCCAAAATTATTATGGTTTGGTTAATCGGCTGGCTTCCCTTCTATTCAACCATCAGCGATGTTCCCACAAGGGTTTGGGTGGCTAACCTGTTATTTGCCTGCTACAACATTTTCGGCTTTGACAACTGCCTTGAAACCTGTGCGCAAAACTGCTCACCAAATATAAGGGAAAGAATTTTTGTAAGAACCTGGCCGATTAAGCTTTCACACCTTATGCAGTCAATAATCGCAATTATTTTGCCTGCAATCATTTCACTTTGTAAGGATGACTGGGCAGATATTGCCGTGTTCAAATACATTATACCTGTTACATTCACTGTTTTTGCGGTGCTGACCTTAGTATTTGCAAATCAAATTAAAGAGAGAATACCACAGCCACCCCTTGAAAAGAAGGTTAAAATCAGCTTTTGGGACGGTATGTTCGGCGTAATGCGTAACAAATATAAATGGATTCAAACAATTGTGGGTCTGCTTGACTCACTGGGTAACGGTATGCTGGCATTTACCACCATTTTGTATCTTTACACCTTCAGACTGAGCGGCCTTTCATACAGTCTTATTGTTGCATTGGTTTCCTTTGCGGGCACGCCCCCTGATTTCTTCACGCCTTACTTTATTAAAAGGTTTTCATACAAGCAGGTAATGATTTTCTTCCAATTATCCCGTGCGGTTTGCTATTCTGTAATTGTTTGCTGCTATGTTTTCTTGGGTCAAAACCTGCTTTTGTGCGGCACCCTGTCAATTGTTATGCTGTTTATTACCGAAATGTTCCAAACAGTGCCAAAATCAATTGACCACGATATGGGCGTGCGTGTTAACGACTATCAAATGTACCTTTCAGGCGAAAGGCTGGAAAGTTTTTCAGGAGTATTCGGCTGGTTCACAGGCCCTATAACCTCTTTTGTAGGCCTTATTATACCTATTTTAATTTTACAATACGGCTTTAACAGCAACTGGGATGTATTGTTTATTGATTCATCAAGAATTAAAATTATTGTAATACCTATTATATTTGATATTGTGGGCTACATTTTAATGACTATCCCCTATTTTTTCTGGGATTATGACGATGATAAGCAAAACAAGGTTATGGAGGTTTTACGCAAGCGTGAGGATGTTACACGCAGGCAGTATGAGCTTGAGCACAGTGCCAACGGCTCAGCAGGCGGCTCAGAATCCCAAACCGATTTAGAAAATGAGGCTGTGGAGGTGATGTCATGAAATTCGGCAAAAAGAAAAGCGTTGAAGAAACAAGCGAGGACTTTTTGACTCAGGAAGCCGAGGAAATGGCTGAGCAAGCCAATGAATACACCCTTGACATCGCCGATGATGAAATTTGGACCTATCAAATCGAGGGCCTGCAAAAGCCCCACATTAACCAACCCTTTAAAAACGCAAAGCGCAACAAAATAATTCTTGTTATTGTTTTGCTGATTGCCATAGGCGCATCAATGTTTATGTCTGTTTGGGCGGTTCACAGCGATTTATACAAATACAAGGAGCTTGACGACGGCACCTATGAGCTTGTTAAATTTTCAAATGACGGCAGCCTTAAGGAAGTAACCGTTGACTATGTTATTGACCTTGACACCGGCGAAAAGGATTATTCAAAGCCAATTACCAAAATTTCTGAATATGCCTTTAACTGCGACGAATCAATAACAAAAATTACAATCGGCAAGGATGTTAACTCAATTGACGGAAAATCAATTTACAGCTGCTGGGCTATCCAGTATGTTGATGTTGACGATGAAAACCCTTACTATTGCGATATTGACGGCGTTGTATATAATAAGGAAGTTACAAGGGCGGTATTTTACCCCACCGACCATGACAGATACCTCCGTTTAAAATACGGCTATGCAGAAATGCGCCAAGGCCCTGATGACACAGAGGTTGTGCAGCACTCACTGCTGGTTGATGACGAGGGCAACGAAATGGAGGAGCTTTGGGGTACCACCCATAAGTATAACGAGGCATACTACCAAAACTATAACAGAGAGGTCAGAACCTATGTTATACCGTCAACAGTAACCGTTATCGGCGAGCTTGCCTTTGCTTATTCCAACATTGTTGACCTTTACATCCCCGAGGGTGTAACCTCAATGGAAAATATGGCAATATTCAAAAACAGCGTGCTTACAAACATATTCTCATATAAAACCGATACCGGGGTTACTGATACCACCTTCAAGGGCATTGATAATATGTCAACCATATACGATTCACTGCCCGAGGGTCTTGAGAGCATAGGCTCGGACTGCTTCTATTACGAAAGAGGGCTTACATATATGTATCTTCCCTCAACCGTTACCAAAATCGGCCACCACGCTTTTTGGGACGCTACATACAGAGAAAACAAACAGCTTAACGGCATACCCTGTATGAATGTTGGTGCAAGCGAAGAGGATTTTGCAAATAATACCGACACAGGCCAGCAGTGGCTGCCCCAATATGACTACATGCTCTTTAAGAAAAAGATTGATGTTAACTATTCAGCCGAGCGTGAATCGCAAAAGGCTGAAAATGTTCACCGTGAATACTATTGGGCTGTGCAATGGATTATTAATAATCAGTCGGACGAGGTTAAGAGCAATTCAAGCTATTTGGTTAAGGATTTTAACGGCGACGGAATGCCCGAGCTTGTTCTGCGTGAATATAACGAGGAAACAAAAGCAACAACCGAAACCGTGCTGACTATGAAATATAACTATTTGGCAGAGTTTGAGGGCGAGGCTGATACCGAAAACGAAACATTCAGCAAGCTTGACGACAACGCTCAGCTTGACGGCATATATGATATGTTAAAATAAGCATAAAAAAATACCAACTCAATGAGTTGGTATTTTTTATTCGTTAAAATCTTATGTAATTATAAGCAAGCCTTAATAGCGTCAACCATATCAAGCTTTTCCCAAGAAACGCCAAGGTCTTCTCTGCCCATATGGCCGTAAGCGGCAACCTTTTCATAAATAGGCTTTTGAAGCTCAAGCCTTTTGATAATTGCAGACGGTCTTAAATCAAACACCTTATTAACAATGTCAACAATTTTGTCTTCATCAATTTTGTTTGTGCCAAAGGTATCAACAAGAACAGAAACAGGCTTTGCAACGCCGATAGCGTAAGCAAGCTCAACTTCGCACTTATCTGCAACACCGGCAGCAACAAGGTTTTTAGCAACCCATCTTGCAGCATAAGCGGCACTGCGGTCAACCTTTGTCGGGTCCTTACCTGAAAATGCTCCGCCGCCGTGGCGTGCATATCCGCCGTAGGTATCAACAATAATCTTTCTGCCTGTTAATCCTGAGTCGCCCATAGGTCCGCCGATAACAAATCTGCCTGTTGGGTTAACATAAAACACTGTATCATCATCCATAAGCTCTGCAGGAACAGTTGTTTTAATTACATTTTCAATAATATCACTGCGAAGTTGCTCAAGCGGAACATCTGCGCTGTGCTGTGAGGATACAACAACGGTTGTAACCTTTACGGGCTTGCCATCATCATATTCAACGGTAACCTGTGTTTTACCGTCTGAATAAAGGTAAGGCAGTGTGCCGTTTTCCCTAACCTCTGTAAGCTTAAGTGCAAGCTTGTGAGCAAGAGAAATAGGAAGCGGCATTAACTCCTTGGTTTCTGTGCAGGCATAGCCGAACATCATGCCCTGGTCGCCGGCGCCGTTAAGGTTATCCTCGTCGGTTTCGCCGTCCTTTAACTCGTATGATTTATCAACGCCCATGGCAATATCGGTTGACTGCTTGTCAATAGCAGTTAAAACAGCGCAAGTGTTGCCGTTAAAGCCCTTTGTATCATCGTCATAGCCGATATCAATAATAGTTTTTCTGACAATTGACGGAATATCAACCTGTGCGTTTGTTGTGATTTCGCCCATAACAAGAACCTGACCTGTGGTTACTGTTGTTTCGCAAGCAACACGGGATTTTGGGTCTTGTGCAATCATAGCGTCCAAAATAGCGTCGGAAATTTGGTCGCAGATTTTATCGGGATGACCTTTAGTTACCGATTCGCTCGTAAATAAATGCTTTGACATATTTGTTACCTCCCATACATCAAAAAATAAAGAAAAACACATACGGCGAACCGTATGTGTTGAGTATTCATCACTCGGTTACACCGCAGGTTTTAGCACCTTACTAAAGCAGGTTGCTGTGGCTTCACAGGGCCAGTCCCTCGACCACTCTTGATAATATATTCTTTTTACTGTAAGTATAATACTACAAATACCATACCTTGTCAATATAATTTTACTGTTATATATTAGTAAAACAGCAAAGGCTTTGGATAACCCAAAGCCTTTAAACACAGTTTAATGATTTTAAAGTATAAATTCTTCATTTTTAATAAGCTTACCTGATTTGTCAATAATCATGTTATACCATGTTCCGGCAGAATTTTTAACATGAAATTCAAAAGTTCCGTTTCTGAAATAAGGAGCCATTACACCTTTATACCAATCATCAGTACTTCCATAAAAATTATAACAATTATTGCTCGCATCATCTACATAGTAAACGCCATAATCATAATTATTTTTAATATCAATAACCTTATTACCGTTAATATCGTAAAAATAATCAATTGAATGATCTGTACCTAAAGGAAATAATCCGTCATTGAATGCACCTGTTACCTTCAATTTTGTATTTTTTATTATTACCTTTTCTTTCATTGTGTTTGTATCAATTGCAATAATATTATTAGTTTCATTGTCATCATTATTCTTGCTGTAAACAATGTAATGGCCGTCAGAATCGATATTTGCTGTAAACAATTCTGTCCAGCTTGCGTAGTCTACACTGCTTGTTTTATTATTATCTGCATTGTAAAACAAATAATAATTGTGGTAAAAATACGGCATTAAAGCGAAAACACCGTCTGCCACATACTGATATTCATCAAATGCATTACGTTCCTCGCTTTCCTTACGAGGGGACGAACTCAACCCTAACAAATTTGAACCGTCCTCGTTAAGAAAAGGCGATTTAGTTGACAGCTTTTGAAGCCATTGATTATTTTTGATTACACCAACTTTAACAGTTACCTTATCATAGTTTTCCTCTTGGGTGCAAACTAATTTATACTCATTACCTTCGGCATCACTGCCGCTGCAAATTTCAATTGCACCCGATTCTTCAATCAAATCCTGTGTAGTAGTTTCAGTTGTGTTGTCCGTGGTTTCGTCAAATTCATTTGTGCTTTCTTCTGCATAATCTCCCGTATTAACCATAGAATCATCGGCTTTCTCATTTTTGTTCGATGAATGCCTTGTTATGCCAACAATTGCAATAATAACTAACATTGCAATGATAATTCCCGAAGTAACAGCTATCACTTTTTTATTTCTGTTACCTAACGGCAAGTTTGTTTTGTTGTTTGAATTGTTTGGCGTGTTGTTGTTTGCGTTCGTATTACTCATTATTTTACCTCCTCATTAAAGCAAAAAATGCGCAGCCGAGGCTACGCATAAAAAACGCTGCTCAACTGTCGCCAAACAATATTACAATTCACGTTTGCATAATGCATATACAATCGTTACGAACGCAATAAAGAGCAAGCATTTTTATAAAAATAAAAATGCCCCCGCAATAATTGTACAGCGCAGAATAACGCAAATTGTTAAATTGTAATATTATTTGGCTGCTATATTATAGCACAAGGGAAAATAAATTTCAATGCTTTGGTTTATATTACCAATTTTAAGGCAAGTGGGCAAAAAAATATTGAAATATTTGCTAAATGATATTGTAATTAGTTTAGAATTAGTTTATAATTAGAGTAAATGGTTTGTTAAAAACAAATCTTTTATACCATAATTAACGGTTATTTTTAAGGAGGAATTTTTTATGGCTAAGAAAACCGTATTCCTTACCGGCGGTACCGGTAATATGGGCTGGGCTTCCGTTCAGGAAATGCTTAAGCACCCAAATGAAATTCAATTAAAATTGCTTGCAAGAAAGAGCCCGAAGAACGAAAAGCTTCTTGCTCCTCTTATGGCAAAGCCAAATGTTAAAATCGTATGGGGCGACCTTACAGATTACAATTCAATCCTTGAGGGCGTTACCGGTTCTGACTATGTTCTTCATGTTGGCGGCATGGTATCCCCTGCAGCTGACTGGAAGCCTTACAGAACACAAAAAACAAATATCGGCGCAGCTGAAAACATTTGCAAGGCAGTTCTTGCACAGCCTGACCCTGATGCAATTAAGGTTTGCTATGTCGGCACCGTTGCTGAAACAGGCGGTCGTAACTACCCAATCCACTGGGGCCGTTGCGGCGACCCAATCAAGGTTTCAATTTATGACCACTATGCAGTATCTAAAGTAGTTGCAGAGCGTACATTTGTTGAGAGCGGAATTAAGAATTGGGTTGTAATGCGTCAATCAGGTATTCTTTATCCAAACATTCTTAAGAATATGGACCCAATCATGTTCCATGTTCCGATTAACGGTGTGCTTGAATGGTGCACAGTTGAGGATTCAGGTCGTCTTATGTGCAACCTTGTTCTTGAGGATGAGGCAGGCCACCTTGGTTCAGATTTCTGGAACCACTACTACAACATCGGTTCAGGTAAGGAATACAGAATTTCCAACTATGAGTTTGAGGTTCTTCTTTTGGGAACACTTGGCCTTGCAGGCCCTGAAAAGCTCTTTGACCCCAACTGGTTCATCACAAAGAACTTCCACGGTCAATTTTATGCAGACGGCGACAAGCTTGAAAACTTCCTCCACTTCCGTGAGAATCTTCCTATTCAGGATTATTTCAACAGGCTTGCTGACCAGGTTGAATTTTACTTTAAAATTCCTCGCTATCTTCCAAAGAACCTTGTTGCAGCCGCTGCAAAACCGTTCATGAAGAAGATTGCAGAAACCAAGGATTTTGGTACTATTGACTGGGTTAAGACTAAGAACCCTGCTAGACTTTCTGCATACTACGGCTCTTATGAGGATTATCTTAAGATTCCTACAAAGTGGGAAGATTTTGAAATCATTAAGTTTAATAAGGACAATGCCGACGCTGAAAACTATAAGCTTGACCACGGCTATGACGAAACAAAGCCTGAATCAGAGCTTGACATTGACGATATGAGACAGGCAGCTGCATTCCGTGGCGGCGAGCTTGTATCAACAGAGATGAAGAAGGGCGACCTTGCAACTAAGCTTGTATGGAAATGCGGCTGCTGCGGCGCTGAGTTTGAGGCTTCTCCAAACCTTATTCTTCTTGGCGGACACTGGTGCCCTGAGTGCTATGTTCCCCAGAAGGCTTGGGATTATGACAAGATTGCAAAGACAAACCCGTTCTTTGCTCAGGTTTGGTATCCGTCACACACCAAGGAGGAAAGCAATACATATAAGTTTGACGACCTCTTCCAGGTTAACGGCGTAAAGTGGGACGATATTAAGAGATAATAATTTCAATAAATTAGGGACTATCGTAAGATAGTCCCTAAATTTTTTCTTTACAGTTTTATTTCAGCAACTCACGTAGTTTTAGCAAAATTGCCTTTTCTTTTCTTGATACCTGCACCTGTGAAATGCCCATAATTTTTGCGGTTTCACATTGGGTTTTCCCCTCATAAAACCGGCATTTAATCAGCAGCTGCTCATTTTCGGGAAGAGCCGTCATCACCTGATTAATTGAAAGCTTGTCAAACAAATTGTCACTTTCGTCAACAGGAATATCCATTTCCTCGTCCCCGTCATCGGTAATATAGCTGAGTGAAACCACCGGGCTGATTATGTTCAGTATTTCCGACAACTCATAAACATCAATACCGCAAAGCACCGACAGCTCGCTCACTGTGGGCTCACGGAGCTCGGTGCTCACAAATTTATCACGCACCGCCTGAACCTTAATGGATTTTTCCTTTAACGACCGTGAAACCTTAATCGGGCCGCCGTCACGAAAAATCCGTTTAATCTCTCCCATAATTACAGGCACTGCATAAGTTGAAAAGGCGAAGCCCTTTGATTGGTCAAAATTATCAACCGCTTTAATAAGACCCACACAGCCTGCCTGGTATAAATCCTCATAATCTGCGCCCCGTCCCCTAAATCTGTTAGCGATAGAGTGAACAAGCCCAAGATTATTAACAATCATTTCTTCACGCTTGTCAGTTATCATTTTATACGACCCGAAATCCTTTTTGTTAAAACAACAGTTGTGCCGATACCCTCTTTTGAATTAACACGCACACGGTCGCAAAAAGATTGCATAACAGTAAAGCCAAGACCTGCTCTGTCGCTGCCGCCGGTAGTGTAAAGCGGCGTCATGGCCTTTTTAATATCGGCAATTCCCTTGCCCTTATCCTTAATGCTAATTGTTACCGTGTTATCATCACTGATTTTGCAGGATATGTAAATTTGCCCCACCGTGTCGCCGTAACCGTGGACAATGGCGTTGGTAACAGCCTCTGACACTGCGGTTTTTATGTCTGTTATTTCCTCTATTGTGGGGTCAAGTGGCGTAACAAACGCCGCAACAGTGTATCTGCAAAATGCCTCGTTAAGGCTTTTACTGTCAACAGTAAGTTTAAATTCATTAATAACATTCATTTGCTTAACTCCTATATTTCTTTAATAATTGCAATGCTGCCAAGGCCTGCAAGCTCCATTAACTTTTTGGTTTGCTTTGTAACATTCCTAATTTCCATTGTGCCGTGAAAATTTTGCATAAGCCTGTATCTGCCCATAACCAAGCCGATTCCCGAGGAATCCATAAAGCTTACATTCTTAAAATCAAGAATTAAATGCTGGGGCTTTTTAAAGCTGATAGTATCGTCTATCCTCTCCCTGATTTCAACAGCACTGTGGTGGTCGATTTCCCCGATTAAATATGCAATAATCAGGTTTCCGCTTGCTTCTATTGTTACACTCATAACATTCACTCCATAAAAAAATACCAATCTGCTATTAACATAACAGATTGGTATTATAAAATTTGTTGAAATTAGTATCTATATTAAATTAATTATTTGCCTTATTAAGTAAAACGAGCCGCAAATAAGAGTTATTCCCTTTTCCGTAACAGCCTTTTGGGGCTGCTCAACGCAAACAACATCGCTGCAATATTTTTTTGCGATTTTTGCAAGCTCACCAGCCTCCATTGCCCTAGCGTTATCGGGTGTTGTGGCAATTATTTTTTTGCATTTCGGTGCAATAAGGCTTAAATAACCCTCAACATCCTTGTCACTCATCATACCTATAAGGGCAACTTCGTTGTTAATAACAGGCTGCAAGCCCTGTGCGGCAGAGGTGTTATGCCCACCGTCAAGGAGTATGCCGTTTCTCATTTCCTGCCTTGCAGGCAGCTTAGAAAGCCTGATTTGGCTGTCATAGCCCAAGTAATTAATTACAGCATTAGCCAAACTAAGGTTATTTTCGTTAAAATCAGTGAAATTTGCGTAATTTTCATAATCAAAGCAGGGGGAATTATCTCTTTTTATTCCCAGCTTTTCTGCTTTGATTTTTTCAACGGTATCGCCTAAAAAATCGGTGTGGTCAAGGGAAACAGAGGTAATAACGGAACATACATTATGCTTTTCAACATTTGTTGCATCCCCTTTTCCTCCCATACCGCATTCAATAACGGCATAATCAACGCCTTGGTCTGCAAAATATTTATACATAATTGCAACAAGCATTTCAAATTCGGTGCAGTCGTTATCCTTGTATTTTTCAATATATTTTGCAAAATCATTTTGGCTGATATATTGATTATTAATTTGAATTTGCTCCCTGTAATCAAAAATCCAAGGGGAGGTAAAAAGCCCCACCCTATTACCGGCTTTGATTAAAGAATCACTGATTGTTTTTGCAATGGTACCCTTGCCGTTTGTGCCTGCAATGTGAATTATTTTAATTTCATCCTGGGGATTTCCCATTTTATTTAAAAGGCATAAAATACGACTAAGCCCCGGCTGAATGCCGAGGCTTTGTTTGTTTAATATAAAGTTTAATGCTTCAGAATAAGTCATTAACCGATTTCCTCAATGGATTTTTTAAGTTGAGCGATTTTTTCTTCAAGCTTAGCGGCGTCCTCCCTGTTTTGGGCAACTACCTTTTCAGGTGCCTTGTTAACAAAGCCCGGGTTGTTAAGCTTTTTCATAATAAAGTTAAGCTTGTCCTCATCCTTGGCAAGCTCTTTTTCAAGGCGCTTTTTCTCTGCCTCAAAGTCAACCAAATCCCCAAGAGGAATATAAATTTTAGCATCGTTGGTAATAATTGTTACAACATTGCCAAGGTCCTCAAAGCCGGTGCTGATAACAACATCATTGGCAGATGCAAGGCGCTTGATAAACTCAACTCCGCTTTCAAAGCAGCTGTCTGTTGTTTCAACATAAACCTTTGATTTTTTACTTGGGGGAATGTTCATTTCTGCCCTTCTGTTACGAATTGAGCGAATTGCAGACATAATCTTTTCCATTTCGCTCTCCTCGGCAGAGAATGAAAGCTTTTCATCATAAACGCACCACTTTGACACCATAATCGACTCTGTATCATGTGGGATAGCCTGATAAATTTCTTCGGTAATAAACGGCATAAAGGGATGAAGAAGCTTTAAAATATAGGTTAAAACAAATACCAAAACGCCCTTTACATTTTCCTTTGCCTGCTCGTCAGTGCCCTGAAGTCTGATTTTTGCAATTTCAATGTACCAATCGCAGAAAACATCCCAAATAAAATCGTAAAGCTTTTGAACGGCAATACCAAGCTCATATTTTTCAAGATTTTCGGTAACCTCTTTTGCAAGGGAGTTAACCTTTGAAATTATCCACTTATCCTCAATAAGCAGATTTTCAGGCAAGCCGCTGAAATTGTAATTGTCCCCAAGATACATTAACACAAATCTTGCGGCGTTCCAAAGCTTGTTAGCAAAGTTCCTTGACGCCATTACCTTATCGTCGGAGAAACGCATATCATTACCCGGGGAATTGCCTGTTGCAAGGGTAAACCTTAATGCGTCAGCGCCGTATTGGTCAATAATTTCAAGCGGGTCAATGCCGTTTCCCAGTGATTTAGACATTTTTCTGCCCTGTGCGTCACGAACAAGGCCGTGAATAAGAACAGCATCAAAGGGTGCCTTATCGGTATATGCAAGGCCTGAGAAAATCATTCTTGAAACCCAGAAACCGATAATATCATAACCTGTTACCAAGGTGTTGGTTGGGTAATAATGCTTTAAATCCTCTGTATCATCAGGCCAGCCAAGGGTTGAAAACGGCCAAAGAGCAGATGAAAACCAGGTATCAAGGGTATCGGGGTCCTGATTAATGTTTTTGCTGCCGCACTGTGAGCATGTGCAGGGGTCCTCCTTGCTGACAGTTGTTGCGCCGCAGTCGTCACAATACCATGCAGGGATTCTGTGACCCCACCAAAGCTGGCGTGAAATGCACCAATCTCTTGTGCCACGCATCCAGCTCATATAATTCTTCTTAAATCTTTCGGGAACAAACTTAATTTCGCCGTTCTCAACAGCGTCAATAGCAGGGCCTGCAAGGGGCTCCATTTTAACAAACCATTGCTTTGATACCATTGGCTCAATTGTAGAATGGCAACGGTAGCAGGTGCCTACATCATGCTTAAGGGGCTCAATTTCTTTAATGTATCCGCCGGCTTCGAGGTCTGCAAGAATAGCCTTTCTTGCCTCAAGAGTGGTCATGCCTGCATATTTGCCGCAATCAAGAACCTCGGGCTCATTTTGTGTTGCCTTGCCGCTTTTAATAATTTCATCTGCGGCAGCCTTGTCAGCAGCACCTGTCATGCGGCCGTCATAGGTAAAGGTTCTTACAATCGGTAAGTTGTGGCGCAAGCCAACCTCAAAGTCGTTAGGGTCATGAGCAGGAGTGATTTTTACAACGCCTGTGCCCTTTGTCATATCTGCATGCTCATCGCACACAATGGGAATTTCCTTATTAAGAAGAGGAAGAATAACATGGCAGCCGTGAAGGTGTGCATACCTTGGGTCGTCGCCGTTAATTGCAACGGCAGTATCGCCCAGCATGGTTTCAGGTCTTGTGGTTGCAAGTTCAAGCTGCTCCCCTGTTTCCTTTACTGTGTAAAGAAGGTGCCAGAAGCTGCCCTCTTTTTCCTCATACTCAACTTCAGCGTCTGAAATAGAGGTGTTGCAGTGTGGGCACCAGTTAACCATACGGTTACCACGGTAAATTAAGCCCTTCTCATAAAGGCCAACAAATACCTCTCTAACAGCCTTTGAGCAGCCCTCGTCGAGGGTGAATCTTTCTCTGTCCCAATCACAGGAGGAGCCCATTTTCTTTAACTGTTCAATAATTCTGCCGCCGTACTGTTTTTTCCAGTCCCAGGCACGCTCAAGGAATTTATCCCTGCCAAGATCATCCTTGGTAAGGCCCTCCTCACGCATTTTTTCAACAATCTTTGCCTCGGTAGCAATTGACGCATGGTCCGTTCCCGGCAGCCAAAGTGTATCGTATCCAGCCATTCTGTGATAGCGAATAAGAATATCCTGTAAGGTATTGTCAAGGGCGTGGCCCATGTGAAGCTGACCTGTAATATTCGGGGGCGGAATAACTATTGTGTAGGTTTCCTTGCCCTCCTCACGCTTTGCGTGAAAATACTTGTTTTTGCACCAAAAATCATAGGTGCGGTCCTCAACCTCGTTGGGATCATACTGCTTTGCAAGTTCCTTTGCCATAAATTCATCTCCTGTAAATAAAAAAACGCCTCAAATAATTGAGACGAAAAATTCCGTGGTACCACTCAAATTGCATAAAAATATGCCACTCAAACCTTTAACGCAGATATACGTGCACAGCTACTGCCATTTCACAGTGCAGGCTCATAAGCTACCTTCAAATGCTATCCTACAGGCTTGCACCAACCGCCTGCTCTCTAAAAGAAATTACATTTTACTCCTCTTAATCAAAGCCTTTAAATATTGAAATTAGTTTAACAAAAAAACGCCCTTTTGTCAAGGGCTGAGGGTGTTGCGTGAAAATATTATATTAATTATTAATTTCAGCAACACCTGATTTTTTCATCATTTCGTTATAAGTGAAATGGTTAAACACCGCAATAACACGGCCAACGCCGATAACCGCAAGAATTGTGCCGATGCTGATTACAGCCAAAAACGCATTGAGCCTTGTGTCTGCAATTTTAGTGTAAAGAGTAACGGTTAAGACGCTTGAAATTGTAACCATTAAAATATCCCAGCAGTTTTTGGTAAAGCCCACGGGCTTTTTTATGGTGTCTGCCACCGCCTGAACAATGCCGTCCCCCGGGTTTGGCACAAGCCTCATATTAAGCGACATTGCTGCGCCTAAGCCCGTTAAAATAATTGCAAGTGCAAGCACCAAAAACCTAAAAGGCATACTGCCCTGCCACTGACCCTTATATGCGGTGTCAAGCTGGGGAATAAAATCCGAAAACAGGTTGATAAACCGTGTAAAAATAACGCTGACAGCTATTTGCAAAGCATCGTATAAATAAGTGATTTTTGGGCTTTTTCTAACTGCGTGAATTATTAATTCAAGCAAAACAAAGGCGCTGTAAAGCACAAGGGTTGTGTTGCCGATTTTTGTGCCTAAAATTAACGAAAAGGTGTAGGCAACCGAAATAATGGGCGAAACACCCAAGCCGCATTTTGTGTTAAGCACAATTCCCATTGCCAAAAGCACAAAGCCTAAAATATAAACAAACCATCTGTAAACCGTTTTACTCATTTAAACACTTCTTTCTTTTATCTAAACCATTATACTGCCAAATTTCAAATTTTCAAGGCGTGATTTAAAATCAAAAGCCGTCGGATTTTCCGACGGCTTTTGATTAATCGTTATAAGTAATTTTTTTGATTTTAAACACTGCACGCAGAATAGGCGCAATCGCTTTCGGACTTTTTACAACTACAATTTTCATAAAAACACCCCACTATCTTCTGCAGCACAGTATTCCGAGAATGATAACCATAATTGCAAGAACTCTTGTAACCCAAACGGTAGGAAGGCAGCATGCCAAAACGCATCCAATACCGAATGCCACTAACAAAAATTCCCTTCTGCACAATTTTTTCACAGTAAACACCTCAAATGCTGCATTTACTACATTATATTCAATTTCAAATCAATCGTTACTTTCAATTAACAAAAGTGTGCCGCTTTCCAAATTAATTTCACATTGGGGGGCGTTAACATAGTTGCTGACTGCCATCATATCCCCCTGCAAAATATCCAGCTTTTCAAGGTTATAAAAGCCTGCGGTGTAATATGCACCCTTTATTGTTACCCCCTTGCAATCCTCCAAATAAGCAAAAAGTGAAAAATTTTCATACTCTTTTTTAAAGGTTGTTTTTTGGGTAATAAGGGATAACCTGTTGCGTTCGTCAACAATTTTGCAGACACAGTTGCGGCTTTTGCAATAGTTAAGAATAAGGATGTTTGCGTAGGTATGGTCCATTCTGTTGCCGATTGCATTATAAATTGTAATATCGTTAAATCCCCTGTCAATTGCAAGCATAACGCACTCTAAAGTGTCGCAATAAGCTTTTTCACAGGGCAAAGTAACAATCTCGCAATCAAGCTCCGGCTTTGGGGAAGAATCAAAATCCCCCACAATAACATCGGGTGTTATACCTGCCTTTAAAAGGTGCTTGTAGCCCGAATCAGCCGCAATAATAAAATCATCGGGGCAAATATTCTTTTTTAAAAACTCGGCACAGTCATTGGGCGCACCTGATACAACCGAACATTTTTTTATTTCATTTGCCATTGCTTAATATCCTTAACATCATTATACATAGAAACATAGCTGTTGTGCCTGGAGGGCTGAATCAGCCCCTTTTCAACAGCCTCGCAAACTGCACAGCCCTTGTCGTTAACATGGGTGCAGCTATTGAATTTGCACTGCCCCAAATAAGGCTCAAATTCCCTAAAGCAATAGGGTAAATCCTCTTTAAGTATCTTTTCGCATCTTTCAAAATCAAGTGAGGAAAAGCCCGGAGTATCTGCAATATAGCCGCCGTTAACCTTAAACAGCTCGCAGTGCCTAGTTGTGTGCCTGCCCCTGCCTAATTTTTTGCTGGTTTCCCCTGTTTCAAGGTTAAGGTGTGGGAATATGTTATTAAGCAGTGTTGATTTGCCAACACCGGTGTTGCCCGTAAAGGCAGAAATCTTGCCCGGGAGCATAGCCTCAATTTTCTCTGCACCAGACCCCACAGTGTTGTCACACACAATTACCTTAAAGCCGGATTTTTCATAAATATTTTTATATTCGTTATAATCACTGCTTTTATCAATTTTGGTAAAAACAATAACGGGTTCAATATGCTTGAACTCGGCAATTGCAACAAGCTTGTCTATAATCAAGGGGTTAACCTTGGGATCAACAATTGATGATATAATAAACAGGGTGTCAAGGTTAGCAAGAGGCGGTCTTACAAGCTCATTTTTTCTGTTTAAAATATTATCAACGGTATTTTCTCCGTTGCCCTCTTGGTTAACGGTAATTTCAACATTATCCCCAACCATGGGTGTTATGCCACGCTTGCGAAAATTACCCCTTGCTTTACATTCATAAATAGTATCATCGGCGTCAACATAATAGAAGCCGCCGATGCCTTTAATAATTTTTCCTATCTTCATTAAAAACCTTCTAATTGTTATTTGAGGAATAGGAGGTGAAATCAACAGTCTGCGATTTATCCTCGGTTCCGTCAAAGTTATAGGTTTCGGTAGCGTTAACCGCACCGGTAATTGTTACAACAATTTTCATAGGTCCGCCGTCGCCCTCAACGCTGTATTCCTTTGAAGTACCGTCAAGCAATACCTTGTTACTGGTGTAAGTGGTACCATTAAGGGTAATGGTAATGGTATCGTCAGCATACTCGCTGCCGTCCTCAATAACCTCGGGAAGAAGAATTGTAAGTGAAATTCTTGCATTCTTCTGGGTTGTTGTGGTGGTAACGCCCGAGCTGATAATAACCTTAATGGTATCGGTTTCACGGGCAGTAGAGCCCGGAGACGGCGATTGTGAGATTGCTATTCCCTTTTCAATCTCGCTGTCCTCAGTTACAAAAGAAATATTAGTAAAGCCGTATTTTTCAAGGAACGAACGGGCGCCTGCCTGCGACAGGCCCTTAACATCCGGCACCTTAAGATTGCGGATAACCGTTGTTGACGGGCCAGATGAAACATAAATGGTTATCATTTGGTCAGCTGAAACAACCGTGCCTGCCTTCGGGTCAGAATAAATAACCTCGCCCTCGGCCACTGTTTCGTGGGACATTTCAACAACCTTGTGGTTTTTAAGCCCTGTGTTATCTAAAATCTCCTCCGATTTATCTAACTTATAACCATAAATTTGTGGCACAACAATATCATCCGAGGAAGTGGCAATTACCAAAACAACCTTTGAGCCTTTTAAAACCTTTTCGCCGGCGTTTGGCTCCTGCCTGATAACAACGCCCTGCTCGTATTCGTCGGTTTTTTCATACTCGTAGGTAAAATCGTAATCGTAAGCGCCAACAATATCGTCATATTTAGTGCCGACAAAATTTTCAAGCCTTACGGTTGATGCATTAACGCCCTGGCCAAAGGAAATGCCGAAAATGCTGCCCTGAATTATGCCCATTATTAGCAAAACAATTGCCGCAACAAGCACAATTACGCCGATAACAATTGCAGAAATAACTTTTTTCTTGCGGTCGGGGTCGTAATACTCCTCATCCTCGGTATCGGCGCCGGGCTCTTCCTCTGTATGGGGCTGCTTAATGCCAACTACTTTGGTTGGGTTGGAGTCGATTTTAGAGCCATAATTAAAAGTAGTTTTGGGGTTCCTGATAATTTCCTCAATATCAAGAAGCATTTCCGTGGCGGTTTGGTATCTGTCCATGGCATTCTTTTCCATGGCGTGGATACAAATTTGCTCAAGACCCACGGGAATGTCAGGATTAATATCAGTAAGTTTTTTAGCGTCTGCCTGAAGCTGCATAAGAGCAACTGAAACGGCGCTTTCAGCCTCAAACGGAACAGAGCCTGCCAGCATTTCGTAAAGAACAACACCAAGAGAATAAATATCCGCCTTTTCGTCGGTATATTCGCCCTTTGCCTGCTCGGGTGCAATGTAGTGAACGGAGCCGATAGCCTGCTCAGTTAAGGTTCTTGTTTCACTTCTTGAAAACCTTGCAATGCCGAAATCGGTAACCTTAATATTACCGTTTGGCAAAAGAATAATGTTTTGGGGCTTAATATCCCTGTGCACAATGCCCTTGTCATGTGCGTGCTGAACAGCCTTTAAAATTTGGGTCATAAAAAACAAGGCGTCGTTCCATGTGATAGCACCTTGCTTGGTTATATACTCCTTAAGAGTTATGCCGTCAATATATTCCATAACAATATATTGCAGCTTTTCGTCAAAATTAACATCATAAACCTTAACAATGTTTGGGTGTGACAAAAGAGCGATAGCCTTTGATTCGTTTTTAAAGCGCCTTTTAAACTCTTCGTTGTTAAGGTATTCTTCTTTTAAAACCTTTATGGCAACAATTCTGTCGTCAACATTGTCGTACGCCTTATAAACAACCGACATACCGCCAACGCCTACGATTTCCTGAATTTCGTATCTGCCGTATAATCTTTTACCTACATAATTATCCATACTTATTCCTCAAATAATAGGGTTAATTAGCTATAGCGACAACGGTAATATTATCGCCGCCGCCGTTATTGTTTGCATGCTTAACAAGCCTGTCTGCGAAAGCGTAATACTGGCCGTCGCTTATATCGTTAAACATATCGTTAATATCAACATAGTTAGTTAAGCCGTCTGTGCACAAAAGCAAAACCTCGTCATCCTCAAAATCAGTTTGAAAATAGTCGATTTCAATGCGCTTGTCAACACCTACGGCACGGGTAATATAATTCTTTCTTGGGTGGTTTTCTGCCTCCTCAGGGGTAAGTTTGCCCTGGTTTACCAAATCCTGAACATAGCTGTGGTCAACAGTAATTTGATTTAAGCCCTTGGAATTTGCGATATAAGCCCTACTGTCCCCTGCGTGGGCAATAAACGCAACATTGTCACGCACAATTGCACAAACAACGGTAGTGCCCATACCCATAAGCTCCGGGCGGGCATAAGCCATATCGTAAACCTCAATATTTGCAGCAGTTATAGCGGAATCAAGCATATTTTTAATGGATGAATCACGCATTTTTTCATTATATGATGCGGTAATTTTATCGCTGATAACCTTAACGGCCAAAGCCGATGCAATGTTACCGCCTGCTGCACCGCCCATACCGTCGCACACAACTGCCCAGGCTACCTCGCCCGGGAGCTCGCCAACCGCATAAGCGTCCTGATTAGAATCCCTAACTATTCCTTTATCTGTTTTAGCAACAATTTTCATTACTGCCACCGCCATTCTTCCTCCTGCGTAGCTGGCCGCAGGAAGCATTAATATCTTTGCCTAATGTTCGTCTTATTGTAGCATTTATTCCCATTAATTTCAAGTTTTGTTGAAATTTTCTGATAGCGCTGTCACTGCTTCTCACATTGCCCCGTTCCTCAACATCGTTAACGGGTATCAGGTTAACATGAGCGTTAAAGCCCCTTAGCTTTTTTGCAAGCTCTTTTGCGCAGGACTCGGTATCATTAACATTGTTAATAAGCGTATATTCAAAGGAAACACGCCGCTTTGTTTTGTCTGCATAATCACGGCAGGCTTTTATAACCTCATCAACGCCCCATCTGTCGTTAACTGGCATCATAGATGAACGAATACTGTCATTGGGTGCGTGGAGTGACAGGGTCAGCGTAATGGGCATCCCCTCGTTTGCCAAATCGTAAATCTTAGGCACAATGCCGCATGTTGATATTGTAACATCACGCAGTGAAATATTTAGTCCCTTTTCGTCGTTAACAGCCTTAATGAATTTAATTACATTGTCATAATTATCAAGGGGCTCGCCTATTCCCATCATAACAATGTGTGAAATCCTTATGCCCAAATCCCTTTGAGCAGCATGTATCTGGGATTCCATTTCCCCGGGGAGCAAATTGCGCTTAAAGCCTGCCAAGGTTGACGCACAAAAACGGCAGCCCATTTTACAGCCCACCTGGCTTGAAACGCAAATAGTGTAGCCGTATTTATATTTCATAATTACAGACTCAACATATTCCCCGTCATACAGCCTGAAAAGATATTTTACGGTATCGTCAAGCTTTGATTCATATTTATCCTCAATAACGCAGCTTGAAATAAAATAGCTTTCCTTCAGCTTGTTTCGCAAATCCAAGGAAAGATTAGTCATTTCGTCAAAGGCAGTTACCCCTGACTTATGCAGCCACTGATAAACCTGCTTGGCTCTGAATGAGGGCAAGGCCATTTCCTTAAAGCGGCTGTCAAGCTCGTTAAAATTTAATGATTTAATATCAACCATATTTCTTTTCCATTAATGCATAATAAAATCCGTCGCCGCCGTCAGCGGTTGGGAAAAATGTTTTTTGCTCAATTAATTCAAAGCCTTGATTTTCACTTAAAAAGCGCTGAACATTCTTTTCATTCTCACGCTTATTTAAGGTGCAGGTTGAATAAATAATTCTGCCGCCTGTCTTTAAATATGCGCTTGATACGGTAAGAATTTTATACTGTATATCGCAAAGCTCCTTAACAGAATCAAGGTCTTTATATCTGATTTCGGGCTTGCGCCTGATTATGCCAAAGCCGGAGCACGGCACATCGCAAAGCACCCTGTCAGCCGGTGGCAATTTTTCGTTAAACAAAGTTGCGTCGTTTTCAAGGCAGGTAACGTTGGTTAAGCCCAGCCGCTTGGCGCCGCTTTCAATAAGTCCTGTTCTGTGGGCATACAAATCCATTGCGTAAACCCTGCCGGTGTTATTCATACCCTCGGCAACGGTAAAAGCCTTTCCTCCGGGTGCGGAACAAACATCAATTACGGTTTCGTTTTCCTTAGCGCCAAGGGCCTTGGCACATTTGTATGAGCTTAAATCCTCAATATGGAACAAACCGTCTGCAAAGGGCTTGCATTTGCTTAAATCGAATGCCGAATTAATAGTAATAACATCCTCTTTTACCTCGCCCTCAATGCCTGCGGAGTTAAGCTCATAAAGGCATTCCTCTGCATTGGTGTAAAGTGGGTTTGGTATTGCAAAAACAGGTGGTCTGTTATTAATCGCCTCAAGAATATTAAGTGTATTTTCACTGCCGTATGCTTTAATCCACATATTAATAAGGTGCTTGGGGCAGGAATACTTAATTTCTAAATCCTCAAGGACGGAAAGGTCAACTCTGTTATCATCAATTTTATGTAAAACGGCGTTAATTAGCTTTGTGTAGTAGGTTAAACCCACGGATTTTGCCAAATTAACCGATTCGTTAATAGCCGCACTGCTTGGTATTTTATCCATAAAATAAAGCTGATACGCCCCAAGGTAAAGAACAACCCTTACCTTTGGCTTAACACGGCCGCTGACATATTGGTTGATTAAATAATCAAGGGTCAGCCTGCGCTCAATAACGCCGTAGGTCAGCCGTGATGCAAGGGCCTTATCTTTGGGGATAACATCGTTAAGAGCTCCCTCAACGGTTAAATTTGAATATGCGCCGTTTTGCATAACGGCATAAAGCATTTCAAATGCGGCAAGCCTTGCGTTTTTCATCGTCTTTTTCCACCGTTAATTACTAATAAAATTCTTAATATGGTTGCAATTGATGATGCCAAGGCGGCAACATAGGTTAATGCAGCTGCGGTAAGCACCTTTTTTGCGCCCACATATTCGGTATCGCTTAAAAATCCGTATTGCTCAATGGTGGTAAGGGCACGGTGGCTTGCGTCAAATTCAACAGGCAGCGTTAAAAGCTGGAATATTGCAATAAAGCCGTAAAGAAACAAGCCCACATAAGCAACCTGTGCGGAGTTTATAATAAGACCGAACAAACAAAGGGGCACACCCAGCTTTGAGCCGATATTTGTAACAGGAATAATAGCATTTCTTATTTTCAGCGGAAAATAACCCTGGGCATGCTGGCATGCGTGACCCGCCTCGTGGCAGGCAACACCGATAGCGGCAATGCTTGTGGAGGAAAACACATTTTCACTAAGGCAAATTTCCTTTGACCTTGGGTCATAATAATCTGTTAAATTGCCCGAAATGCGCCTGATTTTAACATCATTAATTCCGTTAAGCTGCAGCAATCTGTATGCGGCGTCGGCTCCTGTCATTCCGTTTGAGCCGGCAATTCTTGCATAGGTGTTAAAATTACTTTTAACCTTTGCTTGGCATATTAAAGAAAATATAAGAACGGGAATCATCACAAATCCTGTCATATAATAAGCTAAATACATATCTATTCTCCTAAAACAGTACCTATTTCAACCTTGTTTCCCAAAAGGAAGGCTTTAGAGTCCATTCTCTTTTTACCCTCCGCCTGCAATTCTTTTATTTCAAGGCATTTATTATCGCCGCAGGACACAATAAGCCTTTTATTATTATCTACAATTTTGCCCGGAGAATCAGCGGGAAAATCAATAATTTTTGTTTTGTGAATTTTTATATTTTTGCCGTTAAGGGTTGTAATTGCCACCGGCCAGGTTTGAAGCCCCCTGACCTGATTGTGAATTTCCAACGCCGATTTGCTCCAATCAATGGGGCAAAGCTCACGGCTAATCATTTTTGCGTAGCCGAAATCGCCCTTTGGCTGAGGAGTAGGCTCAACCTTCCCCGCCTCAACTGCCTTGAGCGTCTCAATCAAGGTATCCGCACCTAAAACGGAAAGCCTTTCAAACAGCTGCTCGGAGGTTTCGTCAGGGTCAATGGGAGTTTTCTTAACTGCAATTATATCCCCTGTGTCTATGCCCTCATCCATTTGCATAATGCAAACGCCTGTTTCACTGTCCCCGTTAAGAATAGCCCACTGAATCGGTGCAGCGCCACGATATTTTGGGAGCAGCGATGCGTGAACATTAATGCAGCCGTATTTTGCTGCAGTCAAAATGTATGGTGGAAGTATTTTGCCGTAGGCAACAACAATTATTGCGTCGGGCTTTAATTCATTAATAATCTCCAAAGCGTTTGAGCCCTTGATTTTTTCGGGCTGAAAAACAGGAATATCGTGCTTTAACGCCAGCTCCTTAACAGGCGGAGGCGTTAATATCTGCTTTCTGCCCACGGGCTTGTCAGGCTGGGTAAATACACCCACAACGCTGTGATTTTCAATTAATTTTTCAAGGCATGGCACCGAAAAATCCGGAGTGCCCATAAATACTATTCGCATAAATCAGCCTTCTAACTTTCCGATAACATGTGAGGTAAACAAAATTCCGTCAAGGTGGTCAATTTCATGGCAAAAGCAGCGAGCCTTCAAATCCTCGCCTGTGAACACCTGCCATTTGCCGTTTCTGTCCTGCGCCTTAACCTGAACCTTTTTTGGGCGAAGGGTAACGCCGTACTTTCCGGGCAGTGAAAGACAGCCCTCGCTCTCACGCTGCTCGCCCTCTTTAAGTGTGATTTCAGGGTTAACAAGCTCCATAGGGCCGTCGCCCACATCAATAACCACAACTCTTTTAAGCATGCCCACCTGAACGGCTGCAAGACCAACGCCGTTTTCGGCATACATGGTTTCAAACATATCGTCAATAAGGGTTGAAAGCCTTTCATCAAACTTTTCAACCTTTCTGCTGGTTTTGTTAAGTATGGGGTCCCCAAGCTTAACTATATTTCTTAAAGCCATTATAATTCCTCTTTTACTGTTACGAAATATCATTGGGATTAAGGTCAACGCTCAGGTTAACCGATTTATAATCCTTTATAGATGATATAAATTTTAAAATTTCTGTAATCATCGCTCTTAAAGCATGAGTATTTTTGCACTTTAGCGCCAAACGATAACGATAGCAATTATTTATTTTTGCAATTTTTGCCGGTGTAGGCCCTAAAACAACAAGCTTAATATCCTTATACTCCCCTGAGTTAAGCTCAACAAGCTTGTCAAAAAACGCTTTTGCGCAAAGTGCCGCCTTTGCCTCGTTTTCGCTGACAAATGAAATTGAAACAATATCGCAATAGGGCGGATAAATCATCAGCCTGCGCATTTGAATTTCGTTATCGTAAAACGCCTTGTAATCCTGATTAGCCGCATATTCAAGGGTGTCATTATAGGGGTTAATGGTTTGAATAACCGCCTTGCCTGCAATGCCACGCCTGCCCGCTCTGCCCACAACCTGGGTTATCAAATCAAAGGTTTTTTCGCTTGCGTTATAGTTTTCGTCATACAGCGAATTATCAGCGTTAACAACGCCAACAAGGGTTACATTGTCAAAATCAAGGCCCTTGGCAACCATCTGCGTTCCTATTAAAATGTCATACTCGCCCTTGGCAAAGGCGCCTAACAATTTTTCATGTGAAAACTTTGAGGTGGTGGTGTCAGCATCCATTCGCAAAACCCTTGCACTTGGGAACAGAGCCTTTAGCTCGTCCTCTATGCGTTGGGTGCCGTAGCCGCTGTATCGCACCGAATCGCTGTGGCATTCGGGGCAAATATTATCAAGAATTTTTGAATAGCCGCAGTAGTGGCATTGCAGCCTGTTGTTATAGCTGTGATATGTTAACGAAATTGAGCAGTTGGGGCATGTAATAACATGGCCGCACTCGTTACAGGCAATAAATGTGTTATAGCCCCTACGGTTAATAAGCAAAATCGCCTGCTTTTTGTTATCAAGGGTTTCCGCTAACAGCTCGTTAAGCTTTGATGAAATGGGAGAACGGTTGCCCGCCTTCATTTCCTGCTTCATATCAACTGTTATAACCTGGGGCAGCTGCGCCTCGCCGTACCTTTCGCTAAGCTCGCAAAGGGTGTAATTGCCCTTTAGTGCGTTGCTGTAGCTTTCAACACTTGGGGTTGCAGAAGTCATTAAAAACAACGCCTTGTTATATTTAGCTCTGAACCTTGCAACATCCTTTGCGTTATACCTTGGGGTGCGCTCTGATTTATAGGTGTGTTCCTGCTCCTCGTCCATAATGATAAGCCCCAAATTATGCAAAGGGGCAAATACCGCAGAACGGGTGCCAATTACAATTTTAGCCTCTCCCCTGTCGGCACGCTTATACTCGTCATTACGCTCACCGATTGAAAGACCGCTGTGGAAAACCGCCACCTTGTTGCCATAGCGCCTGTGAAAAATACCCAGCGCTTGCGGTGTTAAGGCAATTTCAGGCACCATAACAATAACATCCTTGTTATCGTCAATGGCAGAATCAATCAATTTTAAATAAACCTGTGTTTTGCCGCTGCCGGTAATGCCGAACAGCAGACCGTTGCCGCCGCCTGATTTTAACATTTTGTTATAGGTGTTAAACGCCGCAATTTGCTGTGAGGAAAGCTTAATCTCCTCCCTGTCCTCTTGGTCGGAAACAGAGGAATAAGGATTCCTGTAAACCTCTTGATTGTATATTTCAACTATTCCGTTTTTTTCAAGATTTTTAACAACGGTGATTCCCACGCCGCAAAACTCGCACACCTCGTTGATTTCGGCAGTGCCGACATCCTGCAAAAGCCTGCAAACAAGAATCTGCTTGCGTGTTACATTTAAAAATGCGGTGTCGCTTTCGTCAACAAGCCTTACCATGCGTTGGCTTTTGTCGCCGATTTTTCCAAAACGCCTTGGCAGCATTTGCTTTAAGCAATCGTAGGTGGTGCAAAAGCAACGCTCCTTAAGCCAAAGTGCAAGGCTTACCATTTCATCGCTGAGCACTTTTTTTGAGGCGGAGGAGATAGCCTTTAAGCCCTCATTGCTCTCCTGTCGGCTGACAGAAATAACGATTCCGTCCCTTAAGGTGTTAGCCCTGCCAAAGGGAACCTTAACAGCACAGCCGACACAAAGGCTGTTTTCAAGGTCATGAGGCACCGAATAGGTATAGTCGGTGTCAAAGCTGAAAAATGTGTTATCAACGGCAACTGTTGCAACAGTGTAAATCATTTTTTCAAATCTTTAAGCTCTTCGGGTTCTTCGATAACATACTTGCCGTCACAAATTTCCTCAATTGCGGTTGAAACTGTTTTAACATCAATGGGAGTTTCATTTGCAACTGCCTCGTCACGAATTTCTCTTGCTCTTTTTGCTGTGCCGACAACAAGGCTGTAACGGCTGTTTACATTTTCTAACATTTTCTTTAAATCCGGATTAAACATAATAAATCTCTCCTTATTAATTACGAGCAGAAAGCTCATTGTTTAAAATTTCATTTATTTCATTAACGGCGTTATCAAGTGCGTCGTTAACAACAACATAATCATAAAGGTGTGCAAGCTCAAGTTCCTGGCCTGCAAGCTCCATTCGGCGTTTAATATCCTCCTGGTCATTGGTTTTTCTGTTATTTAAGCGGTGCTCCAAAACCTCAAGGCTTGGTGGCAGTAAAAATATTGAAACGCAGTCAGAACGCATTTTCATAATATTTTGTGCACCGTAAACATCAATTATCAAAAAGCAGATTTTGCCCTGCTCAATTGCCTTTTCAACGCCCTCAACCGGGGTGCCGTAGTAGCAGTTATTATAAAGGGTGTATTCAAGCAAGCCCTCATTTTCAATAAGCTCCTTAAACTGCTCAACGGTTTTGAAATAATAGTTAATGCCTTCAACCTCGCCTTCACGGGGGCTGCGTGTGGTAACGGAAACGGATTCGCATATATCCTGCCTCAGCTTGGTAAGCTCCTTATACACAGTGTCCTTGCCGCAGCCGCTTGGCGCCGATAAAACAACTAACATACCCTTTTTATTCATCTGCCGTTACCTCCGTGGAAAATCTTGCCGCAATTTGCTTTAAATCCATATAGCTTAAAACAATATTGTCTGAATCGGTAACAATAACGCTTTGCGTTTTCCTGCCCTGAGTTGCATCAATAAGGCACCCCTTTTCCTTGCCGTTTTGAACAAGCCTTTTTGCAGGTGCGGAATCAGGAGATATAACAGAAACAACTCTGTCGGCATTAATCAGGTTGCCAAAACCTATATTAACTAATTTCATACCACATCTCCTAAATTATTACTCAATATTTTGAATTTGCTCTCTTATTTTTTCTACCTCTGCTTTAATGTCAACAACCTTGCGTGCAATTTCAACATCGTTTGCCTTTGAGCCGATTGTGTTGGTTTCCCTGTTAATTTCCTGAACAAGAAAATCCATTTTTCTGCCAACAGGCTCGTCTGAATTAATAAAGGTGTTAAGCTGGTCAATATGTGAACGAAGCCTTACGGTTTCCTCGGCAACCGCTACCTTGTCGGCATAAATTGCAACTTCTTGAATAATGCGAGCCTCGTCAAGAGATGCGTCACCGATTAATTCGTGCACTCTTTCAACAAGCTTGTCATTATATTCCTTAACGGTTTGAGGGGAACGCTCCTCAATAAATGATACGCAATCAAGAATAAATTGACCCCTTGAATAAATATCGTTTTTAAGCTTTTCGCCCTCAACGGCACGCATGGTAACAAATTTTTCAACCGCCTCGTCAACAACGGTTTTAACATATTGCCAAATCTTTTCCTCGTCCTCATCCGCTTTTTTAACAACCAGCACATCCTGATAACGGCTGATGGTTGCTGCGCCGAAATCCTCTTTAAGGTTGTAATCCTCTGCAATTTGCTTTAACGCCTTAACATAAGCACCTGCAAGGGTGTTGTTAACCACAACCTCAGCCGAATCGTTGTTGAGAGCTTCAATGGTAACAAAGCATTCAACCTTGCCACGGCCCACCATTGTGCCGATGTATGATTTTAACTTTTCATCCAAAAAGCCGTATTGTCTTGGTATTCTTGAAGAAAACTCATAATACCTGTGGTTAACGGATTTAATTTCAACTGTGATTACATAACCGTCAATTTCCTTAACTGAACGGCCGAATCCTGTCATTGATTTTAACATAATATTCTCCTTTGAAAAGCTGTTTTTTCGTTTTTCAGCTTTATCTAAGACATTATTATATAACTTATAATATATAGGGTCAATGTTTTGTTAACAGTTTGTTTACAATTTTAATAATAAATTAACACCTTTACAATACAAAAAATTGAGGGCAAATTAATGCCCTCAACTCTTTTGATTATTTAGAAATCTACATCTTCGCCGTTATCGCCTGACTCCCAGCCGCTTGAAACATCGTTTGCACAATAAATTGTGAACATTTCAACCTCAAGTTCAGGAGTTTTATATTCTTTTTTCATAATTATTACCTCCCGATTTAATTAAGCTGTGGTTGCAATTCTAACATTTGAATACTCAAGAGCATTAATATCTGCTTGGTTATCATCATCTGCAGAACCGGTTGTGTGTGTAAATTTGTAAGTGAAATCATAATTTACATAAGCCCTGAAAGTAAAGTTTGCTGTTGTAAATGATGATTTGCTGTTAAGGGTGTAGCAATACTGACCGTAAGCGTTAGCGTTGTTAACAGCTCTTGTATAAACGCCTGTGCCGTTTTTAACCATTGTGTCGGCATTTGCAACTGACGGCGAGTAAATAACACCATAACTTGCAACATTAACGCTGCAGCCTGTTGTAATTCTTACATAAGCACGAGCCTGAGTTGATGTCATTGTTACAAACTCAACAGATGTAAACGGTGCCTTGCTGTCAAGCTTTTGTGTGATGTAATCGTCAACAGTGATATTGTCTGAAATATCGTTTGCAAGGGCACAATCAATGTTTGCAGAGCTTACTGCATCGCCGCCGATTGTGTAGCCTGAAACGGTTTTCTTAACCTGAACATACTCTTCATCGCAAGCAACAAAGAAGGAATATGTGCTGTTGTAAGAAGCTATTGTGTACTTATCGTTAACATCAGATTTAACCGCCCAAGCGTAGAAATCGGCATCATCAGTGCTGATTGTAACGGTTCCGTCATACCTTGCAGTGTAGGTGCCGTCCTCGTTATCGGCAAGCACGCCGGTAACATTGCCGTCTGTTGTGATGGTGTAGGTTTTATCAAGAGTATAAATAGGTCTTACCTTATAGGTATTCTCCCCTTCTACCTTGATAACATCCCACTGTGCAAAGCTGTAGAACGGAATTTTCTTTGCGCTGATGCCAAGACCGTCTGCAACGGTGGTTGCATCGTAAAGATTTTCTGAATACATAACAGCAGTGCGGTTATTATAAACATCATATATATCATATTTATAGCCAGTTGTTGTGTTGTCGCTGTAATCGTAGTTAACAACAACTGCAATGTTTGAATCTGCAATTCTTGTTAAGGTGTCGCCTGCAACGCCTGAAATCTTTTGTGAAGATTTAACTGTTTTGTTATCATCATCAAGAATTGATACCGACCATTTTGAAACAGAAACATTCTTGTCTGCAACTAAGCCTGCACCGCTTAATGTGAACTCCTCGCCGTAGTAAGCATCGGGAATATCAACAGTGCCCTGGCTTTCGCCTGCGATTTGAACATCAAGTGTTGCGTGGAACTTGTTAATATAGGTTTCCTTGTTAGCAGCATCATTAATATAGTTAATTGCTGTTAATACGCTTGATGTTTGCGGGTCGGTTAAGGAATAAGCGGTTCTCTTAATCCTTGTGCCCTCTGCAAATGACTTCTTGGTTGCCTTATTGTAGGCTGTTAAAGCGTCCCCTGTAAGGGTTGCATAAACTGCGCTGTCGGCAGCGTCAACTGCATTTTGTAAATACTCAAGGCCTGCCTGGGTGTATTTAGCAGTGTCAATTGCATCTACAACTGTAAGGGTTGAATCAAACGCCTCATAAGCAGATGCGGCGTCAACGCCTGTAAGCTTACCGTCCTTATCAAGCAGGTCGGCAGCGGTGTCAATAATTGCATTTTGACGGTTGGAGTAAACATAGTTACCCTCGCTGTCTGTGATTGCTGAAAGGTCGGTGTAATATCTGTGGCCGTTAAGCTTGATATAGTTGCCGTCAATCAATACATAATCGCCGGTTTGGAATTGTGACGGATTTGCATCGCCCTCATTATCGTAGAACACACCAACAAATGTGTAGTGGTCGATTGCTTGATCGTCACTTGTAACAACATTGTCGTTAGCATCGTAAGCAATGTACGGGCCGTTTGAGTAATGAACGCCGTTTTGGTCAAACTCTGTTACATACTTAATATTATACCTCTCTGTATCAGCCCTGTATGCGGCGGGTTTGTTTGCCCAAACATCTGCATTATCGTGTGCAACGCTGAAATCAATGTATGAATCGTAGGTGTAAATTTGGCCGGCAGAATTATAGTTGCGGTGAACACGGTCAGTGTAAACCTGGCTGTCAGCCACTGCGCTGTCAACATTTGAATAATCGGCAGATACCTGTAATGCAGTTTTAGCTTTCTTAACATTGTTTTCAATCTCGTCAAGCTGTGACTGTGAGGTTGCATATTGGTTGTTAGTAGCGTATGGGTTAAGGTCTGTGAAATACTGAATGAGCTTATCATAAGCTTGCTCATAAGCCTTCCATGATGAGGTGGTGTATTTCATTTCCTTGCCGTTTTCGTCAAGGGTAGGAACATAGTTACCGTTGCTGTCAATATTACCTGCGGTAATTGCACCGGTTTCATCCTTGGTGCCAAGTGCGCCGTCAACAAAAGGTGTTTGCTTTTGTGATTCCTCATAAAGGCTGTCGCCGTTTGCCTTGTTTTCAATCTTGCTGAGGTCAACGCCGAGAAGGTAGTTAACCTTTTCCTCAGCCACCTCGCTAATCGATTTAGCGGCAGCTACACCGTTAACACTATAATCAAGTGATGTAAGGTCATCAAATGCAGCTAAAAGCTCTTTTGTTGATGAAGGTGTGTAATCTGTAATGTTACCAAGGTAATAGCTGAGCTTTTGATCGCATAATACCTCACGAACGTGGGTAAAGTTAATAATAGTAATTTCACCTGTGGGTTTGAAAGGTAAATCAGTACGAAGACCACTACCGGTAACCTGCCAACTGTTGTCACAAACAAAGGTAGGTGTTATTGAAATATAATATGGGTCGCTTGTGGTAAGGGTGCCGTTATAGGTAATATAGCCCGAACCTTGGAACCATGTCTTGTTATCAGAAAATCCAAAGTAGCCGTCACTGTTTTTTTGAGATGTAACATGGTGATTTGCTACATCTGTTAAACCCGATTGCTCATAAACCCAGTTTTGAACATCACCGCTGGTGTTTGACATTTTCCATTTTTCAGGAATAACCAAATCGCTTTGTGTGGTTGGGTTTGAGGTATCGTCCTTAAAGTGAACAGACTCAAGACGCTGTGAGCTACCTAAGCTTTGATTTGTTTTACGAACTGCAAGTGTTAACGGAGCAGTCGGTGTGTCGCCCTCAAGGCCTGTATATAACCAGGTAAATGATGTTGACGAAAGAGCTGCCGAGAAGTGATACTGCTCTGTACCGCCCTCAATTTCAGTAGTCGGCGAAAGGTCAACTGTTGAAAGCATATTGTTTGTATATTGTGCGGATACAGCGTTTGCAACGCCTGTTTCTGACGGCGAAAGGCCGTTTTTGGTTACAGGCTTACTGTAAATCTGCATATTGTCAACTGCGTTTGTAAGGTTACGGTATAATTCAAGAACCTCGCTGGGCTTTGCGGTACTGGTACCGAACTTAACGGAGTCGATATATCTTGAAGCCTTATCGTAAGCCTCGTAAGCGGCTGACATATTGGTATATACATAATCCTTTTTATCAAGAAGTGCCATCTTTGCCTTATACTCCTCCATAGCCTTACGGATAAGAGTATCGGCAATCATATCGGCATCGTTATTGAAAACGGATGATGCGCTGTAAAGGCCGCTGTAGATTGTGAAATCGTCAAGGTAAGCGTCCTGTGAAGCGCCGCTCCAGTGACCGCAGCTTGAACCGTAGTAAACATTGTGGTCAAGTGCGAAGAAATCGTGGGGTGCTCTGCCTGATACATTGTTGTGGCCAAAACTTGTTGTAAACAGGTTGGTTGTTGACCTAAGCTTGCCGTCAACATAAACATATATAATATCGCTGTTGCCGTTTGGCTTAATTTGAATGGTAATATGTGCCCATTCGTTAGCTGTTAAGCCCTCATCGCCAAACACGCCTGTTGCATCAACATAAGATGAAGTACCGTCAACCTCGTAGTTGAACCAAAGGTGGCCATCCTCCTGGAGTTCAAAGTATCTGCGGTTTGAGCCGTCAACTGAGTTCTTTCTGCCGATTTGGAAAACAGTTTCCTGTGTAACATCGGCACCCGGGTTATACCACATTGAAAGGGTGTAGCCCTTTGAGCTTTCTGTTGCCGAGCCTGAATATGTGTAGTTTGAATCAACACCGCCGTTGATATTCAATACTGTGCCGTGAAGGTCTGACGGGTCTGTAACAGACGCGGCGTAAGCGGTTTTCTCAACGCCGTCAAATGTGCCTGCCTCCATTGGGTCATAGTATTGAGCGGCGTTTGTGTCAACATCTGTTGTCGGGATTTCCGAATTAAGTGCCTTTTGTGAATCCTCAATATCCTTTGCTGAAAGAGCTCTGTTATACACCTTGAAATCGGAGATATATCCGTTAAGCATTCTGTCTGCCGCATAGGAGGAAATACCCATATAAAGTGTTGCGTTTTTGGTTTCATCAAAGAAAGCCTTGTTCATTGAAGAAAGAGCAATAGGTGTGCCCTGCTTTGAAACCTTACCGCTTGAATAGCTTGTGTAAAGCAGTGCGCCGTCAACCCAGAAGCAAATATATCCGTGAGAAACGGACATTGTATATTCATGCCATGCGCCCTTATAGCTTGTGCCCTTATAACCGTCTGCAATAGCGGTTGTGCCGTGGTTATTTGCACCGAATTCCATATTGGCAGCTGAATAAATGTATGCGTTATTTTTTTGCGATTGGCCTGTGCCGAGCTCATTATCCCAAGACATTTGACCTGCGTCGCTGACTGTGGTCCAATCAAGCCAACGGCCTTCATTTGCGTTATCAGCATAGCCGTACCATGAGAATGTAACGCCGGTGCTTACATCAACATCCTTAAACATTTCGCTTGTATTAATGGATGCGTAGGAGCCGTTCTTTGAGTACGAGTCAGCCTTGGTATTTGCGGAATTTGCTTTTGTTGCATCCTCAGCAGTGCCTGAGAAATGAGCGGCAGCCTTACCGTTATAATTGTTAGTCATTGTAACATTGCTTGTGGTAAGGGTGTTGCCGTTGCCTGTTGCATCGTAGGTAGCGTCGTCGCTGGTAAAGTAACGGGCTACAAGGTAATCGTTAGCTGTTTTATTAGCCTCAACGCCTGTAATATCAAAGGTTGATTTGCCGTAGGCAGCAACAAGCTTGTTATATTCCTCTGTTGTGATATTCATAACAGAGCCGTGCCTTGGAGATAAGTGGTTAAGGCGCTTGTTGTTAACCTTGCTTTCGGTTGATATTGTATCGGGTGTTTCAGCAGTTTGATACATAGCAAAATAGGATATATCGTTGCTGAAATAGTCTGCAATCAAAACATAGTTACCGTTTTGCAGCTGATAAACTTCAGGACCTTCAAGTGACGGAACCTGGTTATCGTAAAACTCGGTAGGTGTGCTGTAAGGACCGTTTGCATGATCGGAGGTTGAAACTGCAATACGCTTGTTTGTTTCGTCCTTAAACCAAAGGTAATACTTTACACCGTCAAAGGTAATATTACCGTCGATATTATCAACACCTGTTGTGATAAGCTGCTCAGGTGTGGTTAAAAGTGTTTTGAAATCGTCTGTATATGCATAATACATAAGGGTGTGGCCGTTAACATAGCCACAGCTCCAGAAGAGCATGTAGTGACCTGCCTCTTCATCCCAGATAGCCTCAGGTGCCCAAGCACGGGAAACGCTGCTTGTAATGCCTGCATCAGCCATTATTGATTGGGTATCAATGTACCAAGGATTGGTGGTTGCAAGTTCTGCAAGTGAGTTAAGGTGCCAAACCATCATTTTGGTATTGTTACCCCAATCTGTGCCACCGTTTGTGTTAAGGTCTGTTGCCAAAACATAATATGTGCCGTCCTGCGCCTGGAAAGCATAGGGGTCACGAACATGACCTGATGCTGCAATGCCTGCACTGTCAGGATATGATGTTTCGTTGCCTGTTAATTTGCTTGAGTTCCAAATAGGCTCGTTACCGTTAAGAGCCTCCCAATTCAAGCCATCGTCGGAAACAGCCATGTGGAGAGTTTCGCCTGCCTCATCATTGCCAGTAAAGTAGGTGAAAACATATTTATCTTTATCCTTATCAACATAGGTGCGCTCGCCTGTAACAGATGTTGTACCTGTTGACATAACAACGCTCTTAATAGCGGTGTTCTTGTAGTAATAACCGTTGGCAGAACCGATATAAATGCCCTTAATTGCACTTGTGTCAAAATTGCCCTTGTATGCCGGGTATTTGATAACATTTTTGCCTGTAACATTTTTGATAACTGCACTGAGATAGCCGTTTTCATAGGTTAAAATGTAGTGATATTCAGAATTTTTAGCAAGGGTATCGGTAGAAATTCTGTAATTGCCGCCCTCAGCTGATGAGTTAATATCAGTAGCCAATTGGTTGTGAGTACGGCCGTAGCCCTCTTGGGTAAAGAATGTATTGCTCCAGGGGTCGCCCTTATCAAAACTCATATTTCCGTTGGTTGCAAGCTTTAAGAAAATCGGACCTGCGCCGCTGTTCCTTGTGGTAACGGAAAAATCGCCTGTAAAACTGAAAGCGATATCAAGTTTAAACGCCTCTGCCCCTGCGATAGGAACCGAACCCCCTTCGGAGCCTGAGAGGTAAACAACACCGTCTGCAAGGTTAACACCGTTTGAATCGGTGTTCATATATGTATTACTCCACTCATAGCCTGACCAAATCATCTTGCTGCCGCCGTCGGATGTTGTGGCAACATAACCCCCTGTTGAAAGCGGATTGCCCACATTTTTAACATTGCTGCCTGTTGATGACCAAGTGGATTTTGTGAAATCAGTTGAAGCCGCAACTGTCCAACTGGTTGTGGTTTTTGCAAAAGCAGCGATGCCTGATAACGGAAGCATTGTAGCAACCATTAAAATGGCAAGCACAACCGAAATTAGCTTTTTACTTACTTTTTTCATATTGAAATCCTCCTTATTATTCCAAACCCGTGCAGGGCAAGGCGGCTTACTGACTGCGCCGCAGTGCAAATTACGGTTTGGTAATGAAATCTGCGTCAACTAAAACACAGATTTAAAATATTTCTATATAATTATAATATATTTTAGTGAGTTGTCAATATATAACACAAAAAATTAGCAAAATTGCCCTGTTTAAGCCTAAAAAAATTTTCAAGTTGATTTACACATTTTAAAATATGACAAAAAAAGTACGGAGAGTGCCTAAAAAACACTCTCCGAAAATTTTACTCTTTATAGTCGGCAAATGCAGCAAACAAATCCAGGTATTTTGAGCCAGACCTTCGCATTATTGCAAAATCCTTGCCATTGACTATGCCGTCATTATTAACATCGCACATTGAAATTGCAACATCCAACACATCTCCGTTATCCGGTGTTATGGTAACTGCTTTCTTTTTGCCATCACACTCAAAGGTTACCTCCTCGGCATTTGACACAGCGGAATATGAAAATTTGCCGTTATCGGTTTTTGCACCGTTTATGGTTGCATTTTCAAGAATAACAGTGCTTGGTGCTCCGTTTTTATCGCCCATGGCATAAACCGTGCCGGTTACCGTATAATCAACCGCCTCAATATTAATGCCAAAGCTGCCTGTAAGAGTTGTGTTTAATATATTGCCTGCAAAATAGTAGGTTTTCCCTTTTTCCAAATCATAAGTAAGGGAAAAATTAGTGTTGCTTGACGAGGCGTCGTCATTAGATTTTAACTGTTTAAAGTTTTCGTCATACAAATAGCCATAGGTATCGTGCGCCCCGGTTGAATAAAACCTAAATTTGCCGCTTACCTTTGCAGTGTAGGGATAATACACCTTAGTGCCCTTGCTGACTATTTGCGCCGTGTAGGAGCCGCATTTAACACTTTTGCAGTTAAAGGATATACTGTTCTTTACAGCGTAAAACAGCGAATACGAGCCTGCAGTAACATTCAGCTTAAAGCTTGACTTAGGGGTTGTGCCGTTATAAGCCATGGAGGAATCGGCAATATAGGTAACATTGCTGCCGAGGGTAAGGCTTTCCAAAGCGGCACAGGAGCTGAAAGCGAAATCGTTAACGGATGTAACACTGTCAGCAATATCGACATCGGTTAGATTTTGGGCGCCTGCCAAGGAATAGGCGCCAATCGAGGTTATACCCTCCTCAATAACAACTTTTTTAATTGAATTTATATATTTATGCCAGGGGGCCGAATAGCCGTCGGCATAATCCTCCATATCCCCCGAGCCTGAAATAACAAGGGTTTTTGTGTTATCGTTATAAGCCCAGGTAACAGGGTCGGCAAAGGCGTAAAAAGCGCCGAAAGCACCCACAAACATCAGGCAAACTGCAAGCAGTGATGATAAAAGCTTATTTTTCACATTAACCCTCCCAACATATAAAGTAACTTTAAGTTATTATATTATAACTTAATTGATAATGCAACAGGAAATAAATGATATTGCAACAGGCGACAAAAAAGCCCCCGACTCACGGTCGGGAGCATGTAATCATTTCATTGGACTAACCTCACTATTTTAGTACATTAGGTTAATTAACTGTCCATCGGAATTTACCTCTCATTAAATTTTGAATTTATAGAGCCATTTAACTCTGACTGCCTGCAGGAAACAATCTATATAACTTTATTATTCAATTGTAGCATCACCTGTCAGCACTTTAACCAACCCTGCAAATAACTTTTAAATATGCTTGATAAAGCTACAACCCGTGGAACTTGCCTCTGTCGGTTGAACAACCGTTATTTTATTGGAATGCTAAGCAGGTGGCTGAATTCTCTGGTTCAATGCCCATTGGATTTAGCCTCCTTATTAAATTTGAACTTGAGCTATAACAAAATTTCTAATTTCTAAGCCCTTCCTTAAGTTCAACTTAATATTAGCACATCATTTGTAATTTGTCAATAGTTTTTTTTAGATTTTTTATATTTTTTTATCGACATTGCACATATACGCAAAAACAATCAACTATTTATTCCCTATTGACTTGATAACAGATAAATTATATAATATTAAAAAAGAAACGGAGTGATTATATGAGCAACGAAGAAATTTACGAACCGGATATTATTTCTGTAAACGATGAGGACGGCAACGAAATTTTATTTGAGCTTCTTGAAAGATATGAAACGGAAGACAATGTTTATGTTGCAATTACAGAATACCGTGAGGACGACCAGGAAATCGTTGACGCTGACTTTGAGGTAATTATACTTAAGGTTGTTAACGACGAAAGCGGCGACGAATACCTTGAAGAAATTCAGGACGAAATGGAATACGAGCAGGTTTCGGATATTCTTATGTCAATGGTTGAAGAAAAATATGACGTTGAATATTTTGAACCCGAACAGTAATAATATGAGGTAAAAAAAGCATAATAGATATTAGTCTGTGCATCTCGACAACCAAGGGCTTAAATAACCCGAACAATCTTTAATTAGGGATTCAGGCTCTGTTTTACGGGAATGCAGACCTCCCTGCCTTGCAGGATGTTGGGAGCACAAAGTATTACAGGATGAAGCCCACCTGCCTTTAACAGCAGGTTATCTTCAGTTCTTGGCGGATGTGCGGATTATTCTTAAAACTAAAGGAGGATAGCAATGCTATCCTCCTTTTTTTACTGTTGTGTTAAAAACATAATTATTAAAATTAGCACAAGTGTTGCGGCTATGCAGGCAAAGGCCTTTGCAATCCTTGAAATGGCATCAAAAGTATTTGTAGGGCACAGCTGTAAAAACATATATTTAAGTGGGTGCTCAACCTTTGTTCCCACAATATCACGGTATCTTAAATCGTAGGTTTTAAGTTCGCCGTTTTCAAACAAATCAATTACTCTGACTCCCCTGTCAAGCCCCGGGCCGTAAACATTAAAGCCTGCACCCTGGGTATAACCCACATCAATTCCGTTAATTTTGCCGTTAAAGGAATTGTTATGGTCATGGCCGAAATAAAGCCCCTTAACATCGCCCTTTTCGCAGAATGCGGCAAATTCGCCGCTGTTTTCCTGTGGGTCGGCGGGAGATTCTCTCATAAATCCACCCTTATTAACCCTGTTTTTATTGAGAACAAAGTATTCCCCGTCATGGGTTCTGAACCCACGCACCGAGCCACGCTTTGTGCGCTTTACCTTGGTTAAAAGCTCAAACACCTCGCAAACGGGTATATGCTGAATAACAAGGCTTGGCACAGCGATGCCGTTATTTTTTTCAATATAGCTGTCACGGGTGGCTTTGTACCACTCAATTTGGTTTTTATGTACGCAATCGTAGCCGATTTTAAGGCTTGAATGGCTGTCAATAAGATAAAGCAAATACTTAACATCGTCGCCGTCGGCAATTTCAATGCATTGATTGCCCACGCCGTCAATACCGGGGACGCTTTCCCCAGAAAAGCCCTTAAAGGTTTTATAAATTTCAAACTGCTCCTCATTACTTAAGCCAACCTGGCGGTCGTGGTTACCAAAGCAAACCGCAAAAGGAATGTTACGTGATATAACAGGCTCGCACAACTCCTTAAGCACTCTTTCAACCTCGGCCTTATTGCCCTTAAAGCAGCTTTTTCTCCATATTTGGTCACCGCTGTAAACAACAAAATCAGGTTCGCTGCGGTCAAGCGCTGCGTTAATAAGATTAATGGTATCGGAGCTTACCTTGTTGCCCTCCTGGGTATCGGCGATCATCAGAATTCTGAATTTTTTATCTTTAAACTGAAATTTCATACTGCTTTATTCGCCCTTCATACTGATTAAATCTGCATTACCTTCAATCGAGGCCTTTGACAGAGCGATGGAGTCGAAAATAGCACTCTCAATATCATCGGGGGTGCAGCCAAGCTCCTTTGCCTCGTCGGTGGGAATAAATAAATTCATGCCCATAATATCAGCAAGGCCAACAGGGTCAATGCCCGGGTCAACATTTTTTTCTGCATATTCCTTGCGCATGTGCATACCAAAGGCCTTAAAGGTCCACTTGGGCACATCAATAATTTTTCTGTCGTCTATACCGTCCATAGCCTTGTAAACGATTTTCAAAAATTTGCGCCAGGTTAAATTATAGCAGGAAATACCGTAGCTTCTTGCGCCTTTAACGGTTTCGGCAGCGCCGACAATCGCCTCACCCACCTGCCTTACAGTAAGCATAGCCGTTCCGCCGGCAGGATACATGGTAAAGGGCATGCTTTTAAAGCGCTGCAGTTGCTCAATAAGAATAACCCAAACAGGCTTCCTTCCAGGCTGGGTGCCGAAAATATAGGGCAGTTCCAAAACCGCAACACCCATTTCGCTGTCGGCATATTTAAAGGCAGTTTCCTCTTGGTCAAGTCTTGAACGAATGTAGGGGTGTTTTGCGCCAAGGTTCATATCAGGTCTTTCCTTGGCAAGCCAAGCAAAATACGAGCCTAAAACAACGCATCTTTTAACACCGCATTTTTTAGCAAATTTTAAGTACCTGTCAACAGGGTCGATATTATATTTTTTGTATGCCTCATAAACAGGCTGCGGGAATTCTACCCTTTCGTCAACTCCTGCGGCATATACGAAGGCGTCAACCCCGGTCATAGCCTCCTCAAGTTGCTCATCTGTCAGCTCCAAAAAGTTGCCGAAGGTAATTTCCATTTCTTCAGGAATCGGTGCACCCTTTGGCAGCGGCGGCAAGGTAATGGTTTTAACCTTGTGACCTCTGTCAATAAAAATTTGAGCCGCAGCAGAGCCCAACAGCCCCGTGCCGCCAAATATTAACACATTCATTTTATAACCTCCTCGCTATAAGCATACTACTATAATATAAGAAAAACAACGCCTCGTCAAGTGGCTCACTGCAAAATGAATATATGCTCAAAAAGCTTAAAACATTGTTTTATTATGCAGTGCACCCCAAGGGCGCTGTAATTTACTTAAGTTTGGCTGCAATTGAAACGCTGATGTTTACTCCGCCGTTCATTTCTCTGCATTTTTGCTTAACAGCAGAAATCACATCAAAGCCGCCCAGCAGGTCGCTGAGTTCCTGTTCGGTAAAGTGCCTGAGCACCAAGCCGTCCTCTGTTTCAAAAGTGCCGTAGTGGTTATATTTTTCCTCAAATTTTCTGTATCTTAAGGAATTTCGCAAATCCTTGCCGATAAGAAAATCGTTGACAAAAAGGCATCCGCCGGGCTTTAAAACCCTTTCAATCTCGCCTATTAACGCTTTAATATCATTTGAATTGGGAGTACAGCACAAAACGCCGAACAAAACCACGGCGTCAACATAATTATCGGGCAAATCTATCGCTGCGCCGGCCTGAAAACGGATATCAATGTAGGGATAAGTGTTCTTTCCCCTTTTAACCATTTCGGCAGAGGTATCAACGCCTATAAGCCGCTTGTAGCCGATGCCGTACAAATCAGCAAGAGTTCTGCCGTAGCCGCAGCCCACATCAAGCACAAGGGCGTCTTTAGGTACCAAATCCTGAAATTGCCCAACATCAAGGCTTGCGGTAAAATTTTTTGTAAAAGCGTTTTTATTCCAATAATCCCTTTGCATATTTCTCCTCACAAAAAAGGCGTTGTAAAAACAACGCCTTAAAGTTTTTTAAACAGGATAAACCTTGTTAACAATATCGTCATGCTTGCCGTCAAGACCGTATTTGGCATCTCTTCTGCCCTCAAAGAACTTGGTGGCAACCTGACCGAATTGAGCATAGGAAAGAATATCCTCCTCCTGCTCGTAATACTCAGCAATTTCACTCTTAAACTGCTCGATTGTATCTGTAAGAAGGTCGGCAGGACGGCAGGTAATGATTTCCTCGTCGCCGCAAATCTTCTTTTGGAATTCAGGGTCGATTTTGCAAGGTGTTTTACCGTATTTACCGGCAACCATATCCTTAAATTCCTTGGTAACCATCTTGTAGCGTTCGCCCATAATTACATTAAACACAGCCTGTGTGCCCACAATTTGTGATGTGGGTGTAACAAGCGGCGGATAGCCTGAATCCTCACGAACACGGGGAACCTCTGCAAGTACCTCTTCAAGTTTATCCTCCTTACCTGCCTGCTTGAGCTGGTTGTTAAGGTTGGAAAGCATACCGCCGGGCACCTGATAAAGCAAGGTGTTAGCGTCAACGCCAAGCATTTTGGGATCAAGAAGTCCTGATGCAAGATATTTTTCACGCAGCGGTGTAAAGTGGTCACGAACCTCGGTTAATGCCTTAAGGTCAAGGCCTGTGTCATATTCGGTGCCTGCAAGAGCCGCAACCATAGACTCTGTTGCCGGATGTGATGTTCCCATAGCTAACGGAGAAATGGCTGTATCAATAACATCAACGCCTGCCTCAATGCCCTTTAAAAGAACCATTGATGCAAGACCGGATGTGTAGTGTGTGTGCAGCTGAATCGGAATTTTAACGGTTTCTTTAAGAGCCTTAACAAGGTCGTATGTTCCGTACGGGGTTAAAAGGCCTGCCATATCCTTAATACAAATTGAGGCTGCGCCTGCCTCCTCAAGCTGCTTTGCATAGTTGCAGTAATACTCTGTTGTGAAAACAGGGCCTGTTGTGTAGGAAATAGCCGCTTGAACATGACCGCCGTACTTGTTAGCCGCATTAATAGCGGTTTGCAGATTACGAACATCGTTAAGAGCGTCAAAAATTCTTAAAATATCAATACCGTTATCAATACTTTTCTTAACAAAATAATCAACTACCTCGTCGCTGTAATGACGGTAGCCAAGCATATTCTGACCTCTGAAAAGCATTTGGAGCTTTGTGTTGGGGCATTTTTTACGAATTAAGCGTAATCTGTCCCACGGGTCCTCATTCAAAAAGCGCAGGCAGGAGTCAAATGTTGCACCGCCCCAGCACTCTAATGAATGGTAGCCGATTTTGTCCATCTTATCAAGAATATCAACAAATTCGTCAGTTCTCATTCGTGTTGCAATCAGTGATTGGTGCGCATCACGAAGGACTGTTTCTGTAATACCTATTTTTGCCATAGTTTCACCTCAATCAGCCTAATACAACCAATGATTGACCAGCCTCAACAGAGTCGCCCTTGTTAACATTGATTGCGGCAACTGTACCGTCCTGAGGTGCAACAATGTCGTTCTCCATCTTCATAGCCTCAAGAACAACAAGAACATCGCCTGCCTTAACAGCAGAGCCGTTGGCAACCTTAACATCAAGAATGTTGCCGGGCATAGGAGCGTCAACAGAAACTCCGTCAACATTTGCAGGTGCTGCCTTTGGAGCAGGTGCCGGTGCAGCCGCAGGAGCTGCTGCCGGAGCAGGAGCGGGAGCTGCAACAGGTGCTGCAACGGGAGCGGCGCTTGCGCCCTCCTCTACGGTTACATTGTATGCTGTGCCGTTAACTGTAATTGTATAATTTTTCATATCTTTATATCCTCCTATTATTTAACAGAATGTTTTCTTGGAATAGTTGTTTCCCTTTTGCTTGCAAGCATATCAAGGTACTGTGAAATTTTAGTCCTTGTTTCACCTGCCGGGAACACATCATCAACAGCGCCGCAGGCAGCTGCAGTAAATGCAGAGCCGACTGTTTCCTTATACTCAGCCTCAAGAGCGGCTCTGTCCTCGCCCTTTGCAAGCCTGTCGTTATATAAAAATGCAACAGCAGCCTCAACATCAAGAGGAGATGCAACTGCATTATCCCAAGCCAAGGTAACATCAGCGTTAGCGCCCTTGCCCGCAAGAATGATATATGGGCAACCGATAGCTTGACCCGTAATAAGGCTGATTTTTGGAGAGGTTGTGCTTGCGTAAGCAGTAGTAAGCTTTGTTGCGGCAACAAGCATTTGAGTGTCTGCATCCTTTACAAAGCCTGTGCAGTCTGCAACAGTGATTACAGGAATATTGAAAGCGTCGCAAAGCTTAATCATAGCCTCTGCCTTATATGCGCATGCAGGGCAAATCTTATCATTTTTAAATGCAACAATACCGACTGTGCAGCCGTCAACGGTGCCAAGCTTGGTAATTACATTTTTGCCGTAATCTGCCTTAAATTCAACAGAAACGGTCGAATCAAGAATTGAATTAACAATGTCCTCTGTGCTTGCACCCTCGGCAGCCGATACAGCAGGTGCGCTGTATTCAAAATTAACCTCGGGAACGCACAAATTATTTTGAGGAAGCATGCAAACAATGTTTTTAGCCTGCTCAATTGCAGCTGAAATATCGTCGCAAACAACATCGATTGTGCCTGCCGAAGCGTTATCCTCAACAGTTGTTTCGCTTGGAGCTGTGATATAAAAATCGCTGCCCTTTGTGGCAATAACAACATCTGCCAAATTTGCAAGAAGTGCGGATGTGCCCAGGCATGCGCCGTCAATAACGGAAACCTGTGCAACAACGCCTGAAAGTGATGAAGCAGCCTTAACCACGTCGCCGTAAGCGTTAAGCACCTCAAAGCCCTCTGTAAGCTTAACTCCGTTGGAATCGTAAATGCCTACAACTCCGCAGCCTGTTTTTTTAGCTAAATCTAAAATTTTACAAATCTTTGAGCATTGTGCCACTGTAACGGCACCGCCGTTAATACTGCTGTCCTGTGCAAAGGCATAGCACGGTGCGCCGTTTACAAAGCCGTAGCCTGCAACCAGGTCAATGTTACCGTCGGCATCCTTTGCGAAGGCGTCAATCTCTGTAAAAGTGCCGTCGTCAAACAAAGCAGTCAACTTTTTTAAAGCTTCAGTTGATTTTACTGAATTACTCATTTATTATCCTCCTTATGTGGATTGTATATATCCGCTAAACCACATATACACCTATTATACATTTTAACACTTAAATCCCATAATATCAACAGTTATTTTATATATATACAACTTTTTATTCCGCATATTTTTGTTGAATATTCAGCAAAAATACTTTATAATCATTTGTAAAGTAAATTACGGAGGTAAAGCTATGAAACTAACGGTTATCGGCGGAGGCGGCGTTAGGTCAATGTTTTTGGCAAAAAGCATTGCACAGCGTTCGGCGCAACTTAACATTGATAATTTAGTGTTTATGGATAATAACGAGCAAAAGCTTAATATTTACGGAAAAATGGCCAAAAAGGTTGCCTCCCTGCTTTGCCCGGAGTTAAAATTTGAAATAACCACCGACCCTGTATATGCAATTAAAAATGCGGATTATGTTATAACCACCATCCGTGAGGGCGGCGACGAAATGCGTGTTCGTGATGAGCGAATTGCACTGTCATACGGGCTTTTGGGTCAGGAAACAACAGGTGCGGCAGGTCTTTCCTTTGCAATGCGCAGCGTTAATGCGTTAAAGGAATACTGCGAGCTTGTAAAGCAGTATGCAAAACCCGATTGTAAGGTATTTAACTTTACAAACCCTGCCGGTGTTGTAAGCCAAACTCTGCGTGATATGGGCTATGATTTTACATACGGAATATGCGACGCACCCTCGGGCATGCTTACAACCTTTGCAAAGCTTTACGGCGTGGGCGAAAACGATATTAAAGGCGAAATTTACGGCCTTAACCACTTAAGCTATTTCAGCTCAATTACCATAAACGGTAAGGAAATAATTGACGATTTAATCGAAAGCGACCGTGCTTATAAAGAAACTGATATGCGTTACTTTGAAAAAGAGCTTTTAAGGGAGCGCCACGCAGTATTAAACGAATATTTATACTATTTCTACTACCGTGAGCAAGCTATACAAAATATTCTTAACGCAAAGCAAACCCGAGGCGAGCAGATTTGCGAAATAAACAAGGCAATGACCGAGGAGCTGTCAAAAATTGACATTGACAACGATTTTGACAAGGCTTTTGCTGTTTTTGAGCACTGGTACGGCGTGCGTGAAAACAATTATATGGCGTCTGAAACGGGTGTAAGGCGCCAAGGCAATTGGAAGTTTGATATTTATAAAGAGGATAACGGCGGCTATGCCGGGGTTGCTTTAAAATTTATTGAAATTATGCAAAGCGGCAAAAAAGACAGCATGATTTTATGCACGGCAAACGACGGCGCTATTCCCACATTAAAGGACAGTGATGTTGTTGAAATAACCTGCGACATTACGCCCTCGGGCGCTGTTCCCCACAAATTTGAAAATGCAGATGAGCAGAACCTTGAACTGATAAGGCGTGTTAAAATGTATGAGCGCTTAAGCTCAAAGGCAATAAGGGAAAAATCAAGAGTAGCGGCTGTTGAGGCACTGACAATGCACCCACTTGTTAACTCCTATTCCCTTGCAAAAAAGCTAATTAACGATTATATGGAATTAAACAAAGACTATGTGTCTGACTGGAGGTAAATATGGCATTTATAGCAGGAGCAGGAGCAACTAATGTTGACCTTTTATTTCAAGGATTTGACAGGCTTGCAGGCGTTGGCGAGGAGCTTTATTGCAAGGATTTCAACCTGCAATTGGGCGGTGGACTGCCCGCAACGCTTATAAACCTCGGCAGGCTGGGAATTGAAACAAAAATCGCCACCGAATTGGGAGACGATATTTTTTCAGCCTTTGCCCGTGAGCAATTTTTGAAAAACGGTGTTGACCCAACAAATTTGTATGAGGGCAACAAAATCCCCCTTAACATTACATCGGCTATTATTTTGCCGAAGGACAGAACCTTTTATACCTACGGCAAGGGCACCATTGAGCCTGACGATAAGGCTAAGGAGGAATTTTATTCCATTGCCAAGGGCTCAAAAATAACAATGATGCAGCTTGGCGGCTTTTTGGATGTTTACAAAAAACTGAAAAGCGAGGGCACTGCTTTGGTTTTAGACACCGGCTGGGACGATGATATGACCCTTGAAAAATACAGCGACTACCTTGAAATTGCGGATTATTACACCCCCAATCAAAAGGAAGCAATTAAAATAACCGGAGCCGACAACGCCCATGACGCCGCCGCAATTTTAACCAAATATTTTGAAAAATCAATTGTTAAGGTCGATAAAGACGGCTGTATCGGCATTGAAAACGGCAAAGAGTATTTTGTAAAAAGCATTGACGAATTTAAAAATGTTGACTCCACCGGTGCCGGGGACGCATTTTTATCCGGCTTTATGTATGGCTTATTTTACGATTACCCAATTAAAGACTGCGTTTTGTTCGGCAACATTACAGGTGGCAAGGCGGTTACCGCAGTGGGTGCATTAAGCGGATATGTAAGCGAAAAGGAATTGCTTGAATACCACAAAAAATACAAAGGAAATATAGAATAACCAAAGCATATAAACGGGGTCACATTCAAACGAATGTGACCCTCAGCGTGTCGAAAAAGTTTTTTCGGCACGCTGTGAGGCTGTTGAGAAAGGTTCTGAATTTCGTTTTCTTGCGAACTATGCTGTACCTCGTCAAAACACATTTCGTATAGAACAAAACAGAGTTTTGTAACTATACTTCATATGTTTTTCCTCTTTCCAAAAAATCTTTGATTTTTTGGAAACCTTATATATACTTGTGAGCAAAAAACGAAAAACGCCAAAATCGCCGCAAACTCGATGTTTGCGACGATTTTCTTTGAATTATGTTGTTATATAGTTTTATTTCGACATAGGATTGCCCATTTATATATTTAATGTTTTACAAAACTACTTTGGCGTGTTTCAGGACCTTTATTGACAGTCTAATGGTCACATTCAAACGAATGTGACCATTATTTTTTAATACTTAATTGTTGCGGTATATGTTCCATATACCCAAGCACGGTCGTTGTTAACAGCTGCATTTATTGCAACTGTTTCATTGTCTGAATCGCTGACATCACAGCTTAACACCAAATCTGAGCGGTTAATAACCGTACCCTTTGGCGCAATAACGGTAACCAAGCCTGAATTAACTGAGGCAATTGATGGGCTTGTACCATCCTTAGCGCCCACAAGGTTAACGCTTGATGTGTAAAGAGGTATTGACTGCACCACATAATCACTGCTGATTGTAACGGTAACTGTAATCTTTTGGTTTTCGTCTAATGCGGTTGCACCCTCTAAATTATCGGTAGTAAATTCAAAGGTATTAACGCCGCTTTTGAGCTGGCTGAATGATACTGTGCCGATTACCGCCTCGTTAACATTTGCACTGTCTAAAACCCCTGCCTTAATTGAGGTTTTAGAGTATGAAATGCTGTAATCCGAGGGAGAAATTCCGTTTGGAATATCTTCAACATTAATTTTAACCGGTAAATCAACAGTTCTTAAAACGGGTATGGTAACAGAAATATAATCTATTTTTGATTCACTGTCGTCATAAGGAGAAATTTTTAGGTATTTGTCCTCGATACCGTCACCCTTGATTTGGATTTCGCCCTTAAAGTTAACGGTTTCCTTTACATTTTTGTTTGATGTTAAATCGCCTTTAACATAAACGGAATCAATTTTATCAATGTATGTTTTGGGACCTGAAACGGTTACCTTTTCATCACTTAAAACAGGTTTGCCGAAGAAATAGCCGTCTGCCACAACGCTGTCGTCATAATCAACATCAACATTAAAGGTTTTGCTGGTGTTAATGTCAAAATACCCGTCAATTGAGGAGGGATAAACGCTTTCAACGGTAAAGTCAAGGGTTTTTGAGCCGTTGGTAACCAAAATGGGAATGGTTTGCTCCCCTGTTCTGGTTACTCCGCTTGTGTCAAACTTAACATTCAAATCGTCCTTGGTAACCTGACCGATAACATATTTTGGGCCTTTAATTGAAACGCTGATGTCAACGCTGTCCTTAAGCGAAAAATACTGCATACCCAGCTGCTCCGAAACCTCGTCGCCCAAATTAATGGGAGCGGTCATTTTAACGGTTTTGGTTTCATCCGTGCCGATATTAATTGATGTGGCGGTCCACACAACAACGGCAAGCAGCAGTGAGAACACCATCAACCACTTATCGTTATAAATTATGGTTTTTAACGAAAAGGATTTTTTCTTTTCTTTTTTCTTCTTATTTTCCATTGTTTTTTATCCTTTTAACCAATCTTGAAATAATTTTATCATCTGCAGATGAACCGTAAGGAACAAAGTTTTCCATCAAAATATTACGCATAACACCGCTTGAAATATTTTGGGTAAGGCTTCCGTTTTGGGCAACGCTGATATAGCCGGTTTCCTCGCTTACAACAAAAACAATAGCATCGCTTTGTTGGGTAATACCGATTGCCGCACGGTGCCTTGTTCCCAGCGAGGATGAAACATTATCATTGGTAAGGGGTAAAATACAGCCTGCGGCGTAAACCTTGCCGTCCCTTATAATCATTGCTCCGTCATGAAGGGGCGCTTTAGGATAAAACACATTTTCAATAAGTTCGCGAGAGGCATCGGCATCAATAATTGTGCCGCTGTTAATAACATTTCCCAGCAGAGTTTCGTTTTCAAAAACAATCAATGCGCCTGTTTTGCTGTCTGCCATTTCGGCACAGGCCTTACAGCTGGCGTCAATAGCCTTTTGCACTGCGGCAACTTCAAGTGCCACGCCCGAATTCAAAATTGCTTTAAGGCTGTTCCTTGTGGCTCCCTTGCCCATTTGCTCAAGAATATTCCTGATTTCAGGGCCGAAAAGAATAACCGTAATAATGAGAATATTTGTAAAAATGATTTTGAAAATATAGCTTGACGCACCCATTCCCAAAAAAGTAACCAAAAAGTAAATGAGCGCAAGGAAAATAAGGCCCTTAACAAGTTGAATTGCCCTTGACTCCCTTAAAACACGAATAATGAGGTAAAGCAAAACGGCAACAAAAAGTATATCAACTGCATCAATAACGCCAAAGGTACCGAACAGCCCTTTAACTTGGTTAAAGGTATCTACAATGGAGTTGAACAGATTTTTGAAATATCTGAATTTAAATGCGATTTCTATAAAAGACATTTTTAACATCCTTAACTATAAATTAATATGAAATAATAATAACACATATTTTAAAATAAATAAAGCAAATTCACAAATTTTTTAATATTGTAACAAAATTGTGACATTCGGCAGTTTTGTTAAAATAGCCAAGACTTATTCTTACCGTGCCCATGTTCAGCGTGCCGAAATGTTTGTGTGCAAGGGGCGAGCAATGGTAGCCTGCCCTAACGCAAACATCCTTTTCCGCAAGGAGCGCCGCCACCTTTTCGCTTGAATAATCGTCGTAATTAAAGGAAATAATCGGCATTGATTTTGCATAAACGGGCGCAGGTGTGTAAAGTTTTACATTTTTAATTGCAGACATCTGCCTGTAAAGCTCACGGCTCAGATTAAACTCGTGCTTGTATATATTTTCAATGCCCACGGAATTAATAAAATCAATACCCCGTCCCAAACCGATAATGCCTGAATTGTTCAAGGTTCCGGATTCCAACCTGTCGGGCATAAAATCAGGCTGAATAAGCTCCAGCGAGCCGCTGCCTGTTCCCCCCTCGGCAATTGTGTTAAGCTTTATTTCCTGCTTAACGGCAATAAATCCCATGCCCATAGGGCCGTAAAGGCTTTTGTGACCGGGAGCACATAAAATATCTATATTATCACGCTTTGCGTTAATATCGACGGCTCCTGCGCCCTGAGCACCGTCAACAATAAAAATAATATTGTGCCTTTTACACATTTCGCCAATTTGCTTAATGGGAAATACAACGCCGAAAACATTGCTTGAATGCATGCATACAACTGCTTTTGTGTTAGGCTTAATCAGGCTTTCAAAGTTTTTAACGGTTTGCTCATCGTCAAAGGAATAATCGGCAATATCATATTCAACAATTCCGTCACTCTGCATTTTATTAACAACACGGCTCACACTGTTATGTTCAAGGGAGGAAATGATAACATGGTCGCCCTTTTCTAAAACGCCCTTTATGGCAATATTAAGCGACTCGGTGCAATTTTTTGTAAAGGCAACATTTTCTGCCTCAAAGCCGAACATTTTTGCGATTTTTTCACGCACCGAGTATATTTTACCTGCCGCAGCCAGGCTTTTTGCATAGCCGCCCCTGCCGCTGTTAAAGGAATCGTAGCGTAACGCATTACAGGTACTTTGTAAAACATTTATGGGCTTGGGGTAGGTTGTGGCACCGTTATCAAAATAAATCATACTCCATCAACGCCGATTACGGTAACGCCGTTGTCCTTAAGAATTTGTAATGCCCTTTGTAAATCGCTTTGCATAACCTTAACAACATAACCGCAGCCGTCAGTGGATGAAGGATTTTCTATTCTGCTCAAGGTTGATCTTATTGAGTAGCTGCGCAGCACATGAATTGAGCGCTGTGCGCTTGTTATAGACCCCACCTTAATAGAAACAAACATAAAAAACACCTCAATTCTTTCATAGTTCATACTATGCGAATTAAGGTGTTTAGTTATTTATTTTTACTATTCGTCAGTCTTGCTTTCGGCAATTACCTTTTGAGCAATATGCTCCGGGCAACGCTCATACCTTGCAAATGCTGTGGTAAAGCTGCCCCTGCCCTGGGTAATTTGGCGCATGGAGGTTGAGAAAGTTGTCATTTCAGCCTCAGGAACTTCGGCAACAATTTCCTGCATGCCATCTGCATTAGGCGACATACCCAAAACTCTGCCCCTGCGCTTGTTAATATCGCCGATAACATCACCCATAGCCTCGTCATTACATACGGCATTAAGGGTAATAATCGGCTCAAGCAAAACAGGATTTGCATTTGAAATGCCGTTCTTAAAGGCAAGCGAAGCCGCCATTTTAAAGCTCATTTCGCTTGAATCAACGGGATGATAAGAGCCGTCAAACAGTGTTGCTTTAACTCCAACCATAGGATAGCCTGCAAGCACGCCCTTTTCCATAGATTCACGCAGGCCTTTTTCAACAGCCGGGAAGAAATTTTTGGGAACGGAGCCGCCAACGATTCTTTCGGCAAAAACAAGTTCGTCTGTGTCATAAGGCTCAAATTCAATGAATACATCGCCGAACTGACCGTGACCGCCTGATTGCTTTTTGTGCCTGCCCTGTGCCTCAACCTTTTTAGAAATTGTTTCTCTGTATGCAACACGGGGTTGTGACAAAACAGCCTCTACATTATATTTTGACTTAAGCTTTGAAAGGCAAACATCAAGCTGCTGCTCGCCCAGACCCGACAAAATTGTTTGGTGTGTTTCGTTGTTTGATTTATAGGAAAGCGATGGGTCTTCCTCAATAAGCTTGCCCACAGCGTTTGCGATTTTTTCCTCATCACCCTTTTTGGTGGAGGAAATCGCCATAGAATACGCAATGCCGGGAACGGGAACAGCGTCAAGAGTAACCACTTGGTCTGCTGTGCAAAGGGTGTCCCCTGTTTTAAAGTTGCTTAGCTTTGCAACCGCACAAATATCCCCTGCACAAGCCTCTTTAACATCGTTTTGCTTTGCACCCAGGGTGTTAACCAGTTTGCCTATTCTTTCATCATTGCCGGTGCGTGAGTTAACAACTGTTGCCCCTTGGACAAGCTTGCCGCTGATAACCTTAAAGTAGTTAAGCTTGCCGATAAACGGGTCGGCAACGGTTTTAAAGCATACTGCAGCAAGTGGGCCGTTATCGTCAACGGTAAGCTCAACAGGCTCGCCGTTTGCATCAATGGCATATTCGCTTTTTGGTGCGGGGCAGCAATTCTTAATAAAGTCAAGAATCATATCAACCCCTGCCCCTGTTAAGCCGGAGGCAGGAAATACCGGCACAATTGAGCCGTTTGCCACGCCCTCGCTTAAGCCCTTAAGCTTTTCCTCGCTTGTTAAGGGCTCGCCGTCAAAATATTTTTCCATAAGCTCATCGTCAGAGCCAGCAACAGCCTCGGAGAATACCTCCTTAACCGCCTCAAAACGGGGAACATCGTCAGGCACTATGTCTGCCTCTTTTTTAACTGTTCCTTCGTATGTATAAGCCTTATCGTCAATCATATTGTAATAGCCTGCAACCTTACCGCCGCAGATAACAGGAACCACAACCGGGCACATTGTTGTGCCGAATTTTGCAACAAGGCCGTTAAATGCCTTATAAAAATCTGCCCTGTCGTCATCCATTTTTGAGGTAACAACAAGTCGAGCCATTCCCTTTTTGCCCGCATTTTTAAATGCCTTTTCGGCGCCTGCCGCCAAGCCCGAGCGAGCGGATACAACAACAATTGCGCTGTCTGCCGCACGCAGGCCCTCGTTAGCGCCCATTGCAAAGTCAAAAAGACCGGGAGTGTCAATAATATTAAACTTTGCATCTTTATATGCAAACTGCATAACAGATGATGAAATGCTGACTCCTCTCTTTTTCTCTTCAGCGTCACAGTCAGAAACGGTGTTACCGTCGGCAACCTTGCCCATTCTTTCAGTAACGCCTGCAATATTGAGCATTGCCTCAGCAATTGAGGTTTTGCCCTTTGACGCATGGCCCACAATCGCCACATTTTTAATTATTCCCATAGGAAACATCCTTTCCAAATTTATTATATTTGTATAAATTGTATAATAATTTTTAACACCTGTCAACAGTTTTTAAGCACATTTTATATATTTATACAAAAAATATAAGGGGCATTACAACAATACCCCTTATAAATACGCCTTATATTCTTATTTTAGCACAACGGTAACAACAGATTGTGCGCCGATATTAACGCCGTTTTTCAAGGCAAATGTGCCTGATTGCGCCAATTTAAGGTCACTGCTTGCGCTGGTTACATAGGCTGAATAATTTTTATAGCCCGCTGCGCTTATGTTTACCTTTTTGTTTTTTGATGTTTGGTTAACATAAACGATAGCCAATGAGCCGTCAGGATTTTTAAACGCAACCGACAGCAAATCCTTTTGCGCCTCGGTTACCTTTACCCTTTTTGCTCCCGACTGTATAAACTTTGAAAAATTACCCATTGCCCACAGGCGCTTTGAGGTTTGAATATTGTCGGGATTTTTATAATCCACATAAACAAGACCGTCAGGATAATAGCCACCGGAGCATGCAGTCCACCAATTCCATTCTGTTGCATTAAGAACCGTGAAATCCTCCAGCATGGTTCTTGCAAGCTGAACGCCGTACTCAATTTCAAGGCCGTTTCTTGCAGGGTCCCACCAAGGAATCGGGTTTGAAATATCATAAACGCCTGTTGAGGTGTCGTTAGTCATTTGGCAGTATTCCGTGCAGGCAATCTTAAGGCCCGGGAAATCTGTGTCAATATAGGCTTTGGTTTCCTGCTTTTTAGATTTATCTGCCCAATAGGAATGAGCGGTTATTGTGTTATAGTATTTCTTATTTACATTTGAAACAACATATTCAGTGCCGTTATAGCTTATTTTCTGATTTTTTGAGGTGTTAAAGATTGTGTTTGCGTAAATGTAAAGAGAATCGTTTGAGCCATCTGCCGCAGCAGATTCAAAGGCTGAAAACTCGTAGGGCTTATCCTTACCTGCCAAAGCGCAGTATGCCATTAATTCCGCAACGCCTGCCGGTGTGTAATGGCTGCCCTCCTGTGAGGTTTTACCCTCGCTGTCACAGCTCCATTCATATTGGGGCTCGTTAACAGGCGAAACATCCCTTACATTATAGCCCTGCTCCGTAAAGTAATCTGCCACATCACAAAGAAATTGAGCATAGAGCCCGTATTTATCACTTGAAAGATTTGTGTTAACTCCGTTATAGAAAAGCTTTTTTTCAAAGAGTTTATTTGAATATCTTTTGCTTACAAGGTCCTGATCCTCGTTATAGCTGCAATAAGCCTTGCCGTTATCCGTCAGCTGAGTGGGCGGAGAATTTGCAAAAAGTGTAAGCTTTAAATCGTCCCCTGCCAACGCTTTAATAACGGAAAGAGTGTTTTGTGCTGAAGCGTCCTTTGTAAAATCATACTTGATATTACCATTTGAATCTACAGATTCAATAAAGCCCTCTGTTCGCTCCCACTTATTGGTTATACCGTCGTCAAGGTATGAATCGGTGCCGATATTGTATCTGTAAATATTAAGGCCAATACCATCGTTCTTATCATAAAGGTATTTCAGCACCGCCTCGGTTTGCTCTCTTGTCCAAACAGCCTCGCCACCGTCAAGTGGGGTTAAGCCCTCCTCCGACCATCTGCCGATACGCTGTGCCCACCAAGCACCTGATGCTCCAAAGCCGTCAATAGTTTGGTAGGTAGTGGATTCATCCACCTTTGAAACAGTGTCGCTGTATGCGGCAGGAGTTTTAACCGCTACAACAGTGGTTGCGGCGGAGGTATATGTTTTTTTGTTAACGGTTCTGTAGGCGTAAGCCCTGAAATAATATGTAGTGCCTGCCTTAAGTGACGAAATCTTCTTAGTAGTTGCTGTGGAGGTTACTGATTTAACCGAGGATTTAAAGGTCTTTGAGGTGGAATATTGCAGCTTATAGCCGGTAGCTCCGCTGACCTTGCCCCAACCCATTGTAACAAATGATGAGGTGCCGCTTGTTCCCCTGGCAGAGTATTTTAAGCTTTTTGGAGCCAACGGAAGAGTAGAAACGGTAATTTTTGAGGAATAAGCCGAAAAATAGGTTTTACCCTTTGAGGTTTTATATGACTTAACCGCATAGTAATAGGTTTTGCCGGCAGTGAGCCTTGACGCCACATAGCTTGTGTTTTTTGTTGTGCCAAGCTTGGTATATTTTTTACTTGACGAATTGTAGCTGTAAACAGCATAGCCTGTTGCGCCTGAAACTTTTTTCCACTTAACCGTTACGGTAGCTGCTGTTGAGGTTGGCGTTAAAACCGTTGGCTTTGCAGGTTTTGATGCCGCAAAGGCGGTTAAAGGCGTTATTAAAATTAAAAGCGCCGCCAATAAAAAGGCAATGAATTTTTTAACCATTTTCATACCAAGTACCCCACAATTTGTAAAATCACTTGTAATTATTATATAGTACGGCAAAGAAAAAAACAATCAAAATTATTGAACATCACGAAATATGTTTTCTTTATTGAAATCATTGCATAGATATTATAAAATACTAATATTATATTAGTCACATTCGGCACTCATTGCCGATTATAAAGAGAGGGATTATATGTATAAAATTGTTAGCAAGAAGGCATTGAACCCAACTGTTATACAAATGGAAATTTACGCACCCCTTGTAGCAAACAAAGCAAAGCCCGGCCAATTCATTATTTTAAGAGTTAATGAGTACGGCGAGCGTATTCCCCTTACCGTTGCAGGCACAAGCAAGGAAAACGGCACGGTAAAAATTATTTTTCAGGTTGTTGGCGGAACAACCAAACTTTTAAGCTATAAAGAGGAAAACGAATATATCAGCGATTTTGTGGGCCCACTTGGCACCGCAACAAAAATTGACGGTATTAAAAGAGCCTGCATTATCGGCGGCGGCGTTGGCTGTGCCATTGCAATGCCCATTGCTCAGGCCCTGCACGAGACAGGAGCTGAGGTTACAAGCATTATCGGCTTTAGGAACAAGAATTTGCTTATTCTTGAGGATGAATTTAATGCTTGCTCAGATAAGCTTGTTATAATGACAGATGACGGCAGCTATGCCGAGCAGGGCAATGTTACCATGCCCCTTAAGAAAATGCTTGCAGGCGGCGAAAAATTTGATATGGTAATTGCCATAGGCCCCCTTATTATGATGAAATTTGTTGTTGAAACAACAAGGCCTTATAAAATTCCCGTAACGGTTTCAATGAACCCGATTATGATTGACGGCACGGGAATGTGCGGCGGTTGTAGGCTCACGCTGACCCAAAACGGCAAAAGCGTTACTAAATTTGCCTGTGTTGACGGCCCTGATTTTAACGGCTACGAGGTCGATTTTGACGAGGCTATGTCAAGGGGCAGAATGTATGCTGAATATGAAAAGCACGCCTATGACGAGGCCTGCAACTTATTTAAGAAAGCGTAGGTGATTGAATATGGCAATTGTACCAAAGAAAAATCCAATGCCGACTCAAGATCCTGCCGTAAGAGCAAGGAACTTTGAAGAGGTTGCGTTAGGATATACAGAGGAGGTAGCCCTTAAAGAGGCTGACAGATGCCTTAACTGCAAGGCAAGGCCCTGCGTAGGCGGCTGCCCCGTAAATATTAACATACCTGATTTTATATCAAAAATCAAAGAGGGCGATTATGAGGGTGCATACCAAGAAATAACCCTTTCATCATCACTTCCTGCTATTTGCGGAAGAGTTTGCCCACAGGAATCCCAGTGCGAATCCAAGTGCACATTAAGCTTTAAATTTGAGCCGGTAGGTATCGGCAGGCTTGAAAGATTTGTTGCGGATTACCACAACAACAATTGTACCGAACCGCCGGTTAAGCCTGATTCCAACGGCCACAGAGTTGCTGTTGTCGGCTCGGGTCCGTCAGGCCTTACCTGTGCAGGCGACCTTGCTAAAAAAGGCTATGATGTTACTGTTTATGAGGCCTTGCATACCGCAGGCGGCGTTCTTGTTTATGGTATTCCGGAGTTCAGGCTGCCAAAGGCAATTGTTGCCAAGGAGGTTGAAACCCTTAAGGCGCTTGGCGTTGATATTGAAACAAATGTAGTAATAGGCAAAACCTTAACCATTGACGAGCTGTTTGATATGGGCTTTGAGGCAGTATTTGTCGGCTCTGGCGCAGGATTACCCAACTTTATGAACATTCCCGGCGAAGCATACAAGGGCGTTTACTCCGCAAACGAATTTTTAACCAGAAGCAACCTGATGAAATCATATCAGGATAACCCAACCACACCTATTATGAAGGGCGGCAAGGTTGCCGTTGTAGGCGGCGGAAATGTTGCAATGGACGCAGCAAGAACCGCATTAAGATTGGGTGCAGAACAGGTTTATATTATTTATCGCCGCTCAATGGCTGAAATTCCTGCAAGAAGTGAGGAAATCGAGCACGCCATTGAAGAAGGCATTATCTTTAAAGCACTTAACAACCCGGTTGAAATAATGGGCTATGAAAACCCTGACGACAAGCGTGACCCTAAAAACGGCTTTGTAACAGGTATTAAGTGCATACAAATGCAGCTTGGAGAGCCTGACGAAAGAGGCAGGCGCAGACCCTTGCCGATTGAGGGCACAGAATATGTTATAGATGTTGACACGGTTATTATGGCAATAGGCACCTCCCCCAACCCACTAATTAAATCAACAACCAAGGGGCTTGAGGTTAACAAGCGAGGCGGCATTATTGTTAATGAAGACGGCTTAACATCACGCAACAATGTTTACGCCGGCGGCGACGCTGTAACAGGTGCCGCAACGGTTATATCTGCAATGGGCGCAGGTAAAACCGCCGCAAAGGCAATTGACGAGCATTTAGACAAATAATTGCATTAAACAAAGGGTAGGCAAAGCCTACCCTTTAATTATGCCTATTCAGGCGCACAATCAGCTATATAATATGGTTTTAAAATATAAAAAGACAAAAAAGACCTTAGGGAGTACCTAAGGTCTTTGGTGGCTTATCGGGGAGTCGAACCCCGGACACCTTGATTAAAAGTCAAGTGCTCTGCCATCTGAGCTAATAAACCATACTTTTTAAATTTTATAAATGGCTGGGGAGGCGGGATTTGAACCCACGCATGACGGAGTCAAAGTCCGTTGCCTTACCGCTTGGCTACTCCCCATAATTTATAAAAGTGGGGTGGGATATCAGAGTCGAACTGATGACCTCCAGTGCCACAAACTGGCGCCCTAACCAACTAGGCCAATCCCACCATATAAATTATAGCACAAAGTGCTGGCGCGCTGTGGGGGACTCGAACCTCCGGCCTACTGCTTAGAAGGCAGTTGCTCTATCCAGCTGAGCTAACAGCGCATATTGGAGCGGGTGATGGGAATCGAACCCACACGACCAGCTTGGAAGGCTGGGATTCTACCATTGAACTACACCCGCATGTAGCAACGGACATTATTATAACTAATGTCCGTTGAAATGTCAAGAGTTTTTTAACTAATTTTAACAGTTATTTTTTCGCCGCCGGTAATTGTAATCTCCTTAATATCAACATCCTGGTTGAAAACAATTGCGTTGGCTAATTTTTCCTCTATTTCCCTTCTTACCGCATCTCTTAACCCACGGGCGTTCTTCTTTGAGCCGTAGGCCTGCTGTGCCAAATAAACGGGAACAGACTCGTCATATTTAAGGTCAATGCCCTTATCCTTAAGTGACGGCACAAGCTCGTCAAGCATAATTTTTGCAATGCTCTTGAAATTATCAAAGGTAAGGTTATTGAAAATAACAATTTCATCCACCCTGCCCAAAAATTCAGGCCTTAAAAATCTTTCAAGGGCTTTCATTGTTACCTCTTTGGTAATATCGTCGCTGGTTTTGCCAAAGCCCATGGTATTTTGGTCTGTTGAGCCTGCGTTGGAGGTCATAATTATAACCGTGTTTTCAAAATTAACTGTTCTGCCCTGTGCATCGGTAATTCTGCCCTCGTCAAGAATTTGAAGAAGAATGTTTAAAACATCCTTGTGCGCTTTTTCGATTTCGTCAAACAAAATTACACTGTAAGGCTTGCGGCGAACCTTTTCGGTAAGCTGACCGGCATCATCATAGCCTACATAACCCGGAGGCGAGCCGATAATTCTTGAAACGCTGAATTTTTCCATAAATTCGCTCATATCAAGCCTGATAAGATTGTCGGGAGAATCAAACAGCGCATTTGCAAGCTGCTTTACAAGCTCGGTTTTACCAACGCCTGTCGGGCCCACAAAAATAAATGACTGCGGGCGCTTTTTGGGGCTGATTTGTACCCTGCCCCTGCGAACAGCGTTTGCAACCTTTTCAATTGCGTTATCCTGGCCGATAATATGGCTTTTCAACTGGTTATCAAGCTGTGCAAGCTTTTTAATATCCCCCTGCTCTACCTTTGTTGCAGGGATACCCGTCCACAAGGAAATAACCTTGGCAAGGTCGCTTTCCAAAACCTGATTATCCTTTGCCTTTTCTTCAAGCTCGGGGATTTTTTCATCAATTTGAGCAAGTTCTGACCTTAATTTTGAAATCAATTCGTAATCAATTTCCTCGTTATCCTCGGGGGATGAAAGGTCATCAATTCTTTCGTTAAGAAAATCCTTTTTCTTAGTAAGCATTTGATATGCACTGATTGCGGGATTGCGAAGATTTGCGCTTGTGCAAGCCTCGTCAAGCAAGTCAATTGCCTTGTCCGGCAAATATCTGTCGGTAACAAAGCGCTCAGACATGGTAACAGCCTTATAAACCAGCGAATCGTTTATCTGCACCTTGTGGTAGTTTTCGTAATAACCCTTAATGCCCAAAAGCATTCTGTATGCGTCGTCAATTGATGGCTCCTGCACCTTAATAGGTTGAAAACGGCGTTCAAGGGCGGCGTCCTTTTCAATATATTTTCTGTATTCGTTAAAGGTTGTGGCGCCGATTACCTGAATTTCGCCCCTTGAAAGTGCAGGCTTAAGGATGTTGGCGGCATTCATTGTGCCCTCACTGTCCCCTGTGCCTACAAGGTTGTGAACCTCGTCAATAAACAGAATAATATTGCCCTCGTTCTTAACCTCGTCAACAAGGCCTTTAATTCTGCCCTCAAACTGACCCCTGAATTGGGTGCCTGCCACAAGAGCGGTTAAATCAAGCAAATATATTTCCTTATCCGCAAGCCTTGCAGGAACATCGCCCTTGGCAATTTTAATTGCCAAACCCTCTGCAATTGCGGTTTTACCTACACCGGGCTCGCCTATCAGGCAGGGGTTGTTCTTTGTTCTTCTGCAAAGAATTTGAATGGCATGGGCAATCTCCGTGTCACGGCCGATAATATTGTCAATCTCGCCTTTTTTGGCTTTAGCGGTAAGATTGTTGCAGTAATTATTTAAAAACTTTCTGCTTTCTTCCTGTGACCTTTTAGGGCGTCTTTTATTTTTGCCCTTACCGCCCTTTTGCTCCTTGCTGTCGGTCTGAGAATCCTCGGCATTGCCTATTCCGTTAAAAAGGTTTGCAAAGGGCATTGTTTGTGCGCCGTCTGCATTTTCGGAATTAAACATTTCCCCAAGGTCGCCGAAATCAAAATCATCCATATTTTCCATAAACTGTGTCATCTGCTCTGAGGCAGCCTCCAAATCCTCGTCACTTAAGCCGAGCTGGTCAATCATTTGGCGAACCGGACCTATATTAAGTTCCTTTGCACATTGCACGCAAAGGCCTTCAGGAGTTACCTGGTCATTTTCCATTTTTTGAACAAATATAATTGCCGGGCGCTTGCCGCAGCGTGAACATAATTGTTGCTTCATTAAACAAAGCTCTCCTTAAATTATTCTTTATTGTCTTTATCCTTTTCAGCCTGCTTATTCTCCTTCATTTGCTTAATAAAGCCGGGAGCATAACCAAACAATGAAACAAATGCCATAACAGCGGCGATTATTACCATTACCGTTGTAACCGTTTGGGGCAGCTGCTTGATAAACCAAACGCCAACCAACGGGCCGTCGGCAGAGCCGATAGCAATAATTGTAATCATAAACACATAAAAAACAACGGTTGCCGCTTTTCCCCAAACCTCGGCAGCTGTGGGGCGCATACCCTTTGCCATTAAGATTGCGCCGCCGCAAATCATTAACAGCTCCTTAATAATGAAAAGGAAGAATATGTATTTTACTATGCCGTCATTGCTCCAAAACTTGACAATCAAAATAATAACTATTGCCATTTGCGAAAGCTTGTCGGCAATGGGGTCAAGAATTTTGCCAAGGTTTGAAACCATATTATATTTTCTTGCGATTTTACCGTCAAACACATCCGTTAAGGCTGCAACAATCATTGCAATGAACGCCCAAAGATAAATGCCCTTAACAAACAAAACGGAGAAAACGGGAATAAGTGCAATTCTTATAAAGCACAACCAATTGGGGATGGTGTTCCAATTTTCAAATAAATCTTTAACATTTTCATTAAACTTACTCATAATATTCTCTTACTCCTTATCATTTATCAATTCAATTAATTGTTGCCTGTTAATATATACCCTTGATGACAGCTTGTGAACGCTCATTGTGTCCTCCGGGCAGGTATATGTGCCCTTAAGCTCGCCCTTTGTAATGGAATAAGTTTCCGCCCTGCCGTCAAACAAAACGCAGGCCTCGTTAGAGGTTGAGGAAACATACTTTACCTTTTCTGCCAGGTCAACAGAAGTTTTAACCTTACCCGAGGAGGTTATGTACTCCATGGTGCAGGCGTCTGACTCTGCATACTTGGAATATATGTAAACCAGCTGATTATCGTCTGTATAGCAATAATTAACCGTGCTTACACTGTCCTTTTCATAAACCTTGGTTTCCTTTTCCTGCTTGGAAATGATTGATAAGCAATCATCCCCCACAAAATACAAATCGCTTGAATTTGCATATTTCATATTAATCAAATTAGTGTCGGCATATTCAAAGCTTGCTATGGGCTTGTCACTGCCCACATTTATTGTGTAAACCGTTGTAACGATTTGACCGTTTGCGGAGCTGATTGCCGCAAAAGCACATTTTTTACCCGACGGGTCAATTGCGACCGAAACAATGTAGCCGTCGTTTTCGTCATAAACAAGCTTTTGATTAAGCTGATTATCATAAACATAAAGGGTGGATTTTTCATCACTTGACCTGGTGGCATAAGCAACGGTTCCGTTTTTGCAAACATCTGCTGTTAAAATTGGGTTATCCGTTGTGGTTTCGTATTCGTTGCCCTTGGCATTGTCAAGCCTTAATCGGGTTGAGCCCTGGTCATAAAGGCAGTAATACGAGCCTGCATATCTTATCATCGGGTTTGAATAGCCATGGTCAAATTTATACAGCACCTTTGCGTTTGTGGGGTTAATTACCGATACTGAGGTAGCTGTTAACACATTAAGCTTATCATTTGTAACATTAACCTTAACATTCTGCGATGTGTCAAGGGTTAAGGGATAAGCTGTTTCATCAGTTGTCAGCGCCAGGGTAAAATGACCGTCGGCATCGGTAAATCTGTTTTTAAGTGAATTAAAATCCACCTCGCAGATTTTCATTATAATCAAAATAATGACTACACCGATTAATATGCCCCAAATTATTTTTTTAGTTTTTGCATCATTTTTGCGCTGCCGTTCACGGCGTGCATTTTCTCTTTCGTTAGATGCCATTTTATTCTCCTAATAATTAACCTTGTTTAAGAATAAGCCCTGTGGCGGTGCGGTTTTGCCTGCACGCCGCCTGTCGCAGGAGCTGATAACATTTGCCAGTTCCCCCGGTGGGATTTTACCCTCGCTTACAAAAAGCAGCGTGCCCACCATAATGCGAACCATATTATATAAAAATCCGTCGGCGGAAACTTCAAAATAAACCAAATCGCCATCACGCCAAACATCAAAGGCTTTAACGGTTCTTACAGTGCTTTCAACATCGGAGTTAACGCTGCAAAAACCTTTATAATCGTGTGTTCCGATAAAATACTTTGCCTGCTCGTTTAAATATTCGGCGTCAATTTTCCGCCTGTAATAATATGAATATCTTGAATTGAACGGGTCCCTTATTTTGCCGTTATTGATAATATAAATATATTCCTTTGAAAGGCAGGAATAACGGGGATGAAAGCTTTTATCAACCTGCCTGCAATCCAAAACGGCAATATCATTGGGCAAATAGCCGTTAAGGGCAGTCACAACATTTTCATCCTTAATATTCATATCAGTATCAAAGCTGAGACAATACATATTGGCATGAACGCCGCTGTCCGTTCTTGAACAGCCGATAACATCCAGTCGCTTACAAAACACCTTTTCAATGGCGTTTTGCAGCACTTCCTGCACAGTAACGGCATTTTTTTGCACCTGCCAGCCGTGATAATCAGTGCCGTCATATTTAATTGTTAAAAGCAATCTTCTCATATAACATCAGCCATAAATATTCTAATTAAAATTATTGCGGCAATATACGCAATAACCAGTGCCATTGCGGCATAATCAAGCGTCTTAAGGTGCATAACATTCATTTTGCTTCTTCCCTTACCGCCACGGTAGCAACGGCACTCCATAGCGTCTGCCAGCTCGTTGGCACGCCTGAAGGAGGATATAAACAGCGGTATGATAACAGGCACAATTGCCTTTGCCCTGCTGATAAGACCACCGCTTTCCATATCTGCGCCCCTTGACTTTTGCGCCGCCATAATTTTTTCCACCTCTTCCAAAAGGGTGGGTATAAATCTTAACGCAATTGTCATGGTCATTGCAATAGTATGAACATCAATTTTAAAAATTGTTAACGGTTTAAGCAAAGCCTCAACGGCATCTGTAAGCGCCGTTGGGGTTGTTGTGTAGGTCAGCATTAAGCCCATCACTATAAGCATAATAACACGAAATGCCATAAACACGGCGTTATTAATGCCGTTTTCGGTTATTTTAAAAATCCAAAAGCTGACTATTGGCTCCCCTGAGCCGTAAAAAAGATTAAGCAAAGTTGTTATTAAAACAACAATTACAATGGGTTTTATGCCCTTTAAAATTGTTTTTATGTTAACTTTTGAAATTGCAACTATTATAACAACTGCTAAAAGCGTTATTGCAAGGGAAAGATAGCTTTTGCAAACAAAAATTGCAATCATCATAGCTATTATAAGCACAGTTTTCATTCTGGGGTCAATTCGATGGATAAGCGAATTCCCCGGGTAATATTGCCCAAAGGTAACATCAGCCATCGGAATGCACCCCCTTCAAATTCAAAAGGCGGTTATATTCCTGCCTTGCTTGCTCTAATGTGTAAATATCCGTTCTGCAATCTATTCCCATATCGTGCAACTTAAGGAACACATCCGTAACCTCGGGAACGTTAAGACCTATATTTTTAAGCTCTGCACCACGGGAGAACACCTGCTCAACAGTGCCCAGCATTGCACATTCGCCCTTATTCATAACCAAAACTCTGTCAGCTATTTTTGCAATATCCTCCATGGAGTGGGAAACGAAAATAACCGTATTCCCCTGCTTTTTTTGGTAATCCTTAATAAGCTGTAATATTTTTTCCCTGCCCTTGGGGTCAAGGCCTGCACATGGCTCGTCCAAAACTAAAATTTGCGGATTCATTGCAATAATTGATGCAATTGCAACCCTGCGTTTTTGGCCGCCTGAAATGAAAAACGGCTCCTTATCGCACATTTTTCTGTCAAGGCCTACTATATCCATTGCCTCATAAACCCTGCGTGCAATTTCTTCATCATCAAGCCCCATTTGCACCGGACCGTATGCGATTTCTTTAAATATGGTTTCTTCAAATATTTGATACTCCGGGTACTGAAAGCAAAGGCCAACGGCAAAACGCACCTGCCTAATTTGCTTTCTGTTATCTTTATCCCATATATCATTGCCGTTTAAAATTACCCTGCCGCTGTTGGGCTCAAGCAATCCGTTTAAATGCTGAATCAGCGTTGATTTGCCGGAACCGGTATGGCCGATTAAGCCCAGAATTTCTCCCTCATTAACGCTGAAGCTGATATTTTTAATAGCGGATGTTTCATAGGGAGTGCCTACGCTGTATAGGTAATTTAAGCTGTCTGTAACTAATATTGCCAAGGTTAAGCCTCCAAATCCGTAAGGATTTCAGTTTCAATTTAATTTATTGTAAAGCTCCTGTGCACATTGCTGTGCGTTCAAGACTGTGTTTTCGGTTTCAAGGTTCAAATCGTGAACCAATTGTGTGGATTGGGGAACATCAAGCTGTAAAGCCTTTAACTCGTCAACCCTTGAAAATACGGAATCGGGCGTTCCGTCCATTTTTATTACGCCGTCGTCCATAACAACCACTCTGTCGGCTCTTACGGCCTCATCCATAAAGTGAGTGATAAGAACAATTGTAATGCCCTCTTCCCTGTTAAGCTTCATTACCGTGTCAATAACCTCTTTACGGCCAACAGGGTCAAGCATTGCGGTGGGCTCATCAAGCACAATGCACTTTGGTTTCATTGCAATTATGCCTGCAACCGCCACCCTTTGCTTTTGACCGCCCGAAAGCTTACTTGGGGCCTTGCGCCTGTATTCATACATGCCCACTGTTTTGAGCGCCTCGTCAACACGCCTTCGGCACTCGTCGCTGGGTATGCCAAAGTTTTCAACGCCAAATGCCACATCCTCCTCAACAATTGAGGAAACTATTTGGTTGTCGGGATTTTGAAAAACCATGCCCACATTGCGCCTGACATCAAATATTGTATCGTCATCCTTGGTTTCGATACCGTCAACCACAACTCTGCCCTTGGTAGGCAGCAGCAAGCCGTTTGTAAGCTTTGCAAGGGTCGATTTGCCCGAGCCGTTGTGGCCTAAAATCGCCACAAACGAGCCGTTCTCTATTGTAAGGTTTAAATTTTTCAAAACCTTTATTTCCTGCTCGCCGCCCGATTGGCTTTCGCCATCCTCAACAAAGTAGGAAAAATCAACATTTTCAAATTCAATAATATTATTCATTCTTAGTCCATATAGCAGAGCTGCCGCAGGGTAACACCTGACCGTTAGATGAAACAGGCAAGCCGATTTCATCGCTATCTACCCTGCCGCCACGCTCCTTTGTGATAACATCATCCAAAATATATTTCATAACAGAGCTTGAAAGCCCGGTTGTATATGAGTTTAAAAGAACCATTATCGGGTCATCTGACAGCACCTGAGCAACAAGCTTAACAAAATCGTAAATACTGTCCTCCAAATGCCAAATCTCGCCCTTTGGACCCCTGCCGTATGAGGGTGGGTCAAGGATAATTATATCGTATTTGTTGCCACGCCTGATTTCACGCTGAACAAATTTAATGCAATCGTCAACAATCCACCTTACATCGCCGTCTGCCACGCCTGACGCCGCCGCATTTTCCTTAGCCCATTGGGTCATGCCCTTTGATGCGTCAACATGCACAACGCTTGCCCCTTCCTTTAAGCAGGCAACGGTTGCGCCGCCGGTATAGGCAAACAGGTTAAGCACCTTTACATTGTCTTTATAGGATTCTCTTATAAGCTTTCTTGTATAATCCCAATTAACTGCCTGTTCGGGGAAAAGACCCGTATGCTTAAAGCCCATTGTTTTTATGTTGAAGGTCAAATCCTTATATCTGATTTGCCATGCAGAGGGAATATGCTTATATACCTGCCATTTTCCGCCCCCTGTTTTTGAGCGAACATATCTTGCGGAGGGCTGAAACCAAAGGCGGTGCTCCCTTTCGCTTTTCCAAATAACCTGGGGGTCGGGGCGAACAAGTATTTCGTTCATCCACCTTTCAAGCTTTTCTCCCGATGAGCAATCAATAAGCTCATAATCTTTCCAATCAGTTGTATATCTCATATTTATGATAATCTTTCTTTTACTACCTGTGCAATTTCATTTCCCAGCCTTGTAATATGCTCAATATCCTTACCCTCAAGCATAACCCTAACCAAGGGCTCGGTGCCGCTGACTCTTACAAGCACTCTGCCGTCGCCCATAAGTTCCATTTCAGCCTTTTGGGTTGCGGCGATTATATATTCGTCGTTATTATATTTTTGCTTACCCTCGGCAGAAACCTTAACATTGATAAGCACCTGTGGGTAAACGCTCATAATTTTTGCAAGTTCCGAAAGTTTTTTGCCGCTTTTGACAACGGTTTGAACAAGCTGAACGCCTGAAAGCTCGCCGTCGCCTGTGGTGGCATAATCCAAAAAGATTACATGGCCCGATTGCTCGCCTCCGATATTGTAGCCGTCCTTAAGCATTTTTTCAAGCACATATCTGTCGCCCACAGCGGTTTTTGCACATTTAATGCCGTTGTCCTCGCAGAACTTGAAAAAGCCCATATTGCTCATTACGGTAACAACTGCGGTGTCCTTTGCAAGTCTGCCCTCTTCCTTCATATTTTTGGCGCAAATTGCAATTACCTTGTCGCCGTCAACAAGCTCGCCGTTTTCGTCAACCGCCAACATTCTGTCAGCGTCGCCGTCAAAAGCAAGGCCTAAATCCAAGCCGGCGTCCTTAACAAAGCGCATAAGTTCCTCTGGATGTGTGGAGCCGCAGCCGTCGTTAATGTTGGTGCCGTCGGGAGTGTCAGACAGCATATAGCATTTTGCGCCCAAAGCTGTAAATATTTCTTTAGCGCAAACAGATGCTGAGCCGTTTGCACAGTCAAGTGCGATTTTTAAGCCGTCAAACCTTGCGGCTGCCGTTGATACCACATGGTTAATATAATCTTTAACAGCAGTTTTTGAATAGAGCCTGTTGCCGACCTCGCCGCCGATTTTAAGATCAGGGGACTTGCTGCTGTCTAAAATAATAGACTCTATTTCATCCTCGATTGAATCGTCAAGCTTGTAGCCTGTTTTTTGGAAAATTTTAATTCCGTTATATTCGCATGGGTTGTGTGAGGCTGAAATCATAATGCCTGCCTCGCACTCATATTCCCCAACCAAATAAGCAATTGCAGGGGTAGGCACAACGCCCACCGATAAAACATTGCAGCCCACCGAGCAAAGACCTGCGGTTAATGCAGCCTCAAGCATATCGCCCGACGCTCTTGTATCCTTGCCGATAATTACCGTGGGCTTTTTGCTTTTAGCCTCCTTAAGCAAAACGGTAGCCGCTGCCGAACCGATTTGCATTGCAAGTTCGTTGGTTAAATCCTTATTGGCAACGCCTCTTACGCCGTCAGTACCGAACAATCTTCCCATAAAATCATACCTTTCTTAAATATCAAGAGTGGTTTGTGCGCTTGAATCATTTGAAATAACGCTGTTTTCGTTAATGCTGATTCCCAAATGCCTGTATCCCGCAGGAGTAACGCATCTGCCTCGTGGTGTTCTTGAAAGAAAACCGATTTGCATTAAATACGGCTCGTAAACATCCTCAATTGTGATAGCCTCTTCGCCGATTGCCGCTGCAATGGTTTCAAGGCCGACAGGTCCGCCGTTATAATTTTTTATCATTGTGCTCAACAGCCGCCTGTCGATTGCGTCAAGCCCAAGCTCGTCAATATCCATTGAGCCAAGGGCATCGTTTGCCGCCTCCTCGGTAATCACGCCGTCATACTTAACCTCGGCAAAATCACGGGAGCGCTTAAGCAGCCTGTTTGCAATACGGGGTGTTCCCCTTGAACGGGAGGCAATTTGATATGCCCCTTGCTCGTCAAGAGGAATGTTTAATATTTTTGACGAACGCTTAACGATGCTTGCAAGCTCGTCGTTAGAATACATTTCAAGGCGAAGTACAACGCCGAATCTGTCTCTAAGGGGGGCGGAAATTTGACCTGCCCTTGTGGTTGCGCCGATTAACGTAAAGCTTGGCAGGCTGAGCTGATAGCTCCTTGCGCTGGGTCCCTTGCCGATAATAATATCAATTTTGCCGTCCTCCATTGCAGGATACAAAATTTCTTCAACAGTTCTGTTAAGGCGATGAATTTCGTCAATAAAAAGCACATCGCCGGGCTCCAAATTTGAAAGAATAGCCACCAAATCGCCCTGCTTTTCGATTGCCGGGCCTGAGGTAATACGAAGATTGACTCCCATTTCATTGGCAACAATTCCTGCCAAGGTGGTTTTACCAAGGCCGGGAGGGCCGTATAAAAGCACATGGTCAAGGGGTTCGCCCCTCAACTTTGCCGCCTGAATGTAAATTGAAAGATTTTCCTTAGCCTTTTCCTGGCCGATATAATCGGTTAAATGCTTAGGCCTTAGCGAGTTTTCAATGTCCACATCCTCCGCAGTGTATTCGGGTGCGGATATTCTGTTTTCAAAGTCATATTCAAATTCGTTTTCAATCATAACTAAATCCTCAATCCTCTACTATAATTGCGAAGATAACTGTTTTAGGCCTTTTCGTATCATATCGTCAACCGACAGCGATTTATCCATAGCGCCGACAACCATTGCGGCATCTGATTGGTTAAAGCCGAGGGATACAAGAACCTCCACAGCCTCCTGTGCGTTGCTGCTTGCGGCAACCGACTGTATGCCCTCAACAACCGATGCGGCGCTTGCCGAGCCCACACCCACCATTTTATCCTTTAATTCAAGCACAACTCTTTCAGCGGTTTTTTTGCCCACGCCGTTAGCAGCCTGAATTGATTTAACATCGCCGCTTGAAACTGCGATTGATAGCCTGTCAGGGGATAAAACGCTTAAAATTGCTATTGCCGCCTTTGGGCCCACACCGCTGACTGTAATCAAAAGCTTAAATGCCTGCAATTCAGCCTGTGTGCTGAAGCCGAACAAATCCATTGCATCCTCTCTTACAGACATATAGGTAAACAAATTTACCCTTGTGCCGATTGAGGTTAAATCCTTTAAGGTGTTCATGCTTACAAAGCATTTAAAGCCTACACCGCCGCATTCCACAACCGCAAAGGTGGGCTCTGTATATGTAAGTGTTCCGTTAACATTGTAAATCATTTTTTATTTTCACTTTCCGATTGTTTTTTAATAAGCTCGTTTATCCTGTTAATTGACGAGCCGCTCACATGGCCGTGGCAAATGGCCATAGCCAAAGCGTCTGCCGTATCGTCAGGCTTGGGAACTTCTTTCAGGCCTAAAATATTTTTGGTCATTTCCATTACCTGCTTTTTTTCAGCCCTGCCGTAGCCGGTAACCGATTGCTTAACCTGCAAGGGTGTGTATTCGTAAATATCCTTTTGGTAAAGCTGAGCGGATAGGGTAATAACTCCCCTTGCCTGCGCAACATCAATAACGGTTTTTTGGTTTGAATTGTAGAAAAGCTTTTCCATGCTCATAGCGTCGGGCTTATATTTTTCAAATAAGTAGCACATATCGTTATAAATTGTTTGCAGCCTTTGGGGGAACGGCGTTCCCGCATCGGTGGTTATTGCACCGTAGCCAAGCACACGAAATCTGGAATTTTTATATTCAACAACTCCCCAACCAACAATGGCGTAGCCGGGGTCGATACCCAAAATTACCATTTTACACACTTTTCCATATTGTTATAGTCATTGTAATTATAGCATAGTAAAAAACTCTTTGCAATATTTATTAATATATAAATTAGTACTAAAAGCAAGCAACGGTGTTATTATTTTACAAAATGTTTAGATTTAAAGTAAAAAACCACCCAAAAAATGGGTGGTTTGATTACAACATTCCTCGTGGTAAAAATTAGTCTTTTATGGGGGGGATTGTCGGCAAAAACAATCGGTAGAAAACTTGAAGGAGTAAATGAGGAATGTAAATAACTTAATTAAATTTACGCAAGTGCAGTACCAAGGGCTTTGCATTGCTGTTCAGCGTCGCTGTCGGGCGCATCATTGCAAATTACGCTGTGACAGGCAAGAGCCAAGCCGAAGGCTTTGCAATCATCCTCCCAGGTGCGCATCCATTCGCCGTCGCCCCAGCCGTATGAACCGAAAAGAGCAATCTTTTTGCCTTTAAGTCCGCTTTTGCAGGAATCAAACATAGGTTCAAATTCGGAATCCTCAAGCTGCTCGCAGCCCATTGAGGGGCAACCGAAAGCAAAGGAATCAAAATCGTTAATTTTGTCAGCCGAAAATTCATCGGCAGTAAAAAGTGCAACATCTGCACCGGCATTTTTTGCGCCCTCGGCAACAAAATCTGCCATAGCGGCGGTATTACCTGTTCCGCTCCAATATACAATAGCTGTTTTAGTCATTATTAATCCTTTCCCTAATCACTATGCCGCAACGGTAAGTTTCAAAACGCTTCTGCCCTGCGACCATAATTTACAATAAATTCTTGTGCATTTTTTGAACCTTGCAAAGGTTTTCGTAGCCTCGCACTCATTGCAATAAACCTTCCAACAACCACAGCATTTGCTGTTTTGCCCATGATTATTTATAAAGCCCACAACATCCTCTAAGGGATAGCCGAGGAACACGCCTATTTCATGGGGAAAATCAGCCGAAAGTGAAAGTCTTTGTACCAATCTTGCAATGCAGTTGTTAACATCAGTTGAGGTGTAGCCGTATTGCTTTAAAAAATCGGCAACGGCTTTTGAGTTTAAGTCCTTTTGCAGGCTTGCCTTGCGGCAAACATAAATAAGCGCCGTATTTTCGCACACCTTAAGCACTATTAAATCAACACCCTTTGGGTTAAGGCGTGTGTTCCACTCCCTTACAGATGATAATAATTCATCATATTTTTGAAACGGAACATTGATTAAATTTGCTGTTTTAAGGGACGCCAAGGTGGGCGAGCAATTTTTTACAAGATACTGTTCAATCATATTGCACCATTAAGTTAGCAATTGCTAACTACTACTTTTAAAATTAAGACGATAAACCATCGTCTTGTTAGTTAGCTATTGCTAACTGTTGATATAATAGCACATAAATCTACCAATTGCAATAGTATTTTTAAAATTTTTCAAAAAAACTCACAGCAACTGTTTGCCGTGAGTTTTTAGACAATATTGTTTACTGCTTTTAATACATCCCTATTGCCAATACGCCCATTACAACAAAATGTATTACCAAATAAATAGCCAACAGCACCTTACTGTCATTTTCAACGCAGCTGTCTATTATTGCCACCGGCAATAATGTTGTTAACCCGAAGAACAATGCCAGCAGCACACACATAACAAGTGCTGTAAATATTATGGGAACAAGCATAAGCAAAAACATTATTGCATTTGAAAACGGGTCGCTGTCGGTGCTTACAACACTGCTTAACAAATCAATAATCCAAACGATTGCCTCTTTTAATACAGGGCCGTTAAGCACAAGTGCAGCCGCTGACAAAGCAGTTGCCTTGCCGTTTTCGCCACCACTTAGGAAAGCGCCGAAGACACCGAAAAGAATGCCCAAAATAATGCTGATAATAAGCTTATACCTTTCGATAAACTGAATCAGCAGCTCAAATGCGGTGCCCAATTCCCCATTGATTACTGCAACAATAATTAATATGACAAATGCCAGCCCCACAAAAAAGCCTGCCGGTATAAATGTAACCCTTACAAATTCCATATCTTACTTAAAGCTTTTCATAGCGTAGGCATCATTCTTAATCGCCTTTGAATATTGAACAAAGCCTTTGATTGTTTTAACAGGCACTGCAATAATACCGATTAAAAGGGCTAACACAAATTTTACGACATAATAAATTACCCAGCCTGCAAGGGGCAACCAAATAAACATATTCGGCGTAATTTTGTTCAAAGCTTTCCAGCCAACAGGTATGCCTGCAATCTCAATGCCGAAAATAATTGCTGTAAACAGCGAAAATTCGGTTGGGCCATCACTGCCCGATTTATTGATTATGTAAAAAACAACGCCCAACACTATACCGATAATCAGTGATGCCAAGCTTTTAAAAGCAGAACTCTTTAGTTCTTGGTTTCTGTTCATTACGCAACCCATACATATCGGTTTATCGTAATGGGAGGCACATTCGCTGCACAAGCCCTTTCCGCAGTCGATACATTGAGCAACCGCTTGTCTGTCAGTGTGATAGTAACAATTCATAACAATTCTCCTTTTCATATATGATAAAGATATTTTAACCTATTTCAGGTTAAATGTCAATAATCTGTTTTAGGTTAACATATAATTTTCAAAGGAGGTCGATTTTATGTATAATCGTATTCGTGATTTAAGAGAAGACAGCGATTTAAACCAAACGCAAATTGCAAAAATCTTAGGAATGTCGCAAACGGGATATTCAAAATACGAAACCGGAGAAAACGATATTCCCACGGCAATTCTTATTAAACTTGCCGATTTTTACAATGTCAGCGTGGATTACCTGCTTAACAGAACCAACAATAAAAAGATGAATAAGTAAATCTGCAAATTGAAATAATACAGCTTACAAATTTTAAAGCCGGCCGATATTGACTATCGGTCGGCTTTTTACTAAGCATTTACTGTGTATTCAATTGCGTTTTCCTGGCACCAGGTTTGAGCCTTTTTAAGCACATAGGCATCCTCAAACTCCTGCCAGCCCTCAGACAATTGGGTATATACATTAAAGTATTTCCAAAAGGACTCAACATAATCATCCTCATCAATTTTAGAAAGCGCTGCTTTCAGCTTTTGATTTGTGAGAGTGTCAACATAGGAGTGCATAACCTCCTCGTCGGAAACAACAAAATAAGGAATGTAACCTATTGACACAAAATATGCAGACTGAGAAATGTGTTCGGGTCTTTCAAGGTGTGCAAGCTCTGCAACATCCTTAATGGTATAATCCTTTAAAGAGAACCAATACTGGCCGATGCCGCCCCAGCCCTTACGCAAAGCATCATCATTTAACACAAATGGTTTCATAAGCTTATCCTCTTTTAGTTAATTGACTTCATAAGTCCGCCGTTCTTAATAATATTTTGAATAAATTCAGGGAACGGCTGAGCCTGATAGGTTTTGCCTGTTGTGCAGTTTGTGATAACGCCGCTGTCAAAGTCAACCTCGACCTCGTCGCCGTCCTTAATATCCTTAGCAGCCTCGTCACATTCAAGAATGGCAAGACCGATATTAATTGCGTTTCTGTAAAAAATTCTTGCAAATGTGGAAGCAATAACGCAGCTTATGCCCGAAGCCTTAATGGCAATCGGAGCATGCTCTCTTGATGAGCCGCAGCCGAAATTAGCTTGGGCAACCATAATATCGCCCTTTTTAACAGTTGACGCAAACCGGGCGTCAATATCCTCCATGCAGTGGGAAGCCAACCACTCCTCATCACTGCGGTTTAAATATCTTGCAGGGATGATAACATCGGTATCAACATTATCCCCAAACTTATGTACCTTACCTTTAGCGTTCATAACCTACCTCCTTAAAGTTTTGCAGGGTCTGCAATATAGCCCTTAACAGCCGAAGCGGCAGCTACTGCAGGAGATGCAAGATAAATTTCTGATTTTGTGTGGCCCATTCTGCCCACAAAGTTCCTGTTAGAGGTTGAAACGGCCTTTTCCCCTGCTGCAAGAATGCCCATGTGACCGCCAAGGCAGGGACCGCAGGTAGGAGTTGAAACAATTGCGCCGGCCTCAACAAAAATCTCTGCCAAGCCCTCTTTAATACAGTTAAGATAAATCTGCTGTGTTGCAGGAATAACAATAACTCTTACACCGTCAGCAACCTTTTTGCCCTTAAGGATTTCTGCGGCTGTGCGCATATCCTCCATTCTTCCGTTTGTGCATGAGCCGATAACAACCTGGTCGATTTTAATTTCGCCAAACTCGTCAAAGGTCTTGGTGTTTTCAGGAAGATGCGGGAAAGCAACAGTTGATTTAAGCTGTGATAAATCAATAGTAATTGTTTCGTCATATTCTGCGTCGGCGTCAGCCTCAAACACGGTATATTCCCTTTCGCTTCTGCCATTAACATATTCAAGAGTTACATCATCAACAGGGAAAATTCCGTTTTTAGCGCCACATTCAATAGCCATGTTTGAAATGCAGAGCCTGTCGTCCATAGAAAGCTCACTTATACCGTCCCCTGTAAATTCAAGTGACTTATAAAGTGCACCGTCAACGCCGATTTTACCGATAAGATGAAGGATAACATCCTTACCGCTTATGTACTTTTTCTTTTTGCCTGTAATTACTACTTTAATAGCGGAAGGCACCTTGAACCAAGCCTTGCCTGTTACCATACCTGCCGCCATATCGGTCGAGCCAACACCTGTTGAAAATGCGCCCAATGCGCCGTAGGTGCAGGTGTGAGAATCGGCACCGATAATGCAGTCGCCGCAGGTAACAATGCCCTGCTCAGGCAACAAAGCATGCTCAATGCCCATATTGCCAACATCAAAATAGTGAGTAATGCCATAGCTTTTTGCAAATTCACGTACCTGCTTGCAGTTTTCTGCCGACTGAATATCCTTGTTAGGGGTAAAATGGTCCATAACAAGAGAAATTCTTGTTTTGTCAAAAACAGACTTTTTGTCAAACTTATTCATTTCGTTAATGGCAACGGGAGAGGTTACATCGTTACCCAAAACCATATCCAGCTTTGCCTCAATAAGCTGACCTGCCACAACACTGTCAAGCCCTGCATGTGCTGCAAGGATTTTTTGAGTCATAGTCATTCCCATATTTATAATCACCTATTTTCTCTAATATATTTTAACATTATACATCCTCTGTGAACGAACCTTCGCCACGCACCAGAGAGGTAACACCTGTTCTTGCAAGCTCAACAATGCCGAAGTGCTTGTCAAGATAATCAACAAAGCCGTCGATTGTTTCACCTGCGCCGGTAAATTCAAGTGTAATTGTTGTAAGCGAAATATCAATAACCCTTGCACCGTAGCGCACATTAAACGCCAAAAGCTCATTTTTCTGAGGAATACCCTGAGCATGAACCTTAACAAGCAAAAGCTCCGAAGAAACGGAATTTTCATCTGTCAGCTCGGCAACCTTTTTTACAATTTCAAGCTTTGCAAGCTGGCGCTTGATTTGCCTGAAATTTTCAGGCTCGGTGTAGGTTTCAATTGTCATACGGGAAAAATTCTCGTCCTCGGTTTCACTTACGGTAAGTGATGAAATATTATAATTTCTTCTTGAAAAAAGCGAAGCTACTCTTTGAAGAACACCGCTTTCGTTATCAACAAGAACTGATAAAATCAACTTTTCCTTCATTTTAAGCGCCCCCTTAGTTAAAAGTTTCAATAATATCCGTATGTGCTCCTCCGGGAGGAATCATAGGAAGAACGTTTGAATCCGGGCTGATTCTGCAATCAACAAGAACAGGGCCCTGATATTCAAACACCTGCTTTAAAACATCGGCAATTTCGTCATTGGTATTAATTCTGAATGCCTTAACACCAAAGCCCTCCGCAACCTTAACAAAATCTGTAGCTCTGTGAGGGTCGGTATCTGAAAAACGGTTTTCATAGAAAAGCTTTTGCCATTGGCGAACCATGCCCAAAACGGTATTGTTCATAATGAACATTTTAACCGGAACATTGTATGATGCCATAGTAGCAAGCTCTGACAAATTCATGTGGAAGCCGCCGTCGCCTGCAAACATAACAACCTGCTTATCGGGGCAACCCACCTGACCGCCGATAGCAGCGCCCATTGAATAGCCCATTGTGCCCAAGCCGCCTGATGTTAACAGGGTTCTTGGGTGCTTAAATTTATAAAACTGTGCAGCCCACAGTTGGTGCTGACCGACATCGGTAACCACAATAGCATCGTCTGCTGTTGCGGCGTCAATCTTTTCAATAAGCACCTGAGGGTTAACATAATCCCCTATTTGCAGCTGCTTAAACGGGCGCCTGAAGGAGTTAACCTCGTTCTTCCACTCTGTGTGGTCAAGCTGTTCAACCGCACGGGTAAGCTGAGGAATAAGCTCGTTAAGGTTGCCACGGAGATGATAATTTGAGTTAATATTTTTATCCATCTCGGCAGCGTCAATATCAATATGTAAAATCTCCGCATTGGGAGCAAATTTCTTTCTGTTGCCTGCAACACGGTCAGAAAATCTTGCACCGCAGGTAATAAGAACATCGCAATCATGCGCAGCCTTGTTAGATTCAAAATGGCCGTGCATACCGATTAAACCCACATGGAGCGGATGGCCGTTTGGAAATGCGCCAAGACCCATAAGGCTTGAAACAACAGGTGCGTCTATCTTTTCTGCAAATGTAATCAAATCTTCGCCTACATTTGAAAGCACAGCGCCGCCGCCTACATAAATCAAAGGCTTTTTAGCACTTTTAAGCAGTTCAACGGCCCTTTCAAAGGTATCCCCTGTGGGCTTAACGCTTTCATCGGGAGCCTGTGCAGGCTCGGGAGTGTATTCGCAAAGATTTTTAGGGTCTGTGAAGTCCTTTGGAATATCTACCAAAACAGGGCCCTTACGACCGCTTTGTGCAATCCTGAACGCTCTTCTGATTGTAGGAGCAAGGGTCTCAAGTGATTTAACCTGAAAATTGTGCTTGGTTATCGGCATTGTGATACCGCAAATGTCAACCTCCTGGAAGCTGTCACGGCCAAGGCCGGATGTTGCATAGTTGCAGGTAATTGCAACCATAGGTATTGAATCCATATATGCGGTGGCAATGCCGGTTACAAGGTTTGTTGAGCCCGGTCCTGAGGTTGCAAAGCAAACGCCAACCTTGCCTGTTGCCCTTGCGTAACCGTCTGCGGCATGGGAAGCCCCTTGCTCATGAGCAGTGAGGATATGGTTAAAAGTATCGCCATATTTGTATAACTCATCAAATATGTTAAGGATTGTGCCGCCCGGGTAGCCGAAAACAGTGTCAACTCCCTGCTCCTTCAATACCTCAAGAACTATTTGTGAACCGCTGAGTTTCATTACTTTATCTCTCCCTTTTTCATGGTGTTTAAAAACAGTATTAATGAAAAATATTAAATAGTATTTTAGTGTATTTACAGCCCAATGTCAAGATATTATTTATACTTGTAAATTTTATTTGGTTGATATATAATAGTCGAATAATAATGATTTAAGGAGAGAAACCCATGAAATTAGGTATGGTTGGTCTTCCTAATGTAGGAAAAAGCACACTTTTTAATGCTATAACAAACGCAGGAGCGCAAAGTGCAAACTACCCCTTCTGCACAATAGAGCCGAATATCGGCATGGTAAGCGTGCCTGACGAAAGGCTTGACAAGCTTGCCGAAATGTATGAGCCTGACAAATTTACACCTGCAACAATTGAATTTGTAGATATTGCAGGCCTTGTTAAGGGTGCAAGCCAGGGCGAGGGCCTGGGCAACAAGTTTTTATCACACATTCGTGAGGTTGATGCTATCATCCATGTTGTAAGATGCTTTGATAACGACGATATTACGCATGTTGACGGCAGCATTGACCCTGCAAGAGACATTGAAACCATTAATTTGGAGCTGATTTTATCAGACCTTGACTTGTTAACAAGAAGAATTGACAACCGCAAAAAAGCAATGAAGGGCGACAAAACCATTGCCGGCGAGGTTGCATTTTTAGAAAGGCTTGCAGCCGAGATGGAAACAGGAAAAACCGCCCGTTCGGTTGAAATCAGCGAGGATGAGGCAGAGTATCTTAAAGAGGTTGCACTGCTTACAATAAAGCCTGTTATTTATGCCTGCAATATGGGCGAAAACGATTTTGTTGATAACGCAATCGAAAATAACAAATACTACAACACCGTTAAGGAGATTGCTGCAAGCGAGGGGGCGGAAACCTTCCCCATTTGTGCTGAAATGGAGGCAGAAATTGCTGAGCTTGACCCGGACGAAAAAGAGGTATTTCTTGAGGATATGGGCCTTGAAACCTCCGGTCTTGACCGCCTTATCAAAAAGAGCTATTCCCTGCTTGGACTTATCAGCTTTTTAACTGCCGGCAAACAAGAGGTTAGAGCCTGGACAATTAAAAAAGGTACCAAGGCACCCCAAGCGGCAGGCAAAATTCACACCGACTTTGAGCGTGGCTTTATCAGGGCTGAGATTGTTGCTTATGACGACCTTATGGCTTGCGGCTCAATGGTTGCCGCTAAAGAAAAGGGCCTTGTTCGCAGTGAGGGCAAGGATTATGTTATGAAAGACGGCGACATCACTTTATTCAGATTTAATGTGTAAAAAGTACCAAAAAAATACAGAATTTTATGTTTTTTTGTACAAAATTATCAAATAAGCATTGACTATTTTTCTGATTTAAGTTATTCTATTATAAATAGACGAGCATATTTGGAGGTAAACATGCCTGACATTAGTTCCGAAACAGATGTACAATTGCTTAAAAGAATTAAAAGCGGGCAAAACGAGGTTATCGACAAATTGATTGAAAAATATCGCCCCGCCGTTGAATCAATCGCAATGAAATACATTAATTCTCCTTTAGAGAAGGACGATTTGGTTCAGGAGGGCATGATTGGCCTGCTGGCAGCAATCAAGTCGTATAACGCCGATAAGGGTGCTAAGTTTGTTACCTATGCTTCAAGGTGCATAGAAAATTCAATTCAAACAGCTTTAAGAAAATTTTCAAGACTGAAAGACATTCCCCAATCAAGTCTTGTTACCCTTGATGAAAGCTATTTGGATTCTATGGTTGGCTTAAGCGCAGAGGACGAATACCTTGCAAAGGAAAGCGTTTCAAGCCTTACAGACACTTTATACGAAGGCCTATCTAGCTTTGAAAACCAGGTACTAAGGCTGCATATTGTGGGCTGCTCATACAGCGACATTGCCGAACGGCTGGGCAAAAACCCAAAAGCTATTGACAATGCGATTCAGCGTATTCGCAAGAAACTCAATGGAGTTGCTTTTTGAATAGAACCCTGGCACCAAGGTAAAAAATAATTTATGCTTTCATCTGCAATGGGAACCTGATTATTTTTCCTTAGAAATTCCCCAGGCAAAATCTTTAGAGAGGTAGAACAAAATGTACGAAGACAAGATTTTAATTTGCAAAGATTGCAACAACGAATTTGTTTTCACTGCAGGTGAGCAAGAGTTTTATGCCGAAAAAGGCTTTGAAAACGAGCCCCAACGCTGCAAGGCTTGCAGAAACGCAAGAAAAGCAGCTGCCAGAGAATTGCACGACGCTACTTGCGCACAATGCGGCAAAGCTTGCAAGGTTCCGTTTATTCCAAAAGACGGTCGCCCTGTATATTGCAGTGAATGTTTCGCAAAGCTCAATGAAGAGTAATTAAGCAAATTAAACGCCGCCCTTTCGAGCGGCGTTCTTTCTTTATAATACAACCACAAACATAAAAACGGCAGGCATAATTGCTTGCCGCTTTTCGTTTAAATAAGCGTTACTTGAATTTTTAACCGAAAATCCCCGTCAAGAATATTTCAAGGCCGATAGCTATAAGAATAACTCCGCCTAAAATATCCGCCTTATTTGACAACTCAGTGCCGAACTTTTTGCCGATAACAAGCCCTGCCATACATATTATAAAAGTTACTGCGGCAATAATAAGCGATGCTGTCAGTGCCATAACCCAGCCGTATTCGGAAATGGTAAAGCCAACGCTCAGTGCGTCAATAGATGTTGCAACGCCTTGAACCAGCAGTGCACCAAAGCCAAGCCCGAGCTTTTCAACAACCTCTCCCCTGTTGCGTATGCCCTCAATGAGCATTTTGCCGCCGATGTAAAGCAGCAACACAAGGGCTATCCAGGGTATGAAACTTTCAAACTTAGTAAAATAGCGTATTATGGTGTGAACGCATATCCAACCGGTCATTGGCATAATTGCCTGAAAAGCCGCAAAAACACCTGCAACGCCGCACATTTTACCCTTGCCCATTTTCGGCTCGTTAAGTCCGTTTGCCATAGAAACCGAAAAAGCGTCCATAGCCAGCCCTACTCCAAGCAGCACGCTGTTAAAGAAAAACATAAATCCCCATTCCATTTTTACTTCCCCCATACTAACAAAAAAGACCCGTGTACAGCCGTAAAGCTGCACTCGAGTCGAAAAAGCGGAAAATAAACAAGGCTACAAGTACAGCGCACGGTCATACATGAGTCTCGCAATTTAAAACAAGCCAGGTTAAAAACCAGTATGTTGACTTGCTACGCAGTTCACCTGCGCTCGCTACTCCCTCATAGGAAATATATTTTAATCATAATACTACACCAAACAAAATTTGTCAATGATTGTTTTGTGCAGTAGTTTTCGATTAAGCAAAGATAAGGACTATTAAAACTGAATTGCCCATCAACACAGTTTGTTCGGGTCAATTATAACTACATTCTTCTCATTTTTCAAAGCGTATTCAACAGTACCTCCTGTACCTCCTTTCTTGCCGTTCCACACAGCTATCACAACATCGCTGTTATCAACCATGTACTCGTTTCTCTTTCTCATGCAACCAGAACTGTAATGGGTTTGCAATGTTTTTGCATCATCTGAGCGAATAATGATATCAAAGTATCTATCCCTCCAACTTTCACTCCAATCATTCGCTTGTGTTTCGCAGGGAATTACACATTCAAGCGTGATATTAGGATATTTCTTTTTAAGTTCCAGAACAGCCTCCGCAGCATATATGTCAACACCCGTTGCCATACCTGAAACAAAGTGTGTTACTCCGTTATCGGTAATTTGCCTTTCAATGTTTTCCATTAGCTGTTCCTTTAGCTTCTTGCACGCCGGTTCATTCTCATTATAACCAAACGGCAGAGATTTAGGTCTGTGACCTGTAAAACAACATTTCTTTTCAATAATCATAATACAATTCTCCTTATGTGTATTTACAAGTGTTTATCACTTGCTAATGCACAGTATAGACTATTAAAACAGAAAAATTTGTCGAAAAAAGGCAGTAAAAATAAAAAACTGCACAAAAATTGTGCAGTTGATAAAAATATACCGTTATTTGTTGTTTTCTGCCTGCTTTATCATAAGGTCAAGCATTTCCAAAATTTTGTTTTGCTCCTCTGTCGGTAAAGCGGAAATACGGCGGCTGATTTCGTTTTCCTTATATTCAACCGAGCCGTTTATAACATCACAAAAGATTGCGTCTGCCGAAACCTCCAAGCCGTTGATTATGGTTATCAGCTTTTCATACCTTGGGAAAGAGCCGCCACGCTCAACCGTAGAAATATAGTTGACGGAAAGACCTGTCTTTTCTGAAAACTGTTCTTGAGTAAGCCCTAACCTTTCACGACATTCCTTTATTCGTTTTCCGATGCGTTTATCTATCATCCGATTCACCCGCTCCCTTTGAATCTAACTCTCTAATACATAGTATAAGCGGCTAATGCAGTTTTTAGAACAAGCGCAGAACCACACATTATGCATTAGCGTGTTAGTCGGAGCGTTATTTTTCGTAAAATAAAAAGCAAACCTCACAAAATGAGATTTGCCGGCATTTGGCGTTGCCCTGTCAGTTCGCTGTGCGAACTATCCTATTATGTGTCCCTTTTTGCTGCGCAAAAAGATGGACGGTAGAGTTCTCGTCTCTCCCGTTAGACACATTCTTACAAAAAGAAAAAGTATCAAGGAAAAACCTTGATACCTTTTTGGCGCAGAAGGAGAGACTCGACAGGGCTCCGCCCTGTCAGTTCGCTGTGCTAACTATCCTATTGTATGTCCCTTTTTGCTGCGCAAAAAGATGGACGGTAGAGTTCTCGTCTCTCCAATTAGGTACATTCTTACAAAAAGAAAAAGTATCAAGGAAAAAACCTTGATACCTTTTGGCGCAGAAGGAGAGACTCGAACTCTCGCGCCGGTTTCCCGACCTACGCCCTTAGCAGGGGCGCCTCGTCACCAACTTGAGTACTTCTGCGTGTGACTTAACTAACCTGTCAAGTTTTTACACTTTCGTGCAAGCAATACTTTATCATATAGTGCATAAAATGTCAAGGAAAAATAAATAAAAATAAATCAAATTTTTTCTTGACATCTCTATTAACTTATGGTAATATATCAAAGCATTAAGTAATGCAGAGGTATCGAAGTGGTCATAACGAGGCGGTCTTGAAAACCGTTTGGGTTCACGCCCACGTGGGTTCGAATCCCACCCTCTGCGCCAACAAGGCACTCTTTAATGGGTGCCTTTATTTTTTTGCAAAATTTCACTATTCTCCACCCTCTTGTTATAAAATTGATTATATGTTATAATCACGGCAAGGGGGTATTTTCTATGGAAACAAAGAAAAAGAAAAAATTTGGAATCGGCAAAAAAATACTTTGCGTGTTTTTGGCCGTTATACTTGCTTTTGTTGTGGGCGACACAATATCGGTTAATTGGCATTCAAACCCAAAGAACATTAAAACATACGAAACCGATAACAAATACATTAACACAACCGGCAAGCCTTATGTAAGCGCACACAGAAGCGGCGGCGGAATTGAGCCGGAGGAATCAATGGTTGCTTTTAGGAACTGCATTGAAAACGAAAACTTTAATGTTGATGTTTTTGAATTCGATTTGCACATTACTAAGGATAATGTATTGGTTTTGCTCCATGACGACACGCTTGAAAGAACAACCGACTGCGAGGAGGTTTTAGGCGACGCAGAGGCAAGGCCGGAAAATTATACATACGAAGAATTAAGGCAGCTGAACATTGGCGCCAAGTTTGAAAACACCGACGGCGAAATGCCCTATTCTCAGCTTAAGGGCGACAATGTGCCCGACGATTTAAAAATTGTAAGGGTTGAGGATATTTTAGATTACCTTATGGCTAACGGCGATTTTGATTATATTATCGAAATTAAAAACGGAGGCGACCTGGGTAAAAAGGGTGTTGACATTCTCTATCCTATTTTAGAAGAACGCAACCTTTTAAACGATGTAATTTTCGGAACATTTAAAGAAGAAGTATCCTTCTATGTTGACGATAACTACCCTGCCCTTAAGCGCAGTGCCACAATAAAAGAGGTATTGTCCTTCTACTCGGCAGCACTTAAAAATGATAAGAATTTTGAGGCTAAATACATTGCCCTTCAAATTCCATACAATATGCCTTGGAGAATTGCTGCAAACCTGGCAACAGCAAAGGTTATCAACTACGCTCACAGCCACAATATTGCCGTTCAGTATTGGACAATTAATGATGAAAAACAGCTGGAATATTTATCATCGGTAGGTGCTGACTGCATAATGACCGATTATCCCGACAAGCTTTACAACGTTATCCACGCAGACGAATAAGATTAAGCCCTTGGATTTTCCAAGGGCTTAGACTGTCGTTAAAGGCCCTGAAACACGCCAAAGTTATTTTGTAAAACATTAAGTGTATGGATGGGCAATCCTATACTGAAAAAAACATTATAAAAACATAATTCAAAGAAAACCGCCGCAAACATCGAGTTTGCGGCGGTTTTGGCGTTTTTCGTTTTTTGCTCACAAGCAGTACCGGCGTACAGCAAAGTTCGCAAGAAAACGAAATTCAGAACCTTTCTCAACAGCCTTGCAGCGTGCCAAAAAAACTTTTTCGACACGCTGTGCCCTTGGAAAATCCAAGGGCTTTTTTGAATAATAGGCTTTTTGAATAACCTAAAATTATTGTTCATAATATATATTATGAACAAACGATTATTAAAGCTGATGATTGCAGGGTTTATCTTTGTAAGCATTACAGGAACAATTCAGCACTTTTTATATGATTGGCTGGGGCAAAGCCGAATTGTGGGCTATTTTTGCCCTGTGAACGAAAGCCCTTGGGAGCACATGAAGCTGCTTTTCTTTCCCTATTTAATATTTACATTTTATTTGCAATCACAACTGAAGAATGATAAATTTAACATTTACTTTGCGTCCTACATTTCAATAATAATGGGAATGTGGAGCACCCTTAGCTATTTTTACACATTTAACGGAGCCTTGGGCGGCAACAGCGAATGGGTTAACATTTCATCATTTTTTGTAGGGGTAGCCGTTGCATTTGTGCTGAACTACCTGCTGCTGAACAACTCGGTGGGTAAGGGCACGCCCAACACAATAGCCTTTATAATGCTGATATTAACAAGCCTTGTGTTCTTTTTATTCACGGCTAAGCCGCCGATTATACCCCTGTTTCAAGACCCTCAAAGCCTTACCTTCGGTTTTGGGCGCAGCTGATAATTAAATAATCCTATACATTTGAACCTCAAAATATAAGCTGTGTTACCTCTTTAATACCTCTGCCCACATCCTCCGGGCGATGGGCGTCAGACCCGGTTGAAAAGGTAACGCCAACCTCCTTGGCAACAGTCAGGAGCTTTTTATTAAGCCCCAAGCCCTTTGAGGTATTCATTTCAACCATAACATTGTGAGCCTTTGCCTTTTCGCAAAGGCTTTTATATGTTGGTGTTAAATCGTAGCTTGGGTAAAGTGAATGGCAGCCGATTAAATCGGGGTGCCCGATTATATCAAAAATATCGCTTTCAATCAGGGTTTCAGACATTTGGTAATACCTTTCATAAAGCCTGTTAACATCCTTGCCAAGCCACTGGTATTTACGCTGATTAAAGGTCCAATTATCAATCCAGTGAACCGAGCCGATAAGGTAATCGAAATAACCGTCACTTACCTGCTTACGAATAAAATCCTCATGCTGCTCAAACCAGCAGATTTCCAATCCGAAATTAATTTTAACCGGGTATTCCCTGCGCCTTACCTTATCAATAAGCGCCTTATATTCCGCCATTGTGTGAGCCTGCTGCCGTTTGCCATCAAACCAGCGCTTTTGGTATAGGTTATACTCCCTTGCCTCCTTAAAGGTGGGATGAAACTCCTTAATTCTGATAGAATGTTCCAGCAAATTAATTTCATCTATATTCATTTTAACCGCTTGGTTAACAAATTTATCAATCCATTCAAGGGTGTAATCTCCCCTCTCAATATGAATGTGCAAATCCTTAAGCATAAAACCACCGCCTGTCTAATGCAATTATACAAAATACATTTATTTATTTCAATAAAAAAATCTTGACATATTACAATTCATTGGTTATAATACTATTCGCAGAGCAAGTGGCCCGGTAGTTCAGTTGGTTAGAACGCCAGCCTGTCACGCTGGAGGTCGACGGTTCGAGCCCGTTTCGGGTCGCCATCGGGTGGTAAGTTTTGCTTATCACCCAATATTTTTGCTGATATGGCTCAGGCGGTAGAGCGCATCCTTGGTAAGGATGAGGTCGGCGGTTCAAGTCCGCCTATCAGCTCCACAAAAAAGACGGTTAACAAACCGTCTTTTTTCTTTGCCTAAAAAGCAATAGTAAAATTTTAGCTTTGGCTATAAATACAAGCCTGCGGCAGACTGAGTGATTGTAAAACAAAATAAGACAGCAAACAGCCACAGGCTTGAAAGTGCTTGTGGCTGTTTTTATAATGCATAATGATTACTTTGTCGGCTCAAATTTTACTGATAAAAGCTTATTCCATATAATAGCTTTCGGTGCTCATGGTAATTGAGCAATAATTTTCGCCGTTCTTATTTTCAAAGCTAAGGATAGTGTAATTGCCTGCCTTGGTTTTGGCATAAACAAGGTATGTGTCCGGGCGGCCGGTTTCATCCTGCACTGCCTGCTTGCTTTTATAATAGCTGCCCTTGGGCATTTTTTTAAGGGCATTCATTGTATCGTCATAGCCGATTGTGGAATTAAGCCTGCCTTTGCTGCTATAACCCAGCTTGTTAAGCTGCTCAACAGCGCTGCTCATTGTCATATCTGTTGTAATGCCCATAGCGTTGATTTTTGCCTCGTCTGCGCAGCTGTCTTTCTTCTCAATGTTAATATAACAGATTTGTGCGTCCTTAACCTTAATTTTTGACCGGGTATTGTTGGTAATAACCAGGTTAACCTTAACCTTTGAATAATCAAAATCACTTCCGCCGATATACACATCAAGAAAATCCCCGGGGGCTACGGTATCATTATAGGAATACTTAGCAAACTGCCCTGCCATATCGTCATCAACAAATTTATTAATTTCCGCAGTAACCCCTTTGGCATTTTCAAGAACGCCTATTTTGCCGCCTATGCAAATTTTTGTGCCGTCACTTAAGGTAACCTTTTCGTCGGTTGCGGCCTTAATTGGCGTTGACGAATTATTATCGTTATCATCATTCGGCTTTTGCTTTTGGGTTACGGCAGCAGCTGCTGCGGTAGTGCTTTCTGTTGTTTCGGCAGGGGCGGTAGTTGAGGGAGCCGTGCTTTCCTCGGTTGGCATTTCGGTTGTGGTTTCGGCAGTCGGGGCAGCAGTGGTATTGTTATTATCCCTGTATTCCTTGGCAATGCCGCCGATTATTCCTGTTCCGAACAAAACGCCCACAACAACTGCTATAATCACTAATTTTGCCGGAGCCATGCCCTTTGCTTTTTTATTTTTTGCGTTTTTATTATCAATTGTATTGTCAAAAATCCTATCAACCAGCTCATCCGAGTGACGGACTCCTGACAAGGCATTTTTATACTTGTTATTCATTAATCCAATCATCTCCTAAAATTGTTTTAAGCTTTTCTCTTGCACGGGCCAATCTTGTTCTTACGGTGGATTCCTTAGCCTTTATAAGCTCGGCTATTTCCTTAACAGGCATATCCTCGTAATAAAACAAGTGAATAACGGTGCGCTCCTTTTGAGGGAGTGACATAACTGCGTTAAAAATATCCATGCAGTCGGCGCTGTCAAAGGTGTATAAATCCTTTGCGTCGTCAAGGTCGGTATTTTTACGGAAAAACGAGGCCTTAACATAATCCTTGCTTTTGTTAACGCAAACTGCGGTCAGCCACTTGTCAATATGCTCATCATCCTTAAAATCATTATCCCCATTCCAAAGCTTAACAAATGTGTCCTGCACAATATCCTCTGCGGCATGGTGTGATTTTGTAAAGGAAATTGCAATGAGATACAGTCGGTTGCTGTTGCGCTTAACCGCACAAATATACTCATCATTTTTCATCACATCACCTCCTGTTGAAAGGTCCTTTCACTTTAATAACGATTTAAGGGGGTAAAAAGTCCCAAAAAAGTTAAAAATTTTTCAAATCAAATATAACAGCTTTTTGCAGGGTTTACAACAGTAATTGAAAACAAAAATAATTTGTGCTATTATTAAAAAAATACTTAAATGCGGTGTTAATATGGATATTAAAGAATTGCTTAAAAAAGTAAAATCGGGAGAGATTTCCGTTGATGATGCAAGCGCACTGATAAGGCGTGAGGCATATAACGAGCTGGGCTATGCAAAGCTTGACACCAGCAGAGAATTAAGGCAGGGCTTTGCTGAAGTGGTATATTGCAGCGGTAAGGAAATTGAGCAGCTAAAGGCTATTTTCGGCAAGCTGTATGCCGCAAACGGAGAAGTTATGGGCACAAGGGCAAGCGCAGAACAGTATAACGCCGTTAAAGAGGTTATCCCCGAAATTGAGTATGATTCAAAATCAAGAATACTCAAAATTGAAAGAAAAAACAAAAAACCCATTGGCAAGGTGGTGGTTTGCACTGCCGGCACGGCTGACATACCCGTTGCCGAGGAGGCAGCCCAAACAGCAGAATTTTTAGGCGCTTATGTCGAGCGGATTTTTGATGTGGGGGTCAGCGGAATACACAGGCTTTTAAGTAATTTGGAAAGCCTTGAAAATGCAAACTGCGTGGTTGCCGTTGCAGGTATGGAAGGTGCCCTGGCAAGCGTTATAGGCGGCTTGGTTGGCTGCCCTGTTATTGCGGTGCCCACATCGGTAGGCTACGGTGCAAGCTTTGAGGGGCTTTCCGCCCTTTTAACCATGATAAACTCCTGTGCAAACGGCGTTGCGACGGTTAATATTGACAACGGCTTTGGTGCAGGCTACATAGCCGCCCAAATAAACAGACAAAGCGTAAACAAGGTGTAGCAATATGAAAAAAAGTATATATTTTGATTGCAGCTCGGGAATAAGCGGAGATATGGCAGTTGCCGCACTTATTGATTTGGGTGTGGATAAAATTGGCTTAATTAAAGCCCTTAACAGCATTGACGCAGGCGGATATGATATAAAAATCAGCAATGTAATAAAATCAAATACACCCTGCTGTGATTTTAATGTTATTTTAGACAGCGACCACGAAAACCACGATCATGATATGGAATATCTGCACGGCAACGGAGAGGTTAAGCTGCCCCACGAGCATTACCACAGAAACTTAAATGACATTAACAAAATAATTAACTCTGCTGACATAAGCCAAGGTGCAAAAAGCCTTGCGTGCAGAATTTTTGAGATTTTGGCGGAGGCGGAGGCCAAGGCACACGGCACCACCGTTGAACGAGTGCATTTTCACGAGGTTGGGGCTATTGACTCAATTATTGACATAAATGCCTTTGCATACTGCTTTGACAGCATTGGAATAAACAACGTAATTATCCCCTGCTTATATGACGGCGTGGGTACGGTCAGGTGCCAACACGGAATACTGCAAATCCCCGTTCCTGCGGTTAAAAACATTTCAAAAAGCAATGATATTAAGCTAAAAATAACCGAAATTCAAGGGGAGCTTGTTACCCCCACCGGCTGTGCAATTGCGGCGGCAATAAAAACCGACGCCACCCTGCCGAACAGCTACAAAATCTGCAAAATCGGCTGCGGTGCAGGTAAAAGAGATTACAAATCATCGGGCATATTAAAGGCATACATTATAGAACATTAGGACTATGGATATTAAAGCATTTTTCAAAAAATATAACAGTGCGGCAATTGCATTTTCAGGGGGAGTTGACTCTGCCTTTTTGTTGTATTGTGCAAAAGAATGTGGGGCAGACGTTACAGCATACTATGTAAAATCAGCATTTCAGCCCCAATTTGAATTTGAGGATGCAAAGCGCATTGCAAGTGAGCTTGAAATACCACTAAAAATAATTGAAACAAACATTTTAGATTATGATGAGGTTAGGCGTAACGACCCCCTGCGCTGTTACTACTGCAAAAGGCGCATTTTTTCACAAATAAAGGCACAGGCAAAAAGCGACGGTTACTCCGTTATTCTTGACGGCACCAACGCAAGCGACGACAGCGGCGACCGCCCTGGCATGAAAGCGCTGGAGGAATTAAAGGTGCTGTCACCCTTAAGACTTTGCGGCTACACCAAGGACGAAATAAGAAAGCAAGCGAAAAATGCAGGGCTGTTTCTTTGGAACAAGCCTGCCTACGCCTGCCTTGCCACAAGAATTAAGCCAAATGAGGAAATAACCCCAAACGCCCTTAATTTTGTAGAAAAAGCTGAAATGTTTATGATGAATTTAGGCTTTAAAAACATTAGGGTAAGGGTCAGCCAAAATGAGGCAACGATAATTTTAAAGGATAACAACCAAGAATTGCTCAAAGAAAAAAGAAACATTATTGAAAAGGAATTTTCACAATACTTTAACAAGGTAAATTTTTAAAAATAACCCCCCACCCCGCTTGTGGCGGGGTTTTTAATATGCTATTATTCCATTTGAAATATGAAAAAGGAGCACTCTTATGCACATTCCCGAAAATTATTTAAGCCCATCAACCTGTGCCGTGTTCACTGCCGCAACAGTGCCTGCATGGACATACGCTGTAAAAAAGGTAAAAACCACTGTTACAAAGGACAAAATGCCCCTGCTGGGTGTTTTTGCTGCATTTTCATTTGTGGCAATGATGTTTAACATTCCCCTGCCAGGCGGAACCACCGGCCATGCGGTCGGCGGCACGCTTATAGCGATACTTTTGGGGCCTGAGGCTGCCTGCCTGTCAGTCAGCGTTACGCTGATTATTCAGGCGCTTTTATTCGGTGACGGCGGTATACTTGCAATCGGCCCAAACTGCTTTAATATGGCTTTTGTGCTCCCCTTTGTGGGCTACGGAGTGTATTCACTTATTGCAGGTAAGGCAAAAACAAAAAAAGGCAGATACATCGGTGCGGCAATCGGCTCGTATTTGGGCATCAACGCCGCTTCACTTTGTGCGGCAATAGAATTTGGGGTTCAGCCCTACCTGTTTAAGGCAAGCGACGGCTCGGCACTGTATTGCCCATATGGCTTAAGCACCTCAATACCTGCAATGATGATTGGCCATTTAACAATTTTCGGCTTAGCCGAGATTATATTTACCGTTGCGGTATTAATGTTTGTTGACAGCACCGCACCTGAAATCGGCAGACAGGCTCCCAAAACAAAAAAAGGCACCACAGCTTTGGGAATTTTGCTTGCAATTCTTATTTGCGCCACCCCATTGGGACTTTTGGCAACCGGCACAGCCTGGGGCGAATGGAGCGCAGAGGAAATCGGCGAAATGGTAAGCTATATTCCCAAGGGCTTTGAAAACGGCCCCCTTGCGGCATTTGAGGCAATCTGCCCAGATTATTCAATAGGCTCGCTGCCTGAATGGGTGGGCTATATTCTCTCTGCCGTTATTGGCATTTCAATAGCAATTATAATTTTCAAAACAGTCAGCACCTTTATGAAAGAAAAGGTTAACTATGACAAGCAGTAACATCCCAAGCTGGTTGTGTGAAAAGCAGGAATACACACCGCAAAGCGACAATTTAACCTTTGCAGCAAAAAGCACCAAGGCTTTGGTAAAAGCACTGTCGGGCTTTAAGCGCAGAGGCGCTGAAATAAAGGCGAAAAGGGCAAGCACACCCATTCGCCTTTTTGTTGCGTTTGCGGCTATATTGCTTACAAGCCTTTCAAAAAATTTCAGTTTTACATTCTTTATGCTCGCCGCTGTAATTTTAAGAATTGCATTCCTAAAGGCGGAGGAAATAAAGGCACTGCTTAAAGTTTTATTTCCATGCCTTATTTTATCACTGCTGATATTGTTGCCGTCGGCATTTTTAGGTAACCCGAAAACGCCCCTTAACATATTAAGCAAAATTTTTGTGTGTATAAGTCTTGTAAGCGTTATTAACCTAACATCAAGCTTTAATGAAATAACATTGGGACTGAAAAGCTTTCACATACCCGACATAGTAATTTTCACAATTGACATTGCAATAAAATACATATTCATTTTAGGGGACATTTGCGTTAATATGCTAACAGCTCTAAAGGTGCGTTCAATTGGTAAAAACAGCAGCAAAAGCACCTCTGCCTCCGGTATTTTGGGGACTGTTTTTATTAAAACAAAAGACTGTGCCGACGATACCGCCAAGGCTATGGAATGCCGTGGCTTTTGCGGCGAATACCCCGCAGCAAATAAAAAGAGCAGGCTGAGCGTGTATGATTTTGCGGCACTTGCTGCCCTTGTGGCAATACTTATTGCTTATGTATATTTGGAGGCTTTTGTATGATAGAATTAAAGGACATTTGCTTTGCTTATGACAGCAAGCCGATTTTATCCCATTTCAATTTGAATATTGACAAGGGCGAATTTGTGGTAATTAAGGGCGACAACGGCTGCGGAAAATCCACCCTGCTGAATATAATAAATGCCCTCAGTTTTCCCGAAATTGGCTCATACACCTTAAACGGCAAAGCAATTGACGAAAAAGCAATGAAAAACGACAGTTTTGCTAAAGAGTTTCATCAGCAAATCGGCTATGTTTTCCAAAACACGGATATTCAGCTTTTTTGTTCAAGAGTTTATGATGAAATTGCCTTTGGGCCAAGGCAAATGGGGCTTTCCGCTGACGAAATAAGAAAAAGATGCGATGATTTAATTAAGCTTTTAGACATCGAGGAGCTAAGGGAAAGGGCTCCCTACCATCTTTCAATGGGAGAAAAGAAAAAGGTTGCCATTGCCGCAGTGCTTGCGGTAAACCCTGAAATTTTAATTCTTGACGAGCCCATGAATTTTCTTGACAAAAGCTCAAGAGAGTGGATTAAAAGCTTTTTGTTTTCACTAAAGGGTATTAAAACAATTATTATTGTTTCCCACACCGATGATTTTGACGAAAATGCCCACAGAATAATTAATATGTAACCCAAACGGGCCGACCCACAATTGTGAGCCGACCCGTTTTTTACTGTTTTATGCTGTTACTTAATGCACAGCTTATTATCATTATGATACCAAACAAGAATATAACCCGATGGAATTTTTGCCCAAACATTGCCTGTTGATATTTTTTTAACCTTTGAAATGCTGACAACAGTGCCCTTTTTAAGGCAGGCCTCCGCAGACGCCTTAGTAGAGGTGGCGTGCTTTTTGCCGTCAGCGGTAAGCTGCGACACCTTTTTTCTTTTTGTAGCGGTGCCGTAGCCGTTATAAACATATCGCTTTTCCGTTAAAGTATATTTGCCGTCCTCAATTTTTGGGGCGTTAACAATATTGCCCTGCTCCAAGGGGCGCAAAACGCCTAAAAATGAAGAATAGCCGTGCTTTATTTTGGTCATAGGCTCATGCTTTGAGGAGGGGTAGTTTTGGTCATAGGAATAAAAATACTTTTCGTTACCCTCTCCCGATGCAATACTGACATGGCCGAGGCCGCTTTTTGATGTGAAAACGCACACATCTCCCTTTTGTGGCACAAATTTGGCGGTGTTGCCAATCCACTTAAAATTGTGTGTCAAATAATCGGAGGTGTGGCGCTTGTTATAATATTCAATAGCGTTACCGATTGACTGGGGCGTAACCCCCAAAACATTTGCAACAAAGTGCTTTACCAAATCAACGCACTGAATACCATAGGCATTATCGTAATCAAGACCCTTGCCTATAAATTTTTTAACCCAATTGTCCATTGTCATGGGAATCATCCTCCTTTCCCTCTAAATTCATAACAGCTGCCAAGCCGGCGGCAAGGGTGGAAACCGCAAGACCTATCAACGCAGATTTGATTGCGCTTTTTTCGCTGTCAAAATTAATTAATGCTATATTAACCGTAAAATATGCCACAGCCGCCTGCACAAAGGTTCGCAGGGCACGCTTGACGGAATTTTTAGTTATTTTCATAATATATCATACTCTCCTTCAAGTTTATTTATTCTGTTTTCAAGCACAGAAAATCTTTCTTCTATAATCGGTATTCTTTCAGCAAAATTATTATGCTTATCAACCTTTTGTTCAAGCTGCTGTATTCTGTATGCGGTCAGCTTTGAGGAGGTTATAATGCCCCCAAAGGTGCCCGACAGTGTGCCGATTAATGCCAAAACAGCAACTGCTACCTCACTATTCATATATTCACTCCTTTAAAATTTGTTCCCTAAGATAAGCTCAAAGATTAGAGAAAAAAGGCGGCGTTGTCAACACATTTTAAGACACAGTACAATTATTTGGGCTGCATTATAGCACAATTTGTGCAATGCGTGCATATTTGAATTTTATGCATATATATTCATTACAATGTATATTTATAATAAATTTCAAATTGCTATTGACATATCATTTTAGCAGTGTATAATATATGTAATTAAATTTTAGTTGGTAAGTATTTGTGCATACTTATTCTAATATTACGGAGAAATGTATAAAAATGACAAAAGTATTCATTGACGGCAGCCAAGGAACAACAGGCTTAAAGATTTTCAAACGCTTTGAGGGCAGAAACGATATTGAGCTTTTGCAAATTGCAGAGGACAAGCGCAAGGATGCCCAAGAGCGTGCAAAAATGATTAACGAGTCTGACATTACCTTTCTTTGCCTGCCCGACCAAGCAAGCATTGAGGCTGTGAGCCTTGTTAAAAACGAAACTGTAAAAATTATTGACACCTCAACCGCTCACAGAACAAACCCGGGTTGGGCCTACGGCTTCCCCGAGCTTGACAAAAGTTTTAGAGAAAAAATCAAAACATCAAACCGCATTGCGGTGCCCGGCTGTTATGCAAGCGGTTTTAACTCAATTGTTTATCCGCTGACAGCATCGGGCTTAATGGCAAGGGATTACCCCATAACCTGCTACGCCATGAGCGGCTACACAGGCGCAGGCAAAAAGGGCATTGCTCAATATGAGGACGAAAGCCGTGACAGCGAGCTTGATTCTCCAAGGCAATACGCATTAACCCAGCAACACAAGCATTTGAAAGAAATGAAAGCAATTTCAGGGTTGGAGCGAACACCGATTTTCGCCCCACACATTTGCGATTATCCCTGCGGCATGGTGGTTTCAATACCAATCTTTACCGATATGCTGACCAAAAAGGTTACCCCAAAGGAGCTGCGTGAAATGTTTGCCGCTCACTACGAGGGTGAGCAATTTGTAAAGGTCAGAGAGGTTGGCTATTCAACAGCCATGATAGGCGCCAACAACTTTGCCCAAAGGGACGATATGGAAATTGAAATTAACGGAAACGAGGACAGAATAATTGTTACCTCACGGTTTGACAACCTGGGCAAGGGTGCAAGCGGTGCGGCAATACAGTGCCTTAACATTGCAATGGGCATTGACGAAGCAACAGGTCTTAACTTAGGAGAATAATTATGGAAAACAAATTTGAACTGATACAGGGCGGAATTTGTGCCGCAAAGGGCTTTAAGGCAAACGGCACATACTGCGGAATTAAAAAGCTTGCCAACGACGACCCAAGCATAAAGCACAAAAACGATATTTGCCTTTATGTTTCTGATGTGGAGTGCAATGCGGCGGCTGTATATACTCAAAACAAGGTAAAGGGCGCACCCATCCTTGTTACAAAGGCTAACCTTGAAAAATCCGGCAACAAGGCGATTGCGGTTATTGCCAACAGCAAAAACGCCAACACCTGCAATGCAGACGGCGTTGAAAAAGCAAACAGAATGTGCCAGCTTGTTGCAAACGAGCTTAACATACCTCGGGAGCAGGTAATTGTTGCGTCAACCGGCGTAATAGGTCAAATATTACCTATCGAGCCTATTGAAAAGGCCGTACCCATTCTTGCAAAGGGGCTTTGCTACAACAAAAACAACGAGGCTGCCACAGCTATTATGACAACTGACACTGTAAAAAAGGAATATGCCGTTGAATTTGAAATTAACGGCGTTAAGTGCAGGCTCGGCGGCATGGCAAAGGGCTCGGGAATGATTCACCCCAATATGGCAACAACCCTTAACTTTATTACCAGCGACTGTGCAATCAGTGCAGAACTGCTGCAAAAGGCACTGTCAGATATTGTTAAGGTTACATACAACTGCTTATCCGTTGACGGCGACACATCAACAAACGATATGGTTTGCATTATGGCAAACGGCCTTGCTTTTAACGATGAAATAACAGCAGAGGATGAAAATTACGAAATATTCAAATCGGCATTGTTTGAGGTTATGGCTAACCTTACAAGAATGCTTGCAAAGGACGGCGAGGGTGCAACCAAGCTTTTGGAATGTATTACCGTGGGTGCAAAGGATAAGGACACTGCAATCACAGTTGCAAAGAGCGTTGTCTGCTCCACCCTTTTCAAGGCTGCAATGTTCGGCGAGGACGCCAACTGGGGCCGTGTGCTTTGTGCAATCGGCTATGCCGACGCTGATTTTGACATTAACAAGGTTGATGTTGATTTAAAGAGCGACAAGGGCATTGTTTCGGTTTGCAGAAACGGCGCAGGCGTTGAATTCAGCGAAGAAAAAGCAGCAGAGGTGCTTTCTTCCGATGAAATTCAAATTCTTGTAAATCTTAATTCAGGCGAAAGCGACGCTATGGCCTGGGGCTGCGACCTTACATATGATTATGTAAAAATCAACGGCGATTACAGAACCTGATAAAGAGAGGGCAGTAAAATGGACTTAGATAACAGAATGAAGGCGGAGGTTCTTGCAGAGGCTCTCCCCCATATTCAAAGATACAGAAAGAAAACCATTGTTGTTAAATACGGCGGCAACGCAATGATTAACGAGGAGCTTAAGGAAGCGGTTATGCACGACCTGGTTCTTTTAACAACCATAGGCATTAAGGTTGTGCTTGTTCACGGCGGCGGCCCTGCCATTAACAGAACCCTTGAGCAAATGGGCATTGAAAGCAAGTTTGTTGATGGGCTCCGTGTTACGGATAAGGAAACCGTTGATGTTGTTCAAATGGTGCTTGCAGGCAAGGTTAACAAGGATTTGGTTTGCAAAATCTGCAATTTGGGCGGCCACGCAATCGGCCTTTCGGGTATGGACGGCAATATGATTAAATGCAGCCCCCTTGACACAAGCCACGGCTATGTGGGCGAGATTATCGAAACTAATATGGAGGTTATTAACGAGGTTCTTGATAATAACTTTATCCCTGTTGTTTCAACAATCGGCTTTGACGAAAAAGGCAACTGCTACAACATTAACGCTGACACCGTAGCCGCAAGAATTGCAGGTGACCTTAAGGCGGAGGCTTTAATTTCAATGACAGATATTATCGGCCTTTTAAGGGATGTTAACGATGAAAGCTCAAAAATCCAAAAGGTATTTATAAGCGATATTCCGGCACTTGTAAGCGACGGAATCATTAAAGGCGGTATGATACCGAAAATTGATTCAATGACCCAGGCAATAAGAAACGGCTGTAAAAAAGCATTTATTATTGACGGCAGAGTTCCCCACTCCATACTTATGGAAATGCTTACCGACGAGGGCTTGGGAACAATGTTCAGGGGCTAAGAAAGGTAAAATACATGAACACTAAGGAACTTGACAACAAATATGTTGCACATTCATACGGCAGGTTTGATGTTTGCCTGACTGAGGGCAGCGGCTCAACACTTTATGACGAGGCAGGCAAAAAATACATTGATTTCGGTTCGGGAATCGGCGTAAACGCCTTTGGAATTTGCGACGACGAATGGAAAAACGCCGTTACCGAGCAGCTTGACAAGGTGCAGCACACCTCAAACCTTTACTACACCGAGCCCTGTGCAAAATTGGCACAGCTGCTTTGCACAAAAACAGGGATGAAAAAAGTTTTCTTTTGCAATTCCGGTGCAGAGGCTAACGAGGGCGCAATAAAATTTGCAAGAAAATACAGCAACAACAAATACGGCGAGGAGAGGTCAACAATTATTACCCTTGTTGACTCCTTCCACGGCAGAACAATAACCACGCTTGCCGCAACCGGTCAGGAGGTTTTTCACACCGATTTCGGCCCCTTCACCCCCGGCTTTAAATACTGCCCTGCCAACGATATTGAGGCATTAAGAAAAATGGTAACAGACGATGTTTGCGCCATTATGTTTGAGTGTATTCAAGGCGAGGGCGGCGTTAACAACCTTAACGAGGATTTTGTTGCGGAAATCAACACCCTTGCAAAGGAAAAGGACATTTTAATGGTTGTTGACGAGGTTCAAACAGGCAACGGCAGAACAGGCAAATATTTTTCATACGAGCATTTCGGCATTAAGCCGGACATTGTTTCAACAGCCAAGGGTCTTGGCGGCGGCTTGCCCATCGGCGCTGTTTTATTCGGCGAAAAAACGGCAGACTGCGTTACACCGTCAAGCCACGGCTCAACCTTTGGTGGCAACCCCATTGTTGCCGCAGGTGCAATCAGCATTGTTGAAAGAATTGACGATGACTTTTTAATTGCGGTAACCGAAAAAGGCAAATACATAAAGAACTTTGTTAAAAACATTAAGGGTGTTAAAAGCATTTCGGGCATGGGCTTGATGGTTGGCATTGAAACCCACAAAAACGCCGGCGACATTGCCAAGGAGTGCCTTGAAAAAGGGCTTTTGGTTTTAACCGCTCACAAAAACAAGGTAAGGCTGCTCCCCGCCCTTAACATAAGCTTTGGCGAATTAAACGAAGGATTAAATATTTTGAAAGAGGTAATTGAAAAATGAAGCACTTATTGAAATTACAGGATTTGGACAAAAACGAAATTTTAGACATACTTAACCTCGCTGACCAGCTTAAGTATGAAAACCACAACGGCATTAAGCACCATCATCTTAAGGGCAAAACCCTTGGCATGATTTTTCAAAAAAGTTCAACCCGCACAAGAGTAAGTTTTGAAACAGGTATGTATCAGCTTGGCGGTCAGGCATTATTTCTTTCAAATAGGGATTTGCAAATCGGCAGAGGCGAGCCCGTGCAGGACACTGCAAGGGTGCTGTCACGCTATCTTGACGGTATTATGATAAGAACCTTTGAGCAAAAAGAGGTTGAGGATTTGGCTGAATACGGCTCAATTCCAATTATCAACGGCCTTACCGATTACTGCCACCCCTGCCAGGTGCTTGCAGACCTTATGACAATAAGAGAATACAAAAAAAGCTTTGACGGCTTAAAGTTCTGCTTTATCGGCGACGGCAACAACATGGCTAACAGTCTTATTGTAGGTGCAATTACCATGGGTATGGAATGTGCAATCGCCTGCCCCGACGATTACAAGCCTGACAGCGAAATAATGAAATGGGCTGAAGAAAACGGCAAATTTACCTGCTCATCCGATATTTTGGCTTGTGCAAAGGGCGCAGATGTTATTTACACCGATGTTTGGGCATCAATGGGTCAAGAGGAAGAAAAGGCAGAGAGAGAAAAGATATTTAAAAACTACCAAATCAACGATGAGGTTATGGCTGTTGCAAATGACAAGGCAATGGTTCTCCACTGCCTGCCTGCACACAGAGAGGAAGAAATAACCGCAAAGGTATTTGAGGAGCATGCAAACGAAATTTTTGACGAGGCTGAAAACAGGCTCCACGCTCAAAAGGCAGTTTTGGTTAAATTATTAGGATAATAAATCGGTAATTGTTATGACAGAAAATAAAGAAATTTACATTTGCCTTGAAAACGGTCAAACATTTAAGGGCTACAGCTTTGGTGCGGAAAGCGATGTAATAGGCGAGCTTGTTTTCACAACGGGTATGGGCGGTTATATCGAAACCCTGACCGACCCCAGCTATTACGGACAGATTGTAATGCAAACCTTCCCCCTTATCGGCAACTACGGCATGATAAGCGAGGATATGGAAAGCAAAAAATCCTATGTAAGCGCCTATGTTGTAAGAGAAAAGTGCGATAACCCGTCAAATTTCAGATGTGAGGGCACACTTGAGAACTTTTTAAAGGAAAACAATATAGTGGGCGTTTACGGCGTTGACACAAGGGAGATTACAAAAATTATCCGTGAAAGCGGCGTTATGAACGCACAAATCACAACCAACCCAAATAAGGTTGATTATGAAAAAATAAAGGAATACAAGGTAACAAAGGCTGTTGAAAGCGTTTCAACCCACAAGCCCGAGCTTTCACCCAGCAAGGAACACAAATTTAATGTTGTGCTACTTGACTACGGCGCAAAAAAGAACATTATCAGAGAGCTTAACAAGCGTGGCTGCAATGTGGCGGTTATGCCATACAACACCAAAGCCGAGGATATCTTAAAATTAGGCGTTGACGGCGTTATGCTTTCAAACGGCCCCGGCGACCCCGGCGAAAACACCGAGGCTGTGGAGGAGCTTAAAAAACTTATAGGCAAGGTGCCCATTTTCGGAATTTGCCTTGGCCATCAGCTTTTGGCACTGGCTATGGGCGGCGAAACCACAAAGCTTAAATACGGCCACAGAGGCGTTAACCAGCCTGTTAAAAACCTTGAAACAGGCAGAACCTACATTTCGTCCCAAAACCACGGCTATGCGGTGGTTAGCGAAAGCGTTGAAAAAAGTGGCGGCGTTATTATGTATGTTAACGCTAACGACAACACCTGCGAGGGTGTGGATTACCCTGACAAAATGGCATTTTCGGTACAATTTCATCCGGAGGCTTGCTCAGGCCCGCATGACACACAGTTTATTTTTGACAAATTTATTAAAATGATGGGAGGTAACAAATAATGCCTCTTGATAAAAGCATAAAAAAGGTACTTATGATTGGCTCAGGGCCGATAGTTATCGGTCAGGCTGCGGAATTTGACTACGCAGGCGCACAGGCCTGCCGTGTTTTAAGGGATGAGGGCATTGAGGTTGTGCTTATCAACTCTAACCCTGCAACAATTATGACTGACAATGCCCTGGCAGACCATATTTACCTTGAACCTTTAACGGAAGGAACCGTAAAGCGTATAATCGAAATTGAACGCCCGGACTCAATATTATGCGGCCTTGGGGGTCAAACAGGACTTACCATCGGCATGCAGCTTGCTAAAGACGGCTACCTTGACCAAATGGGCGTTAGGCTCCTTGGCACAAACGCCGAGGCTATTGATAAAGCTGAGGACAGGCAAATGTTCCGTGACACAATGGTTAAGCTTAACCAGCCCGTTGTGCCCAGCGACATTGCAAACGACCTTGAAACTGCAAAAAAAATCGCCGACGAAATCGGCTACCCTGTTATTATTCGCCCGGCATTCACATTGGGCGGTGCTGGCGGCGGCGTTGCTTACAACAGGCAGGAGCTTGACATTATTGCCAAAAACGGCTTAATGCTCTCCCCTATCACACAAATTTTGGTAGAAAAATATATCGCAGGCTGGAAAGAAATTGAGTTTGAGGTTATGCGTGACCATATCGGCAATGTAATTGCCGTGTGCTCAATGGAAAACTTTGACCCTGTAGGAGTGCACACCGGCGACAGCATTGTAATTGCTCCGGCTGTTACCCTTTCTGATAAGGAGTACCAAATGCTCCGCTCCGCTTCACTTGACATTATCACGGAGTTAGGCATTGAGGGCGGCTGCAACTGCCAATTTGCCCTTAACCCCGAAACCTTTGAATACAGCGTTATTGAGGTTAACCCCAGAGTTTCACGGTCGTCTGCGCTGGCGTCAAAGGCAACAGGCTACCCAATTGCAAAGGTAACAACAAAAATTGCCTTGGGCTACACCCTTGACGAAATTAAAAACGATGTAACAGGCAAAACCTGCGCTTGCTTTGAACCAACCCTTGACTATGTTGTTGTTAAGGTGCCCAAATGGCCCTTTGACAAATTTGTTCAGGCATCACGCAAGCTTGGCACACAAATGAAGGCAACAGGCGAGGTTATGAGCATTGCCCCAACCTTTGAGGCTGCAATAATGAAAGCGGTCAGAGGTGCGGAAATCGGCCTTGACACATTAAACAACAAGGCAATAAGCAGCGATAATTTAACAGAGCAACTCCACAGGCAGGACGATTTAAGGCTGTTCACTGTGTTTAAGGCTCTCCAAAACGGTATTTCCGTTGATGAAATCCACAACATAACCATGATTGACGAGTGGTTTTTATACAAGCTTAAAAATCTTGTGGAATATGAAAAGGAAATTGCGGGAAATCCACTTTCAAAGGAGCAGTATTTAAGGGGTAAGAACTATGCCTACCCCGATAAGGCACTTGAAAGAATAAGCGGCTATCCCCTTGCCTTTCATCAAAACTGCGTTTATAAAATGGTTGACACCTGCGGCGCGGAATTTGCCGCAGAAACACCATACTTTTATTCAACATACGATGAACACTGCGAATCAAGAGCCCTTGAAAAATCAGGCAAGGATAAAATTATTGTTCTCGGCTCGGGCCCTATAAGAATAGGTCAGGGCATTGAGTTTGACTACTCCTCGGTTCACTGCGTTTGGACATTAAAGGAGCTGGGCTACGAGGTTATACTTGTTAACAACAACCCCGAAACCGTATCAACCGACTTTGACACAGGCGACAGGCTTTATTTTGAGCCCCTGTGCGAAGAGGATGTAATGAACATTATTAAGGCTGAAAACCCAATAGGCGTTGTAGTTGCGTTCGGCGGTCAAACCGCAATCAAGCTTACAAAATTTTTGGATGAAAACGGCATTAAGATTTTGGGCACCTCTGCCGAATCAATTGACATTGCGGAGGACAGAGAGCGCTTTGACGAGTTGCTTGAAAGCTTTGGTATATGCAGACCCAAGGGCACATCGGTTATGACCCTTGACGAGGCGCTGAATGCCGCCAACACGCTTGAATACCCTGTTCTTCTTCGCCCAAGCTATGTAATCGGCGGTCAGAATATGACCATTGCATACACAGACGATGATGTTAAGCAGTATATGTCAATAATTCTTGCGCAAGGCATTGAAAACCCTGTGCTGGTTGACAAATATATGATGGGAACAGAACTTGAGGTTGACTGTATAAGCGACGGCAAGGATGTGCTTATTCCCGGAATAATGGAGCATATTGAGCGTGCCGGCGTTCACAGCGGCGACAGCATAGCTGTATATCCGCCATACAATCTTAACGATATGATGCTGGAAAAAATATGCGATATTTCACAAAAGCTTGCACTTTCGCTGGGAACAAAGGGCCTTGTTAACATTCAATATTTAATTTACAGAAACGAGCTTTATGTTATTGAGGTTAACCCCAGAGCGTCACGCACAATACCTTATATCAGCAAGGTTACAGGCGTGCCTATGGTAGAGCTTGCCACAAAAATTATGGTTGGCTCATCTCTAACTGAATTGGGCTACGGCAAGGGACTGTATCACATTCCCCCGTATTTCGCCGTTAAGGTGCCTGTATTCAGCTTTGAAAAGCTTAACGATGTTAACTCACAGCTCGGCCCTGAAATGAAATCCACAGGCGAGGTGTTGGGCGTTGGCAAAAACCTTAAGGAGGCGCTTTTCAAGGGTCTTGTAAGCGCAGGCTTTAATGTTGATGTTAACAAAAACGGCCACGGCGTTCTTATTACCGTTACCAAGCAGGACAGATACGAAATAGTAAACCTTGCCAAAAAGCTTGACGATTTGGGTGCAAAGCTTTGGGCAACCCCTGAAACCGCAAAGGAAATTGCCCGCCTCGGCATTGATGTTAATGTTGTTAACAAACTGCAAGACGATAATTCAATTATGAATTTGGTTGAAAGCGGCAAGCTTGACTACATTGTTTACACCGGCAAAAGCGATAAAAAGTCAATTGCCGATTATATCAAGCTGCACAACCGTGCAAACCAGCTTGGCATTGCCACATTAACCTCACTTGACACAGCAAACGCTTTGGCAGACATAATTGCATCACGCTACAACCAAAGCAACACAGAGCTTGTGGATATTAACAATATGCGTAAAGAAAAAAGCATACTTAAGTTCTCTAAAATGGAGGGCACCGGGGATGACTACATTTTCTTTAATAACCAATGCGGAATTATTACCTGCCCCGAAAGCTTCGCCATTGAATTTTGTGACAGGCATTATTCCATCGGCGGCGACGGCATTGTGCTTATTGAAAACAGCACTGTTGCCGACGCTAAAATGAGAATATTCAACCTTGACGGCTCAGAGGGTAAAATGGCAGGAAACTCCATTCGCTCGGTGGGCAAGTTCCTTTACGATAACGATATTGTTAAAAAGGATAATATGACCATTGAAACAGCTGCAGGCATTAAGCAGCTTAAGCTCTTTACCCGTGAGGGCAAGGTATCGTCTGTAACGGTTGATATGGGCAAGGTTCAGTTTAAACCCGAGCTGATACCTGTAAGTATTAATAAGAATAAGATTATTAACGAGCCTATCAGCGTGCTTGATAAGGAATATAACATTACCTGCGTTTCGGTAGGTAACCCCCACTGCGTAGTTTTTGTTGACAATGTTGATAAGGTAGATATTGAAAATGTAGGCCCTAAGTTTGAAAGCCTTAACATTTTTCCTGAAAGAGTTAATACCGAGTTTGTAAGAGTGGTTAACCCCAACACAATTAAAATGCGTGTTTGGGAGCGTGGAAACGGCGAAACCCCTGCCTGCGGAACAGGCGCCTGCGCCGCTGTTGCCGCCGCTGTTGAAAACGGCTATTGCAATAAGGGCGAGGATATAATCGTTAAGCTCCGTGGCGGCGATTTAATCGTTAATTACAGCGACGAAAGAATTACCCTTTCCGGCAACACAAACCTTGTCTATAAAGGCGAAATTGAATATTAAGAAAAAACGGTATTGCATTAAGCAATACCGTTTTAATTTACAAATTAGTTTTATCAATTCTGTTTTCTATTTCTCTTACAATATCGCTCATTTTAACATCAAGTGCATTGCTTAAGCGGTACAGTGTTTCCAATGTAGGCTTACGTTCCCCACGCTCAATGGCGGAAAGATGAGTTCTGCCAATATCGGCTAAACCACTCAAAACCTCCTGCGAAACACCTTTTCTTTTTCTGAAATCACATATTACATCTCCTACTATTTTTGAATCAAGAACAGGAACAAACATAAAATCACCTCAAATAGATTTTATGATATGTTCAACCGCATTATGACCACATATGTTGACAATTGCACACTTATGTGTTATATTTTTATAATAAGATGAGGTATTTAAAATGAACGAAAACAATCAACAACCCCAATACCCACAAGGAGAAAATCAACAATTTCAACAAGGGCAGTATTATCAACAACCTGTGTATATGCCCCAGCAGCCTGTGAAAAAGAAAAAGCCGCTCCATAAAAAGTGGTGGTTTTGGCTAATAATAGTCATTGTAGCTATTGCAATTATATCATCATTGGGTTCACGTGATGACACTGCAACAAACGACAATAGTTCCGGTGTTATCAACACATCAGCGGAAAACACAGAGGTTAGTGCATCTGATACAGAAACAACTGAAAATACAACAGAGTCTACAACAAAGGAAACCACAACGGAAAAGAAAGTTCCTACCGAATATCATTCCGCCCTTACAAAAGCGCAAACATACAGCGATGTTATGTATATGTCAAAGCAAGGAATATATGACCAATTAACCTCTGAATACGGCGAAAAGTTTTCAGAGGAAGCTGCAAAATATGCGGTTGAGCATGTCAACGCTGATTGGAATTATAATGCATTGCAAAAGGCAAAAACATATCAAGAAGAAATGGCAATGTCCCCTTCAGCAATACATGACCAGCTAACCTCAAGCTATGGAGAGAAATTCACAAAAAAGCAGGCAGACTATGCAATTGAGCATTTAAACGATTAATGCATATTTGCTATAGTTCACAAAAAATCCGAGATTCACTGATTTGTGAATCTCGGATTTTTTATAAATATTTATCTAATTTTTCTTTTCCTCATGGTATTCCTGCTCGGTATTAACATTCCAAACAGCGGATTTATCACTTTTGTTATTAACTATTGCGTCAACGGCCTCAAAGGCGGTTGCCATTGAATGATCCATATTATTATAGCGGTGCTGGCCGTTTCTGCCAATGCAATAAAGGTTATCAAAGCCATTTAAATAATCAACAAGCTTATCCATTTCGCTGTAGGTATCAAAATAAGCAGGATATGCCTTTTTAACACGCTCTCTGTGGGAATCAAGCACATTAGCCCTTGAAGATATTACCCCCATTGAAACAAGCTCGTCAACTGCAAGAGAAACACATTCTTCCTCTGTCATATTCCAAAAACTGTCGCCCTCGGTGCAGAAATATTCAAGCCCAATCCACACGGTATCCTTTGGTTTATTAACCAAATAAGGCGACCAGTTATTGAACACCTGTATTCTACCCAGCTTTACATGGGTATCCTGCACATAAATCCAGCAATCGGGCACAATGTTGTTAATGGTTTTAATATCTGTTTTATTTTTAATTTTAAGGGTGTCAACAAGAAGCCCAACGGTTACAAAATCACGGTACGGCAGGCCGTCTGCAATGCGCTTAATATCCCCAGGCACATCAAAGCTCATGGAGTCCACCAAATCTTTAACCGGCATTGACGACATTACAATATCGGCATTGATTGTGGTTTCCTTACCGTCCTTTAGATAAGTAACTGAGGTCAAGTTGCCGCCGTTACTGTTAACGCCAACCGCCTTTGCATTCATAACAATGCTTGCGCCGCCGTTTTTAACATCGTCGGCAACCTTTTCCCAAAGCTGACCGGGGCCGTATTTGGGGTAATAAAATTCCTCAATCAAAGAGGTTTCGTCAGACGCCTTGCCGTTATTAAACAGCTTGCCCAAGGCATTTTTAACAACCTCGCTGACGGAAATGCCCTTTACCCTTTGCTTTCCCCAGCTGGGGTCAATTTGGCTTGGGTGCCTGCCCCAAAGCTTTTCGGTATAGCCCTCAAAGAAAATTGAATAAAGGGTCTTGCCGAAATGGTTTATATACAAATCCTCAAGGCTGTTTTCCTCACGCTTGTGCAGGCAGGAGGCAATGTATGTAACGCCTGATTCAACAGTTCTTTTAAAGCCCATATTAATAAAGGTTTGGGGCTTCATTGAAATGGGATAATCGAAAAACTTGTTTAAAAAATATATTCTTGAAACTCGGTTTCTGATAAGAAAAACATTATCCTCTTTTTCAGGGTCGGGTCCACCCGGAGAAAGCCTTTTTTCCCTGTTTAAAATTTTATCGTCAAAGGCAGGAGCACCCTGAACAGGCAACTTGTCAGCCCACCATTTCATTACCCTTTCATCCTTTGAAAAGAACCTGTGGCCGCCGATGTCCATTCTGTTGCCGTTATATTTTACGGTTCGTGAAATGCCGCCGATAGCATCGCTTTCCTCAAGAACGGTAATGTTATATTCCCTGTTACCCTCTTTTAAAAGAGTGTCGGCAGCGGTCAATCCCGCAGGGCCTGCACCGATAATAACTACATTTTTCATGGCGATTTATTTCTCCTCATCCTTGGCGGAAGAAACCGAATAATCAACAATATCATCTTCAATTTCTTTCTTTTCCTCAATATTAAGGGTCTTTTTAACCTTATTTTTAGCACGCCTAAAGACAATGCCAACAACGGCGCCCACAGTTATTACCGCACCTGCCACAATTTGTATTGTGTAGCTCATAACAGAAGGGTCAATATACGCTTTATACAGTTCCATTTTTATCTCCCCTTGGCAAAGAATTATTCTTCAATGTCAATATTTTTCTTAACCTTTTTTGATGCCTTTGCGGCAGAAATATATTCGTCAAGGCCCTCGGTATCAATTTCGCCGGGGTTTTCCATTCCCTTATCAATCATATTATTAAGGGCGTCAAAGCCGTCGGAATATTTATCCTTAACCTGCTGCGAGGCGTTTTTGTTCATATCCTCAGAAACATTGTTTGCCAAATCCTTAAGTGAGGATAAAGCGCCCATAAGCTCCTCAGGGGTTGCCTTATCCAAATCCTTTGGCATATTCTTTTTAACCTGACCGAGAATGTCTGCAAATGAAAATCCCATGATTTACTCCTTATTCTGCTTTTGTTTTTTTATTAATTGCTGAATTATATATTTACCTGCAACCTCGCCGTTTTTGCCGAAATTGGAAATATATGTGTTGCGAATGTTAAGTATTTTATCGGCATAGCTGTCCTTTTGCTCCAAAAGGCTCTGCGCCGCATTATATGCCTTGCCTGCCTCGTTAACCTCCAGGCTTATGCCAACCTCATTTCTAAGCTTAATTTCCAAAGGCTCAATGCCGATTTGCTTATATTCCTTGTTCATAACCTTCATGGGCGTGTTAATAAACAAGCAGGGCTTTAGGGTTACATAGGAATATTCAAAGGCAATTGCCGACCAATCGGTAATCAGCAGGTCTGACTGATAAATTGAGTCGCTTGATGTGAAATCAAGCTCAAATTTTAAATCGTCGCCCTTATAGTCAGAGTATTTTTTAACAATTGCGTCAAGCCTTTGCGAATAACGCTTAACATATTCGGGATGTGGGCGAACAATAATGTTAAGCCCCTTTCCCAAAAGGGAGGATAAAAGCTCATCCAGGCAAAGGTCAAGAATATTATCCTCCTGCCAGGAGGGTGCAACAAGCACCCGGGGTGTGCCCCCCTCTCGCCTTGGCATTTGGTCATACTGCTGCTTTAAAATCTCCAAAAAGCCGTAGCCTGCCATAACAAGGTTCTTTGGCGGTAGATTATAAATCTCCTCCTGCCTGCGGATTTCGGGAATTTGGAACTCACCTATGCAGAAGATAGTATCATAGCTGTCAAGGCTGTGGTTATTAAGCAAAAGGTGCGTGCTCATAGGGCCGTGCATAGTATAAATATACTCAATATCCTTGCGGATATATGAACGTTTGTAATGGAAATTTTCAATATCCGGCATTGTCATTAAAACAATGTCAGCATCCATTTTCATAAACAGGGTTATAAGCTTTTTTTCGCCGATAAAATAGGGCCTTATCTTTGAATTTTCCTTGGCTAAATTAAAAATATTATCATTAGGGTCGCTTGTAACATAATGGATAATAATATTTGAATTATTCAGTAAGTAATCAATAATTGTGCTGAAATATTTGTAATAGCCGTTCCGCTCGGAATAAATAACAAGGTGCTTGTTTGCAACGGAAAAGAATTTTTTATAATCTGCCTTTTCACGCCTGTAAAGCTGGCTGCCTACCTCAATTTTATTTTTTTGGCCCACGGAATCAATTTTTTCAAGCTCTTTTTTACTTTCCTCAAGAGCCTTATAGTCAATATATTTTTTAGGGTTTATTATTGCATTTAAAACCAGCTGTTGAACCATTGTGAACAGGTTGCTGAAAATCCAGTAAAGGCCGATGCCTGCCGGCACAAAGCCGCCGAGAACAAGTGAAATGCCAACCGAAAGTGCATTTGTAGCCAGCTGCTGAGCCCTGCCCTGCTCCGCCTGCAAGGGGTTCATTTTGTTTTGAAACAAGCACAGTGCCAAAGCGCAGCCCCCTGCTAAAACCGGAACCAAAAGCATTATTCCCCCTGCCGCAATAGGTGTGGAGGATAAATCAAAGCCCAAAAAGTTCATATCAAGGGCTTTTATTGCCGACAAATCGGTGCCGTCAACCGTAAATCCCTCCTGTATCGCTTTTACAACCGCAAGCTGAATTGAATTTGAGCTGCTGTCAAGTCCCATGCCGGCACAAACGGAATTAATAAGCGCCGAAGCGGTATTTTTATCCATAGCAAGCACATTGCTCAAGGGATTATAAATAATTTGAACAACGCACATTAACAGCACAAGCTGAATAACCATGGGCAGCATGCCTGCCAATGGGCGATATTTTTCTCTTTTATAAAGGCTTAACTGCTCCTCTGAAATTTTATCTTTTTCGCCGTAGTATTTGGCTTTAATCACATTAAGCTCGGGCTGGAGCTTAACAAGTTTTACAGAATTTTTATGGGTCCATAAGGAAACAGGAAGCATAACAACCTTTGTCAGCAGGGTAAATAAAATTATTGCCAGCCCGTAGTTTGACAGCAGGTTGTAGCAAAGCCGCATTATGTAACCGAAAGGATACGCTAAATACTCCATAACTCCCCCATCAATACCACTGATAATCAGATTTTATACGCTCGGCTATTTTCCAATTTGAAATATCCGTGGCGTCGCCCTCAATTGAATATTTGTTAAAGCAAAGCTTGTGCTCTGCCGGGCTGTAAACAGATTGATAAAAAGTTCTGCAGACATTTTCATTTTCGCCTATGTCAAAAACTCCCCTGCCGTAGCTGTTTTCGGTCTTTAAGCCTGCATCCTTAACAATTGTGGGGATTATATCGGCGGCGGAAACCTGGGCGTGTGAAACCGAAGAGCCCTCGGTATCTGTATTTCTCGGCTTAACCATAATGCAGGTTTTAACGCCGCTTTCAACCTGAGCGTCCAAATCCTCGGTTTCGGTGTATGGAATACCGTGGTCACCTGCAATTATAATTGTTGAATTGTCATAAACGCCCAGTTCTTTAAGCTGGTTTAAATATTCGTAAACCAATTTAAAACTGCCCTTTGTTTGGGATAATGAGGTTGCGTTTTCTGTTCTCTCGCAGTTTTCGTCAAGAACAAAGGGTGTGTGGCAGCCGTGAAGATACAAAAATGTGTAATTTTTATCGCTGCCTGAATCGCTTAAATTGTTTTCAGTGATTAAATCGTAAAGTTTGGCGTCGTCATTAGCGTAAATGCCGTTTTCGCAGTTAAGCTTTGACAGATTGTTAGTTCTGCCGGTGTTTGCGTTTTCATACATCTGACTTGTTAAGGTCATTGAAAATGAGCGTGCAAAGGAAAGTTCAGTTAAATATTTGAATATATCGGTTTTATTTGGGGTGTAGCCCTCAACCTTTTCAACATTATCGGCAATTCCGTTAAAGCTTGACGCATCGGAATAAACATAATATCTGTCGGCATAAACGCTTACGCTGTAGCCGTTATTTTTTAAATCCTTTAAAAACGGCGAGGTTTGGTATGCCTCGTCAAAATACTCGGTGGGCGAGCATTGCAGGCTGTATTCAACGCCGGAAATCATATAGGGCACACCGGGAAATGTGCGGGTATACATTGATGTGGCGTTGTCAAAAATCGTAAAGCCGTCAAGATCGTCAAAAAAGCTTGGGTCATCCTTAATAACATTTTCGTAATAAGTGGTATCAAATCTGTCAAACAATATGTAAATGATATTTTCCTTTTCCGACGCCTTGGTAATATCCTTTTGCGACAGCACATATTCGGTATTTATTCCCTTATCGGAAAACAGGTTGTATTTGGTAAAATCGGTAACAAGGCTTGCACCGTTCATTACTATGAGCAAAACGCTTAAGTAAATAACAACCTTTTTCCAAACATTCATCAGCAGCCCTGAAACAAGAACTATTGCCAGAATAATTATAACATAAATTATAAATGACAGAACAAGGTCGCCGTAGCTTGCGTTTTTAGCGTCGCCCGAAACAACGGTAACAGCCTTAACGCACAGGTTATCAAAATAGCTGGCAACTATAATTGAAAAAGCAAGAGCTGAAAGCATATTCAGCAAATATCTGTTAAACAGCATTAAAAAGCCAAACAGCAGTGCAAAGCCTATAACAAAGCTTAACACCACCAAGCCGATTATATCGCTGAAAGAAAAGGCAAACTCACGCATATTATTTGCGTAAATATCAATAGGACCGAAAAGTAAAAATACAAAGGACATTGTAAGTGAGGTCAAAGCCGCAATTATTGCCTTTTCCTTTGTTGAATATTTACTGAATTTTGGTTTTGAGGAATTTTCTTTGTCTTTCTCTGCTTTACCGAATTTCATTTATTACTCCCAAATACCGACAGTAATTTGTGCACCAAGCACGAGGCTGTCTTTAGATAATATATTGATTATAGCATAAATACACAAATCAGTAAAGAAAGTTTATTAATAATTTACAGTAATTATGTAATATGCACAAATAAACATAAAAAAGACCGACTGATTAAACAGTCGGTCAAGGTTAAAAACAATTTATCTGCCCCTTGCAAAAGAACGCAAAACAAATTTTGCACCAAGGCTTTCGCATATTTCTCTTGATTTTTCAATATTTTCCTTGCTGATAACATCCACAACGGTCATGTGCACCTCGTTGCCGCAGGCAACACATTCCTTGGTAAACTTAATCATAGCGTCAAAGGCCTTACCCTTAAATATATTTCGGGTAATTTTGTCATACTGCTGGGAATCGGGATTGTTAAGTGACACCGAAATAATATCAATAACACTGCATATTTCTTTAGCGGTGGGTCTTTCGTTAATTAAGTCTGAAAGGCCGTTGGTGTTAATTCTCAGCTTAATGCCGGGCTTTTTAGCCTTAACATAGCGAGCAGCCTCAAGCAAATTATCAAGGGCATTTGTGGGTTCGCCGTAGCCGCAGAATACAGCCTCGTTTACATTTGAAAAATCATAATTATCAATTGCGGCCTTAATTTCCTCAATTGTGGGCTCCTCGTCAAACCAAAGCCTTTCGGCATCGCCCACAGCGTCGCCCTTTGAGCGAATACAAAAGGCACAGTTACAGGGGCATTTGTTGGTTATGTTAAAGTATGTTCCGCCCTCAAGAGTATAAATAATATCTGCCATAAAGTATCACCTTAATTCAACTTAATTTTAGACTTGATTTTAACGCCATCAAGCGCAAGAGCAAGCACAATAAAGATAATTGCGCTGCCAACTGCCTGAATAACATTGCCGGGTATATCAACCACAGCGTAGGACTTGTCAATAATCAAATCTGCAATATAATATCCGCCAACAGTAATCAAGCCTGCGGGAATTGTCATTAAAGCAGAAACAGGCGTTAAAATCTTTTCACTCTTCTTTGTTGTCAAAACAAAAATAAGTGCTAAAAGAGATTTGCTGATAATAGTTGCCGGTGCGTATGAAAAATATCCCCCTACAATATCTGCAAGGCCCTCGCCGATTGCAGCTGCAAGCACAGCCCAAGGGCCGCCGACTACCGATGCACAAATATAAACAAGTGCGTCGCCAAAATGAACATATCCCGATGCAACAGGCACCTTAACAAACATTGTGAGCACAAAAATCATTGCTGCAAACATGGCTGAAACCGCCATCTTTTTAACCTTACTATTCATAATTAGCTCCTCAAACAGTTGAAAAATCAGCTTGCCTTTTATTAAAGAATAGTATATAATAACCCCGTGTATAATTAAATGCACAATATTGTTATTTTTTTAAGGTACAGTTTATGAGCAAGTATTTGGAAATTTTCAATTATTTTAAAGACAGAATATTATCATCCCAGCTTCGTGCCGGTGATAAATTACCCTCGGTGCGCAGTGCCGTTAACATTTTCGGCGTGAGCAAAACCACAATACTCAATGCCTATTTTGCCCTGCAGGCAGACGGATATATTTTAGCCTCGGCAGGCAGCGGATATTATGTTGCGGATATTGCAAAGCCCGGCATTGCGGCAGCGGATATGCACATTGACCGCAACCAAGAATCAAAAATCAAATACGATTTAAAAAGCGGCGACGCAGACGCTGAAAGCTTTGATATTAGGCTGTGGCAACGCTACATAAAAAATGCGTTAAGGCAGCAGGACAGGCTGTTGTCATACAGCGAGGTTCAGGGAGAGGCGGATTTAAGAGAGACTCTTTGCGACTACATAAGAGAAAAGCGAAATGTTATCGCATCCCCCGACCAAATTGTTGTGGGCGCAGGGGTTCAAAACCTGCTTTACATACTCTGCTCGCTTACTAAAGACAAAAAAACTGTTTCATTCCCTGACGAAAGCTTTTTTCAGGGAATGTCAATATTCAAAAACTTCGGTTATGAGGTTCATACAAGGTATAAGGATGCGGATATTATTTATGTTTCCCCCTCACACATGACAAATTACGGCGATGTAATGCCCATAAAAAGGCGCCTGGAGCTGACAAAATACAGCGAGCAAAACCACAGCCTTGTTATTGAGGATGATTACGACAATGATTTTATGTATCAGTCAAAGCCCACACCCTCATTGTTTGCACTGTCAAACGCAGGTAATGTTGTATATATGGGCTCGTTTTCAAATGTGCTTATACCCGGTATCAGAATTTCATTTATGGTGCTGACCCGTGAGCTTACAAAAACATTTGCGAAAAACAAGGAGCAGTTTGCCCAGGCGGCAAGCAAAACCGAGCAAATTGCCCTTTGCGGCTATATCAGGGACGGGCACATTAAAACCCAAAGCAGAAAGATAAGGAGGCTTTACACCGCAAAAACCAAGCAATTTTATGAAATATTGAAAAAAGAGCTGCCAAATGCCAAATGCTCCATAGGCGAAAACGGCTTGCAGGTTAAGCTTGAAAGCGATTTTAACAAGGATTTAAGCGTTTTTGAGAAAAACGGAATAAGCGTTAACATTAAAAGCTGCAAAAACGGCCGTATTCAGCTTATTTTAACCTCCTCGGCAATTGCGCAGGACGATTTAGAGGCCGCCGCAAAGGCACTTAAGGCTGCGCTGTTGTAAATTTACTGTCCTGTTTTTTAGACTGTACCCCGCTCTTATATTGCATTAAGACTCTCCTTGATTTACAATGCAATCACAGACAAAAACAAGCCGTAAGGAGGGCACAGTTATGAAAAACATTTTAAAAGCAATCAAGGGCACAGCAGTATCGGCACTTATTATTTTGGCAGGGTTTTTAGCCATGGTTATCCCCTTTAACCTTTTTGACGAGCTGAGTTCACGGGCAATGAGCATTATATTTTTCGGCGAAATCGCAGTTTTCATTGTCTTGGGATTTGCATATCTTATCCATAAGGAATTAACTCAAAAAAGAAAATATCAGGAAAAAATCCGCTGTGAAAGGCGCCAAAGAAAAATTGAAGAAAACAACAAACAATGGCTTAACATAGCCGCATAAAAAAAGCCCTTAGGGGCTTTTTTTCTTTACTTTAAAGGCTGTGCTGTGTTAAAATACTTTCAGAGGTGATTTTATGAGGCTAAAGAAAGTATTATCCGCTTTTTTATCCGCAGTCTTAGTAACAACCGCCTGGGCAATGCCCGTTTCCTCAAAGTCGGCAACGGCAGCGAGCACAGGCTCAAACCCTGTAATTAAGGGCTATTATGCCGACCCCGATATTGATTGGTTCGACTGCAAATTTTGGATGTTCCCAACAACCGATGGTATTATTGACGAAAAGGACGGCTGGTGGGGCTCAAAAACCTTTAAGGCATTTTCCTCCGAGGATATGGTAAATTGGAAGGACAACGGAGTTATTTTGGATGTTGAGGCCGACAATGCCGAAGAGGCCGGAGTTAACGAAAACGGCGTACAAATTGCTTATTCCCCATGGTCATACGGCCACGCCTGGGCGCCGTCAATTGAAAAAGTGGGCGGCAAATACTATTTTTACTATGTTGCCGCAGTAAAGCCGGAGCTGCAAAACAAATATTGCGCCTGGATAGACGAATACACCGACGACAACGGTAATATTGTTAAGGCCCATTATGTGGATGACAAAGCAATAGGCGTTGCTTGGGCAAATTCCCCCACGGGCCCTTACACCGCCCTTGAGGATCCGCTGATTTACGGCAAGATGATACAGGACAAATTCGGCAACGATAAAATACCAAGCGTTATTGACCCGTCAATTTTTATGGATGATGACGGCAGCGCTTATTTAACCTTCGGCAATTGGTATCCGTATATTGTAAAACTTAATGACGATATGATGAGCCTTGACGAAAGCGTGTTTAAAATTGTAAGCGGAATACCCATGGGCTGGCATGAGGGCGGCTTTATGGAGTCCCTTGTAATATTCAAAAAGGACGGCAAGTATTATTTTACATGGTCGTCAAACGGCACGGCAGATGAAAACTACTGCGTTTACTACGCAACGGCAACTAAAATCACAAACAGGGTTAACGCCCCAAGCTTAATGCTGAAAAAAGATACTAAAAACGGCATTTACGGCACCGGGCACCAGTCAATATTATATCTGCCCACAAACAACACCTACTACATTGCCTACGGCAGGCTAAAGGCCAATGCAGACGGCTCCCTTACCGACAGTGCAGACCGTGGCAATTACAGAGAATGTTGCATTGACAAAATCACATTTAATGAGTATAACGAGGCGAGCGTAAAGCCCACAAACAAGGGCGTTGGCAAGGTTACAGCCCACAATTTAGGCGCAAGCATTACCAAAACAAAGGTAAAAAGTCCTGCAACAACAAGCGCAGACGGTATTTTTTACGAATATCACAAGTGCAAAAGCTGCTCTAAGGAGCTGTATTCCGCCGTTAAAATCAAGAAAATTTCAAGCGTTTCCCTTTACAGCACCGTGTTCACATATAACGGCAAAGCACAAAAGCCCACCGTTATTGTTAAGGACAGCAGCGGTAACAAAATACCTGCAAGCTATTATTCAGTAACCTATACCAACAACAAAAATATTGGCACCGCAACCGCAACAATCAAATTTAAGGGCAAATATTCCGGCACAGTTAAAAGGAGTTTTACCATAAAGCCCAAGGGCACGGAAATCAGCAAATTTACCGCTGTTAAGGGCGGCGTTAAAGTATCGTGGAAAAAGCAGAGCACCCAAACAAGCGGTTATCAAATAAGATACAGCACCTCGGCAAAAATGAGCGGTGCAAAAGCTTACACAATCGCAAAAAACACAATCCTTTCAAAAACGGTAACAAAGCTTTCAAAAAACAAGCGTTACTATTTTCAGGTAAGAACCTATAAGGTTGTAAACGGCAAAAAGTATTACTCCTCTTGGAGCAATGCTAAATCGGTTATAATGAAATAAAAATCAGGTTTCAAAAAATTCGTTAATTAATTGTCCATATATGTTAAGAATTACTAAAAATAGCGAAAAGGTATTGACAAAAAATTAACAAGTGATAAAATCATATAAAAACAAATGATTAGAGGTAATAATTATGGCAAACAGAAGAGTTGCACTTGTTGGCTGCGGAATGGTTGGTATGAGCTATGCATACGCCCTTTTAAATTCCGATTTATGCAACGAGTTGATTTTGATTGATGTTAATGAGGACAAGGCTCGTGGCGAGGCTATGGATTTAAATCACGGTCTTTGCTTTTCAAGCTCACACATGAAAATTCGTGCCGGCTCGTATGAGGATTGCCAATATGCCGACCTTGTTGTTATTACAGCAAGTGCAGGCAGCAGAAAGCCGGGTCAAACCCGCTTTGACCTTTTAAATAACAATGTCAAAGTTTTCAAAAGCTTTATTTCAAGGATTGTTGCAAGCGGCTTTAACGGCATTTTCCTTGTTGCATCAAACCCTGTTGATATTATGACAAGAATTACTTACGAGCTTTCGGGCTTCCCTGCTAACAGAGTTATCGGCTCAGGCACAACTCTTGATACAGCAAGGCTCCGTTATCTTATCGGCGATTATTTTCAGGCTGACCCACACAGTGTTCACGGCTATGTTATCGGCGAGCACGGCGACAGTGAGTTTGTTCCCTTCAGCCAGCTTAACCTTTCAACAAAAAATGTTGAGGAATTTTTCAACGACGACCGCTTTAAGGACGAATACAAGCGTGAGGATGTTTTGGAAATTATTGAAAAGGTTAAAAATTCAGGCGCGGAGGTTATCAAGGCAAAGGGCGCTACCTACTATGGCATCGGTATGTCGCTTGTAAGAATTACCAAGGCAATTTTCGGCGATGAAAACAGCGTTATTACCGTTTCATCAAGGCTTAACGGCGAATACGGCTTAAGGGATGTATATCTCGGCCTGCCCGCTTATGTTAACAGGAACGGCGTTAGAAAAATTCTTCCCCTTAACCTTCGTGACGAAGAGGTTGAAAAGCTTAAAAACTCCTACGAAATCCTTAAGGACAGCTACGACAGCCTTTCAATTTAACAACAGTATTAAATTTAATATTGCAAACAAAAAATACCGAGGCACGCCTCGGTATTTTTTTATTTATGTTTTTTTGCTGTGAGGAAGGCCTCAAGGTATTTTAAGTCCTCGGGATATGTAAGCTTAAAGTTATTGTTAAAATCGAAATAAAGCTTAATTGGGGCGCTTTCAGGCAGCTGCTGCGTAACCTCCGTAAGCTTGGAGCATTCGTCAAAGTGCTCATAAAGCAAATTGAAATCAAAGCCCTCGGGAGATTGCATTAAATAATACCTTTCCCTATCCACCTTTTGGAAATCGTAACAGCCCAGAGAATCTGTAATCTTTTGGGCGGTTACAACTGCGGAGTAATCGTTAAGGTATTCAAAATAGCTGTCGATATGTTCGCTTGTTACCATTGGCCTTACAGCGTCGCAAACAATGAGCTTTTTGCAGCTGTAATTGCCGTGAATATAATCAAGAACATTTTTAAGGGTTTTATTTCTTGTATCTCCGCCCTGAATTAAATCAATATTGCCTGCCCTGCAAATATCCTCAAGATAAACACTGTTGGCTTTAACATCGGTGGCAATAACCAATTTATCGGTGCTGTTTGAATTTAAAACAGAGTCAATAACATATTCAATTATCATTTTATCGCAAACCTTGGCGAACTGCTTTGGAATTTCAGCACCGAAACGAGCGCCCACGCCGTTTGCAAGAATAGCAACTATGTTCATAATTTTTTACCTGTCAGAATACATTTTTTCGTAATAGCTTTGGTATTCCCCTGAAATAATATTCTCCCACCAGGGCTTGTTTTGCAAATACCAATCTATGGTTTTTTTAATTCCGTCGTCAAACCTTGTTTGCGGCAACCAGCCAAGCTCGTTATGTATTTTTGCGGGGTCGATAGCATAGCGCATATCGTGGCCGGGTCTGTCGGTAACAAAGGTAATAAGCGATTCGGGCTTGTTAAGGTGTTTTAATATTGCCTTAACCACCTGCAAATTGGTTCTTTCGTTATGGCCGCCCACATTATAAACCTGGCCTACTCTGCCCTTGCGCATTACCAAATCAATGGCTGAGCAATGGTCCTCAACATAAAGCCAGTCACGCACATTTTCCCCGGTGCCGTAAACAGGCAGGCTTTGGTCTGCAAGAGCCCTGCTGATAATCAGCGGTATCAACTTTTCGGGGAAATGATAGGGGCCGTAGTTATTTGAGCACCTTGTTATTGAAACCGGCAAGCCGTAGGTTCTGTAATAAGCCAGCACCAACAAATCTGCCCCTGCCTTTGATGATGAATATGGGGAGGAGGTGTGAATAGGCGTTTCCTCGGTAAAGAAAAGGTCAGGTCTGTCAAGGGGCAAATCGCCATATACCTCGTCGGTGGAAACCTGATGGTAGCGCTTAATGCCGTATTTCCTGCAAGCGTCCATAAGTACCTGAACGCCCATAATATTTGTTTTTAAAAAAATTTCGGGATTTTCTATTGAGCGGTCAACATGGGATTCTGCGGCAAAATTAACCACAATATCCGGCTTATGTTCCTCAAACATCTTGTTGATGGCGTTGCGGTCGGCAATGTCGGCCTTAACAAAGGTAAATGAGGGGTTATTCATAACAGGCTCAAGGGTTTCCAAATTGCCTGCATAGGTTAAGCTGTCAACACAAATAATTTTATCCTCGGGATGATTTTTCAGCTGATAAAATATAAAATTTGAACCGATAAAACCTGCGCCGCCGGTAACAACTATATTCATTTTCAGTCCTCCTCGTGCATTGCTTCATCGGCAACATTGTGAAGATATTTGCCGTAATCCGATTTGCCGTATTTTTCGGCAGATTTAAGCAGCTGCTCCCTGTCGATTATGCCCTTGCGAAAGGCAATTTCTTCGGGAGCTGAAATTCTGATTCCCTGCTGGTTTTGAATTGTTTTTACAAAATTACCGGCATCAATAAGGCTGTCCATAGTGCCGGTATCAAGCCAGGCAAAGCCCCTGCCCAACAGCTTAACATCAAGCTGATTTTCATTAAGGTAAAGGCTGTTTAAATCGGTAATTTCAAACTCTCCCCTTGCAGACGGGCTTAAACCCTTGGCAAATTCAACACAGCGGTTATCGTAAAAGTAAAGGCCGGTAACCGCCCAGGGAGATTTTGCTTTTTCAGGCTTTTCCTCAATAGAAATAACCCTGCCATTTTGGTCAAATTCTATAATACCGAAGCGCTCCGGGTCCTCAACATGGTAGCCGAAAACCGTCGCCCTGCCATTAATCAAAGCGTTTTCCTTAGCCTGGGTAAGCAGCTTGCTGAGCCCTGCTCCGTAAAAAATATTGTCGCCTAAAATCATGGCGCAGCAATCGTCGCCGATAAAATCCTCGCCGATAACAAAGGCCTGTGCCAAGCCGTCCGGCGAGGGCTGCTCTTTATATGAAAGCTTAACGCCGTATTGGCTGCCGTCCCCCAAAAGCTTTTTAAAATTAGGCAAATCCTCGGGGGTGGAAATAATCAAAATATCGTCAATGCCTGCAAGCATAAGTGTGCTGAGAGGATAATAAATCATCGGCTTGTCATAAACCGGTAAAAGCTGCTTTGATGCAACAAGGGTTAAGGGATAAAGCCTTGTTCCCGAGCCGCCTGCTAAAATTATACCCTTCATAACTAATCTCCTAAACCAAGTTCTGTAAGTAGCTGTCTTTGTATATCTGCATTACCGCCCCTTGACACTACCTGCCTTGCTGACGATAAAGCCTGCCTGCGCTTTTTTAACACAGCATCAAGCAATCTGTTAAGCCTTGCCACAGGCAATAACAGCTTGTTTTTGTTGTAATACGGATATGCTTTTTTTAAAAATTCCCTGCTTGGGAACGCAAGCTTTGCCAGGGTTGAAAGCCTGCTTTTTCCAACTGAATCGACGGGAATTGAATTAACATAATAGCCAAAGCTGCCGCCGTCAAGCATAACGGCGCCAAAGCACTCCTCCAGCCTGCCGTCAATTTCAAAATCGGCTGAAACAGGGGTGTTAAACCATTTTTTGCACAGTGAAAGGAGCACCCTTGTGCATTGCAGTACCCCTGCGTTTTCTGCAAGGTGCATTAATTTTTCTTCATCAAAGCCGTTAATGCCTCGGGCCATAGCATCAATATCCATTAACATTCTGACCCCTGCTCCCCTGTATGAAAGGTGCTTGCACAAATGGCATATAACATAAATCAGCTCGTCATATTCGGACAGGCTGTAATTATAATCATATTTTAAAGCAGAAATATCAAAAATATTGTCAAAATACGGTGTTTTTAAATCGGCACCGCTATGGAACTCAACTTCCACGCCGCCAATATCAACATTTATAACATTTGTTGAATAATTTTTAATTTTAAAATCGGTATTTTTAAGCTGTTTATATACACCGTCAAGGGTGTTTTCTCTTAATATAACATCAATGTCGCCGCTGGTGCGAAGAGCAGGCACAGGGTAATAATTTTTAACTGTAACACCCTTAACAAATATATGGTCGATTTTGTTTAAATTCAAAAAATCATCTGTAATTTTTAAAGCACTGCTGCGTTTTTCGTCAGCCTGCACTGCGTAACCCAGCTGCTGGTTAAAAAGTGACTTTATATTTTCATTTGGCTGATTTTCAGGGGGCAGCAGCTTAATTTGGTTCATTAAAATGCCGCACAGGTTATGCTTTTTTGCAAGGGTATATACACTTTGCCAATCAACATTTTCCCCTTTGGGGGCAGTGCCGTTTAAAAAGCTTGCCAGGAGATGAATAAAATATTCTTTTTCAGCTGTCATTGCATCCCCTCCTAAAAATCGGTATATATTTATTATATTTGCAATATACTGCCAAGTCAAGGAAAAGCAGGCTTGCTAAATTTTGCACTCGTCATAGCTTAAGCCGCACATTTCCTCAAAGGAGGTTTTAACCGCCTCCTCCGACATATCACAGCTTAAGGAATAAAGGGGTATTTTTGAAAGGCTGTTAATAAGCTCCAGAGTTTTTACGGTGGCGTTAGCGTCAAAAGGCATATAAACCTGCTTAATAACCTCGCTTAAATTAGCACCGAAGCCGATTTTTTCAATTTTATTAACAGTTCCCCTGTTCACAATGCATACTGCCTTTAAAGGGGCGCTGGAATAGTTTTGCCAGCCCTCCTTGCCTGCATAAGGGGTTGAATAAATAGTTGCGCCGTTATCCGTTATTCTGATAATGGGCTTGTCGCCGTTAACAAATGCCACACCATTACCCAAATATTTTCTCCACAATGAAATATGGGTGGATTTTCCCGTTCCGCTGGGGGCGGTAAAAACAAAGCCCATATTTTTATAAGATATTGCGGCACCGTGGAGAATAAATCTGTTATAAAAAGGCAGTCTTTCTGCAATTTCACGGTAAATGCAGGTGGTTTCGGCAAATGCCGGCGAGGGTATGCCCTTGCACATTTCAACCTCTTCAGAAATTTTCTTTTCAGTTGACTTAACCGAAAAATCAGGCTCCGCTTCAGTTAAATATTCCTTGCAAAGGTTAAAGGTATCCTCATAATATGTGGTAATGCCGATGTTAAGGTCAGCAAAATTAACAGTAAAATTATACATAAAGCACTCCAAACAATTTATACCTTAATTATAAAGGCAAACCGATATTAAGTCAAGCAAGCAAAACGCTATGCAGCCTGCACTGCATAGCGTTTTAAAACTGTATTATTTACATACAATTGATTTTGTTGACCATGAGGAGTAAACAGTAACTTTTTTACCTTTAACGGTCATTTTTTTGTATGAGCGAACACGAACATAATACCTTTTGCCCTTTTTAAGCCCTGTTATTTTTTTAGCGTAGGACTTGTTGCTCAGGCCGTATGTTTTTGCACCTGAGAACTTTGAGCTTGTGCTGTATTGGTATTGATAGCCTGAAACGGCAGTGTTTTTCTTCCAGCTTGCGGTAACATATTTACTGCCTGTTTTTAAGGTAATTGTTGGTGTTTTAGGCAGGGTGTAGGTGTAGCAAACCGAAGAATATGCGCCGTAGTAATTAACGCCCTTAATGGTTTTATAAGCCCTTATCTTGTACGAATAAGCCTTTTGAGCGGTTAATGAAGTCTTTTTAAATTCAACAACATTTTTATCAGTAATTGTTTTAATAACCTTTTTAGCGCTCACATCATAAATTTGATAGCCGGTTACCTTATCGTCCTTAGTCCATGAAAGAGTAATTGACGAATAGGTCCTTGCCTTTGTTTTAACACCGCTGACAGCCTTTGGCACAATGTTAAATGTTGCTGTGGTTGTACCTGTGAAAGCAGGCGCAATGCCTGTAACAATAATTGTTGCAACGCCGATTTCGGTGTTAGCCTTGTATGTAACCTTGTAGTCAACATCCTTTTCTAAGGTTGCGCCGTTATATGTAACCACCGGGTTAGGTGTTAGCGCAGTGCCCTTGTATGCCTGGTTTGCAACCTTTGAAACGGTTGCCTTTGAAATATTATCGCAAACATTAAAGTTAACAACATAGGTGCCGGTGTAGTTGCCTGTGCCTGTAATTACGGCAGAAGCAATACCGGATGTGGTGTTGTTAACACATTCAACGGTATAATCCTTGTTAAGTGCAAGGGTTGCGTTTGCTCTGTCTACATCCTTAACTGTAATTGTGGGGACAGGTGCAGGGTTCTTATCTGTGATAATGTAATATCTTGTTCCGTTAATTATTGAGCCGCCGCCCAAAGTTGTTGTTATTGCGCTGATAGGCACATTGTCGTTTGCAAGTGACTTTGGCTTAATTTCAAAAAAGACGGTTTTAGAAGAAGCGGCATAGTCGCCCTTACCCTTGATTATAATTTTTGCAATGCCTGCGTTTAAGCACTTTGTGCCTGTGCCGCCGTTTGCATCCTCATAGGTTAAATCGTAATCAACGCCCTTAAACAGTGTAAGGCCGTTATATGTTACTGTGGGAACAGGGTTAATTGCGCTGCCGTTATACTCGTAGCTGTCCTCAATACCGCTAACCTCTGCAAAGTTAATATTATTTGTAACGGTTACGGTAAAGGTTGCGGTTTTTCCGCTCACTGTTTTGGCAACAATTCTTGTGCTGCCCTGAATATTCTTTGCAGTGATGGTTGCGGTTCTGGTAGAGGTTTTAACAACGGTTGCAATTGCCTCATTTTCACTTGAAAATGTTACACTGTCCTCATCGTAGGCTGAAACAGGCGACATGGTAATGCCTATGTCATAAGTTCCGCCTGTTGCCATTGTGGTTGAGCTGATTGCACCGCCTGTTGACGGGTTAATAAACGAAAGCTTGGTTGCCTTTTCGTAAACATAAATCGAGGCACTGCCGAAAATTGTTGTGGAGGTTGGGCTTTGACCACGCTTTACCGCATAGCAATAGAAATTAAACAAAGCGGCATTCTTGGTTGTGATTGTGCAGCTTGTGTTTGTTGGGTTCATGGTGTAGTCAAAATAAGTTTTTGCATTATCAAGGCTCATTGATTGACCGTTGCCCACGGACACCATCCAAACAAAAACATCATTTGTTTCATTACCTGCCAAATCACTGCCCACTGCGCTTAATGTGAAAGTGTCGCCCTTATATGCCGTGTAGGAATTAATATTGGAATCGGTTTTATTAGCGTTTTGTGCGGTAATTTCAACCTTCTCGGCCGGAACGGCAGGAACAACCCTTACAAAGGTTTGCTGCTGCTTGCCAAGTTCCGAGGTTGCGGTAACCTGAACATCAACATATGCCTTGCCGTCAAAGTCATAATCGGCATTTGCGGTTGCGTAGCCTGCAGAGCTGACTGTAAGAGCGTCGGGATTTTGTGATGACCAGCGGATTGTTTCGTCATTTTGAACAGGAGTGGTGTTGGCAACAAGCTGTGCAGAGTGACCTGCCGGCAGTGTAACGGCCTTGCCGTCCTCCCCTGTTATCGTGTTGATTGACGCAATTTCTGTTTTAACACGAACCTTGCAGTTTGCAACAATTGATGGGTCCTTATCGCTGTAAACATAAAGGGTGGTTTCGCCGCTTGCCTTTGCGGTAACAATGCCCTTGTCTGAAACTGTTGCAACGCTTGTGTCGTTAATCAGATAATTAACGCCGTTTGTGTAGCCGATAGGATAAATTGAAAGGTGCTTTGACGCATCGTAGGTTTTTAAACTTGAAGAATAAAGTTCGATTTCCTCCAAGGGCTCCTTGGTAAGGTTATTTTCATCATCAAGCTTTAAAAGATTAATTGATGTAATGGGGCTTGACTCGTTAACAGTGATTGCGGCAAAGGCTGCCAAATCTCTTTTAAGGTAGCCGCCCTTTGAAACAGCACTGCAAACAAGGTAATATGTGCCCGGGTTTGAAATGTTAAATGAACAGCTGCCGTCAGAATTTGGAGAATAATAATTTGACGGAGCAAGAGTTGACATTGTTATGTCGGTATAAAGTTTGTAATCGTAGGTGTCGTTAGCAGCCGTATTTGAGCCGGTGGGCTTAGTTGCCGTAGGCGAAATTGTAATGCTTTGGCCTGCAATTGTTGTTAAACCACTCCACGAGTTGTTAAATTCGGACTTTTTACAAGCTTCAGCAAATGAAAAGGTGTCTGTGGAAAGTTTGAAAGAAGTTAAAGCGGTACATTCAACAAGAGAAATTTTCTTAGTATAGCCATAGCCACTTCTGGGTGAAATGGTAATCGTTGTATTTTCCGGCGCTTTAGCATCAGTAAATTTAAATGAGCGTGTGCCGTCATCGTTGCTTGAACAATCAAGATATCTTGCGTCGCTTGCAGCAATCGCTAAGGAATCGTCATTAAGAGCGGGGTATTCCTCAAAACCCACCTCGGCAGTGCCGAAATTGGTTTTGCTTACATAGCTGTTAAGATAAAGCACATCATCACTAGTATCGCTCGATTTTTTATAGTAATACTCATCCCCCGAATCACTTACGCCGTAAACATTTAATGATGTAATGGGCTGCTTTGTGGAAATTGTAAGCGACCGGCTTGCAGAGTTGCCGTATTTTGCACTGATAACTGTTGTGCCAACCTCACTTGGCAAGGCAACCTTTGCGGTTTCGGTAACGGTATAAGTGTTGTCTGCATTTTTGGAAATACGATAGTCATTTGTGGAATTAACAGGCGCACCGTTATCCGTGCTCCAGGTAAAGGCTGACTCTGTATTTTCATCGCCGATAAGGGCACTTTCGCTAAGGTTATCAATGGTTGCAACAATATCGTATGTAATGCCGGCATAGCAAACATCGTTTGTTGAAAGGGTCATATTAAACTGACCCGCTGCCAAGGCAAGCAACGGAGTTGTTGCAAGCATTAATGCGGCAATAAGCACCGCACAGCTTTTTTTCAATATTTTTTTCATTTTCAACACCTCGTATTGATAAATATAATATTCTGATTTTATTATATCATTACGGAGATATAAAAGCAATCAATAAAAACCACCGAAAATATCGGTGGTTTTTTGTCAGTCTTTTACAATTTCCTTTAAAAGCTCGTTGTGGTGCTCCCCTTGCTTTGCCCTGACTATTTTAGAGGGAATAAAGCAAAATGCCAAAACGATCGCTGAGCCTAAGAACAGCTCCATGGGGTAAACAATATCACTTTCGGCAACACCCTTGTTTACAAGGTTAATAATAACCTGTGCCACAATCGGGCCGATAATCATGGGTATTAAAACATACATTACCATTCTGCAGCCCTGGAACAAGCCCTCCTTGCCCTTGGGTATGTAATCACGGTAGGAGGCGGTAAACAGCCCCGCCATAACAAGGCTTACACCTATAACAAGTATGCCGCCGACAATAAGTATTGCCAGCTCGGCTGTTGAATTTTTATCCACAAAAAACTTTGCGGACCAAAGCACAACACAGCCCACAATGCCTGCAATAACGGTTGGGTAATAAAAGTGCTTTTTGCCGTATTTATCCATAGCGGTTGAAACTATAACCGAGCCGATTGCCGCAACAAGCATAATAATGCCAATGGGGATAATGTAGTTTGTAATTTTAAGCGTGCCCTCAACAATGTTGAACAGATAGTTTATGTAGATTTGATACGCAATTGCCGACACCATATTACCCGACAGGCAAATGTAAAGCATTTTGTTTTCTTTAATAGTTGAGGGCTTAAGGGAATAAATAAAATCGCTGAAAAAGCTTGCCTCATGATTTGGAACAATACCCGGCTTATCACGCATAATGGCAACGCCGATTAAGCCGCCCACCGTTGGGATTATACCCATAATAACGAAAAACTTTTTCCAATCGTCAACAGTTGCGCTTGCGTTGGTTAGGGAGTCAAATCCGCCGAAAACAATTGCAATTGCAAAAAGGGGCATTATAGCCAAAATGGTATCTATTTTTGCCCTGTTGGCGGTGTTTGTAACATCTGTTATCCAGGTGTTATATGCGGCGTCGTTACTGATTGAGCCGATAACCGACATTATACAGTCCATTGCAACAACCAAAATTACAAGGGGTAAAACCATTTCCTTGCTGGGCTTCATGGGCACCAAAGCAAATGCGGCAATAGTAAAGCCCCAAACCACATAGCCCCAGCAAATGAAAACCTTGCGTTTTCCCTTTCTGTCGCACAGGGCGCCGCCAATAAGGGTTGAAAGGGTGGCAAACGCCGCAGAAAACCCAACAAGCAAGGTTGTTGCGTAAGGCGCCTTTGTAATTTCGTTTTGCATAAACCGTGAAAAATACATGTTTTCAACGACCCATGCAACCTGACCCACTAAGCCGAACAGCACAATGGACGCCCAAGTTCTGCCGCTTAGCTTACCTAATTTTTTAGTATCATTCATAACTATTTCTCCTTATAGTACAAATGGCAATGGCAAAAGCCCTCATAATTTTCATCAGCAATTTGCTCCCTGAACTCCTTGCAAATGCAAAGGTTATCCTCGCACTTCTCAAGCCTGCAGGGGCAGTAGCCGCCTTTTTTAAGCATTGCGGCATAAATTTTGTCGGCAATTTCTTTATTTGGATTTCTGTAAATTTTCATAATATCGTCCTTTTTCTCGGTATTTCTTAATCTTATATAATACCATTATTGCCCATTTGTCAATACAATATAACAAAATTTATAAGTCTGATTTGTTTAAAAAGTGCCGCTTAAAAATAACAAAAGCCGGCCTTAACACCCAGTTAAAGCCGGTTTTCTGTAAGATTAATAAATACCCTGTGCCATCATTGCCTCTGCAACCTTTTCAAAGCCGGCAATATTAGCGCCTGCCACAAGGTTGTAGCCAAGGTTATATTTTTCCGCAGCCTCAACAGAATGCTTATGAATATCTATCATTGCGTGATGAAGTCTGTTGTCAACCTCCTCGGCAGTCCATGAAAGTCTTTGGCTGTTTTGGCTCATTTCAAGGCCTGAAACGCAAACGCCGCCTGCATTAACAGCCTTTGACGGTGCAACAATAACGCCCTCGGTGTCTATCAAATAGTTAAGGGCATCCTCTGTGGTGGGCATATTTGCAACCTCTATGTAATACTTTGTGCCGTTTGAAACAATCTGCTTTGCTTCCTTAATGCCAACCTCATTTTGGGTTGCGCAAGGCAAAGCAACATCCACCTTAATGCCCCACGGTTTTTCGCCCTTAAAGAAAGGCACACCGAATTTGTCGGCATAGTCCCGGCATCTGTCCCTGCCGGAGGCACGCATTTCAAGAAGATAATCAAGTTTCTCCTTGGTTACAATACCGTCCTTATCATAAACAAAGCCGTCAGGACCTGAAATTGTAACTGCCTTGCCGCCAAGTTCGGCAATCTTTTTGCATGCGCCCCAAGCAACATTACCAAAGCCGGAAACTGCAAAGGTTTTTCCCTCGATTGAGTCGCCCTCGTGCTTAAACACCTCGCAGGTGTAATAAATTGCGCCGTAGCCTGTTGCCTCAGGCCTGATAAGCGAGCCGCCGTAAGCAAGCCCCTTACCTGTAATTACGCCGTTTTCAAATGCGTCTGTAATGCGCTTGTATTGACCGAACAAAAAGCCGATTTCTCTTGCGCCAACGCCGATATCGCCTGCGGGAACATCAATGTTAGGGCCGATATGCCTGTAAAGTTCTGTCATAAATGCTTGACAAAAACGCATAATTTCGCCCTTGCTCTTGCCCCTCGGGTCAAAATCAGAGCCGCCCTTTGCGCCGCCCATTGGCAGGCCGGTTAATGAATTTTTAAAGGTTTGCTCAAATCCCAGGAAATACATAATTGACGAATTTACGCTGGGATGAAATCTAAGGCCGCCCTTATAGGGGCCGATGCTTGAATTAAACTGTACACGATAGCCACGATTAATTTGGGTCTTGCCTGCATCGTCAACCCAGGCAATCCTAAATGTGATAAGTCGGTCAGGTTCCACCATACGGGATAAAAGGTCATCCTCAACATACTCAGGATGCTCCACAATTACCGCTTCGAGAGAACGAAAAACTTCTTTTACGCATTGAATGTACTCAGGCTTTGAGCAATCACGCCGTTCAACTGTTTTTATAACATTTTCAATATACTCGTTCATAATATGAGTCCTCCTTATAGCATTTCGTGAGCCACCACTCACCTATAAAATAACACTTTTGTTATGAAATGTCAATAATTATTTTTAACATTTATTGGTAAATGTGTATAATTTGACAATGCATAAAGAAAAAGCAGAGCATAAAGCTGTTTAAGCTCTATGCTCTGCTTAAATCTATTATTTTAACCTTTTTTTCAGTTCATCCACAGTAAGGCATTTTGCATTTTTCAAAAGTTCCTTATATCTATCCATATTATATTGTGAATGTTCCGTTTCCTTTGACCATAAATGCACCGTCCAGCTGCTTTCGCCGAAATATGTATTTAAAAGCACGCCTATTACCGCCATTTTAGCCTTGGATAAAATATCAAAATCATAAACAGCCTGCAAATAATATTTGTAAACAAAATACGCCGCCACATTTTCATTTGAAATGGTATTTTCAATGTTTTTGTATGTGGGATTTTTTACCCTTTCCACCCATTCCCTGTTAATAACCTCCGGGTTTTTGAAAACATCAATAAAATCAATTTCATCATTGCCGTTAGGATATTCGCCAAGTTCGTTCTGAACATCTGCGGCCAAATCCAAAATATCGGCTAAGCGCTCATTAAGCGGCTTTTCATCATTTTGCAAAATTTTAAATGTGTTTTTCCTTGCTGATACAAGCTTAAAATATGTTTCGGCGTCAATATCGTTAAGGCTTGGTGGCTCGGCATTGATTTCATCCTCAAAGGTTAAATGGCCGTTAAGGTTATAAATCATATCTGCCGCCACCGGGCAGGAAAAGGAAATGCCTATTTCCCTTGTGCCGCCGAAATCATAGATAAACCTGGGAAAGGTTCGGCAGGTGTATGGTGTGTGCTCGCCGCCGATTGCAATGTGCATATCGCAAAGATTTTCGTCATTTAAAAACGGGCAGCGCTTTTTAGGGGCAAGGGTAAATATGGTGTTATCAAATTCATCCTTATCAAGCACACGGTCAATTCGCTGCTTAATTTCAAGGCTGCTGTCAAGCTTTGAGTAATACATCAGTGATTTTTCGTCTGCATCAACCTCCCAGCCTTGGCAGCAGGAATCCGGGCAGGCGCCGGCAATGCATTTAAAATCCTTATAATAAACAGGTTTAACAATCCTCATTAAAATTCACGCTCGCTAAATAATTATTTTTGTATTTTTTGCTTTTGGAAACATCCTTTATTACATTTATTTCAGGCGGCAGGTTAATGGTCTGACCGTCCCTTGATAGCTCCAGTTCCAGCAGTGCCCTGTCGCTCCAAAAGGGGAATACATCCAATTCAAAATATTGATTTTCATACAAAAGGCAATATCTGTTTTTAACAATTGGGTGCTTTTTCGGGTCGGCAAGCGCCTTTAGCTCGTTATATTTTTCAGGGCTGATAACGCTTTCGTACTCGTGGCATTTGTCACCGCTGATTCTTATTTTAACATTTTCAAAGCAGCAAAACGAGCTGCCTGCTCCCCTTTTTCTGATTCTGTGTGAGCCCGTATCCGACAACAAATAAATCTGCTCAATATCTGTTTTAAACATTTTATACTTTTTCAGTTTGTCTATATCCGGATATTCTATCAGATACTTAATTTCATGCTCAATATTGCTTAAAATGCAGTCAATTTCGGCAATTACGCCCTTTACTTTTTTCTCAATATCATCACATGAGCCTACAACCCTAAAATGAGGGTGCCCCACCCAGGCGTCAAGGAGCCTGTCCTGATTGATGAGCGCCTGCTCATAGCTTTCATAGCGCTCGCAATCCTTTAAGTAATAGGAATTTGAGGGCAATTCCAGCATTACTGCAGCGTCATATCTGCTCCAAATTTTGATAAAATCTGTATTAAAATGCTTTTTCATTTTATCGCTCTGCGCCTTGTTAAGATAACTGAACGCATCTGCAATGCCACGGTCATAAAGCACTATGGCATTTTCGCAATTTTCGTTTTTCAGATGTAATTCGATTTGCTCCTCACGCTGAATTTGGCGTTCAATTACCGCCTTTTCAAAGGCATACATATCGTCACGTGGAAAGCCGCTCTTAATTACCTCTCTTGCACATTCCGGCATTACGGCAACAAAATAGTTTTTACTTTCATAATGCATTTTAAGATAATTTATAACAGTTGTTTTGCCCGAGCAGGGAGCGCCTGTAAGGGCTATTCTTGTAACATTCATTATATCACCGAATAACATTATAGCATAATTATTAATTGTTGTAAATTTGTGCAAAAAAATATTATTTTGCTATTCAATTTTGCAATCTTATCTGCTATAATAGTGCTATTAAAAATTTTGGAGGTAAAGCTCGCCTTTGGCGGGCAAGCAAACTATGGGTGGCTTTTTTGGTGCAGTTTCAAGGGAAGACTGCGTATTTGATTTATTTTTCGGTGTAGATTATCATTCTCATTTGGGCACACGCCGTGCCGGTATGGCTGTTTACAGCCCTGAGAATGGCTTTGACAAAGCAATTCACAACATCGAAAATGCTCCCTTCAGAACCAAGTTCACAAAAGAATCAAACGAAATGCACGGAACAATGGGCATTGGATGCATAAGCGATTTTGAGGCACAGCCGATACTTGTGCGTTCACACCACGGCACATTCGCCATTGCAACCGTAGGTAAAATCAATAACAGCGACCAAATCGCTGACGAAATAATCAAGGGCAACACCCATTTCTTTGAAATGAAGGGCGGCGGAATTAACCAAACCGAGCTTGTTGCGGCAATTATTAATCAAAAGGAAAACTTTATTGACGGCATAAGATACGCCCAAGAGATTGTTGACGGCTCAATCAGCATGCTTATTTTAACCCCCAAGGGCATTTATGCCGCAAGGGACAGATTGGGCAGAACTCCAATCGTTATCGGTCAAAAGGACGAAGGCTACTGTGCAAGCTTTGAAAGCTTTGCCTTTCATAATTTGGGCTACACCGAATATAAGGAGCTGGGCCCGGGCGAGGTAGTGGTTCTTTCAGCCGACGAGGGCGTAAAAACCTTAATTCCGCCCGGGGATAAAATGAAAATCTGCACCTTCCTTTGGATTTACTACGGCTATCCGTCATCATCATACGAGGGCATCAGCGTTGAAAAAATGCGCTATAACTGCGGTAAAAAGCTTGCAATGCGTGATAATGTTAAGCCTGACATTGTAGCAGGCGTTCCCGATTCGGGTATAGCACACGCAATCGGCTATTCAAACCAATCGGGTATTCCCTATTCAAGGCCTTTTGTTAAATACACACCAACCTGGCCAAGGTCGTTTATGCCCACAACCCAAACCAAGCGCAACCTTATTGCTAAAATGAAACTTATCCCTATTCAGGATTTAATTGAGGGCAAGAGCCTGCTGCTTATTGATGACTCTATCGTAAGAGGAACGCAGCTGCGTGAAACCACCGAATACCTTTTTGCCAGCGGCGCAAAAGAGGTTCATATCAGGCCTGCCTGCCCACCGTTGGTTTACGGCTGTAAATACCTTAACTTCTCACGCTCATCAAGCGAAATGGAGTTAATCACAAGGCGTGTTATAACACAGCTTGAGGGCAAGGAGCCTGACGATGAAATCTTAAAGGACTATGTAAACCCGGACAGCGAAAAATACCAAAGAATGATTGATGAAATCTGCAAGCAGCTGCATTTCACATCACTCAGGTATCACAGGCTTGACGATATGCTTGAGGCTGTGGGAATTGACCCTGAAAACCTTTGCACATACTGCTGGGACGGTAAGGAATAACAAGAATATCAGGACTAAAAAACACACCCCCGGTGGGGTGTGCTTTTTTCACATATTACATTGTTGTTCTTATCCAAAAGGCAAGCTCGGAAAGTTCCTCGCCTGAAAGCTCCCTTGAAAATTTAAGGTTAACAAGCTTTTTGCCGTTTTTGCTGATGCTGACATTATAGTCTGTCTTCTGTGTAATTGTATATCCGTTTGTTAATAAAGTTGCCATAATGCCCTCCTAAATTAAATCTTTAATAACCTTAACCGCAACACCCTGAATAACCAAATCGCCCTCAACGATAATATCGTCAAGTTCTTCGTTTTCGGGATGAAGAATAAATCGTTGATTTTTTACATCCTTGTAAAAGCGCTTTAATGTTGTTTCGTCACCGTAAAGGGCAACAACAATATCGCCGTCACGGGCTACTGCCTGCCTGCGTATAACAACCAGGTCGCCGTCATCAATGCCTGCATTAATCATTGAATTGCCGCTGGCAGTGAGCATAAAAAACTCGCCGTTGCCAAGCATGCTTGCAGGGAGCCTGAAATAATCAGTAATATTTTGCTCCGCAAAGGTTAATGCACCGCAGGAAATTGTACCCACAACGCCCACATTAACACCCTCGGTGTCAAGCTTATCCATAGCATCGGTATGAATACCACGCCTGCCGTTATATTCGATTTCGCCGCTGTTGTTGAGCTGCTCAAGGTAGCGTTGAACAGTTGACTTGCCCACATTAAGCCGTGCGGCAATTTCCCTAACTGAGGGAGAACGGCCGAACTCAAAATAATATTCCTCGGCAAACTCCTTAATATCTGATAAAAGTTGTGGATTTTTCGGCATTTTAAGCGCCCTCACTTTCGTGGGACATCTTGTCCCATTGACTACATTATAGCAGATGCCGCCTCCCCTGTCAATAGGAATTTGTAATTTTTTGTTACTTTTTTGTAACTTGTTGTCGTAACTGAAAAGTATTCCTGCTAAATACTTATGCAAGCTCAATTAAAACTATTCCAAATAAAAAAGCCCTATGCAATGCATAGGGTAATTTTTATCAGCCAAACAATTCAACAAAGGTATCCTCGGTTATTATTTCAACTCCAAGCTCCTTAGCCTTGTTGTTCTTTGATGAGGTGGAATTAATATCGTTATTAACCAAATAATTGGTTTTCTTTGAAACCGAGCCGGTAACCTTTCCCCCCTCGGCCTCAACATACGCCTTAAACTCATTTCTGTTTTTATAAATATGAACATCCCCTGTAATAACAAAGGTTAAGCCGGCACATTTGCCGCCGCTTTCGGTTTTAGGCTCAAGCCTTTCAACACGAACCTGGGTTAAAAGCTTTTTTAGCAAAGCCTTGTTATCATCGTTTTCATACCATTTTAAAATTGAATTTGAGCGCTCCGGGCCTATGCCGTCAATATCGTCAAAGGGCTCGTTTTGGCTGTAAAGCCTTTCAAAAAAGCCATCTGTGCCCAGGCTTGCAATCAAGCGCTTTGCAGCGTCCAAGCCCACCATGGGAATACACAGAGCAAATATAAAATTAACAGGGCCTACATCTCTGCTTTTTTCTATTGACCCAATCAAATTGTCAAAGGATTTTTTACCGAAGCCCTCCAAACCAACAATTTCTTCCTCGTGCCTTGCAATTGAGTAAATATCCGCAAAATCGGCAATAAAGCCGTTGTTGATAAATTTAACAATCGTTTCAATTGAAAGACCGTCAATATCCATACCCGACTTGCTGACAAAGCGCTGGTATTTTTTTATGTGCTTTGCAGTGCAGTTTTGGTTTGTGCAGTGTAGGGTTTCCGCCCCGGTTGCGGCACCGATATGAATTTCAGTGGGAGCGTTGCAAACCGGGCACCTGTCGGGTATTTCAAATGTGGTGCCCTTTGAATCTGCGGCAACGCATTTGGGAATAATCATATTTGCCTTAATAACCGTCATTTCAGTAACGCCGTTTGCGCCTATGCCAAGGCGTTTCATTTCGCTGATATTGCACAAAAGGCAGCGTTTAACCTCTGTTCCCTCCAAATGAACGGGCTTGAACACCGCAACAGGAGAAATTGTTGATGCAGCGCAGCTCCACTCAATATGGTCAAGCACGGTTTTGGCCTGGGTATCCTGCCACTTAAAGGCCATGCCTGCATTTGTTGCATGGTGCCCTGTTACAGAGCCGGTTTGTGCGTAATCAGTATCGTCAAAGGTAACAACAAGGCCGTCAACGGGGATATCCATTTTGCCGGATTTTACCTTTTCGCTCCACTTATCAATAACCTGCACAAGACCCTGTGCGTTAGTAAGTTCTCTTTGAACAGTGGTAAAGCCCAGTTTGTCAAGATAATCCATTCTGTCGCCCCAAGATTTCATTGGGTAATCAAGGTGCACAAGGGTAAAGGCGTTAAAATGAACTCTGCGCTCTTTAACCTCAGCCGCCCTGGTTTTATCCAGCGCCATTGTGCCCGATACAAGGTTTCTTGGGTTGGCGTAGCGCTCATCGTCATTATCAATCAGCTCATTAAGCATGTTAAAATCGCTGTAGGAAATTGTAGCCTCCCCACGAACAACAAGATGGCCCTTTTCCTGCAACTTTTGTGGCAAGCCGTCAATATAGCTTGTAAGATAGGTAATGTTTGTACCGATTGTGCCGTTGCCACGGGTCATAAGCTTGGTTAATTTGCCGCCGTCATAGGTTGCAACAAGGGTTAAGCCGTCAAGCTTCCAGGAAAGCCAAATATCACGCTCCCCTGCCCATTTTTGAATAACCCCCGGGTCCTTGCTTTTGGCAAGTGAAAGTGCGGGGTATTCGTGGGGTTCACGGTTGCCGTCTGCCATATTTTCAACTGCACCGGTGCTTTGCGTGGGGCTGTTTGGAAGAACAATGCCCGTTTCACTTTCAAGAGCGGAAAGCTCGTCAAACAAGCTGTCCCACTCAAAGTTAGACATAATTTCGTCCCTGTCGTTATAATAAGCCTCGGAGGCGTTATTTAAAATTTCTACCAATTCTTCAATTCTTTTTTTCTTATCCATTTCAACAACCCTTGCAGTTATTAATAGTTTTAAATACAACTTTATTATATCACAAATAAAAGGTAATAAAAAGTAAAATAATTAAAAAATCACAGATCACAAAAGCAGCTCAGGTTACCCTGTATCGTCTTCAAAATTATAGATATTATTTTTTGTTGTTATGGTTTTAACGCTCGACCGCTTAGAGGCGTAATGGGTATAAGCTAACGCTTGAAAGCTTAATGCTTGATACCTTCGTTATTACGGTAGAGGAAAAGACTTTACCGCATACGGTGCATTTTTCACAGCAATTCAAATTAATTTGAAAAATATTAAAAAAACTCAAAAAAACTGTTGACATTTGTATTGTCATTTGATATAATTCATATCGTTGACGCGAGAGTGGCGGAATCGGCAGACGCGCACGTTTGAGGGGCGTGTGGGGCGACTCGTACGGGTTCAAGTCCCGTCTCTCGCACCAAAAAAGCGAATACCCATTTGGGTATTCGCTTTTTTATTTTTTCTGTAATTTCAAAAATAAAGTTACCCCCCGCTCCCTATCGGAACGGAGGGTTTTAATGTTATTGGTCATTAGACAGTTCCATTCGATACAGTAATTCATCCAAAAATTCCGTTTGTCTGTCAACAGAAAAGCAAAACTGTTTGCCACCCTTTAGGGTTATCTCAATATAGTCTGAATAATCCCCGGCAATTAATGACCTTTTGGCCTTTCTGCGGTCATATCTTAAGTTGAAATTACTGTTATAGGCGCTTACGATGTCTGAATAATTTATTGTAAATTTAGGCTTATTCTTTCCGAAGCCCAAATTTTGTGTTGTAATTTCCAAATATGTATCATAAAGAACAACACCCTTAAAGCAGAAACAATATTTAAATGCGAAAAACAGGCCGGCTAAAACAGATACCGACATCAGTGCCACAAGAATTTCATCATTAATATATTTATTAATGCCCGTTATTCCCATACCTATTAAGATAATAAATAATGCAATTATGGGCATTACAAAATTTCCGCATAATGAGAAAAATCCACTGACAAGCTTATCAATAAAATGAGAATACCTAAAATAATATACTTTTGCTTTCATATAAATCCTACACTTTTTGAATTAAGGAATCTAAGGTTTCACAAAATTCCTCTTGATTTTCAATACTGAAAAAATATTTCTTGCCGTTTTTCATTGTGATTTCAACATTATATGCATTGTCCCCAAAAGGCACAAGTAACGAACCGTGATATTGACTAAATCGCAAATCATTGTAATTTACATTAACGCTTTCAATTTCATCATATCTTAAAACAATGCGGTTTTTCCAATTTCTAAAGATAATTGTATAACGGGCAATAACCAAATGCTCATCATAAAGGAAAACGCCCTTTCTTAAAACACAATAAATTACCGTCCATAATATTGAGCAAGCAAGAATTATTTTTTGAATAATACCAATTGCAGTGTCATTGTTAAGATACTGCCCCAAGCCGATTAATGCCAGCACACGCAAGATAATCAGCGCAAAAATCTGCGGCAGCAGTAAATTCTGCAACGGCAGTACAATTGATTTTAACAGCTTAAAGGTGCCGTTATAATACCTGAATTTATATCTCATATAATTATCCTCAATACATGGTTATACCCTATTGTTTTTACAAGCAATAGGGTTTATCAGTTATACCGGATTAAAGTCAAAACAGCTTTGATATGTAGCTTGGGCTGTCGATAATTGCGGAGGGATTTTCTGCAAACAAAACGGAAAAGCTCCTAAAGCCCCAAGAGCATCCGATTGCCTCAATGCCTGCGTTTTTTGCGGTTTGCATGTCAACCTCGCTGTCGCCGAAGAAAATTGCCTCCTTGGGGGTGCAGCCCATTTTCTCCAGCGCCATATTGGTGGTTTGCGGGTTTGGCTTGGTGGGAACGCCGTCAACGCAGCCGATTACAACATCGAAATAATTTTTGCCGAAAATATACTCAACCATGGAAACGGCAGCAACATTTGGTTTGTTTGTAACAACGGCAAGGGCTATTCCCTTTTCCTTAAGAATATCAAGCTGTTCCTTAATGCCGTCGTAAGCGTGGGCGTGGTCAAGCTTAATTTTGTTATAAATAACCTTAAACTCCTCATACCTTTGGGTAAGAGTTTGCTCATCAAGGGTAAAGTTAAAGGCTCTGTCAACCAATTTTTTTGCGCCGTTACCCACAAAGTTTCTGTAATCGTCCATAGTCCATTTGGCGTCAAAGTTATACTTTTTAATCAGTATTTCGCAAGCACCTGCCAAATCGTCAATAGTATTTACAAGTGTTCCGTCCAAATCAAATACTGCACATTTAATCATACAAATCACTCAAATCCTGTTCTTTTTTCTTTTTTATCTTATTAACAAAGGCGCACACAAGCACCACAATCACAACGCCGCCCAAAGCAGCGGATTGTATATATATATTTCTTTCGTTTTTAACGCTTTCCGCACTGAGCTTGCCGCTTTTAACCTGTGACCAAAGCGAGTTTTCAAGCTCCAAAATATTTTGGGGAAGATTTTTAAAGGGCTGTGACAAAGGTTTTTCCTCGGGATAAACCGCAGGGTTGTTATAAAGGGAGGACTCCTCATTATCCTTTACGGTTTTATTTGCCGAGGCGTAGTAGATAAACTCCGAATTTGCCAGGGCAACCTCAGGCTCGTGCATAAAGTTAATGAACGCCTCCGCCCCTTTTTTGTTCTGTGTGCATTTGGGAACGCAAAAGGCATCGTAAAAATCGTTAACGCCTTCTTTGGGGAAGCAATAGTCCAGGCTGTCGCTGTTTTCACTCATTAAAACATAATCCCCTGCGTAATAGGTGGCAAATGCATATTCCCCGGATTCCATAAGGTTAAACACCTCGTCCATAACATAAACGGGGTTAACCTTGTCCTTTTGCTCTGCCAAAAGATTGGCGGCGTCCACCCAATCCTGCTCGGAATTGGTGTTTAAATCCTGTCCCAGCATAAGCTGTGCAATTGCAAAGGCGTCACGGGAGTTGTTGAACATAAGCACCTTGCCACGGTACTGCTCATCCCAAAGAACCGACCATGAATCCGGCTCCTCTTTAACCAAATCCTTGTTATAAATCAATAGGGTTGTGCCGGTGTTAAAGCAAACAGAATACTTTTGCTCCGGGTCAAAATAAAGATTTTTGCAATCGTCACGGATATATTTATCAAAATTAGGGATATTTGAATAATCAAGCTCCAGCAGCATATCCTCGTCAATCAGGCGCTCAATCATATAATCACTGGGAACTATAACATCATAGGACACACCGCCGCCTGTTAGCTTTGAATACATATTCTCGTTTGACTCAAAGTTGGTGTAATTAACCCTTGCGCCGGTCAGCTTTTCAAACTCTGCTACAACGTCCATAGAACCGTCGGAGCCGTCTGAAATATATTCGCCCCAGTTGTAAACATTAACGGTGGTGCCCTGCAAGCCTAAATTTTTATAATATTCCTTTTGCTCGGCTGAAAAATAATCATCCTCCGCAGCAAAGGCGTTTACGCCAAAGCCTGCACAAAAAGCAAAGGCCACGGCAAGGGAAAGAACAGCAGAAATAATTTTTTTAATCATTTTTTCTCCCCCTTTCTTTCCGAACGGCTTTGTGCAATGTTCATAAGAACAAGCAAAACCAAAATAACCGCAAACATAAGGGTTGAAAGCGCAAACATATCAGGCTTAACACGCTTTTTGGTAAGTGAAAAAATATAAATAGGCAGCGTTTGGAATGAAGGGCCGTTAGTGAAATAAGAAATAATGAAATCATCAAGAGACAGTGTAAACGACATTACGCAGCCTGTGATTATTCCGCTCATTATTTCAGGCAAAACCACCTTGATAAAGGCGTTAAAGGGCTTGCAGCCAAGGTCAACTGCCGCCTCGTAAACATTCATATCAAACTGCCTGAGCTTTGGTGTAACATTCAGTATTACATAGGGCAGGCAAAAGGTTACATGGGCAATTAAAATTGTCCAAAACCCAAGCACCTGTGAAACATTGATAAGCGTGCCTGCAAACACAAACAAAAGCATCATTGAAATGCCCGTGACGATTTCCGGGTTCATCATGGGTATGTTGGTGGCACTCATCATTGCACGCTTATAAAGCTTATTCTTTGAATTAAACAGACCCACTGCCGCAAGCACACCCAAAACCGTTGACACCGCAGATGTTGCAACGGCAAGAACAAGGGTGTTTTTTAATGCGTCCATAGCGGAACTGTTGGCAAACATTTCCTTCCACCAATAGGTTGTAAAACCGCTCATTTGGTAGGTTGAGGAAGAATCGTTAAAGGAAAACACGGTCATTACAACAATGGGTGCATACAAAAACAGAAAGATAATTGCCATATATACCTTTGAGGTAAAGGAGGTTTTCTTTTTCATATAACAACACCTCCGTCTTCTGTTCCGTCGTCAAAATAATTCATTATGCCAAGGCAAACGAATATAAGAAGCATCAGCACAAAGCTGAGCGACGCACCAAGGTTATAATTGTTTGCGCTTTGGAACTGGGTTTCAATAACATCGCCGATTAAAACAATTTGACCGCCGCCAAGCTTTTGGGTAATGTAAAAGGTTGAAACGCAGGGCACAAAAACCATTGTTACACCGCTGAGCACACCTGCAAGCGAGGTGGGCAGAACTACCCTTTTAAACACCTGAAGTTTGTTTGAGCCCAAATCCTGGGCAGCCTCAATAAGCGAATTATCCATTTTTGAAAGAACGGAATAAATGGGTAAAATCATATAGGGCAAAAAGTTATAAACCATGCCCAAAATTACCGCTCCGCCGTTATTAATCAGGTGCAGACTGTTTAAATTCAGGCGGCTAAGCAGGGTGTTTATTACGCCGCTGTCGCCCAAAATTGTCATAAGGCTGTAGGTTCTGATTAAAAAATTCATCCACATGGGCAGCATTACAAGCAAAACAATGGTTCTTTGGGTTCTGTGGGTGTGCTTTGACATAAAATATGCAAAGGGATAGCCCAGCAAAAGGCAAATAACCGTGGCTATTAAGCCATATTGAATTGAAAGCAATATGGTTGAAAAATAGTTGCCTATCTGCTGAAAATTAGAAAGTGTAAAGGCGCCGCTTTTGTCAGTCAAGGCATAGTAAAGCACCATAATAAGGGGTGCAATTATAAACAGCAGTGCCCAAACAAGATAGGGCTTGTCTAAAAGCTTTTTTGCTGTCTTATTCATTTTCTTCTTCCTCCCAATTATAAGAGGCGTCTGAAATATGGTCCATCTCATCCGAGAAGGTGGAATAGTCGCCGAACTCGCCGGAGTATTCGCTGCGTTTCATAATGTGAATAGCATCGGGCTCAATATACATACCTATGGTTTGGTCAACCTTTAAGTTTTCCCTGGTGGTTTGAATCATCCAGATAAAGCCGCCAACATCAACAAGTATTTCAAAATGAACACCCTTAAAGGTTACGCTTGTTATTTTGCCTGTAAGTGCGGCGTCTGCACCGGGCTCAACAATTTGAATATCCTCAGGTCTTACAACAGCCTCAACAAACTCGTTTTTCTCAAAGCCGTGGTCAAGGCATTTGAATTTAACGCCGCCGAAGGTTACAAGATAATCGTCAATCATAATGGCGTCAACAATATTCGATTCGCCGATAAAGTCGGCAACAAAGGCATTGACCGGCTCATTATAAATATCCTCGGGTGTGCCGATTTGCTGTATTTTACCCTTATCCATAACAACCACAGTGTCGCTCATAGAAAGAGCCTCCTCCTGGTCGTGGGTAACATAAATAAATGTAATGCCCAGCTCCTGCTGAATATTTTTAAGTTCACGCTGCATATCCTTGCGCAATTTTAAATCAAGAGCGCCCAAGGGCTCGTCAAGGAGCAAAACATGGGGCTTGTTTGCAAGTGCTCTTGCAATTGCCACACGCTGCTGCTGACCGCCTGAAAGTGAGTCAACGGTACGCTTTTCAAAGCCCTTAAGGTTAACCAGCTCAAGCATTGAGGCAACGGTTTTGCGCACATCTTCCTTGGGCATTTTTTGCAGCTGAGGGCCAAAAGCAATGTTTTCATAAACATTCAAATGAGAAAAAAGAGCATAACGCTGGAAAATGGTATTCACATGCCTTTTGTGTGGCGGAACATCATTGATTCGCTTGCCCTCAAAAATAACATCCCCGCTGTCAGGCTTTACAAAGCCTGCAATTGCACGAAGGGTTGTTGTTTTGCCGCAGCCTGAAGGGCCAAGCAGCGTTATAAACTCTTTTTCGTTAATATATAAATTCAGATTTTCCAAAACGGTGTTATCACCGTAGCTGACCTTAACGTTCTTTAAATCAATTATTTTCTTGTTCAATTATGCACTTCCTCTTTGTAACCCGATTTATGCTTTATATTATAATTTGCACATATAGTAAATATATAATTTTTAATACACGATGTCAACAATTTTGACATATTTTTTGCAAGTTTATACACAAAAGCTGCCACCCGAAAGCAGTGGCAGCCTTAATCTATTTTTTAGGAAATTGGGAGTTGTAAAGTTCAAAGTAAAAGCCTTTTTTATCCAAAAGTTCCCTGTGATTTCCCTGCTCGATAATATTCCCGTTTTTCATAACCAAAATTATATCTGCTTCCTTAATTGTGGCTAATCTGTGGGCAACAATAAAGGTTGTTTTGCCCTGCATCAGATTTGAAAATGCCTTTTGTATTTTAATTTCGGTTCTTGTGTCTATTGATGAAGTTGCCTCGTCAAGAATCAAAACAGGCGGTCTGCAAAGCATAAGCCTTGAAATGCAAAGCAGCTGCTTTTGACCTTGGGAAAGAGAGCCGCCGTCCTCGCCTATTACCGTGTCGTAGCCGTAGGGCAAGCGCTTGATAAAGGAGTGAGCGTGAGCTTTTTTTGCAGCCTCAACGATTTGTTCGTCTGTGGCATTTTCAACGCCTAAGGCAATATTTTCCTTAATCGTGCCGGCTTTAAGCCAGGTGTCCTGCAGCACCATTCCGATATTTGACCTTAAGGATTTAAGCTTAACCTCGGAATATGGCTTACCGTCAATAACTATCTGCCCGCTGTCAGGCTCATAAAACCTCATTAAAAGGTTAATAAGAGTTGTCTTGCCGCAGCCTGTGGGGCCTACGATAGCCACCCTTTGACCGTTTTTAACGGAAAGATTAAAGTCCTCGATCAGCTTTTTATCTTTTATATAAGAAAAACTTACATTCTTAAGCTCTATATTGCCGTTAACATCCACAAGTTCTAAAGCGTTTTCACTGTCCGGAGCGATTTCCTTCTCCTCCAAAAGCTCAAACAGCCTGCCTGCACAGGCGATGGCGTTTTGCAGCTCTGTAATAACGCCGCTTATTTCGTTAAAGGGCTTGGTGTATTGATTTGCGTATGACAAAAAGCAGGTTAACACACCAACCGTAATAGCCTGCTGCTGTGTTTTAACCGCAAGCATAGCGCCGAAAAGAGCCACCGCTGCATAAACAATGCTGTTAACAAACCTTGTTGCCGGGTTTGTAATTGATGAAAAGAAAACTGCCTTAAGAGAATAGCCCTGCAAGCGATTGTTGATTTCATCAAAGGCTTTGATATTTTCTTCCCCGTGGGAATAAGCGTCAACCAGCTTTTGGTTGCCAATCATTTCATCAATAAATGAGGTTTGCTCGCCCCTGGTTTCGGATTGCAGCTTAAACATTTTGTAGGTTCTCTTTGCAATATACCTTGCAATAAAGAACGAAAGCGGAGTTACCAAAACAACAACAATGGTTATCCACAAATTAATTGAAAGCATAAAGCCGATTGTGCCGAAAATTGTTATAACCCCTGTAAAGAACTGTGTAAAGCCCACCAGCAGGCCGTCTGCAAACTGGTCAACATCGGCAATTACTCTTGCTACAATATCCCCTGTCGGGTTTGAATCAATGTATGAAATGGGCAGGCGCTCTATTTTGCTGAAGGCTCTGTCCCTCATATCACGAACTACATTAAAGGTTATTTTGTTGTTGCAAACATTCATAAGCCATTGAGAAAGGGCAACAACGCCGATAATAACGCATACCTTAACCAAAATTGGGATTATGCCTTTAAAATTAACCAAGCCCTCGGCAATAATGCAGTCAATGGCGTTACCGATAAGAACGGGCACATAAAGGGTGCCTGCCACGCTTACAATCGCAAGGAGCATTGAAAGAATAAGATAAATTCTGTATCTTCCCACATAGGAAACCACTTTTTTAATTACGGTTTTATTGTTCATTATTTCTGCGCCTCCTTTTCGTTAAATTGAGAGGCGTAAATTTCCTTATAAACCTCACAGTTATTAAGGAGTTCACTGTTTGTTCCCATGCCAACGCATACACCGTCGTCAAGAACAATGATTTTGTCAGCCGTTAAAATTGAAGAACAGCGCTGTGAAACGATAAACAGCGTAGGCTTGTAATCAAGGCTTAATACAGCCTCACGCAATGCCTTTTCCGTTGCAAAATCCAAAGCGGAGGCGCTATCGTCAAGCACAATAATTTCAGGTCTTGAAACAATCGCTCTGGCAATTGAAAGCCTTTGCTTTTGACCCCCTGAAAGGTTGGCACCATTTTGCTCAATTACGGTGTCCAAACCGTCTTTTTCATAAATACTGTCATATATTTGGGCAATGCGTAAAGCATTGTCAATTTCTTTATCGGTGGCATTTTTCTTGCCCCATTTAATATTATCCCTTACCGTTCCGCTGAAAAGAACAGCCTTTTGCATAACAAAGCCGATTTTTGAGCGCAGCTCCTCAACATCGTAGGAGTTAACATTTTTGCCGTCAACGCTTACAACGCCCTTTGTTGCGTCATAATAGTGCGGAATAAGGCTTACAAGGCTTGATTTGCCCGAGCCGCTGGAGCCGATAATGCCCACAACATCGCCCTTGTTTGCAGAAAACGAAATGTTTGAAAGGCTTTCATCTCCTGCGCCGTTATATTTAAGAGAAACCTTGTCAAACTTAACGGCACAGTCATTGAGCCTTTCGTTATCGTCGGTAAATTTAAGAGTGTTTTTCATATCAAGAATTTGTGAAATTCTTGAGCCGGAGGCAAAGGCCTTTGAAATGGTAACAATAAGGTTTGCAAATTTAATAAGCTCAACTAAAATTTGGCTCATATAGTTGTAAAGAGCAACAACATTACCCTGCGAAAGCGAGCCGCCGTCAACACGCAATGCGCCGTAGTAAATTAAAAGAACAATGCCCAAATTAACGATAATGTATGTTAACGGGTTCATGAGTGCGGATATTCTGCCCACTGCCCTTTGAAAATGAGCAAGCAAATTGTTTTTATCGGTAAACTTGCCGTATTCCTGCTTCTCCTCTGTAAAGGCACGGATAACCCTTGCACCTGTAAGATTTTCCCTTGTCATAAGGGTAATGCCGTCAAGGGTATTTTGAACATCACGGTACATGGGCACGGTTGCTTTCATAATCAAAACAATTACAAACGAAAGCAAAGCGATAACCGCTAAGAAAATAAGGCTTGCCTTAACATCAATGGTAAGCGCCATTACAAAGGCACCCACCGTTATAAACGGAGAGCGCAAAAACAACCTCAACACCATATTAACACCGTTTTGAGCCTGGTTAACATCATTTGTCATTCTGGTAATAAGGGTGGAGGTTCCCACGCCGTCAATTTCGTTAAATGACAGTGACTGTATTTTCTCAAACAGCGCATGTCTAAGCCCTGTTGCAAAGCCTGTGGCAGCCTTTGCGGCAAACCACTGGGCTGTAATTGCGGCAATCATTCCCACCACTGCAAGAACAACCAAAAGCGCCGACCTTGAAAGAACAAGGCTCATATCGTTATTACGGATACCGTCGTCAATAATAGATGCCACTACAAGGGGCACGATAAGCTCAAAGCAGGCCTCGAGCATTTTAAACAACGGCGCAAAAGCGGATTCTTTTTTGTAATCCTTTAAATACACCAATAATTTTTTCATTTCATACATCCTTGAATTTTATACAGATATATTATATAACCAAATTGGGATATGTCAATTAAAAAAATGTTGAAAAATAGTTTGTGTGTGATATAATTTATTTAGCATTATTAATTTGAAGAGTAAGAGGTAGATTAGTTATGGAAAATAAACCGGTTACTGCAATAATCGTAGGTGCAGGCCACAGGTCATTTGTTTACAGCGAGCTTGCCAAAACCAACCCGGAAATGTTAAAAATCGTGGGCGTTGCCGACCCTAACCCGGTAAGGCGCAAAAAAGCAATGGAATACTTCGGCTTCGGCGAGGATATGTGCTTTGAAAATGCAGACGAGCTTGCTAAAAAAGGCAAGTTGGCAGACGCTGTTATTAACGGCACCATGGACCACCAGCATTTGGAAACCGCCGTTCCGCTTTTAAACTGTGGCTACGATATGCTGCTTGAAAAGCCCTTTGCTCCCAACGAGCCCGATATGCGTGAAATTGTTGAATGTGCAAGAAAAAATAACTCAAAGGTTATGATTTGCCATGTTTTGCGTTACACTCCTTTCTATTATTCAATAAAGGAAAGAATCGTTAACGGCGACCTTGGCGATATTATCAACATTCAAACCACCGAGCATGTTTCTTACCACCACCTTTCAACATCATATATCCGTGGCAAGTGGGCAAACAGCGACAAATGCCACACATCAATGCTTTTGGCAAAGTGCTGCCACGACCTTGATATTATGATGTGGATGATGGCAGAAACCAAGCCCACACAAATCAGTTCATTTGGTGGGAAATATCAATTTAAGCCTGAAAATGCCCCCAAAGAGGCAGGCACAATTTGCATGAAGGACTGCCCACTTGTTGACACCTGCGTTTATTCGACCAAAAGGCTTTACATAGACCACCCGGACAGATGGTCATTTTATGTTTGGGACGCCCTTGAGGGTATTGAAAACCCAACAATTGAGGATAAAATCGCACTTATGAAAACCGACAACCCATACGCAAGGTGCATTTACAAATGTGATAACAACGTTGTTGACCACCAATCTGTAATGGTTAATTTTGCATCCGGCGCAACAGGCACCCACAATATGGTCGGCGGTTCATCTGAGCCCAGAAGATACATTCACATTGTGGGCACAAAGGGCGAGCTTTTCGGCAATTTTGAGGATTCAAAATACACCGTGCTTAAAATTAATCCCTCACCTGACGCTCACAACGAGGAATGTGATGTTGAAGAGGTTGACTTAAGAGTGACCGGAGATATGGTTGGCGCATACGGCGGCCACGGCGGCGGAGATGAAAGGCTTGCAGCTGACTTTGTAAAATACATCAGGGGCGAAAAGCCCAGCCTTGCATGCACATCTATTTTTGACTCGGTAGCCGGCCATTTAAGCGTTTATCTTGCGGATAAATCAAGAGAAAACGGCGGCGAACCCCAAGCGGTTATACTTTAATTTAACCCCATAAAATAAACATTTTGCTATACGGAGGTTATTTTGTCTGTTTACTACGGAATTGCTTTTGCCGCTTCGCTTGTGCTCACTGTAATTTGCATTATAAAGCACAAGGGCAAAAACTTGGAATTAATCGGTCTTTTCGCAGCAATGCTGATAACAAATTTCGGTTATTTTTTCATATCAATATCCCATGGCAAGGAAACAGCATTACTATTTAATACAATATCATATTTGGGCAGCGTGTTTTTACCTTATTTTATGCTTCGCATTGTTGTAAAGTTAAATGATGTTAAAATATGTCCCCGCCTTAACGCAGCACTTATCTCGGCATCGGCAATTGTGTTTATAATTGCCGCAAGTCCCCCGTTTTCAGGCGTTTACTACAAATCATACGATATTGATAAAATCAATAACGCAACAGTGCTTGTTAAAACCTACGGGCCGCTGCATAATTTATATAAGATTTTCATTGTCGCCTATTTGCTGGCAATAGTATGCTTTTTAATTTACACCTTCACAAAAAAGGCAGACAAAAAAATCAAAATCTCTGCGTTTTTAACCTTAATAATGGCAATAAATATATTTTTCTGGATTGGGGAATCAATTGCCCACAGTCGGTTTGAATATATGTCATATTCCTATGTTATAACCCAACTTTTGCTTTTGCTGTTTTACGAAATAATCAACGATTTATATTTTCAGTCACAGCTTGAAGAAATTGTGCCGGAAATTGAAAAATTAGGCTTTTCAAAGGCACAGGCTCAAACCATTATTGACCGTTTGGAGGATTCGGCAAAGCTTACCAACCGTGAAAAGCAGGTTGCCGCACTTCTTATTGAGGGCAAAAAACGCAAGGAAATTGCCGATACCCTGTTTGTTACCGAAAGCACAATAAAAAAGCACTCCTCATCTGTTTACAAAAAGCTTAATGTTGAAAACAGAAAGGAACTTTTGGAAAAGGTTAAGACGTTAGAAAATATCAAAACAGAATAAGGCAGGTTTAAGCCTACATCGCACAACATAAAAAAACACACAACAGCAAACAGCTGTTATGTGTTTTTTTGGTGCAGGAAATGGGACTTGAACCCACACGAACTAACGTTCACAGGCTTCTGAGACCTGAGCGTCTGCCATTCCGCCACTCCTGCGTGTTTAATTTGCACAATAGTTAAGATACCACAACTGACCGAAAAAGTCAATTAATACTTTTATTAAAATTAAAATGTATTATCAATTCGCTTTTTCGGCTAAATGTATATGTTGATAAAATCGGCAGATATGCTATAATAGCTGTGGTGATGAAAATGAATAACATAAATAAATGCATTGAAATACTTAACAACCTGGGGGCCGACGCTCTTTTGCTTTGCAACGAGGCGAACATGCACTACATTTGCGGCTTTTCCCCCAGCGAGGGTATGATTTTGATTTTCAAAAACGGCGACAGCTATCATTTAGTGGATTCAAGATACACCGAAATCGCCATGCAGCACGCCAAAGAAAGCTGCCTTAAGGTGCTTGAAATTACCAAAAGATTCAGCGAGCATGTTGCTGACATTTTTAACGAGCATGGTGCAAAATCACTGGTGTTTGAAAACGAAACCATATCATATTCCACATATAACGCTGTAAAAAATGCCATTAGTTCTGCCGAGCTTGTTAACCTTGACAACCGTCTTATGCTTTATCGCAACCGCAAGGAGGCAGAGGAAATTGTATTTATGAAAAAGGCAAACCAAATTGCGGAAAAGTCCTTTTTAGAGCTGCTTAATGATGTTAAGCCCGGCAAAACTGAAAAGGAGCTTGCGGCGGAATTTGAATACATTATGGCGAAAAACGGCTCTGACGGAATATCTTTTGACACCATTCTTTTATCGGGCGCACACACATCGATGCCACACGGCGTGCCCTCTGAAAACACAATCAAAAGCGGCGATTTTGTGCTGTTTGACTTTGGTGCAACCTTTAACGGCTATCATTCTGATATGACAAGAACCGTTGCCGTGGGAAGTGCCACTGACGAAATGATAAGCGCCTATAATCTGGTTTTAAACGCCCAAAAAGCAGGCATTAAAGCACTTAACGCAGGGGTTAAATGTGCCGATGTTTACAAGGCGGCTTATGATGTTTTGGATAAGGAAAATATGGCGCAGTATTTCAGGCACGGTCTTGGTCACGGGGTCGGCCTTGAAATACACGAGGGCTTTAACGCCTCCCCCAGGAGCAAAGATACATACGAGGCAGGCAATGTTACATCTGTTGAGCCGGGAATATATCTTCCCGATAAATTCGGCATAAGAATTGAGGATGTTTGCTACCTTGCCCCACGAGGCAGAGAAAATTTAAGCAATGTTACAAAGGAATTAATTATCTTATAGCATTATCTGATTATCTCATATAATTATAAAAAGGAGCGGATGGTTACCCATTCGCTCCTTTTTTGTATATACATTTGCAAAATTACTCAATAATACTTTTTCAAATTAACAAACAAATCAATTTATTTAAGGCTGATTGCCAGCTGATATGCCGATTCGGTTGCATTGGCAATTCTGCCGACCTTAACACTGTCTCCGATATTATAAACGGTATATGCCTTGCTTTTATCGCCGTTAAGCTCATCAAACAAAGCGTTATTTGGGCGGCAGCCCATTGAAAGCACAACATGGTCAGCCTTAACCTGTGTGTGCTCAAAGGTCTTTGTATTTTCAAGAACCACGCAATCGTCCTTAATTTCAACCAGTTTGTGTGACGGCATAAACACCGTGCCAGCCTTTTCAAGCTTTGGCATTGCATCGTCAACCTGCTGGAACCAAGCGCCGGGGGCAATTTGGTCGGCCATTTCAACAATTGTTACCTTGTTAAACTGCTTGCACAAAAGCTCCGAGGTTTCAAGGCCGGTCATGCCTGAACCGATAACCACAACATTTTTGTAATAAAGTTTAACCGTGCCGTTTAAAACATCGGTAACGGTTGAAACATTATCCCTTTGGAATGGCTTTGGGAAAACAGCGTCGGCACCGGTTGCACAAATAACATAATCAGGTGCCATGTTATCAATCATTTCCTTGGTTGCAAGGGTGTTATAAACAATTTTTGCACCTGCGTTTTCTGCGTTAACAGTTAAATCCTTGACGCACCAACCAATTTTTTCCTTATCGGGTGGCATTTTTGCGAGGTTAATTTGACCGCCCGGGCAGCTTTCCTTTTCAAGCACGGTTACATCAAAGCCACGCCTTGCCAGCAGCTCTGCCGCTGTTAAACCTGCAACGCCTGCGCCGATAATAACAACCTTTTTGCCCCTGCCGTTGCGGTTTAATATTTCGCCCTCTCTGCCCACAAAGGGGTTAACGGAGCACTGACCGTGAGTATATTTATATGCGTTATGCATCATGCTTTCAAAGCAATAAAGACAGGCAATACAACGCTTAACGGTATCCTCCCTGCCATTTTCAACCTTTTCAACCCAATGGGGATCGGCAATTAAAGGTCTGCCAAGGGAAATAAAGTCCTGTATTCCGTCCTGCAACTGTTTTTCAGCCTGCTCAGGGGAGCGAATCATATTAGCCGCAATAACGGGAATATCAACAACCTTTTTAACCTCCTCTGCCAAATACTTGCGCCAACCGGGGGTAAAGGTTGTGGGCTCAAGCCAATAGTTAAAGGTGTCATAGCAGGCGGAGGAAACATCAATGGCGTCAATGCCCTTGTCATTAAGGATTTTTGCCATTTTAAGGCCTTCTGCCAAATCGTAGCCCTTGCCCTTTTCCCCTATTTTATCATACATTTCATCAACTGAAAGGCGCACAACAATGGGGAAATCCTTGCCGCATTTTTCTCTTATGCCGTCAATAATTTCAAGCAAAAATCTCATTCTGTTTTCAAGGCTGCCGCCGTATTCGTCATTACGCCTGTTGGTGTTCGGCGAAAGAAATTGCTGAATAAGGTAGCCGTGAGCAGCATGGAGCTCAACACCGTCGCACCCTGCTTTTTTAACACGCACTGCGCCCTCAACAAACTGGTTAACAAGGTGTTTAATGCCGAATTTTGTAATTCCCCTGTTAACGCTTTCTGACATTTTGGATTTTTCGCACCTGCTGGGTGCAATAACCCTGGGCACAATGTCATTATCCTGCAGCACCTTGCCCGGTGGGATAATAGCCCCGGTCAAAAGCTTGGCATAGGCAGAGCCCATTAACGAATCGCAAGCGTTTGAAATAGGCACAGTGCCAATCATCAGGCCCAAATTTTGCCTGCCCGGATGATGCAGTTCAACCATAATTTTAGCCCCGTAGGAGTGAACACGCTCAACCATTCTTTTAAGGGGCTCTATTTGATAATCGTGCGACATGGCAAGCTGACCGAAGGATGAAGCCCCCGTCATATCGTTAACACGGGTAATCTCAGTAAAAATAAGACCCACGCCGCCCTTGGCACGCTCAACATAATAATTCATCATGGTGTCGGTAACCTTGCCGTTAAACTGGCCGAAACCCATGCACATGGGCGCCATAACAACCCTGTTTTTTATTTCAACATTACCTATTTTCATTGGGGAAAAAAGCATTTCGTATTTCATAAATTCACCTTATATATAAATTTCTACAAATTCCGCTTATATAAATCAAGGGCAAACCGAAGTCCGCCCTTTATAATCACTGACTATTAATCTAAATCGTTTTTCTTTTTACTGAATTCCATCTGCTGTTTGGCAAGTTCTGCCTTTTTATCCTCACGCTTGCACCAATTTCGATACCACAGCCAAATTATAAATACAAGAACAACAAGTGCAATGGGTATCATCAAGGTTTTAAGCACATTTTGAACAATCCTTAAATTTTGGAAAGCGGTAAAATAAAATCCCCAGCGAACATTAACAGGGTCAACAGTGCCGTTTACCGAGCCGTTGGGATAATAAATGCCATCGGGAAGATATTGCTTTTCGCCGTTTTCGTCAATATAGTAAACAGAAATTGCCTCACTTACATCATCGGTATTCTCCGGGTCAAAATCCGGGTTATCCTCACGATAAAAGGTCATATACTCGCCGTCGATTTGTTCTTGGCTTGTAATCTTTTTATTCATAAGCAGATTGGTAACAATTTTTGACCTGTAAAAAATATCAGTAGCCTCTTTATTGTTGCCGTAGCTGTTTATTGTAAAAACGCCGACACCCAAACCGATAGCGATTGCTATTGCAACGACAACGGCAATTGTAAACCTGTAAAACTTAAGGTCTTTTGCATTAATTTGCTTTGTTTTTTCATCCATAATTTTCATCCTTATACTTAACAAAAGGAGCAGCCGAGTACCCCTTTTGTTGAAATTTATTTGTTCTTATTTTTTGCCTTCTTACCTGCGTTAAGCTTTTCCTTAGCCTTGGCAACAAGCTCTGCTTGCTCCTTGGCAGCTTCTTTTTCAGCTTGCTCACGCTCTCTTTCACGCTTGATAGCGTCCTGGCGTTCTTTTTCATCCTTGGCAGCCTTACGGGCAAGTCTTTCCTCCTCAAGAGTTTCGTCGCTCTTGGCAGGAGCCTTTGCAACAAGGAAGTTTGCAACGGTAGCAATAACAAGTAATGCCAACGCAACAAAATAGCCCCAACTTACGCCGCCGTGAGCGTTATACATTGAAATATCCCCAAGGGTAAAGCCAATATAGCTTGATGTTGCAGACATACCCACTGTGAAGAGCACACCGCTTGTGATTGCGCTTGCAACGCCCAAAACATCAAACACAAACATTGCCTTGGTTTTTGAGTGCTTGAATGTAAATATAATAAGGAAAAATGCAATTACAAACATTAGCAGCGACAAAACCATAAACAACAGTGAAAGCATTGTGTATGTAACCGGGCCGCTGTAGCCCTCATAGCCCATATTGGTAAAATAAAGCCCTGCGTTGCCGAAAAAGCTTTTGAACAAATCAATTAACGATTTTCCGTCTGTAAAAATGCCGATAACATCAAAGCCCAGGCTTTCTGCATCGCTTTTAATGTATGCCCATGGCAAAATATAGCCGATAACAGGTATAAAAGATAAGACAATTCTTGCAATTCGCAGTTTTGTTCCCCAAATTGAATAAGCAACACGGTTGAGGTTTTTGTAGAATGCCGAAAACTTTAACTCGGCTTTTATATTATCTTCCTCAAGCCTTTCTTCCCAATTATAGTTAGGGATGCTCACACCGCAGGCTGAACATTCCGCCTTGATATTGTAGATATGCAGCTTTTTGCCGCAATTAGGACAGGTACTTGACATAAGGACGCTCCTTAAACTTTATTCACGAACTATTTTAATATCTTTTAATACCAATGTCAACTAAAATATCGGCGGGGAAAGAAATTTGTCATATTGTATAGTTTATACATAAATTTTTTGGTATCTAAATAAAAACATTTTTATTGAAAAACTATTGATTTAGCAAACTTGCTATGATAATATAGTACCGATAATTATTTTGGGGTATGTTGCATACTGCCCTTTAGCAGAAACGAGGGATTACATTTGGCAGAAGCAGTTGATGAAATAACCATAGAAGAACAAGCCGAGCTTGACAAGCTTGCCTATACCAACAAAAGGTACCTTACACCTAAGGAAATTGCAGCTTATGTGCTTGTTAACTTCGGTCAAAAGAATTTAAGCCAATTTGTTGATAACTTTAAGGAATTCTTTATGATTCAGTTCTTAAAGCTTAACACCACGGCTTATGCAACAATTAACCTGTTTGCATCTATTTATGATGCTGTTGACGATACCATTTCCGGTCTTATTATTGACAGAACAAGAACTCGTTGGGGCAGAATCAGACCGTTCTTTATTCTTCCCCTGCCCTTGTGGTTGGTGGGCGGCTGGATGATGTTTACCGCACCTGACGGGTTTGTTTCAAAGCAGAAAATCGTTTGGGCTGCCGTTGCCATTGTTATTTACGGTTTAGGTATGAGTTACTTTGGTGCTTGGGGTCTTATGATTTACAACATTACTCCCAACACCAACGAAAGAAATAACCTTATTACTATCACAAAATTCTTTGAGCTTTTCGGCACATGGATTCCTTCCCTTGTTCCTGTTTTGGTAACAGTTATTCCTAAAATGACAGACAAGGTATCAATGAAGGATATTTACAGCGGCTTTGCACAGTTTATGCTGATTTTGTCAGCAGCGTTCGCAGTATTCGGCTGCTTTAACATGCGTGAGCGTGTTCCTCTTATGAGCCGTGAGGAAATGAAGGAAACCTCTGTTTTGGAATCGCTTAAAAATATCATTACAAACAGGCCTTTGATTTCGGTAATTTTAGCTAACTTCTTCAACTCTTTCAAGGCTGTAGGCGGTTCAACAGAATCTTATTTCTGGCTTAACAATACAGGCTCACTTATGAATGCTACATTCTGCGGCCTGTTTACCGGTATTCCAAACTACATAATGGTTCCCCTTGCTGCTAAAATGGTTAAAAAATGGGGCGCAAGAGCAACATCAATTATTGCAGGCCTTTTTGGTTTCTTCGCATATATGACCTTGTTCTTTGTTGGCTATCATCCCTTCGGACAAACTTTCTCAGACCACAAGTTATTAAACCTTGCTTGGGTAATTTTTGCCCTTACAATTTGCGGCCTGCCAAATAAAATCCTTAATGTAAGCGGTCAAATCGTTACCGCTGAGGCTCTTGACTATATGGAGTGGAAGCACGGCCTTAGAAACGAAGCACTTGTAACCACAGTTCAAGGCTATTTCGGCAAACTTGCAACATCTGTTACAGGCTGGCTTTCAGGTATGGTTCTTACATGGATTAACTATGTTCCCCTTACCGACTCATTGGGCAACGCTGTTCCCCAAACAGACCCGAAAATGTTAAACGGTATTTGGGCTGTATTCTGTATTCTTCCTGCACTTGCCCGTGGCTTATACGGTGTGTCATTTATCCTTTATCCAATCCATGGCAAGCTTCAGCAGCAAATGATTGTTGAACTTGCAGATATCCGTGCTGAAAGACTTGCAGAGCAGGAAAAGCTCCAACAGCAATTAACCAATAATAACGATTGATAATTTGAATATCAAACATAAAAAGCTCGGCGTTGCCGAGCTTTTTCTTATGCATTTTATGCGATTTAGTTTAGCAGATTATATCTGAGATAAGCTTTTTAATTTTAACTATATACCGTGAGCTTGCAAAGGCCGTAAAAAACGCAAGCACGAAGCAAAACGCTGCCACGGCATAAAGCCGCCAATTGCCCAACAAAACAGCCTCCATTAAAAACAAAACGAAAAATGCGGTAAAAATAAAAAATGTAATTTTAAACATTGTATTTTTGGTAACCACCCGGGTGCTTGTTTTGCCATCTTTTTCGGCAAAGCTTACAGTGGTTTTCGGCAAATAGTTATAAAGTGCATAGGCGGGAGTATTTGTTTTAAAAGTAAATTTTCCGTCCTCACAATAGCCAAAAAACTCCTTGCTGTCGTCAAAATCATCATAGCCTTGGCTTAAATCGTGAAAGGCGTTTAAAAAACACTTTAAACATTCATATCTTGTTCTGTCAGACTGAATATTATATTTTGCGCCGAACAGCATTAATATCACTCCTTATATTTCGTCCTTGGCTATCAGGCCAATGCCTATGCCCATTTTGTTTCCGCCGAGCATATATTTTTTTGCAGATTTTTGCAGGCTTGTATTTTCGGGATACAGGCTTTTTATAAGTCTTTTTTTGCCGAAAATCCGTTCTATCGCCTGGGCGTCGTCATTACAGCTGAACACAATTGTAAACAGCGCCTGAAACTGCAAAATATTGCAGGAGGGCTCCATAAACAAATAATTTTCATCAAACAAAAGCCAGCTTTCGCAAAAGAAAAACTCGTATTCATAATCGGGAAAGTATTTTTCAAAAAATGCCTTTGCATCAAGTATTGATTTTACACAATTTGAATAAATGAGTTTTTCCCCCTGTGGAATGTGAATATAAACAAGCCTTGCGCCGTAATCAAAGGGCAGGCAATCATATTCAAGGGTACGGTTGTTGCAAACATAAAGTTGAAATTGCAGGCGACCTATTCTGAACAGCTCACAATTCAAATGATTTTTTATCCAATTATAATTTTTAAGCCCCTTGTTTTTATTGTTGTAACACCAAAGGGCAATATCCCCCATTGTGTCAAAAAACACATTTTCGCCTATACCCAGGCGTCTATATTGAGGATATGTATATTTTGCGGCATAGCTGACACAAACCCCAAGGCGCATAAGGTCGCTTTTGGCGGAAAGGCACTTAAAGCTGTTTTTGCATTGGGTACAAAGTCTGTCTATATCGCTTTTATTTTCGGTCATAAATTCAACAAGCCTTTGCTTTAGATTTTCATCAAGACAAAGGCTGTCGATTATTTGATTAGTTGTCATTATTATCTGCTTTCGTAGAGGATTGAGAGCCGGTTGCCTTTTTCTTTGAACTTTTGCTCTTTTTCTTTTTAGCCGCAGCCTTTGTGGTTGTTTCGTTATTTGCAACCAAGCCTGTGGACTGAACATGCTGAATTTCAGTGTTTTCGTCAATAAAGCCCATATCCAGCAGCAAGGGGTAAACCTCATAATTGTAGAAATAGTCGGACGCAGTATCTCCGCTGCCCTCAATAATTATTTTATATGCGGTTGTAGAGGCCTCGGTATATTTTATAGCCTCCTGCAAGCCGTTGATGCCGTCAACCTCGGTGCCGTCAACAAAAATATAGTTATCCTTAATTACGATTGTGCCCTCATATTTTTGCTGAATAGATGTGGTGGTTTCCGCCTCGGCTGTGGTTGATTCGTTATTTGACGGCTGATTTGAATTATTAACAGACGGCAGATTGCCTGTAAAATAAAGGCCTGCAAAAACCCCTGCAAGTATTACGAAAATAACAACCAGCACCTTAAAGCCCTTGTTCATTTTCTTAGGGTCCTTTTTAAAGCGGTGGCGTGTGAGGGTCGGCTTGTCCTCATCAACATGGGTTTCGCTCATTTCAAAGGCTGTTGCATTTTCGTCATAGGATGCGTCGGTCTTTTTATGAACAATCAACGGGCTTTCAAGCTGACCAAGCGCCTCCTTATTAAGGGCAGCTATATCGTCATTATCAGTCATAATTTTTTCAGCCTTTTCAAAGGCCTGCTCTGAAATAGGCTCGACCGGCGACATTGGTTCAAATTCATTTTCCCCTACAATGTTGTCGGTATGAGAATTATTATTCTCATTATTTAACATATCCTTTAATTCATCACTCATTATAATTCACCCACATATTTTTCAATCTTTTCGGCAATGGCTTTAACCTTATTGTCGCACTCAACTTCAAGAAACGGGCTGCGTGGCTGACCTGCGTCAACGCCAAAGCGAAGTTTAATCACCTGCTTTGCCGCACCGTAAAGCGACGCACAGGAAAGCAAATCAAAAATTACATCGTTGATTTTATATTGCAAAGCTTTTGCCTTGTCAATTTCATTAATTCTTATAAGCCTGTCAAGCTCAACAAACAGCTCAGGCATGGTTCCGTATGTACCGCCGATTCCTGCGTTAGCGCCCATTAATCTGCCGCCTAAAAATTGCTCGTCAGAGCCGTTAAAGATAACAAAATCATCCCCGGCAACAGTTCTAAAGCGCTCCATATTATAAACAGGTTCTTCGGAATTTTTAATACCTATAACCTTAGGATTATCTGCCATGCGCTTAAACAAATCCATGGGCAGATTAAAGCCTGTAAGCTGCGGAATATTGTAAATAATAAACGGCAAATTTGTTGAATCAATAATGCCGTTCCAGTGCTTTTCAACGCTTGCGGCAGGCAGCCTGTAATAAACGCTGGGCACTGCGGAAACAGCGTCTGCGCCAATCATTTCGGCATGCCTTGCAAGTTCAATACTCTCTTTTGTTGAGGCGCAACCCACATGAACGATAACAGTAAAGTCATCCCCTGCGGCTTTTTTAACCGCATCGGCAATAAGCATGCGCTCAAAGCTGTTAAGCAAAAAGCCCTCGCCTGTTGAGCCGCAAACATAAACGCCCTTAACGCCCTTTGATTTATAGATTTTAACAAGCTGCTCCATTGCCTCAAGGTTGACCTGGTCATCCTTGTCATAAATAGCATTTAAAGCAACAAATACACCTTCAAATTTTGAAATATCCTTCATTTTTATCACCTAACTAATACTATCATATTTTATCTTAATTTTCAACAGCATATTATTATTGAATTTTGAGTTACCAACTGTTATAATTGTTTTAAGAGGTACAATACTATGGATAACAACAAAATTCTTGAACAAATTAAGGGCGGATTAATTGTTTCCTGCCAGGCACTGAAAAACGAGCCGCTGTATGACAGTTACATCATGTCAAAAATGGCATGGGCAGCTTATTTGGGCGGCGCTGTGGGCATAAGAGCCAACACCGTTATTGACATTAAGGCAATTAAAGAAAAAGTTGATTTGCCTGTAATCGGCATAATCAAGGCTGAGTATGACGACAGCGATGTTTATATTACCCCCACCATGGCCGAGGTTGACAGCCTTGTAGAAATCGGCTGTGAAATCATTGCTACTGACGCTACCGACAGATTAAGACCCGGCAGCAAAGGCTTTAGAGAATTTTTTACAGAAGTTAGAAAAAAATACCCAAACCAGCTGTTTATGGCTGATACCTCCTGCTTTGAGGAGGGCAAGCTTGCAGAGGAACTGGGCTTTGACCTTATTGGCACAACTATGAGCGGATACACCCCATACACCAAGGGCAGAAAGCTGCCGGACTGTGAATTAATCAAAAAATACAGCACCGAGCTTAACACCCCTATAATTGCCGAGGGAGGAATTTGGTGTCCGGAGGATTTAAAGAATGTTTACAAGGCCGGAGCGTTCAGCGCCGTATGCGGCACTGCAATTACCCGACCTATGGATATAACCAGGCGATTTGTTAATGCTTTGGAGGAAGAATAATGAGAATTTTAACATTTGACATTGGCGGAACCTTTATTAAATATGGTTTGTGCAACCAAAGTTTTAAGCTTTTGGAAACCCACAAGGTTCCCACAGACGCTCAAAAGGGCGGTCAGGCACTTATAGAAAAAATCATTGATATTATTGAGGGTTATGAGAATATTGACAGGGTGGCAATAAGCACCGCAGGCCAGGTTGACAGCGAAAACGGCATTGTTGTTTATTCAACCGACAACATCCCCTACTACACGGGAATGATGGTTAAAAAGCTTATTGAAAACAAAACCGGTATTCCCACCTTTGTTGAAAATGATGTTAACGCCGCTGCCTTAGGCGAGGCTATCTTCGGTGCTGCAAAGGGTCAAAGCGATTTTATTTGCTTAACCTACGGCACAGGGGTCGGCGGCGCTATTTATCTTAACAATAAGCTTTACAAGGGCGCCTGCTCCTCAGCAGGAGAGCTTGGGCACATGATTATTCACGCAGGAGGCAAGCAGTGCACCTGCGGCGGCGAGGGCTGCTACGAATGTTATGCCTCTGCAAGGGCGCTGATTACAGCTGTTAACAAGGTTTCAAAAGAGCCCCTTGACGCTTTTCAGATTTTTGAAAAGGAAAATTTTGAAAAGCCCGAAATCAGGTCTGAAATTGATAAATGGATTGATGAAATAATAGTCGGCTTAATCAATATTGTTTACACCTTTAACCCGCCCCTTATTGTTTTAGGCGGCGGAATTATGAACGAGGATTATATTATTGATTTAATCGACAGAAAAATATATAACCGTTTAATGGAAAATTTCAGAAATGTTAACATTGTTCGCTCAAAGCTGGGCAACAATGCCGCACTGCTTGGCGTTGCTCACGAGGCAGCAAAGCTGTAAACATAACGAATTAAGGACCTCTTATGCTTAAGAGGTCCTTTTTATATGTAAAACACACAAAAATGTATCGACTAATCAATAAATTTATGTTATAATGTTGAGGTTGCACAATACAGAGAGGGTAAAATTTAATTATGACAAAAATTATTGAGGCGGTATATAGCTTCCTTTGGGGCGATTTATTTACCGTTAATTTAAACGGCACTGTTATCGGCATACCGCTGCTTGTGCTCCTGCTGATACCGGCAGGTATATTTTTTACTGTAAGAACAAGGTTTTTGCCTGTTCGCAAATTTCCGCAAATGATAAAGGCACTTACAGAAAAGAATGACAGTAAATCAAGTCTTTCCACCTTTCAAACCCTGATCGTATCCACAGCCACAAGGGTTGGCATGGGCAATTTGGTGGGTGTTGTTGCCGCTGTATCATTGGGCGGCGCAGGTGCGGTATTTTGGATGTGGGTATCTGCTCTGCTGGGTGCGTCAACAGCCTACGCTGAGGGCACGCTTGCACAGCTCCACAAAAAGAAAGACGCACTTTACGGCGGCTACCACGGCGGCCCTGCCTATTATATTCACGATTTTGTTGAGGAAAAACGAAAGAAGAAAATCAATAAATCCGCTTTTGCAATTTTATTTGCAATATTCGGGCTGATATGCTGGTGCGGCATAAGCCAGGTTATTTCAAACAGCGTTACCTCTGCCTTTGAAAACGCCTTTCACATTAAGCCCATTTACACAACAGTGGTTTTGGTTATTATTTCAGCCTTTATTGTGCTTAGGAAAAACGCCACCGTTAAAACCCTTGATGTTATTGTGCCGATAATGGCGGTTGTGTATTTTGCAGTAACCGTTTTTATAATGGTTAAAAACTTTAGGCTCATTCCATCTGTATTTGAAAGAATATTTCAGGAGGCCTTTGGCATAAGACAAATTGCAGGCGGCGGCTTTGGCGCAGTTTTGATGAACGGAATAAAGCGAGGCCTATTTTCAAACGAGGCAGGCAGCGGCTCCGCCCCATGTGCGGCAGCTGCGGCAGAGGGCAAAAAGCCTGAAACTATCGGTATGGTTCAAGCCCTGGGCGTGCTTATTGACACAATAGTTATTTGCACCTGCACGGCAATGATTATTCTTTTGGTGCCTGAAAATGTTACAGGCTCACTGCAAGGTATGGAGCTGCTGCAAACCGCAATGAACTACCACCTTGGCCCAATAGGAACATATTTTGTTGCAACAATTTTGTTTTTGTTCAGCTTTTCAACCTTCCTTGGAATACTTTTTTACGCCCGTTCAAACGTATCATACCTTTGCGGCGAAAATTGGTGGAGCCAAACCTTATATAAAATAGTTGCCCTTGTAATGCTGTTTATCGGCGGACTCCAGGCATACACCGTGGTTTGGGATTTGGGCGATGTAGGCATAGGGCTTATGACTGTAATCAACCTGATAGTCCTTATTCCCATGAGTAAAGAGGCAATCGTACTTCTGGATGAAAAGAAAAAATAGCAAATAGCATATAAAAAAGTGTATTCTCATTGAGAATACACTTTTATTTTTATTATCTGTTTGAGTTATCGCCGTGGCCTGCGGAGCGAAGCAGCTTTTTAATCTCCTGCTCTGACAATTCACGGTATTTGCCCTGTGGCAGCATGCCAAGCTTTAACGAGCCGATTGAAACTCTTTTAAGCCTTGCTACCTCAAGCCCTTGGGATTCGCACATTTTGCGGATTTCTCTGTTCCTGCCCTCATGCAAAATAAATTCAAGAACAACTCTGTTTTCCTCGGTTGTGATAACCGTAACCTCTGCCGGGGCGGTTTTTCTGCCGTCTATTTCAATGCCGTTGCGAAGGTTATATAAAATTTCATCATCAACAGCCGGGCGAACGGTTACACGGTAAACCTTTGCATATTCGTGTGAGGGGTGGGTCATGCAGTTTGTGAATGTGCCGTCGTTTGTTAAAATCAGCAGACCCTCGCTGTCCTTATCCAGCCTGCCTACGGGGTAAACCCTTTCCTCAATATCGGGGATTAAATCCATAACCGTTTTTCTGCCTAATTCGTCCGACACGGTGGTAACATAGCCCCTGGGTTTGTGCAGCATAATATAAACCATTTGTCTGTGCTTAACATTGGTCAGCTTTTGCTTGCCCACGGTTACCAAATCCTTGCGTGGGTTGATTTTTTGACCGATAACGGCAACATGGCCGTTAACCTTAACCTTGCCTGCTTTAATAAGCTCCTCGCTTTTTCTTCTGGAAGCAACTCCCTGCTCCGCCATAAATTTTTGTAATCTTACATCCTTATTTGCCATAATTACTCCTTGACTGTTATATCAACTGTCTTTATTAATTTTCCGTTGCTGTAAAGCCTTAGACTGCCTACCCTGTCCCCCGAGGAAACGGGAGAATATATAAACGGATAGTAGTAGGCTCTTGCCTCAATATCCCCCAAACAGGTAACTGAATATTCGGCGCAGCATAAAACTTTTTTATTTTCCACACTGCCCACAAGGGGAATTTCATAATCCGCCGTTGAGGCATGGGTTTTGTATTTCTTTTTTGAATATTCCACAAGACGTGCATGGTCCTGCCAATCGTCGGGGGCGTTTAATGTAACCGCAATCACGGTGTTGCCCTTATAACGATATGCGCTTATAAGGCAACGGCCTGCCTTTTCGGTAAACCCGGTTTTTACACCCACAAATCCCTTATCGCTTGACAGCAGCCTGTTGTGGTTATATATTTTTTGCTTAACACCGCTGACGGTTATCTCCTCCGCCGACTTTGAGCAAATTGATAAAAACACCTTGTTTTCAACTGCAACACTGCTTAACAGTGCCATATCATATGCGGTTGAATGGTGGTTGCCCTCATCAAGGCCGGAGGGAGTAACAAACGCCGTGTTTTTCATGCCTATTTGCTGTGCACGGCTGTTCATAAGTTCAACAAAGCCCTCAACGCTGCCACCAATAGTAAAAGCAATTGCGTTGGCTGCATCGTTGCCCGAGGCAAGCATAGCGCCTTTAATTAAATCAAGAAGGGTTATTTTATCCCCCACCTTTAAATAAAGCATTGAGCCCTCAACGCCTGCAAGCATTTCCCGGGAAATAGTCACGGTTTTACCCAAATCATCGCTTTCGCAGGCAATAAGGCAGGTCATAATTTTAGTTGTTGACGCCATCGGGCGCTCTTCATAAGCGTTTTTCTCATAAAAAACAGTGCCGCTGCCGCTGTCAATCGCAATGGCAGAATAGGCGCTGACCCAAATATCACTTGCGTAAGCATTAACAGGCACCGCAAGCAGCAGTGCACACAAAAGCGATAATATCCTCTTTAACAAAATAATCACCTGCTATAAGAATATGCAGGTGATTAAGTTAATTATTATTCTTATTCAGTCTGAGCAGGCTTTTTCTCCTCAGCCTCATCCTTCTTTGCTGAAATAAGCTCAGTAAGCTTGTCAACAAGGTCAGGAATCATAGCGATTGCACGGTCGGCAGATGATGTGTAATTGTTAATTTGCATTAATCTGCAGTTGCCGTTTTGAATAACAATGAATGCAACAGGAGTGATTGTGATTCCTCCGCCGCCTGCACCGCCGAAGAGCTCGCCGCCCTGCTTTGACGGAAGGTCGGTACCGCCTGATGTAAATCCGTAAGCAACCTTTGAAACAGGAATTAAGGTTGTGTCGCCTGTTGTCATAGGCTCGCCGATAATGGTCGAAACATCAACCATTTCACGCATTTTGTCAAGTGTGCTTTCCATAATTCTGTTAACTGGAGTTTCTTTCATAATAACCTCTCCTTACATTATTATTTATTTTTAATCAAATTAACTACAAATACCTTGCCGGCCTTAAGCAAAACCTTAACCAGCAAACCCACGCTTATACTGCCTATAAACTGAAATTCATATTCAGAGCGTGGAGCAATGAAATCGGGCTGAATGTAATCGTCATATTGGTCAACCTTCATTCCGTTTAAAATAAAGCCTTTCATCGGGTAATAAATACCGCTAATTGAGCCGTATTTTTGTGCAATGTCGGAGGCGTCGCCCCCACCGATAATCATTTTAACATATAATGAGTAAATATGCAAACCTTTAATTAAAGTATTTATTGCAGAGCCCGCAGTTTGCAGCAGGTTTGTAATTAAAAGCATAATACCCACAATACCGTCCTCATCAAGGACCTTTTTTATGTAATTGGGCTTTTCAGCCTTTTGCTTTTCTGCCTTTGGCTCGTTGTCGGCTGTATCATCTACCTTAACGGTTACCTCAGGGCTGCTTTGTGCCTTAGCGCTCTCCTTTTTCTTTGGAGCGCTTTTCTTTTTACCGTCCCCCTTATTTTGGGGCTTATTCTCCTGCTTTGAGTCGTTATGCTCCTCAATAACATCGGCAGCCGCCTTTTCGGGGGCGATAATAAACGAAAGCAGCTTTGAAAGCTGAATATCCTTTTCAATAAACCAAACCCTGATTTTGGTGCTCCAGCCGTTGTCAAAAACAATTGTAAATTCGGCTGATATTGAAAGAATTATGGCAAATAACACAACGATTACCGCCAAAATTATTAAAAATACCTTCATTTAGCCCTCCTTGTCTTCAACCTTGGGTTGCAAAATCGAGTTTTTTATGTCATCCTTTTTTTCATCATCAAACAGTGAGGTTTGTGAGTCGTCCTTTGCGATGCTTTCAACCTCCTCGGTTTTGGGAAGCTCAGGTAAATCCTCAAGAGAATTCAGTGAAAAGCATCTTAAAAATCTGTCGGTAGTGCCGTAAATAAGCGGCCTGCCCGGCAAATCAAGCCTGCCCTTTTCCTCAATCAAGCCCTTTTGCACCAGTGATGAAATAGGGCCCGAGCAATCAACGCCCCTTACCTGCTCAACAAACGAGCGTGTAACGGTTTTGTTATAGGCAATTATTGCCAAAACCTCAAATGCAGCGTTGCTAAGGGGTGTGTTTTTCTTAATTTCAAGCAGCTTTCTTACCTCTTCGCTGTGACATTCCCTTGTGCAAATTTGATATTTGTTATCAACCCTGATAAGCATTAAGCCTGACTCACGCTCATCATACATTGCGCTTAAATGCCCCAGCATTTTAGTTACTGTTTCAATGTCAATATCAAGCACCTCAGCAAGCTTTGCCGCCTCAACCGGGTCGCCGGAGGCAAAAAGCATTGCTTCGAGTTTTGAAATAATATTGTCTGTTTTATTCAACGGTATCTACCTCGTTTATCATCTGAACAGATGGATTTTTCATATCTCCGTCAATGGAAATTTTTTTGGTTTTTGCAAGCTCAAGAACCGCAAGAAAGGTTGCCACAATATCGCTTTTTGACTGTGCGCCCTCAAAAAGGTTTAAAAAGCTGACCTTTTTTCCGCTCCAAAGCTTACGCATAACCGTTCTGACCTTGGAGGCAACATTAACAAACTTTTTGGCAACAATTACTTTAAAGGAATCAATAGGTGGCGGCAGTCTGCGCATTGCCTTGCCTGCAACGCCTATATAAGCCTCCAGCAGCTCCTCTCCCTCATGAAAGCGCTCGTAATCGTAATTAACGAAGCCGCCCTGTGGATTTCTCACAAATCTGCCAAAGCCCTCTGTTTGGTTGCTGAGCTTTTCAGCCATAAGCTTGCAGTCACGATACTCAATAAGCTCGCCTGTAAGCTCCTTTTTCAAAACCTCCGCCTCTTCGTGACGAGGTAATAACGACACTGTTTTTATGTAAATAAGACGAGCCGCCATTTCAAGAAAATCGCCGGCAACATCAAAGTCCGACTCCTCCATTTGGCGAACATAGTCTAAATACTGGTTAACAAGCTCAACTATCGGTATATCGTTAATATTCAATTTATGCTTGCTTATAAGGTGCAAAAGCAGGTCCATAGGGCCCTCAAACACCTCAAGCTTATAGGTTAAATTGTCCATTTTTTATCCTAACCGAAAATCATATTTGGAATAATGCTGATAAAGTTGATAAGAATGCCTGTAAGGAAAGATATAACCCCGTTTAACACGCCTGTTAAAAGCAGCACAAACAGTGCAATCATTACATATCTTTCATACTGCATATATTTGAAATAAGCCTTTGACGGCAACAAGCCTGCAAGGATTTTTGAGCCGTCAAGGGGCGGAATGGGCAGCAAATTGAAAACTGCCAGCATTACATTGATTTGAGCGGCGTATAAAAAGAAAAATGTTACCGCACTGCCAAAGGTGCTGTTTGAGATATAGGCATTGCAAATATAGAAAAGCCAAATTGAAACCCAGCCCATTAACAGGTTGGACATAGGGCCTGCCAAGGCGGTTAATGCCATGCCGCCCTTTGGATTCTTAAAATTTCTTGGGTTAACGGGCACCGGCTCTGCATAACCAACGCCAACAAGCAAAAGCATAATTGTACCCAGCGGGTTCAAATGTGCAAGGGGGTTAAGGGTTAACCTGCCCTTTAGCTTTGCGGTATCGTCCCCAAGCCAATATGCCACAAGGCCGTGGGAAAGCTCATGAATGGGTAAGCAGCAAAATACTACAAAGCACCTGGAAAGAACCGAAATGACAGCACCTAAATAGTTGCCGTCACGCATATAACTGAAAATTGAAAGCATTTAATCACCTACAATAGAATAACATTAATTTTGAATTTAAACAAGGTCTTTGGCAATTACAATTCTGTCATTTTTATAAATATCCTGCTTAACCGTAATATCTTTAAAACCTGAAAGCACAGATTTAATATCATCGCCCTGCTCGTTGCCTATTTCAAGCAAAAGCACACCGTCGGGCTTAAGCCTTTTGCTGTATTTATCATTTATAATACGGTAAAAATCCAAGCCGTCCTCGCCGCCGTCAAGAGCAAGCATCGGCTCCATTTTAACCTCAGCCTGAAGGCTTTGCAAATCCCCTGTTTTTATATACGGCGGGTTTGAAATAATAATATCCGCCGTGGGTAAGTCAATATCATTATTTATATCATCATTAACGGTAATAACATTATTAACATTATTTGCGTTTTTTAACAGATATGCAAAGGCATCCTCACTTTTTTCAACGCAATAAACCGTAGCGCCCTTAACTGCCTTGGCAACGCTTATGCCTATACAACCGCTGCCTGCACAAAGGTCATATATAATCGGGTTTTTATACTGTTTTGCAAATTTAATTGCGGTTTCTACAAGCTCCTCTGTTTCAGGCCGGGGTATCAAAACACCCTTGCCCACATAAAACTCGCTTTCGTAAAAATCCCATTTACCCAAAACATACTGTAGGGGCTCACCCTCCTTTAAACGCCAAAGGCATTTTGCCAGGCGGGAGGTTATAACCTCGTCGTTAATATGTGCGGCATAATCGCTGTTTTTTATTCCGCAAAGGCTGCACACAAGGCACAGTGCCTTAAAATCATATTCGTCAACATTATTGTTTTTTAAAAAAACAACGCTGTAACTGTACGCTTCCTTTAATGTCATTACTTAATTTCATCGTCCTCGGGATTTTCTGTTATAACTGCCTTAATAGCCTCAATGCCGCACTCGATAATATCATCGTCCGGCTCCTTGGTAGTAATTCTCTGCATCCAAAGGCCGGGAGCGGATAAAATCCTTACAAGCAGGTTATCGTGCCTGCCTGCATAGCGGATAAATTCGTAGCCGATACCCATAATAATTGGAATAAGGGGCAGCTTTATAAGCATCCACAGCACCCTGTTTTGCTTTAATTCAGCAGGAACAAACAGTGAAAGAATTGTAACTGCAAGAATACTTAAAATAAGCATCACAAACATAAAGCTTGTGCCGCATCTCGGATGAAATCTTGTGCATTTTTTAACGTTTTCAACTGTTAACTCCATACCGGATTCGTAGCAGGCAATTGATTTATGCTCCGCACCGTGGTATTTAAACAGCCTTTTCATATCCTTCATTTGAGAAACCAAATACATATACAAAACAAAGATAATTATTTTAATTACGCCCTCAAATGTGCCCTGCCAGGGGGTAAGCTTTAAATCAGCCCAGCTGTTAAGGCGGTTAAACATAAGCACAGGAAGATAAAAGAATATTACAAATGCCAAGGCAAAGCCCAAAAGGCTCGCAATAAACATCAGCATATCCATAAATTTATCCCCAAGCTTATTGGTTATCCACTTTTCAAATTTAGACATTTCGGCCTCCTCAATGTCCTCCATACCCGATACCTGGGCGGAATACATAAGGGTTTTGTAGCCTAAAATCATGGATTCGATAAAATTAACTATTCCCCTGATAACGGGAATGTTGAAAAACTTGCATTTATCCCTTAAATGCTTAACATCGTGGTATTCTGTTAAAATAGAGCCCTCCGGTGTTCTTACGGCAGTTGCTATGCCCCTGGGGCCCTGCATCATAACACCTTCAATTAAGGCTTGACCGCCCACCGATGTTTTATGTGTTTTCTTCGGCATATAAGCGCCCTTTCTGCTTAAACTCTTTGGCTGTTTTCATAATCCTCCGGTGTGGGAGCCTGCTCAACAGGAAGAAGAATAGTAACAAGGGTACCCTTGCCCTCTATACTGTCAATATCAAGGCTGCCGCCGTGGAGGTTGACTATTTCATTTGTAACCGCAAGGCCAATGCCTGAGCCACGCACGCTCAAATTGGCCTTGTAGAATTTTTCCTTAACATGGGGCAAATCCTCTGCGGATATTCCCACGCCCTGGTCGGCTATGACAATCTGAACAAAGTCGCCCTTTTCGTTTTTAACAAATTCGGCTTTAACAAAAATTTTGCTGCCTGTGCGTGAATATTTAAGTGCGTTATCCAAAATATTCATAAACACCTGCTTAAGCCTGTTAGCGTCTGCATTGGCAACCGATGGAACCTCGGGCACGCTGGTTCTGACATCATAACCCTCACGCACCGCACGCTCACGGAAGGTAAACAGGGTTTCCTCCAGCTCTGCCAAAATATCCGTTTTTGCAAGGCGCAACTTCATTCTGCCGCTTTGCAGCCTTGAGAAATCAAGGAGTTCCTCAACAAAGCCCTCAAGCCTGCCTGCCTCGCTTACAATTACCTTTAATCCCCTTTGTGTGAGCGGGTCGACATTATCCTGGTTGCCCAGGGTTAAAGTTTCGCCCCAGCCCTTAATAGAGGTGAGCGGAGTTCTCAGCTCGTGTGATATTGTGGATATAAAATCGTTTTTCATTTTATCGGCGGTGGCAATTTCCGCCGCCATAGTATTAATACTGTCGGCAAGGTCTCCGATTTCATCATTATATTGCTTTTCAATTCTTACATCAAGGTTGCCCTGGGCAATCAGCTTTGTAGCCTCGTTAATCTCCTTAACAGGGGTAATAATTGAACGGATAAAGAAACGGTTTGAAAAGATGATTATGCCCATTACAAAAATAAAGCACGCCGCAACAATAACAATAATTGTGCCGATTTGGTTATCAACATTGCCCATAGTGGTCATAACCCTTATTGCGCCCATGGGCACATTGTCGCTGTTTTTAATAATTCGGGTTACCGCCATAACCTTTTGACCGTTGGAAAGCTTGCCCACAAATTTTGCGCTGCCCTCATCATTTTTCAAGGCGCTTTCAAAATCGGGCATATCCTGAGTGTCAATGTTAAAGCCGCTTGATGATTTGATAACATTACCGTCAGAATCAATTACCCAAAGTGTTGTTCTGTCACGGTAGGAATAAGATTCAATATATTCATCGGCCGATGCCTCAAGCGAGTTGCCCTCGTTAATATTGTTGGTAAAATAGCTCAATGCGCTTGTGGAGGCCGCCGAATTAACAATATTTTCAACAGAATCGTAATAGTAGACTTTGATTGCAAAGGAGCAGGCAATAAAGGAGGCTAAAAACAAAACCGCAATAACGCCGATAATGTTAATAAGCCAGCGCTTTGTAATACCCTCAACCTTTAAGGCTTTAAGCTTAGATATTAACTTTTCTCTTGAAGCCTTTTCCATTAATCAATTACCTTCTGTAAATTATTGTGCGTCTGTAATCCACTTGTAGCCCAAGCCCCAAATGGTAATAAGCCTTGTTGGGCTTGATGGGTTATCCTCAATTTTCATACGCAGGCGGCGAATGTTAACATCAACAATTTTAACATCGCCGAAATAATTTTCGCCCCAAACCTGCTTTAAAATATCATTTCTTGAAAGAGCGGCATTGGGATTTTTAAAGAAATATTCAATAATCTGAAATTCTACCTGAGTAAGCTCAATCATCTCGCCGTTTTTGGAAAGAGTGCGATTACGCAAATTTAATTCAAATTCATCAAGAACAATGCTGTCGCCTGTGGTGTCGTTTTTCCTAAAGCCACGGGTCATTTCAACACGCCTGTAAATAGCGTCAACACGGGCCATAAGCTCGCTTGGGGAAAAGGGCTTGGTAACATAATCGTCTGCGCCGAAAAGCAAGCCGGTTACCTTATCCATTTCCTGGGTTTTTGCGCTGAGCATTATAATGCCCAAATCTGAGGAGCATTTTCTGAGTTCCTTGCAAACTGCAAGGCCGTCAACCTCCGGCATCATAATATCAAGCACTGCAAGGTCAAAGCCCTGCTCATCCTCGTGGAACTTTTGAAGTGCAACAGCGCCGTTTTCGGCCTGCTCAACAGTGTAGCCGCTGCGAGTTAAATTGATAACAATAAACTCACGGATTGACTCCTCGTCCTCTGCTACAAGTACCTTTTTCATAAACTTACCCCCTAATTAACTGATTTTAAATTTTGCTTTAAATTGTCAATAGTGATGATTATATCCTTATCCGTGCCGACCTTGGCAAGGTAATAATATCCCGAATTATCAAGAACCACCGAATAATCCTCATAATCAGCCTCGTTATACACCGCCTTTAAAACAGGCATTACGGAAACAATGGCTTTTTTGGTTAATTTGTTATAAAGGGTCATTTCCCTTCTGTCTTTGTCGTATGAAGCGGTAATTTTGCTGACATCGTTAACGGGCAAAATAATATGGTAGCCGTCCTGCTGAACAAAATAGGAATAATTTGTGTGCACCAAGGTGGTGTTTTTATAAATCATCCAGTCAATTGCGGAAACCTCATTAGGCAGGCCCTTAACCGTTGTGTTGGTGGGAATGTCGATTAAGCCGTCGTCATTAATATCAACGCTGTTAATAATTGACTTTCTTGTTGTTGAGCTTGTTCTGCCGCTGTAATAGCTGTAAAACGGAGAAACGATTGTGTCATAGGAATTTGACCAATAAATAACTTCCGTCAGCATTGAGTGGCCGTCAGAGCCGATAGCGTCCGCATAAACACGAACATCATCCTCTGCGTATTCAATTTGAACATTGGTGTATGATGTAATGTGAGAATCCAGCTTGGTGTCGCCCAACAGGCTCATTTTGTTATCGGCAAAGGAATAAAGTTCCGCCTTTGCACCCATTGAGGACGAGGTGTTGATTTCAAACAGCATAAGCTCGTCGATTTTATCACTGTTCATATCAACACAAATGTAATTGTTGATAGTAATGCTGTTGGCGACAGGAGTAAGAGCATAGTCGCTTTCGTCATTGCCGATAGAATATATAACAAGCTGGTGGTTGGTTGAATTGGGAAGAGCATCCCAACAAATTAAGACTTCCTCCTTGCCGTCGCCGTTAACATCGTTAAAATCAAGGGAATGAATATCCTTACCCTCCCCTGCAATGCTTTCAACCGACTGCCAAATGCCGTCGTTAATATCTAAAATTGCAAGGTTGATGGTGCCTAATTTATCGGCAGGCTCGTAAAAGGCAAAAGCCTCATCACGGTCGTCGCCGTCAATATCATAAAAATTATAAGAGGTTACAAAATTGCCCGTGTTTGGATTTTTAAGCGAATAGCCGTTGGGGCATAAATTATCCATAGCCTTTTGAATATCGGCATTTTCCCCAAATGGAGAAACGGGAGAAATCAGTTCATCAATAGACGAGGCTATTTTAAAGCTACATCCCGAAAAAAGAGTACACACAAGAAGAAGACACAGCAATATTTTAATATATTTCAAACCGATTCCCCCTTCTGAATGTAACTGCTTTGTTTTATATAATATAGAAATTATAATATGTAGAACATTATAGCAGAAAATTGTTACAAAATAAATAGCTAATTTGCAAAAAATAACAATAATATTACAAAAATGCATAAATATAGCGGCAAAAATAAAAACTGCGTTAAAAAACGCAGTTTAAAAAATTACATATTAATAAAAATTAACCGAAAATATCATACTTATCATCATTATCAAGGCCGTTATCGGTATTGCTGCCGCTGCCCTCAGGGTCAGATGTATCAATTGTAAGAACATAGCCCTGAACAGAAGAATATGATCTTACTTCGATTTCAGGTTGTGAATAATACTTTTTCATAATCTTCCCTCCTTATGCTCCTATTGCACATAATAATATAGCAAAACTTGTACTCAAAATCAACAATAAAATCAACTTTGTATTCAACAATGCAAAGAGCTGCATATCTTGGATGCTTTTTTGTGTATTTTAACTAAATATAAACTGCATTACAGGTTATAACAAATTGATATTTGGTGCTTATCTCTAAAACAAAACAACCGCAAGCAGGGACTCACGGTTGTATTGTAGGTGGATTGGAGTAATTTTAAAGATAACCGGATAGAGGAGAAACAATGAAAAGAGAAATATGTAACCGACTCCGAATTTGGCATAGACCAAACGAGCCGGAGAGGCTCTTAAGTTATCTTCCACCTGAAGAGGAAAATGAAAACTATCAATCTATGCTTTGAGTATATCCGATAATCTTTAACAAAACATTATTTTAAATTAAACAAATTCGTACTATTTTGTAAATAAATTGTTACCTTTGGGCAAAAATCAAGTTTTTCCCATATTTTTGCACATTGCAGGTTTAAATAATGGTTCCGCCGCCGAGAACATAGCTGCCGTCATACAGTACAACCGCCTGCCCTGCCGTTGCGGCTCTTATAGGGTTATCAAATTCAACAACCACCCTGTCGCCCTCAACCCAGGCGGTGCAGGGCTGCTCGGTCATATTATACCTGGTTTTTGCGGCACATTTAATTTTACCATCGGGCTGCGGAGCAATCCAGTTAAAATCATCGGCAAAAACGGTGGTGGTCATTAAATCCTCATTACTGCCCACAACCACTGTGTTTTCCTCAATATTTTTAGAAACTACATACACCGGCTTGCCTGCCGCAAGACCCAAACCCTTGCGCTGACCGATTGTATATCTGATTATTCCGTTATGCTCGCCCAAAACATTGCCCTCGGTGTCAACAAACTTGCCCTTAGGATAGTTTTTGCCGTTATGCCCCTCAATAAACTTTGCATAATCTCCGTCCGGAACAAAGCAAATATCCTGTGAGTCACGCTTACGAGCATTAATAAAGCCGTTTTCCTCGGCAATTTTGCGTATTTCGCTTTTTGAATACTTGCCAAGGGGAAACAGCGTGTGCGCCAGCTGCTCCTGGGTCATTGAATAAAGCACATAGCTTTGGTCCTTTGACAAATCAACACCCTTTTTAAGGTAATATCTGCCGTCCTTATATTCAATATCTGCGTAATGCCCCGTTACCACATAATCGTATTGCAACTCCTTCATACGCTGCATAAGCTTTTCAAACTTTAAATGCCTGTTGCAGTCAATGCAGGGGTTGGGTGTTCCCCCAAGCTCATAGGTTTTAATAAATTTATCAATAACCTTTTGCTCAAATTCATCCTTAAAATTGAAAACATAGTAAGGCATACCCAGCCGTGTTGCAACAGAGCGTGCATCCTCAATATCGTCAAGTGAGCAGCAGGTTTTTTCCCTACTGACGCCTATATCGTCATTATCATAAAGCTTCATTGTGGCGCCGATGCACTCGTAGCCCATTTGTTTAATAAAAAAAGCGGCAACGCTGGAATCAACACCGCCGCTCATAGCAATTATTGCTTTTTTCATACCAATTAAATCCTAAAATTATTAACCAAGTCTTATCATTTCGTCAATGCAACGCTTTGCACCGATACGAACATCCTCGTCAAGTTCAATAACATCGCCGAAGGTGCCCTTGCAGCAATTAAGCACATCAACAAGGGTGGTTGCGGCCATATTGTGGCACACGCAATCCTTTGAAAGCGGATAAAAGCTTTTATCCGGGCATTCAAGCTGAAGGTGCTTTACAATGCTGTTTTCAGTGCCGATGATAAATTCCTTAGCATCGCTTTTTCTCGCAAAATTCATAATGCCTGTTGTTGAGCCCACATAATCGGCCATTTCAACAACCTCTTCAACACATTCGGGATGAACAAGGAACAAAGCGTTTGGATGAGCCTGTTTTGCTTTTTCAACATCGCTTTTGCCCATTCTTGCATGGGTGGGGCAACCTCCCGAAAGGAGCTTGAATTCCTTTTCAGGCAGCTGTTTTGCAATGTAGGAGCCCAAATTTCTGTCAGGAATGAACAGGATTTTATCGCTGTCAAGCTGCTTGCAGATTTTAAGGGCAGAGGATGATGTAACGCAAACATCACACACGGTTTTAAGCTCAGAGGTGGTGTTAATATACGCAACAACAGTATAATCGGGGTATTTAAGCTTAACCTGCTCGATTATATCCTTATCCATCATTTCTGCCATGGGGCAGCCTGCGTTTGGGTTTGACAAAATAACATTTTTATCAGGGGACAGAATTTTAACCGTTTCAGCCATAAAACGAACGCCGCACATAATAACGTTTTTATTTTTAACCTTTGTGGCAGAAACCGCCAAGGCGAAGCTATCGCCTACAAAATCGGCAACCTCAAGTATATCGGGAGATTGATAGCAATGTGCTAAAATGCAAATATCCTTCTCCTTTTTAAGCCTTAAAATTTCCTCTTGTATTTCTTTAATTCCCATAGTAAATAATCCTTAATCAGTCATCGTGATCCTCATCAAGCATTGCAAAGGTTTCAGGGTCGTATGCAATGCCCTTACGGTCATAATAATCTTTAACAGCGGCTTTGATTGCCTCCTCTGCAAGAACAGAGCAGTGCACCTTAATCGGCGGTAAACCATCAAGTGCCTCAACAACTGCCTTGTTTGTAAGCTCAAGTGCCTTGCTGATTGGCTGACCCTTAATTAATTCGGTAGCCATTGAGCTTGACGCAATAGCGGAAGCGCAACCAAAGGTGTTAAACTTAACGTCGGTAATAACATTGTTATCATCAACCTTAAGATAAATTTTCATAATATCGCCGCACTTAGCGTTGCCAACCTCGCCAACGCCGTCGGCATCTTCTATTTTACCAACATTTCTTGGATTTGTAAAGTGGTCCATTACCTTTTCTGAATAAAGTGCCATTACTTAATTACCTCGCCTTTCTCAATTCGTTCCCAAACGGGAGAAATAGATCTTAAATAAGGTACAACCTCGTGTATTGTTTTAATAATTAAATCAACATCCTCGTCTGTGTTTTCCTCGCTCAGTGACAATCTTAACGAGCCGTGTGCAAATGCAACCGGCACACCCATAGCAAGAAGAACATGTGATGGGTCAAGTGAGCCTGATGTGCAGGCAGAGCCTGAAGATGCGCAAATGCCCTTTTGGTCAAGAAGCAGCAAAAGGCTTTCACCCTCAATGCCCTCAAAATACATATTAACAGTACCAGGCAGGCGCTTGGTTAAATCGCCGTTAACATAGGCCCTGTCAATATCCTTAATGCCGTCAATAATTCTGTCCCTAAGTCTTGAAACATAGGCAGCGTTTTTATCAAGATTTGCAACAGCGTCCTCCATAGCGGCAGCCATACCCATAATTGCAGGGAGATTTTCTGTGCCGGCACGCTTGTTGCGCTCCTGTGCGCCGCCGTTAATAAGGTTTTGAAGCGGGATTCCCTTTCTGCAATAAAGAACGCCGATACCCTTTGGGCCATGGAACTTGTGAGCAGAAACTGAAAGCATATCAATATTCATAGCCTTAACATCAATTTCAATGTGGCCAACAGCTTGAACTGCATCCGTATGGAAAACAACGCCCTTTTCCTTGCATAAAGCGCCGATTTCAGCCACAGGCTGAACTGTGCCTACCTCGTTATTAGCAGACATAATTGTAACAAGTGCAGTATCCTCACGGATAGCGTTTTTCAAATCGTCAAGCCTTACAATGCCTTCTTTGTAAACATCCAGCAGTTGAATTTCAAACCCTTCTTTAGCCAGCTTGTCTAATGTGTGCAAAACTGCGTGGTGCTCAAATTTTGAGGAAATAATATGTTTTTTGCCACGCCTTGCGCCGTTGTAGGCAGCGGTTAAAATGGCTTGGTTATCAGCCTCTGAACCGCCTGACGTAAAATAAATTTCGTTAGGAGATGCATTAAGGCACTTAGCCACACGTTCCCTTGCATCAACAAGATATTCCTTTGCGATTTGACCAATATGGTGCAACGACGACGGATTGCCGTAAACATCCTGCATAAAGGGCATCATAGCCTTTAATGCATGGTCGGACAGCCTGGTGGTTGCAGCATTATCAACATAAACAGTATTCATAATCATTCACCTTTTACTTAATCCTATAAACTTAATAGGTTTTTCCGCATATAATATATACTTTATTTCCTACTTTGTCAATAGGGTTTTAAATTATTTTGCCTGATAATGTAAAAAACATTCAAAAAATAACCTCGGCTGCAAAATCAACTGCAACCGAGGTAAAACACATATTAAACTATAAGCTCATGCCGAATGCGGAAACATCAACCACCCATTTTGAATTAACCTGAACCAGATAAAAAACAATTTGCTTTACCTCGCTGCCGTTATTTGTTACCGAATAAGTCATTTTTTTAACTGCCGAAATATCCCCTGTGTCAACTCCGCTTTTTTCAAAGGCAAGGAGCTGATCCTCATTTTTAGCCTTGTTTGAGATATACTTTTGTACATCATCCTCGCTGAAATCCTTTTCCTCCAGCAGTTCAAAGGTCGGGGCGTAGCCCTCTTCGGCATATTTCTTTTGATTTTCGGTTTCAAGGGTGCTTGCATAATAATCAAGAGTTTTTTGCAAAACTCCAAGCACAACGCCCTTTTTCATATAATCCTCGCCCTCGTAGGTGGAAATAACCGTCAGCGCCTTATCAAAATACCAGGTTAAAAAGCCGTCAAAATCGGTAAAGCCGTTATATGAAACATAATTAATTATATCCTGCTTAAACACATCCGTTACCTCGTCAATAACGATATTGTCCTGCTCGGTAAGCTCGGTATCGGCTAAATCAGCCATATAATAATCAAAATACTTATCAATTCCGTTTACTGCAAATAAGGTGTAATTAAGGGAATCGTAATATTCATATTTCATTACCTGCTCGCAATAGGTATCCGCCACGGTTTTATAATCATTAAGTGGGTCGTTGCTTTTGTGAGTTAAGGTTACCGTCAACACTATTGCCAAAACTATTGCGGCAACAATCGCAGCAATAATAATTATTTGCTTTTTGGTAAGCAGTCTTAATTTTTCAAATAAATCATTGAAAAAAGTAGGTATTTGGTTTAAAAAGTTTTTCATAATTTACCTCAACTAAAAGTAGGCAGAGAAAATCTGCCTACTTTTTATTGTTTATAAGGGCTGACCGGGTTAATCGTTGTCAGACTCCGGGGTGCAAAGGAAGGTTTCGCCTGCATAAGGCCATTTCATATCAAGAACATCGCTGTTTGCAAGCCTGTGAAGATTAATGTAGAACGCATTAATATCAACATCCCCTGCGATGAATGAGCCGTAATGCTCAAAATAAATTCCATCGGTGGAAATTGTTCCGTTAGGAGCGTAGGTTACGCCGCCTGTTACAGAATAAACGCAGTTAAAGTCAACACTGCCGTTTTCCGAGCAAATCCAAAGGTCAACCTTTGAGGGCTCGGTATATGGGTCTGCATTGTGCTCAACCGTTGTGTTACACTTGGGGCAAGCGTAATGTGTGTTATCCACCCTTGAGAACTTTGAAACAATGCCGGTGTAGTTACATGTAGGACATGTTATTTCATCAAACTTATAGTAAGTGTAGATGCTGTTAAAGTTAACATTTCCCACTGCGTCAATAACGCCGCCGGCAATATCGGAGGTGGAGAAGATGCTGATTTTATCAGCCCTTACGGCGCCATGCTCAAGCTGGAAGCCGCAAACGCTTGCATCATCCTTTGTAAGCAATGATGATAAATCAAGGAGCTTGGTGCAAAGGAAGTTGCCCTGTGCATAAGCTACCGACTTACCGCCGCCGTAATACTTGCCGATAGAGGTAATGTTGCCCGTTGCATAAATGTTTGCGTAACGATTAAGTGTTAAATCGCCATAGGATGTAACAGAACCCACAGTAACAACCAACGGAATTTGGTCGTCTGAAACTCGGGTGCCTATCTTATCATCGCCTACACCGGTGCCGTTTGATTGATATGTTAATACAAACGAGCCGCCGTCTTTTCTGACATAATAGTAATTCTCGGCTGTGATTGTTTCGCCGTCTGACTGAATATCCTGCTTATGAACGCACTGAACCTTGTTTCCGTCATCGTCATAGTAGTAAAGGATATTGTTGTAAAGATAGCCGATTGAGCGGTCTGCATCATAGCTTTCGCTGTCGTCAACCTGGATTGAGAAACCGTAAATCTTTCTTTCCTCGCCGTCAAAGCTTTCCTTAAAGTAAACATTGCCGTATTCACTGGAATCCACATCTGTTTCAACATAAAAGCCTGTTAACGGATTGCCGTTTACATCAAGGAGTGCACCGCCTGAATTGTAGGAATACATAATGCCTGTATCCGACGGAGAATCGGTTACAATGTAAAGGCCTGCATGGTGGCGGAGAGTAATATATTTAAAGCTCCTTACACTCTTGGTTGCATAAGCCTGAGTGTTTGCATAAAGCCTTAAATAGCTTGTGGTTGACTTGATTGTGCCGTTAACATAAACCTCTGCACCCATAGCCGGGTCGTTGTCGCAGGCGTCTGAATTTTCGCTGAACACATAACCGCAGGTGCCGCACTTAAAGGTGCCGTTATCATCGCCGGAAATTGTAAACTTTCCGTTAGCTAACGAGCCCTGTGCTCCGCATTCGGGGCAAGTGATTATTTCCTTGTCGGCATTGTAATCATCATCTGTCGGCAGGGTTTCGTCGCCGCTGTCGCCGGTTGTGCCGTCATCAACGGAAACATTGTCATAATCTGTATTGGTATCCTGCCTGTTATAAGCGCATGAATGGTACTTATAATCCTCATCCTCACGCTTACCGATTTCAACATAGCTTAAGGCTTGCAGATTTCCGCTGCCGTTGCCGCCGACCGAAACATAAGCCTTATCACGGATTTTAATATTTGAGGTTTGTGCGATTAAATCGTCCCCTGCAAATACATTTGAGCCGGAGCCTATGTCAAGCTGAGTTGCCTTAATAGTACCCGTTGAGCGAATGCTTGCATGGTGGCGAAGAGTGATATAGTTAAGCTTTGTTGAGATACTGCCTGTTGCATTAAGAGTTGCTCGGGCATAAATCTTAATATATCCGTCCGCCGTTACAGTGCCTGAGCACTGGAGAATTGTCGGGTTGTTGGGGTCGTACGCCTCGTCCTTACCGTCATAAGCCTTACCGATTTCAATATATCCCGGCCTTGTTAAGCCTGAATCCTCAGTGGTAAGGGTGCCGTTAATATAGGTCTTGGTACCGTCTCTAAACTTGCCCTGGCCCTTAACATTAAGGTTACCGTTAATGCAAGTAATTGCGTAGAACCAATCATTAAAGCCTACATTAGATTTATGAGCTGCACTTGTAGGTGTGCCTGTGGTTAAAACGCTGCCGTTAATGTAAGCCCTTGCGTATGGGAAGAAGTTAAGACAACGGGTTTTAAGAGCATAGGTTTCACCATTCTTATTGTTAACATAAGCAACGCTCTTACCGTAAATCTTAAACCAGTTATCATCGGCAGAACTTGTGCCTGTTTTGGCAACGCCGTTAATGTAAGCGAAGCCGAAATCGTAGGTGTTTGTAGAGTTTTTACCGTTAATTCCCTTTTTGTAGATTACATATTTAACGGTGCTTGTGTCGGTAACCAAATTGCCGCTTTCATCATAAAGCTTGCCGATAAGAGAATCTCTGCTTATTTCGTTTGCGGAGGAAGGTGTTCCGTCAACAACCTTAAGGGCAGCCGCTGTGGTAACATCCGCTACAAGGTAGCCGTCAACCGAATTGCTAAGGCCTGCATAGTTGTTGTTAAGGTAGTTGAACTGTTCATTACCTTCCTGGGTCTTTGTGCCGCCGCTCATAAACGCATTACCAATAAGGAAGTTTCTTGATGCGGTAGCGTCGCCGCCTGTGTATAAAACAGCATTTGAACGAACCGAAATAGTGGTATTTCTTTTGTTTGCGCTTGCAACCAAATCCTTACCCACAAGAGTTACGCTGTTATCCTCGCCGTCAATTGCAACACCTGTGTCATTGCTGATGCTGCCGCCCATTTTGTTTTGACCCGACGAATAGGTTACGCAATCTCTGTCAGTGCCGGCAGTAAGGCTGCCTGCGATATATGATTTACCGAAATTATCAAATGAAGCCCAAGCGGTAACATTGCCGCCGACATAAAGCTCCGCAGAGTTGTTATTTGGGTAGCCAATTGTTATTGAACGGCCGCCCGGGTCGGTAAAGTTTGTTGTAACATTGGCAGATGAGGTCCAGTTTGTACCTGTTGACACAAGGTTTTTATCGCAATAAAGCAGACCTTGTGAAAGAAGGTAAGCATAGTGATATTTTTGGGTTGAACCGTCAATATAAATATTGCCGCCAACGCCCTTATCTGCAAGGCAAATGATGTTGCCGTAGCTTGATACAATACCCTTAATGTAAATATCGCCGCCAACAACCTTAATGGTTACGCCCGGGTCAATATTAACATTTTTATCATCGGTGCCGATTGTATAATCCCGGCCTGTTATGGTTACATCCTTTGAATAGCTGGTTGAGGAGTTAGTACCCTCCTTCTTAACAAATTTAACATTGTTCCTTTGTGTTGTTATAATTGTTGGGGGAGTTGGGTAAACCCTGTATCTGTTAACATAGTAAAGGGTACTTACGCTTGAAGCGTTTGAAACAAGCATTGAATCGGTATAAAGAATGTTCTCTGTTGTGCTTTCGCTTGCCGAAAATTCAATGTTTCCCCTCGCATATACCATTGCAATCGTGCCAATATTAAATCCCGACTTCACAGTAAGGTTGCCCTTAACAAGCACCTTACCATTGTTATAAACGCCCATATTGCCGTAAACAGTCAGGTTGCCCCTACAAAGGAACAGGCTGTTACAGGTTCCCGAATCAAGATATAACGATTCGCCGCCGGAATTTCTGGTTGTAACATTGCCGTAGGCAAACATATTGGCGTTATCATAAAATCTTATGTTTGTGCATGATACGGAGTTGTTAACATACAAATCGCCGTTATCATCGTTTAACACCTCGCCGTTATTGCAAATTAATGCGCCGCCGATATAAGTGTTGCAATAATTTTTAAATGAGCCTGAGGTTATTCTTGCATAGCCGTCTACCATCAAACCCGACGCCCTTGCGGTATCCTCTGCCAAATTTTCAACACCCACGCCGATTTCAGGTGTAATCAAGGTTCCGCAGTGGATAAGCGAGTTGCCGTACATGTTGATTTTTGCGTTTGTTGAAAGATTGTCGGAAACAAACAAATATGTTCTTCCCTCATTTAAAATTGAACCGGCGCTGCTGTCCTTGCACTTAATATTTGCATTGCCCTGAACAAACAATTTTGAGCCTGCAACCAACTTCAAATAGGTTGTGGTTTGCAGTGCGGTTTCAGTGCCGCCGTTTGAATCAATAAATACCTGTGCCTTAATATCATCGGAGCCTGTATTTACAAATGCAAAACCGGTTCCGTAGCATACTACAACACCTCTTACATACATTTGGGCATTATCGTAAACATCAATACATTTAAGCTTGATGCCCTCTGTATAATCTGCAAGGTTCGGGTCGTCAGAGCCATGAGGCGAGCCTGCTACGCTCAAAATGCCCTTAACTCTTAAGCAGCCGTTGCCCACAATGTTTTTGCCTACATAGGCAATGCCCATGGTCATAACGGTTTCGTCACTTCCGTTAATAGTGAGTTTTCCGCCGCAATATGTTTTTGCATTGCTGCCGTTGGCAAAGTTGCCGTCAATATACAAATCCGACATTGCATAAACAACACCGTCATTGCTTAGGTTACCGCCGCTGTTAAGCTGAAGCCCTCCCCTGCACAGCATAACAGCCGAGGTTTTGTTTGTAAGTGATTTTGTGGTAATTGAGCCGTCACAATAAAGGCCGCCGTTACTGTTAACGCTTATATCGCCGCAGTTTGCACTGCCCTTAATGATAACCTTGCCGTAGTCCTGAATTGTAATGGCGTTATCGGTACTGTTTGTTACATAGTTACCGCCGATAAATACATTGGCAGGATTATCTTGTGAGCTGAAAACGGTCATACCGTATGAAAATACATTACCGTCACAATAAAAATTACCAAGGGTTATACCGTCGCTTCTGCCGTTGGTAAGCGATTTGCAGTAAATTGTTGAGCCTTCGGCTGCACGGATAACTGAGCAGTCAAGCTGGCCGTTAACCACAAGCACAGCACCTTTTGCAACAGTTAATCTGCCGCCGCCTTTGACTGTAAGATTGCCGTTAACATAAACCACGCTGTTTCTGCCGATATTAACTTCGCCCTTGCTGCCGGAGCTGTAATCCTCGTTATTATATGCAGAGCCGTTAATATAAAGCACGCTGTTGTTGCCAACCATAATTGAGCCGGACTCGTTGTGGTAAGCATCGTTCTCGTTGTTTGAATTTAAGATATAGAACTTGGCGTTATCGTCAACCTTAAGCCACCTGTTACCGTCGCCGTTAAAGTAGATATCCTTATCTGCAACTACATTGAAATTAGACTGAATATGAACACCCATGTAGTAGAGACCTTTTTTAGGATTTCTAAACCTGCTGGTGTACCAATTGTAGTTAGAGAGCCTGAACATATAGTCCTTTTCATCGCCCGAGCCCTTACCTTCAAAGTTATTTGAGTTTGTAGTAAAGTTTGCGCTTGCAGGCAATGTTAAACCCTTAAGAACTGTTTTGTAATAATCATCGTTAACCGACTGAATAGATGTGTTGGTTACACCGTCCTTACCGTCAACAAGGTCCTCCATAAAATATTGCTTTCCGTTGCCTGCAATTACCGGAGAATTAAATGAAGAAATATTGTTATAAACAGCTGCATTCCTTGTTGTAACTGTATTTGCAACGCCGCCGTTAAGATATGTTTTATTTCTTACAGCGTTTTCGTTAGTAGTAAAATTACCGCTGATTTCCTTTTTCTTAACGCTCATTGCGGTGTCAATATCAATATCGTAATATAGATATTTTGTAAGAAGAAGCCTTAATCTTTCAGATTCAGTATGAGAAACTCCTGTTATGTTGGTAATTACCCTGTCAATGGTAATTCTTACAGAGTCATCGTCCTCAAGTTCGCTTTCTTCAAGGTGCAATCTTTTATTTGCAACAATTTGTGCAACCGCCTCATCCTTTTCCTCTGCATTTGCGGCAGGCTTAACGGTATTGTCGATAACGTCCTTAATTGACTCCTTATCATTATCAAAATCAAAATCAAAATAATTGTAGGAATCAAAGGTTGCATAAACATCAGGCAGCGACCTATTGTTGCCCAAATCAATTTTGCCAAGTAAGGCGTTGCCGTTAACATTAGCATCGCCGAAAACAGACTCGGTAGTATTGGAGGAAAGTGAAAAGCTTGTGTCCTCCTCATTATTATTAAAGGTAACATTGTGGGTTTTACCTGAGGTTTGCTTTGTGATAACGCCCACATTTGTCGCACCGACTGTGGAGCCTAAATCGGTATATTGTTTATGAATATAGCCTGTTAAGCCAGGGTCAGCCACTTGTTCAACCTTATTCTTAAGGTTAAGATTTTCAATTGCATAGGTTACATTTTCACCGTCAAACTCGCACTTTCTTACATCTGTTGAACCATATAGGAACTGATGATTTTGCCTCATAAAATCGGCGTGCTGAGCCTCGTCGCCACGCTTATAAAGGGTTCTTGTAACCTTTTCCGTTGTGCCGTCGTTCTTTGTAACGGTTTGCTCGTCGCCAACCAAATAAACATCGTTTGACTGAGCGGCATTTCTGCTGCCGGCCTTAATGTTAAGACTGTTTGCACCGTAGCAAATTTCAAAAATCGGCCTTGATGAGAACTTCGAGCCATTCCAATATGTTGACCATACGGAATCCTTGGTTCCCACCTCTGCGCCGCAGTTATTACAAGTAATTTTGTAAAGCACTGCCGAGCCGTCACTGTTTTCATCTGTAATTTCGGTCAAGGAAAAGCCGGAAGAGGTAGAACCGGTTTGACCGCATTTTTGGCAAGTGATGGTTTCAGCCAACGCTCTGTTCATTCTGATAGAGTCAATGCTTACATCCGACGCACCATTGGTATGAATATAACCGTTTAAAACAGCAACAGATGTTGTCCATGTGGTTACAACGGCATTAGAATCATCAGTAATGGACAGTTCATTGCCGCAGTTAGGGCAATAATATGAAACGTTGCCGTAGGAGTTAGTGACCTCCGCCTCGGCTTTCATAGACTCTGTTCCGCAATACGGGCAGGTAAACTTGGTTTTGCCGCCCATAATATATTTTGAAATAAACTTGGTATCCTCCTGCAAGAACTTTAAAACACCATTGGTGGCATTATTGCTCCAATCCAGGAAGGATTTTAAGCCTGTATTTTCAATAGGACCTGTAATTTTAAACTTTTTGGTGGGATCAAGCTGCAAAATCTGGTAGTTAATAGCCTCAGGGTTTCCGCCAAAGAGAATTTGGCACTTAGCAGCACTGTCAACTGTCATTTTGTAGGAATCGAAATCCAAAAGCTTACCGAACACTGCGGTAGAATGAGTATGAGCATACACCTCAATGTATTGGTAATCGTTGGTGCTTTTGTAGAAAACCAGAGCAACATCCTTATCGGGATTTTCCTTTACCTGCTCAATGGCAGCATCTTTCCTAGCCATACTCCAAACCTCAATGTTAGAGCTGTTGGGGTCGTTTTCATCAAAAGTAAAGGAATCAATGTTATTGAGTTTGAAATACTCGTAAACAGACTTTCGCAAGGCGATATTCTGAGTTGCGTTTTTAACAGGGTTATAGCCCTCGGTTGCGGCACCCTCGGTTGAAACCGCAAGAGTTACTGCGTCCGCAGCGTTTTGCAAATTTGTTTTGTTGTTATAGGAAATGCCCACGTCAATTACGACGGCGGCAAATGCCAGCAAAACAGAAAGCAAAATAGCCACAATAATCATTGTAGCTCCCTGCTCATCCTTTCTGAAGTTTCTCAATTTTTTCATACTATCACCACCATTAAAATATGGTTTAAAGCTTTAAGTTAAAATATTTTTTCTGCCTTATCAAGCTGCTCTTGAAGTGATTCAACAAGCTGCTTTGTTTTCTTAAGATGAATTGTATATGCGCCCACAATTCTTTCAAGCTCCTCGTCGGTAGCTGTGTTCTTTGCAGGTGTAATTTCTTCTGCAATGGGCTGAACGGGTGCGCTTTGAGCCTCGCCAACACCATTTTTATACTCGCTGAATTCTTTTTTAACAGCTGCGAGCTTTTCCTTTAAATCTTTTTTATCAACCTCAACAATGTGCAAATCGCGCATTAAATCGGCTTTTTCTTTTTTCAGTTTTTCAACCTCTACCGCATACTTGTCGTTTTCCTCACGCAGCTGAGTTACCTTTTTCATATCACTTTGAAGGTGTGTGTATTTGCTCCTTAAGGAATCTGCTGCGGCAATTGCCATTTTTTCATTGTTTTCCTTTTGAGCTAAAACCTTTTTAAGCTCCGAAACCTCGCAGTTGAGCATTTCGTTGCTGTTTTTAAGGTCGTCAATTCGGCTTTCGTAATTACGAATTATATTTGACTGCTTGGCTTTAAGGTCGGAGATAAACTCGTTAACCTCCTTCGGATTAAAGCCCCTGGCAGCCTTTGAAAAATCGTAGATGTTTTCCTCATCTACCATTTCCGCCTTCTCGCCTCTGTCAATTGATCTGTTTCTGTTAAATGTTGCCACTGTGTTATTACCTCTTTAGTTTATTTTTTCAGTATATCAGAGAAATTTTACAATATCTCCGCACTTGATGCCCAGCCTTTCAGCCTCACCGGGATAAAGTTCAATTACCTTTCTTCCGTTTTTAACCGAAGGCTTAACCCTCCAGGGTTTTACGGAATCAAAAATCGCCAAAATCTCGTTATCACGGCTTAAGGTTAACACATCAATAGAAAATCGCATATTAAATGTGTGTATTTCGTTACATGGTTCAAGCATCAGACCGCAACTGTCGCCAAGACCCTTGCGGAACATAAGCCCCATAAACCTTGTAACAGGATTATTTGCTATCTCACACCTTTCGCAAATAACCTTATCGTCTATCATTGCTTTTACGTAAGTTTTTTTCATTAAAATCACTCTAACGCTTTATTATCCCTTTGTTGAATCCATAACATTGAACACAACCGGACCGAGAATAACTATAAACAATGCCGGGAAAATGAAAAGCATAATCGGCAGTGCCATCTTAGCTGCTGCCTTGTTGCCCTTTTCCTTGGCGGTTTCACGCCTTGTTTCACGAAGCTGCTTTGCCTGAACGGTCATTACATTTGTAATGGGAATACCCAGGGTGTTTGCCTGAACAACCGCAGAAATAAAGGTTTTAAGCTCCTGAATGTCGGTGCAATCAGCTAAGGTGTTTAATGCCTCGTTCCTTGAAACGCCCATTTGCATTTGGCGGAAAACTGTGGAAAGCTCGTCAATAAACGGACCCTCCATTTTTTCAATAACCTTTGAAAGTGCGCTGTCAAAACTTAAGCCTGCGCTTGTGCAAACGCTGAGCAAGTCAAGCACATCGGGAAGCTGGTTTTTAATTTGCTGCTGGTGTGAGGATACCATGCTTTTGAGCAAAAAGTTTGGCAGAAACATAGCAAGAACAATGCCCAGCATTATAACAATGGTCGTAATTAAAATATCGCTGTTAAGAACAAGAGCAACGCCCACAGCCAAAATTGAAAAGATAATGGAAAAAGCCATTTTTGCAAAGTTGTAGTTTTGGTAGCTTGTATGCATACCCGACATTCTCAGCAATTTTTCGGTTTCCTTGATTTTGGCAACCTTCTTTTCATCAACAACCTGACCCTCTTTGTCCTTTTTACGCTTGTTGTAATCGTTAAAAATCTTTGTGATTTTGCTGACTATAGGAGCGATAAAACGGGAGGAGAAGGATTTTTCAAGTTCCTCGTTTTCAACCTTGATAACCTCTTCCCTGGTTATCGACTTTATCATTTTTTTCTTAGCATCGTCAGCCTCGCCACGCTTGCGTAAAAGAGTAATTGTTAAAACAAAAACAAAGGCCGCAATACTAAGAACAAAAAAGTTCAATCTCATTAATATCACCTGTTTTAATACTTAATTGTGGTAATCTTTTTAATTACAAGCAAGCCGACAATTTCAAGAACAACGCCAATGCAAAGAACAATTTTGCCGGCAGTTCTTGTAAACAATGGGTCAAGATAACCCGGGCTTGCCATATTAAGAACTATTGTAATTGCAATGGGCATCATGCCTACAATCATACCCGACATACGGCCGGTAGCTGTTGCGGCTCTTACCTCACGCTTTAACTGGGCTCTTTCCTTAATAGTATCGGAAATGGTGGTCAAAATGTCAGACAAATTACCGCCGGTAACCCTTTGAACGGATATTGCAACTGCGGCAATTTTAAAATCCTCACTCTTTACACGCTTGTAGATATTATCCAAGGCGTCATCCAAAGAGTAGCCCATATTAATTTCGTTAACGGCTCTGCCGAATTCCTCGCTGATAGGCGGATACATATCACGGGAAATGGTTTCCATAGCCTGGGGGAAGGTTAAGCCTGAACGCAAGCTGCTTGAGGCAATCATTAAAGCGTCGCCAAGCTGGTCCTCAAAAGCTCTTGTGCGCTTGTTTTTCTTGTACCTTATATATAAGATAGGGCCGAAAACACCCGCAACCACAAACACAACAGGTATAAACATATTTGAAACAAACAGTGACAGTACCGAGCCTGGAACAAAAGCAACAATAATCCAAATTGTTGCAAACTCCTCGGGTTTCATCATTATGTTTGCCGCCAAAAGCTCTTCAAAAAGGGCGTCGCCTATTTTTGAAATCAGGCTTCTTTTACGAACATAAGTATTATCGTCGGCATCCTTCTTTTTACCGAATTTGAACCCCTTGCGTGATTTTTGCAAAACCGCCTCAGAGCCAATAGATGCACCGACAATTTTTCTGACCCTTCCCTGTGCGCTTCTGGAGTGTAAGGTGGCCTTTCTTGTAACAAAGAAAACAATAAGGCCGATTAACACGCCGTAAACCACAGCGAGAATAATCATTTTAATTTGTAAACCACTCATTATTTATCTTAACTCCGTTTTCTCTTATCTTTTCAAGCGAGTTAGGCATAATTCCTGTTGCAACAAACTTGCCTATGAACTTGCCGTCTGCATCGGTTTCGCCATCGTGCTGATATTTGTAAATATCCTGCATTTGAACAACGTCGCCTTCCATACCGGTAATTTCGGTAATGGATACAACCTTTCTTGTACCGTCCCTAAGACGGGATTGCTGAACAATTACATCAATAGCAGATGCGATTTGGTCACGAATAGCCTTTGACGGAAGCTCAACGCCGCCCATCATAACCATTGTTTCAATACGGGAAACGCAGTCACGAGGAGAGTTGGCGTGGGTTGTGGTAAGCGAGCCGTCATGGCCGGTGTTCATTGCCTGAAGCATATCCAAGGTTTCTTTAGAACGAACCTCGCCGACGATTATACGGTCGGGTCTCATACGAAGTGCGTTAACCACCAGGTCACGAATGGTTATGGCGCCCTTGCCCTCAATGTTGGCGGGTCTGCTTTCAAGGGTTACTACATGCTCCTGGTGGAGCTGAACCTCGGCAGAGTCCTCTATTGTTACAATACGCTCGTCTGCCGGAATGTATGATGACAGAACATTAAGCAATGTTGTTTTACCTGAGCCCGTACCGCCGGAAACGATAATGTTAAGCTTGCCCTTTACCGCAGCCTCTAAGAAATTAAGCATTTTAGGGGATAATGAGCCCCACTCAATAAGCTGCTTTGCACTGATAGGAGTTTTACCGAACTTACGAATTGTAAGAACCGGGCCCACAAGTGAAAGGGGCGGAATAATTACATTAACACGGGAGCCGTCGGGAAGTCTTGCGTCAACCATGGGGCTTGCCTCGTCAATATGACGGCCAACGGCGCTTACGATACGGTCAATGGTGTTCATCAAATGCTGACTATCCCTAAACTTAATATCCGTTAACACCAATTTACCCTTATGCTCAACAAAAACCTGATTAGGTCCGTTAACCATAATTTCCGAATAATCATCGCTGTCAACAAGCACCTGAATAGGGCCGTAGCCCAAAATATCGTTAAACATTTCCTCTGCAAGAGCAGCTCTGTCTGAACGGGGAACGCCGTAATTGTCCTTATCAAGCTCCTCTTTAAGGAAATTTTTCATAGCCTCGGGGTCAATTTTATTATCCATTCCCGCAGTATTGAAATTTTCAATAACGGAATTATGTACCCTGGCCTTTACATCCTTGTAAACTTCATCAAAATCTATCTTTTTACTTTTAGCAGCATCGTCCTTAGCGGCGGACTCGGCAGGCTGTGCATTAGCCTGCAGTTCCTCCTGGTTGCCACCCATCATTGATAAAAGTCCCATTTATAATACCTCTCAATGTGAATTAGTTGTTTTTTTCCTTATCCTCTATAATCTGGTTTGTGTATTTAACAATATCCTTTGAAATAGCGGAACGGGGAGAGCTGAGAACAAAAGGAATACCGCTGTTCATTGCCTTATCGCAGGTAGCACGGTCTGAAACAATTACCGCATAGCTCTTTCTTTGAATAAGGTTTTCAAACTCGGTAACCTTTATTAAGCTTGGTCTGTTCTTTGTAATTACAAGCTTAACCTTATTGTCAATTCTGAGAGTGCTTAAAATATTCATCGTAGCCTTTAAATTCTTAAGGGACGGTAAATCAAGGTTTGTAATCATGTGTATTTCGTCGCAGTTTCTCAATGCGGCAAGTGTTGAATCCGCATAGTTTGTGCCAAGGTCAATGAGAATATACTCAAAATACGGGCGAACATTTTCAATTAATTTCTCAATGTGTGAAACATTTACATAATCTGCATACTCAGGGGTTTTGGGTGCACAAAGAACCGAGAAGCCCAGGGAATGCATTTCAACGGTTGCGTTAATTCTTTCAATGGAGATACCGTCAGGGTCCCTTGAAAGCTCAACGATTGTATCCTTAGGCTCAATGTTAAGAAACAGGTTTGCGTCGCCAAACTGCAAATCAAGGTCAATAATAAGTGCCTTTTTACCAACATTTGCCAATGCAACGGCGGTGTTTGCAACAATTGTTGAGGTGCCGCTGCCGCCCTTTACGCCGTAAAAACAGAACACCTTTGAACGAACTCTTTTTGAAATATTGAGCTGACCCATAAGTTGCTGCTCAAGGGCATATACCTCCCTGATTGCATTTGAAAAATCATTTGCGTCAATATTTAAATCAAAAACCTGGCGAATGCCGATTTTAGCCGACTCGTTAACAAGTGCGATTGTGGGCTTATCCGTAACAAGGATAATGCCTGCGCCGGTGTTTTGATATTGAACGGTCTTGATAAAATTCAAGGCCTCCTCATCAATTGTTGCGGTATCTGCGGCAAAAACGATAATATCGGGAACATAGCCCTCAATTTTAAGCTTTGCCTCCTCTTTAAAATCGGCATATCCTACAATGGCAATATCATCGCCAACAAGCTTGTTTTTAATCTTTACTTTATACTGTGTTTCGTTTGAAACAATAACTACATTAACAACATCCATAAATCAAAACCTCACAAAATTATTGAACATCAGTGTAATCTGCATTAGCAGCGGCAGTTGTCTGCTCGCCTGAATTGTCTTTTATATCATCAAGATTTGCAACCCTTGGCTTAAGAACAAACTTATACTTAGCATTGCTACTCTCAATCTCATTAAGAACCTTTGCCTGCTCCTCGGTAACAAGCAAAGTGATTGTTGAGTAGCTGTTGATTGATTTGCCGTCGCTTTCGGCAGTGTCGTTATCGGATTTGGTAGAAACAACAAGTACCTCAAGATTGCTGAGAGGAACATCGGTTTTAGCACCATTGAAAAGGTAAACATCAACCTTATCGCCCACTGCAAAGAAGCCGTCGCCGCCGTTGGTGCCCGAAGCTTTAATGGGATATGCCACATATCCGCTGGGAAGAGTTAAAGACAAGGTAGCGTCGTCACTGTCTGCTGTAATAAGCTTTTTGCTTGTTAACTGCTCTCCCTTAAAAATTTGCTGCCTTGTGATTGTTCCGATAACCTTTGAGCTATCAACAACCGCTCCGTCAAGGGCATAGCTTGAAACAACATCCTTCATTTCAAAATATGTACCGAAATTTTCCGCATTGATTGTGGTATTTGCCGGCACATCAACAAGTGCAACGGCAACCGTTTTCTTTTCAGCGTCTTGATAGCTGATACGGTCTGACAGCTCGGACGCAAAAAGAAATGTTGCAAATCCGGCAATAAGTGCAAATACAACTGCGATTAAATAAACCTTTTTCATAACAAAAACCTCTGTTTTAAAATTTTTAAATAAAAAAAATAGTAAAAAATACTATTTAATTAACATCACTAAAAGACCACCTATTCGGTAGTAGTAACTATAACATTCTCAATTTTATATGTTGCGGAGGACGACACAGTCCTTGTGTCGCTTTGGCAAATTGTTTGGAGCACAAAGGTCCAAACAGGCATATTAATTTGAACGGTTACCCTAACATTTTGGGCAAGGTTGGGGTCGCTTACCTCAACACCGTCAGAATCCAAATAAACAACTGTAACACCACCGGTCTGCGGTAGTGTGTCCTCGTTATAGATATTCGATTTTACAATAGTTGTAGCGTCGGATAAAATGTCTGCGGTGGTTTTACTATCATTTTTACACTCGGTGCAGATAGCACGGGCTGCTTCTCTTGCGGTGTTATCAACATTCAGCTGATTATAAAAAAGCCAGCCAAAATCCATCATGCCGCAAATAATGAGCAAAAGCAACGGCAAAACAAGCGCAAATTCGACCAAAGCCTGGCCTTCTTCGCTTTTTACCCTCTTCTTTATTACATTTTTCAACATAAATCTCCCACCTGTGGAATAAAAGACGGTGTGGGCTGCCCCACACCGTCCCGTTTTTACAAACCTATTTTTCTATAAGACGATAGATTGCAAATTAGTCAGCTAAAGCGTTGTCAAGGCCTTCGTTTGTCTTTGAGAACAAGTTGCTGATCTTACCTCTCATAGCAACAAGAATAATGATTGCTGCAACTGCGATACAACCGATGATGATAGCATACTCTACCATGCCCTGTCCATCTTCGTCCTTTAAGAATGACATAAACTTTTTCATAACATTTTCCTCCTGAATAAATTTATTTGGATTTATTTATGTAACCTGTGTTTCACAGAAATTACCGAACCGAATTGTTACTTAAATATTTGAACATTAAGTAACTGCGGAATCATATAAAGCGCCGTTACAACCGCACCTATCGAAAGTGCCGGGCCCATGGGTGTTTTTGTTTTCATACCGCCCTTTTTGGTTGCCAGCAAAACAACCAGCAAAACCAGTGAAACAAGCGCCATAACCACCATGGCCTGAATGTAACCCACCAAGCCCAAGGCAAAGCCGATTGTTGCGCTTAGCTTGATGTCGCCGTTGCCCATATACAAACCGAACATTTTCGGAATGTAAAATATGAAGAACGAAACTACAATTCCCAAAACCGAGAGAAGAAGCTTTTGCCCTACACTGCCCCCATAAACAAGGGGGTTGATAATATCGTTAGCCAAGCCTGCAAGAAGAATTATCAGCAGCATTTCGTTGGGCACCATTCTGATTGCCAAATCAACCGCCGAAATAACCATGCAGCAAGAGGCTAAAACCAATGTAAAGGTAATTGACATGCAATTATTGTGATGAACAAAATATGTAATGCCGTAAATGAATGCGATGCATATTTCAAATACAATAAAAGATGACCTCTTGTTTAACAAATCAACAGGATAATCATTGCGAAGCATTGGGAACTTTGCATCCCTAACCTTTACAAGGTGCTTTGAAAGCATATAAATGGGAACCCCCACAAGCAACCCCACAACAGCAAATGCTATTGAAATTAAGATTGTTTGTTGCTCCATAAGTTATACCTACAAATTCATTATTTTCTCGATAAATAGAGTATATCATTGTAACTATTTGTTTTCAATTGACAAATATCATAAAAAAGAAATGGTCAACTTGTTAACATTTAACAAAAAAATTAACAATTTGTTCAAATTTGTTTATATTCTATACATTTTACTATTAACAATTGATTTTTTATGTTCAAATTGTTATAATTTTTCTATAACTTTAGTAAGTAGGAGATTGAAATGAAAAGCGACGGTAATACACAATATGTAAACATTAATAATATACCAAAGGGATTTAAGGCGCTTATGCTGCTGTTGCCGCTGGCAGGGCTCATACTTATTCCCTATAAATTAGATAATGATTTTTACTTTTTATACCCCACCGGCGAATACATTGTTAATAACGGCTTTCCCACAAAAGATTTTCTTTCAATGCATTCAAATATGGATATTATAGTTCAGCAGTGGCTGTCGGATGTAATATTCTACGGTGTTTATAAGCTGTTTGGGCTTATAGGTATAATGCTTACGGTGTATATAACATACATATTATTTACATTTTTGATGTTTAAGCTTTGCAAGCTTATTACAAACAACTTTTTTATATCAAGCTGTGTTACCTTTGTGGGCAGCATGGTAATGTCAGCCATGTTTTACAGGAGCAGGCCGCAAATATTTACATATTTGATTATTTTAACCGAGCTATATGTACTTGAAAAGTTTGTTAAGGACGGCAAGATTAAGCATTTATTCGTTATCCCGGTTTTATCGCTGCTGCTTATTAATACGCACAGCTCAATGTGGGCAATGCTTTTTGTGTTTATGATGCCGTATTTTGCCGCAGCCCTGCCCATTAACCTAAAAAAGTTTAAGCAGGTGCCCTGCTGCAGTTTTGTTAAGCTTTTTGTTGCGGCTGTTGTTGCCTTTGCCGCAGGCTTTTTAAACCCTTACGGAACAAAGGCCATGGCATACATTTTAACCTCCTTCGGCTATGACGAAATCAACTGCTACATAGGCGAAATGGCAGCAGTCAGTGCAGGCAGTGTAATAGGCGGCCTGTTTTTGGCAATTTTATTTGTAAGCGTTGTGATTATGCTTTCAAAAAAGGGCTGCTACACAACAAGATTTGTGCTGTTTTATTTGGGAACTCTTATTTTGTCGCTGACAACGATAAAATCAATTGCATATTTCATCATTGCCGCTTTCCCTGCAATGGCATATTATATGAAAGACTTTACCTTTGATTTGAAAATAACCAAAGAAAGCTCCTCAAAAACAAAATTAAAACGAACTGTTTTAATCGGCGTGCTGATTGTGCTTATAGCCTGCGCCTTTGTGAGCATTTACAACTCCAACACCAATGAAAAAGACGACGAGGTTGCAATAACAAGCACAAGGTATTCCGAACTGAACGATATTATAGATATCATTAAAAAATCAGATGATGATATTACCCTTTATTGCGGCTTTGACAACGGGCCTTATTTGGAATATTACGGCTTGCACCCATACCTTGATTGCAGAGCAGAGTTGTTTTTAAAGGACAATAACAACGAATATGACTATATGAAAGAATATGTTCAGCTTTTAGGCGGCGAAATATACTATAAAGAGGTTTTTGACAAATACGATTTTAACTACCTTGTTGTAAGTGAGCAAAAAGAGCTTTCCCTCTATAATAATATGCTGCACGATGATGATTATGAGCTGGTTTATGACGGCGAAAATATGAACCTATTTGTTAAAAAATAATTTAAGGACATTAACCCATGAACAAAATTAAAGAATTGATTGTAAAATACAGAGAAATAATTACTTATATTATTGCAGGCGGGCTTACAACCCTTGTTAACCTGATAACCTTTCAGGTTTTCAACAACCTGTTAGGGCAGGAAAAATATTTAATATCAAACATTATCGCCTGGATTGTGGGTGTAATTTTTGCATATATAATAAACAAACTTTGGGTATTTGAAAGCAAATCCTGGCAGGCAAATGTTATTTTAAAGGAAATACCCGAATTTGTTGGTGCAAGACTGTTTTCACTATTTGTTGAGGAATTTGGACTGTGGCTGTTTGTTGACAAACTGAGATTTGACAGATTTTCCTTTGACCTGTTTGGCTTTAACATCAACGGCAAGCTGATTTCAAAGCTTGTGCTTGCGGTAATAGTGGTTATTTTAAACTATGTTTTCAGCAAGCTTGTTATTTTTAAAACAAAAAAGCAATAATACCTGCACATACAAAAACAGACCTTCTTATAAAAGAAGGCCTGTTTTAATTTTATCTGCAATTAATATGTAGAATTTGTTGTGTAGTTAACAACGCCGTCAACCACCCTTTGCAGCCTGAAATGATTACCGTTTTGCTTAACATTAAGTGTTACCTTTTTAGGCGAAATATCATAGCTGACATAAAGGGCACAGGTAATTTGACCATTTGCACATTTCATTGATATTTTAATGGGATAGTTTGTTGTGTTTTTAAACTTAAAATCCTCTGAGCCCCAATAAATTGCGGCGTCCCTGCCCAGTGGGCAATATGCAACTCTTTGGCTGTGCTGGTGGCGCTCTACAATGCCCAAATTACCGTAAAGAACGGCGTTAAACATTGTTGACGCAACCTGGCATATTCCGCCGCCCAGGCTTTGAGCTGTTCCGCTGCCGCCTGTGAAAATTGTTGCAGGCTTATATCCCTTATCAGCGGTTCTTTTGCCAACCACCTTGTTAAATGAAAATGTTTCGCCCGGGTAAACAATTGTGCCGTTAATTGCTGCGCTTGCAATTTTCAGATTTGTAGTTCTGTTAGCGTTGTTTACATAATTTGTTGTGTATGACGCATAAAGCTTTGAATAATTGGTTGAAAGCTTTGAGCTCCATGAGCCGTAAACAATGGTTTTGCCGCCGTTAAATCTTCTGAACGCCCTTACCCTTACATAATAGGTTTTGTCGCTTTTGCTGATGGTAAAGGATTTTGAATTTTTGCTGCGGCCGATGATTGAAACCTTTTTGCAATCCTTTTTAAAATTCTTATCCGTTGAATACTGAATTTCGTAGCCGGTGCAATCGGCCTTGTTCCATTTAACTGTAAGGGTATCCTTTTTGGTGTTTTTGTAAGCGTTATTTACCGTAACCTTGGCAGGCCTTGCACAGGTTAAGAACACCTTGCTGTATTCGCCGTAAATATAATTATCGCCTGACTGCTTGTATGCCCTGACAATAAAGTAAATATACTCCCCTGCCTTGCGGTTTTTAATTGTAACCTTGTTGGTTTTTACATTAGCATAAACCTTTTTGTTGTTGCCGTTTTCGTCGCACAAATAAACCCTATAGCCTGACACGTTATAATCTGCCTGGCTTTTCCAGGATATTGTAACGGCGCTTGTGGAGCGCTCTGAAACGCTGAAACCGGTAATTGTTTTTGGGTAAATGCTTGCATACATTGTTTTTTTGCCACGGAAGTTGCCCTTGCCCGTAACAACAATTTTAGCCTGCTTTATGCAGCACTTACCGATATTTGATGCGGTAATGGTGTAATCCTTGCCGCTGACAAGCTTTTTGCCCTTATATGTAAGGCTGTATTTGGGTGCAACCCCGGGATGGCCCTTCGCTGTGTTTTTAATTGACACGTCGCCGATAGAGGCACCTACAATTTCAAAATTGCTTGTTTTAACTCCCGAATAGCCGCCGATACCTGTAACGGTAACTGTGGCTGAGCCTGCATTTACATTGTTTGCATAGCTTAACTGATAGTCAACATCTTTTGTCAGCTTAACCGACTGTGTACCGTTATTAACGGTAACATCAACAGACGGGGTAATTGCCGAGCCTGTGTAGGTGTAGCTGCTTTTAGGGAGCGAAACATCAGCCGATGAAAGGTCGGTGCTTGCATAGGCGGTAATGCCGAACATACAGCAAACCACAAACACAATAAATGCCGAAGCTGTAATAACACTCTTCCTCATATCATATTTTCCTCTCTATATTATTTATTTTGCCCATAGTAGGCATTTTTACCGTGCTTACGCTGATAATGCTTATCTAAAAGGTAGCCCTCAATGCCGATATCAGAGCCGCTGCACATTGCAGCTGCCTGCTCGGTTCTCAGTGCCATTTTGGCAACTTCCTCAAGTATTAAAGCATTTTCAACTGCTTTAAAAGGGTTCTTACCCCAGGTAAATGGGCCGTGGCGATGAATTAACACCGCAGGGCATTCATCGGGGGTAATGCCTCTTTTTTCAAACTCCTCAACAATAACCTTGCCGGTATTCAGCTCATACTCGCCGTAAACCTCCTCCTCGGTTAAGCCACGGGTGCATGGTACGGCGCCGTTTGCAAAATCGGCATGGGTGGTGCCGTAGGCAGGAATATCTCTGCCTGCCTGCGCCCAGGCGCAAGCCCAGGATGAATGAGTGTGAACAACACTGCCGATTGTGGGAAAGTTATTGTAAAGCTCCAAATGGGTCGGAGTGTCAGACGAGGGATTAAGCTTTCCCTCAACCTTATTGCCCTTTAAATCCATAACCACCATATCCTCGGCAGTCATTTCATTATACGGCACACCTGAGGGCTTTATTACAAAAAGTCCGCTTTCACGGTCAATTGCAGAAACATTGCCCCAGGTTAAAACAACCAAATTATATTCAACAAGCTTTAAATTAGCCTGAAATACCTTTTCCTTTAACTCCTCTAACATATCCAAGCACCTTACATTCCAAGCTTATAAGCAACATCGTTATAAAACAGTTCTTTTCTGAACGAGTTAATTTCAGTATCTTTATTAATATGCACAAACTCAATACCCATAATTTCGGCAAAATCACGCATGTGCTCTGCCGTTAAGGTGTATGACAATACGGAGTGATGTGCGCCGCCTGCATAAATCCAAGCCTCGGCAGAGGTTTGCAGGCAGGGCAACGGTTTCCAAAGAACACCTGCAACAGGGAGCTTTGGCATTTCGTTAACCTGCTCCTTGCACTCAACATCGTTAACAATCATTCTTAACCTGTCGCCCATGTCAACAAGGGTAACAACAATGGCATTGCCTGTTTGTGCCTTAAACACAAGGCGTGCAGGGTCCTCTCTGTCGCCGATTCCAAGGGGATGAACCTGAATTTTAGGCTTATTTGCGGCAACTGTGGGGCAAACCTCAAGCATGTGCGAGCCCAAAAGCATTTCGTTGCCCGGCTCAAAGTGATAGGTGTAATCCTCCATAAATGCCGTGCCGCCGTCCATACCCTCGGCCATTGCTTTCATAATACGGGTCATTGCGGCAACCTTCCAGTCGCCCTCGGCACCGAAGCCGTAGCCTTGGCGCATAAGGTCCTGTGCGGCAAGACCGGGAAGTTGACGCAGCCCCTGCAAATCTTCAAAGTTTGTGTGGAATGCACCAAAGCCCTCTTGGTCGAGGAATTTTTTAATTGCTACCTCTTCCCTCGCCTGATACCTTACAGCCTCAATATTATCGGTGTCCATATCGTAATATTTATCATATTCAGCCATTTGAGCGTCAATTTCTTCATCGGTTACGGCGTCAACAAGTTTGATAATATCGCCCACACCGTAGTGGTCAACCTGCCAACCAAGCTTGATTTGCGCCTCTATCTTATCGCCGTCCGTAACGGCAACATTACGCATATTGTCAGAAATACGCAGAACACGGAGCTTTCTTGACTCCATAGCGCCTACTGCGGCTCTCATCCAAACATTAATTTTATCCTGGAAAGCCTCGTCCTTCCAATAGCCTGCCGCTACCTTTTGCTTCATTCTCATACGAGCGGTAATGTAGCCGTGCTCTCTGTCCCCATGGGCGGATTGATTAAGATTCATAAAGTCCATATCAATTTCGTTCCAAGGAATATCACGGTTATACTGTGTGTTAACATGAAGGAACGGTTTTTTAAGTGCGTTAAAGCCTGCTATCCACATTTTTGACGGGGAAAAAGTGTGCATCCATGTAATAACGCCTGCACAGCTGTCGTCATTGTTAGCAGCCTGCATAACATCTAAAATTTCTTTTGAGGTTTTAACGCAGGGCTTTGCAATAACGGCACAGGGGAGCTTTTTGCTCCACTCCTCTGCCATTTCGCTTGCGTGTGCGTTAATGGTTTCAAAAATATCCTCTCCGTAAAGGAACTGAGTTCCTACCACAAACCAAAAATTGTAATCCTTAATAGCCATAGCTTTTCTCCTTAAATATTTTCATAGGCGCTTTTTTCAACTGCAAGTGCCTTTTTATACAAATTCATATAATCCTCAAAGCCCTTAACATCCTTTTCGTCAGGCTCAATAACAGAGGATTTGCAGCTGCCGAAAACCCTTTGGTTAAGGTATTCGGGCAACGGAAGGTCGCCGCCGTCAACGGCATATTTGGCAAGCAACGCCATGCCCCAGGCGCCGCCCTCTCCTGCAGTTTCCATAACAGCAACCGGGGAGTTCATAGCCCCTGCCATCAGCTTTTGGCCCACAATCGGGGTTTTAAACAGGCCGCCGTGACCCATAAGGCAGTCGATTTTAACATTTTCCTTTTCCAAAATTTCCATGCCGATTTTAAGGGTAGCCATTGCCGAATAAATTTGCGCCCTAAAGAAATTAGGCAAATTGAAATTGCAGCCCTGAGTTCTTAAAAACATAGGTCTGCCGTCGGCAGTGTGAGAAACCGGCTCCCCTGAAAAATAGTTAAAGTTAACCAAACCGCCGCAATCGGGGTCGGCATTAAGCGCCTGCTCATAGAGTAAGTCGTAAATTTTATACTTTGGAATATCGCTGCCTGCAGCCTTGGCAAACTGAGCAAAAATATTAACCCAATAATCCAAATCGGTGCAGCAGTTATTGCAGTGAACCATTGCAACAGGCATACCTGCCGGGGTGGTTACCATATCAATTTCCTCATACACCCTTGAAAGCTGTTTTTCAAGAACTACCATTGAGAAAATGGATGTGCCTGCCGAAACATTGCCTGTTTTAACGGTAACGCTGTTGGTAGCGGTCATACCCGTGCCTGCATCTCCCTCAGGGGGGCACATGGGAATTCCGCTTTTAAGGTTGCCGCTGGGGTCAAGGAGTTTTGCGCCCTCATCGGTTAAATACCCTGCATTTTCCCCTGCCGAAAGAACAGTGGGTAAAATGTCTTTAATATTCCAAGAATACTTCTTCACATTTTCAAGGCTGTCAAATTTTTCAAGCATTGCCCTGTTATAATCGTTAACGCCGCTGTCTATCGGGAACATGCCCGATGCCTCGCCAACGCCGAGAACCCTTTTGCCCGAAAGTTTCCAGTGAACATAGCCGGCAAGGGTTGTTAAAAAGTCAATGCTTTCAACATGCTCCTCGCCGTTAAGAATTGCCTGATACAAGTGAGCAATGCTCCAGCGCTGGGGAATGTTAAAGTTAAAAAGCTCCGTAAGTTCCCTTGCGGCGTCCCCTGTTATGGTGTTGCGCCAGGTTCTGAACTGTGCAAGCTGATTTCCGTTTTTATCAAAGGGCAAATAACCGTGCATCATTGCGGAAAAGCCCATTGAAGAAAGCTGCCTGATAGGAGAGCCGAAATTATTTACGCAATACTCGTTAAGGCTTGCATAAGCCTGCCTGAGCCCCTCCCAAACATCGTCAATATGATAAGTCCAAATACCGTTTTCAAGCTTATTTTCCCAGGTGTAATCCCCTGATGCAATCGGATTGTATTTATCGTCAATAAGAACCGCCTTTATTCGTGTTGAGCCAAGCTCAATACCCAACGATTCGCTGCCGTTAAGAATATAATCGCCCATAACTGCCCCCTAATTATAATTTAGCATTTTTATTTTACAACATAGCAGGCGATAATTCAACAAATAATTGTATAAAATTTTATTAAGAGGCAAAAATTAACGGCGCCCCGAGGAGCACCGTTAATAAGTGTTGATTATTTAGTGGTTACACTCTTGTAAGCAGACCATTTGCCGTAAACCTTTTTGCCGTTTACAACCTTGTATGAACGAACACGAACATAGTATTTTTTGCCCTTAGAAAGTGATTTTGCAGTGTAAGAGGCTGTTTTATTGCTTGTAAGTGTTTTGGTTGTTGCGCCGTTAAACTTGCTTGAGGTTGAATATTGGATTTGATAGCCTGTTGCCTTTGTATCCTTAGCAAATTTTACGGTAAAGCCATTTGCTGCAGCAGTAAGTGATTTAATGCTCTGTTGTGTGGGGATATAAACATTTACGCTTGCGCCCGAGCTGTATTGCTTTGTGTTTGAGTAAACGGAATAAGCACGAACCCTGTATTTGTGTGCACCGGGCTTTACGCTGATTTTTGCAGATGTTGCGCTTGCCGACTTAATTGTTTTAACGGTTTTCCAGCCGCTGTTTACGTATTCCTGGATAACATAGCCCTCTGCGTTTTTGGACTTGCCCCAGCTTAATGTAACCGAACTGCTTGTTACGCTTGATGCCTTAACGCTTGTAACATCGGCAGGTGCAACCCTCTTTGCGGAAACAGCTATATTCATTTCGCTGCTGTTAACGGTAACAGGAAGCGTGAACTTGCCTGCCTTGCCCTTTGCGGAATACTTTTTGCCGTTTACGCTGATGTAGTTAATTGCGTAGCCGCTGTTTGGAACTGCGGTAACATTAACTGTGTCGCCGTACATTGCAAGTGAGGTATCCGCATACAAATCGGCATATTTGTTTGTGCCGGTGTTAATTTGTGCATAGTCTGTTTTAAGCGAGGTCTGGTAGCCTGTAATTTCGGGCATCTCCTCGTTGCCACCCACAACATATGCAACCAGCAGGCCGTCAACGGTTGTCATATATGCATTTTTGGCAACGCCGGTGCTGTTGCTTAAGCATTTGCTGAATTTAACAAACTTGTCGCTGTCGGCATTGTAAGAATAAATATCGCCGTAGCCATAGATATATGAGCCCATGCAGATAACATTGCCGTTACCTATGCTGACATCGCCGTTAAATACCTTAACCTCTTTTCTGTCGCTGAAATAAACAAGGTCAAAATCGTCGCTGTCTAATGCAACACTTGATTTAGTCCAGTTTTTGCCGTCAAATACCATAAATGCCGGCATTTGGTCGGTTCCATTGGTGCCATAGGCATAAACAAGCTTTGAGCCGTACTGAATTGCCTTGCCGTAAGCCCTTGATTCGGGAAGCTCCTTACATGTGTCAACAAATTGTGATTTTGAGAAATCAAACTTATATACCTTGTTTGAAAAGGCTGATTTAACATAATCATATCCGCCCATAAGGTAAATTGCACCGTTATATGTAACCAGCGAATAGCCCTCAAGTGAGGAAAGCGAATTATCGCCTGAATACGGCAATTCTGTAACCAAAACGGTTTTGTCACTGTTTAAATCATAATATCCAAAGCTTACATCAGAACCGATGCTAACGCCGTTTGATGTAGTTGAATAATTTGACGCAATAAAGTAAATTTTACCGTTCAAATATGCTGCGGCGTCAACAGTGTTAAACTCGCCCGGTTCGTCGAATAACGCAGCAAGGTCAATTTGCTGCATCTCTGTGGCAAAGCTTGCAAGGTTGTTGTTTGACGGATCAGGGATAATATATCCGATATTGCCGTTTTGTGTAACAACCCAGGTTTGTGAGCCCGCAGGCAGGAAATAAGTGCTGCCGTCAAACTCGGGAACTGTCATATTTTTTTTCTTTGTGAGTTTTGTTTTGTTAGAAACAAGCACGGTCTTTTCGTTAGAGCCGTATTGGTTGCTTGCACTGATGGTTATTTTTGTTGTGCTGTAATTGTTATCAGCAATAATAATTCTGTTTTTGGTGTAGGAAAGCGGCTCAACGGCAGTGCCGTTAACTGTAACAGCGGTGTCGCTTGTAAAGGAGCCGTTAATTTCAAGGTTGCCGTTTTTGTTATATGCAGCACCCAAAACCATTGGTGGAAACTCTGTGGTTTTGTCAAGTGACAATACCCTTGCATTTTCGGTATAGCCCACAAGAGCGTCGCTGTGGCGGCCTGTGTTTTTCAAAATATTAACAGCCTCAAGAGTTGAAGAATCGGTATATGCATTCTTAATAAGTGCATAAGCGCCAACTGCATAAGGGGTAGCCATTGATGTGCCGTTGTAGAAATCGTATTTGCCGAATTCCTTGCTGTCAACACCTTGCTTGCTCACTGCTAAATCGTCAATGTTAACACTGATTTCCTCGTTGCTGTTCACAGGTTCAAGTATTAACATCAGCTTTCTGTTTTTATCGGCCTTGTAGCCGAATTCCTTGGTTTCAAGCGCCACATCCACATCAGCATACAAGTGGTCCCAATAATCATTGCCTGTGGAAGCATATTTCGCATCGACAAACGCATCGTTAATTGCCTCTTTTATGCTGCAATCCGCAGGAACATTGAGTAGTGAAACATTAACATTACCTGTAGCGGAAATCATAAAGCTGTAGGAATAATTTTGAGTTTCGTCATCCAAAGTGTATGGGATTTCCATAGCGTAGTGTGAAGCATCGCCGTTAGTATCCGATGTTGTGAATTTAAGGGATTTACCGCTTGTTCCGGCACCGAAATACTTGGTGTCAAGCTCTGCTTTGGCATCTGAAGATATTTCCTGCCAAGTGTCGTTATAGCTTGATACTGTATAGCTGCCGAATTCTCCGCTTGAAAGGTTATCCTCATAATCCTGATAGTTTGAGCAAACAGCATTTCTCTGCTCGGCGGTATAAATTGTAGGGTTAAAGCAATTGTATGAAACTGTTGAAAGAATATCTGCACCAGGTGCGGCAATATCAACACAGTCCTTGCTGTAATTTGAGAAGGAGGTTAAAGCATCATTCTCGTTTGATGCGCCGACTACAACTGCGTAATCGCTTTCACAAACAGCAGGAATATTGTATAAGGCTTCGTCTGAGAAGAAATCGGTTACCATATCGGAAACATTTACGCTTTCGTTACCTGCCGCTATAAAGGATACTGCGCCCATTTTGCCCAGCTTGTTAAACAGCTCCTCAAAAACTGTTTTTTCGCTGAGGTCGCCGTAGCCGCCCCATGAATTGTTAATCGCAACAACATTGGCGCCCAATTTCATGGCTCTGTAAACATAATCATAAGCAGCTATTACATCATCTGTTTCGCCGCTGCCCCCATCGTCAAGCCACTTAACGGCCATAATTTTAACATTGCTTTTGTTAACGCCGCTTATGCCCTTTTGATTGTCTGCCGTGCCTGCAATAATGCCTGCAACATGTGTGCCGTGACCGTTATCGTCAAGGGGCGACAAATCATCGTTTGTGCCTGTAAAATCATAACCGTATTTGCCCAGGAGTTTTGAGCCGTAGGGGTTAACCCAAAGTGAATCCTGCAAATCCTCGTTGGTGTAATCAATACCTGTGTCAAGCACGGCAACAATCTGTTCCTTGTCAGACTTTGCGGCAGCGTCCCAAAGATATTCAGGGTTAATGTCAAGCCCTGCCGTTCCGCCGTTTTGACCCTTGTTGTCAAGCGCCCATTGGTACTTGCTGTAGGTGTCGTCTGTAATGTCGCTTGCTTTCATTATGTAGTTTGGGAAAACATATTTTACCCTTTGATTTTTAGCAAGCTTTTTCATAATCTGCTCTGTATCAAGGGTGTTCGATTTAAAGGTTGCTATTTTAACATCATCAATTTCGTTTTGTGAGGACTGAGTGTAGGCACTGTCCCCGCTGAAATCGTAGGTGCTTGCAACGGTAAGGTATTTTCCGAAGGTGGCAGTTGCACTCTTCATTTCCTTATCTGTAATACCGCCGTCCAAAACGGCAATAGCCTCGCCCTTCACATACTGTGCGTTTGAGGAAATTGGGGCTGTTTTTTCCTTAACCTTGGCGAAAGCCGCCGTGCCGGGAAGTGCAACGCAGCTTGCCACCATCATTAAGGCTAAAAAAGCCGACATGGATTTTTTGAATATTTTTTTCATAAATATGCTCCTTTCGATTTTTTATTTCATCTTGAAAATAGCATAAATGTAACAAATTGGCAATACTCTTTAAATTATTTAAGATTTATTAAGAACGGCGCTTTTTCTTCTTTTGATAAATGATTATAAGCATTGACAAAAGCGCCTCGTAAACAACAAAAATCAAATTGGCAAGCAAAAGCAATATTAAAACGGTCAGCTTGCCAAAAATTTTTTCAATGGGCACCATGAACAAATAAACCAGCAGCGCCTGGCTTGATACAATACCGAAGTTAAAAATAATCAGCTTTGTAAGGTATGACAGCGCCTTGGGCTTGATTTTATTTAGGCTGTCCCTGATTATGGGGTAGTAGCCAAAGAAGAAAATATACGTAAGTGCACATTCCTTGTCGGGCAGGGCAAAAACTGTGATTATACTTACTGCGGCATAGCAAATAAGAGCCGTTTTTTTGTCGGCAAAATCACAGATTATAATCATCAGCAGCCCTGTAATAATTGGCGCAACATAGGTAAACACCCATAATACCGAGCCCAAAAGCATAATAACGATTGACACCCCTGCCATAACCCCGGCAAGGGCGGTTTGCTTTGATTTTTTCATAATGCACCCCCCTTATTTTGATTTTACATATTTTTTGCCATTTGTAAACAAAGTGTTTCAAAAGTTAATAAATTTTCAATTTTTTCCTATACTATTTACTTTTGCACGGTTAAAATGTATAATTAACTTAAATCAATTTTTAACAAGAGGTGTTATTATTGAAAAAGACAATAGCAATAGCCCTTGCGCTTTCAGTTGCTGTTTGTGCGGCACTCTCCGCCTGCTCAGGCAATAAGGAAAATACAACCGCAAGCCCAAGCGGCTTAGGCGATTCTGACAATGTTTACAGCCTTGATGAAGCAATTACAGTTACGGATGAGGACGGTAACGCCGTAACAGACGAAAACGGCGAGGTTTTAACAACAATAGTCAATGTTCAATATGACGGCGACGGTATCGGCCATGTTATTGATAAAGACGGCAACCCGGTAACAGACGCCGGTGGTAACGAGGTCACACTTACAACTCAACCCTCAACCGATGACAGCAACGATGACGACGGCAAGGTTCCTACAACCGCAAAGCACACCACAACTGAAACCACAACCGTTAAGCCAAGCGGCAACGAAAACACCACCAGCAGCGAGCACACTACAATTAAGCCGGAAAACAACAAGGTTCCCTCAACCTCTGCAACAGGCGAGGCGGTAACAATTTCGTCAGCTGACCAGCAGGCAATTAAATCTATGCTTGAGGTTCCGTATCTTTATAAGGCAAGTTACGAAAACGCTGACGGCGTGCCACTTATTCTTGCAAAGCATGCGGCACTGTGGATGGCCGAAAGAGAGCATCTTAACACCAGTAACTATGCGTCACAGTCAATAGTTCTTGATTTGTTTGCATATTTCGGTCAAACGGTTATCAACTTTAAAACCAACTGCAACACTGAAAGCACCTGCCCTAACATAAAATACATTTCAAACAGCGATTCCTTCAAAATCAGCGATTTTGAAAATTCAACCCACACGGTTTCAATTAAAAAGGTTGAATACTTGGGCAACAACAACTATTACAAGGTAACCGCCAGCGTAAGCGGCGTTAAAAATGTTAAAACAGTTGTGGCTGTTATGCAAAAAAACAGGCTTGATTCAAGCCTCGGCTTCAGCGTTAAGGCATTAAAATGGAGTTAAAATAAAATCACATTACAAAACCGCTTGCGCAGTGTTATGCAGGCGGTTTTCCTTTTGTTTGCAACAAAGAGAACCACCTGCTATGCAGGTGGGAAAGGAAAAGCTTTAGCGAGGAAAGAAGTGACAAA
>CAKTGF010000005.1 GCA_934561395.1 uncultured Eubacterium sp.
CACTCGTCAAAAGATTTCTTGGAAACGCGGATTGCATTTCCTATGCGGACGATCCTGAACTCCTCCTGCTTGACGAGTTGATATGCGGTTGTGCGGCCAATGTTGAGCATGGCCGCAATTTGTTCCACGGTGTATGTGCGCGGTTCCGGCAGTGACTTTTTCTCTTTCTTGTCCATAGTAACCTCCATGTATTTGCCTTGTCATTTTGACTAAGGGAGTGAAGAATGGCAGTAGCAATCGGCTTTGGCTGGGTGTCCTCTTGCTAAGAATTTGCTAATAGGACCACCCAACGGACACATAAAACTGCGTCAGAATAGGTGTTTTGCACCATAAAGTTCGTTTACTACAAGTCATTCTGCGTAAGGGATGATATTGGAAGTTACATCCGAACCGTGTATCACATGGTAAGCCATACTCCTAAGCGAAAGGCCATGGGTTCGAATCCCGTCGAGGACGCCATTAAAAAACCGAGGGTTTGTATGCCCTCGGTTTTTTTGTTATATATGATTTTACTTAATCCTGCGGCTTGTATTCGCAAATGGTTTTTCTTGTTTGCAAAATGCTGCCTGAGGTTACCGAAAATTCATCAAGCCCCCACTCAATAAGCTTGGGGATAAGCCGTGTATCCGCTGCCGCTTCGCCGCACATTCCAACCTGAATACCGGCGGCCTTTGCATTTTTAACGGTTGTTTCAACAGCCCTGAGCACTGCCGGCTGGAAGGTATCGTAAAGCTGTGCCACAGCGGCATTGCCACGGTCAACTGCCATGGTGTAGCCTGTTAAATCGTTTGTGCCGATTGAAAAGAAATCGACCTCCTTGGCAAGCAAATCGGAAATAAGCACAGCCGACGGGGTTTCAACCATTATACCAAGCTTTACGGAGCTGAACGGAACGCCCTCATTTTCAAGCTCGCTTTCGCACTGTGAAATTATCTCCTTAGCCGACCTAACCTCCTGAACACAGGTAACAAAGGGCAGCATTATTTTAATATTGCCGAAAACGGCGGCCCTTAAAATCGCCCTGATTTGCTTTTTAAACAGTTCCTTGTTCACAAGGCAGTATCTTATTGCCCTAAGGCCCAAAAACGGGTTATCCTCCTTATCAATATGAAGATACGGAATATCCTTATCGCCGCCTATATCAAGGGTGCGGATAATAACCTCTCTGCCGTTCATCGCCCTTGCAACCGTGGAATACGCCTCAAACTGCTCCTCCTCGGTAGGCTCACTTGCTCTGTCCATAAACAAAAACTCAGTTCTGAACAGGCCGATTCCCTCGCCGCCGTTTTGCAAAACATTTTGCACATCCTCGGGCTTGCCGATATTAGCATAAACCGCCTTTTTAATGCCGTTTGCCGTTACGGTTTCCCTGCCGATATACGCCTTAAGGCTTTCCTTTTCCGCTAAAAATTCATTTTGCAGTGCGGCAAATTTTTCCACCTCGCCCTCGGTGGGGTTAACAAAAACCTTGCCCTTAAAGCCGTCAACCACCACATTTTCGCCGTTTTTAATAATCTGTGTGGCATTAATAACCGACAAAACCGCCGGTATGCCCATTGCCCTGGCAAGAATTGCGCTGTGGCTGGTAACACCGCCCACCTCTGTGATTATTGCGCTGACATTGCTTTTATTAATTTTGCTTGTCATTGACGGGGTTAAATCCTTTGCCACCAGCACCGTGCCCTTGGGAACGGCTGAAATATCGGTGGTTTTAATGCCTAAAAGATTTTTAAGCAAGCTGTTTTTTATGTCCTTAACATCTGAAGCACGCTGGTTTGTAAGCTCATCGTCAACAGAAGAAAACATATCGATAAACATTGAGCAAACAGTGTCCACCGCCTGCTCTGCCACGCTGCCGTTATCAATGTTTTCCTGCATTTGCGAAAGCATAAAGGGGTCGCTGAGCATTACAATATGCCCCTCAAGGATTTCCGCCTCCTTTTCTCCGGCAGAATCCTTTAACGCCTGCGCCAGACTTTTGGTTTCGTCAATAAAGCTGTCAACTGCGCCCTGCAAGCGCTTTTTTTCATTTTCGGCGGTTGTGTATTTTGCATTGCTGTAATCGGTAACAGCATCCTCAAGCACAACTGTTTTGCCTATGCCGTAGCCTTGGCTTACTCCTATTCCTTTAAGCATAGCGTTCCCTCCCATTTTCAAAAGGGGCACTGCAGCTGCCGTGCCCCTTTTTGCATTTATTCTCCGAAACCTGATTCAATAATGGAAATTGCCTCTGCAAGCATTTCCTTTTCGTCCGGGCCGTCACATTCAACTGTAATTTCTGTTGAACATTTAATACACGCAGCCATAATGTTCATAATGCTTTTGCCGTTTATTTTTTTATCGTTGGCAATAATGTTGATGTTTGATGCATATTTTGACATTGCGGTAACGAAAACATTTGCCGGCCTCATATGAAAGCCCATTTCGTTTGTGATTTTTACATTTTGTGAAACCATGATAATTCTCCTCTAATTAAGCGTCTTCTGTTTTGGTTTTTTTAAGAAGAGCAAGCATAAATGCTCCTGCGATTGAGCCTGCAACAAGTGCAACGATATAGCCCAGCGGATGCTCAACAACCGCAAATGTGAATATTCCGCCGTGGGGTGCAGGGCACGCACAGTTAAACAGTGCGGTAACAGCACCTGCAACAGCAGAGCCAACCATGCATGATGGGATAACTCTCAACGGGTCTGAGGCTGCATAAGGAATTGCACCCTCTGTTATAAAGCACAAGCCCATAATATAGTTAACGGGGCCGTTTTTAAGCTCCTCCGAGGTCCACTTCTTCTTATTAAAGGTGGTTGAAAGAGCGATTGCAATTGGCGGAACCATACCGCCTATCATAACCGCTGCCATAATCCAGGTGTTGCCGTCTGCAATAGCGGCTGTGCCGAACACATAAGCAGCTTTGTTGAAGGGACCGCCCATATCCGTTGCCATCATCGCCGCCAAAACAACCGATAACAGCAATCTGCTGGTGTCGCCCAGTGATGAAAGTCCGTTTGAAAGGCCTGTGTTAAGCAAGCCGATTACAGGGTTGATTGCCAGCATAACAACGCCCATTAAGAAAGTGCCCAAAAGGGGATAAATGAATACCGGCTTAATGCCGTCCATAGATTTCGGCAGCCAATTAAATGCCTTTTTAACAAGGTTTACCAATATACCTGCCAAAAAGCCTGCAAGCAATGCACCCAAAAAACCCGAAATCGCCGATTCATCACCTGTGGGGGAGGAAAGGGTTGCGCCTGTGGTAGCAAGATATCCGCCTACAATGCCGGGTAAAAGACCAGGCCTGTCGGCGATTGACTGTGCAATGTAGCCGGCAAGAATGGGCAGCATAAATGCAAAGGCAGCCTTACCAATCCAAAATACAACTGCCGCAATTGGGTTTGTAAATCCGAAATTGCCGCCAACATTTGCGTTGCCTGCAATTGAGTCGATTAAAAAGCCAAGAGCTATAAGCACGCCGCCGCCCACAACAAAGGGCAGCATGTGTGAAACGCCGTTCATAAGGTGCTTGTAAAGCTGCCTGCCGAAGCTTTCCTTTTCTTCATCAAACTCCTGGGCTGCTCCGCCCTCCTCGTGATAAACGGGGGCTTTGCCGTCAATAATTTTTTGTATAAGCTCCTCGGGCTTGTTAATGCCGCTTGAAACAGAGGTTTTCAAAACCGGCTTGCCGTCAAAGCGTGCCATTTTAACATTTTTGTCTGCGGCAACGATAATGCCGTCGCATTCCTCAATTTCTTTTTTCGTAAGAATGTTTTTTGCGCCGCCTGAGCCGTTGGTTTCAGCCTTAAGGGGATAGCCCAGCTTTTCCCCTGCCTTTTCCAAGGCCTCGGCAGCCATATAGGTGTGGGCAATGCCTGTGGGGCAGGCAGTTACCGCAAGTATTCGGTAGCCCTGCTGCTTTGGCTCCTGCACCTTGCTCTCCTCGGGGTATTTTTCAGCCTCTTTTTTATCAATAATGCTTAAAAATTCCTCCGGAGTGCTTGCATTTCGCAAGCTTTCGCAAAATTCAGGCTCCATAAGCATTACCATAAGCCTTGAAAGGATTTCCAAATGCAGGTCGCCGTCAAGGGGTGCGGCAATCATAAACAGCAAATCCGAGGGCTTGCCGTCGGGTGCATTATAATCAACGCCGCCCTTTACAGTTATTGCCGAAAGGCCTGCACACTTTACGCTTTCCGACTTTGCATGGGGAACCGCAATTCCCTCGCCGATAGCCGTTGTGCCCTGATTTTCTCTTGCGAGAATAGCGTTTTTATATTCATCAACATTTTGCAGGTTACCTGCCCTGTTGTGCAAAGCAATTAAGGCGTCAATTGCCTGTGATTTTGAGTTTACAGAGGAATCAAGCTCAATTGCTTCCGCTTTTAATAAGTCTATAATTCTCATATTGATACCGTCCTTACTTTAATTCACTGTTGTTTAAAGCCTTGTTTATTTCGCCAGTGGTTGCAAGATTGCTTGTGAACGCCGTTGCGTTGCCGCAGGCAGAGCCAAGCCTTAATGCATAGCTGTAATCCTTGGTTTTGCAGTAGCCTGCCAAAAAGCCCGCCACCATTGAATCGCCGCAGCCCACACTGCTTACTATTTTGCCGGGGATATTGCCCATGGTGTGAAGGTTGCCCTTTTCATCCAGCAGTGCGGCGCCGTCCTTGCCCCGTGAAACAAGAACATTTTTTGCCCCCATTTCCTGAAGCATTTTGCCGTATTTTTTAATATCCTCAACAGTTTTGATTTCAACTGAAAATATTTCCCCAAGCTCGTGATGATTTGGTTTAATCAAAAAGGGCTTGTATTTTAAAACATTTTTCAAAAGGTCGCCTGTGGCGTCAACAACAAAATCAATGCCCCTGTCCTTTAATTTGCCCAGGATTTCCTCATAAATGTTATCGGGCAGGGTTTTTGGTATTGAGCCTGCCAGCACAAGGCAATCCCCCGATTTAAGTTTTTTAAGCTTTTCAAAAAGCTGCTCTATTTCGGCTTTGCCGATTTCAGGGCCGCAGGCGTTAATGTCAATCTCCTTATCGGATTTAATTTTAACATTAATCCTTGTGTAGCCCTTTTGAAGATATACAAAATCCGATTTTATGCCGTCCTCATTGAGCATATCCTCAATTTGCCTGCCCGAAAAGCCTGCAAGAAAGCCTAAGGCCTTGTTTTCTATACCCAGCCTTGAGAGTATTACGGATACATTAATACCCTTGCCCCCATAGTTAAGCTGCTCCCTTTCCGTACGGTTAATATCATTTGACTGCAAGTCTTTAACATACATAAGGTAATCCAGCGCAGGGTTAAAGGTAACAGTGTAAATCATTTAACCACCTCTTTTACAACTGTTCGTTTTTGTATTTTTTCGTTGCTGCATTTATCGGTAACAATGCATGCGGAATCAATTGAAGCAAAGGTTACGGCGCTTACCTTTTCAAACTTTGAGCTGTCAGCCAAAACATAGGTTATAAAACTGCGCTCAATGGCAACCGCCTTAAGCATTGCCTCCTCGGTGTCAGGGGTTGTAAAGCCCTGCTTTTCGCTGATGCCGTTGGTGCCGATAAATGCCTTTGTGAACGAATACTTTTGCAAATTTGTTGCGGCAACAAGGCCGATTATCGCCTCTGTTGATTGCTTTAGTCTGCCGCCCAGCACAATTGTTTTGCAGCCTTTTTTTGCAAGCTGCTTGGCGTGCTCGATGCCGTTGGTAACAAAAGTTGCCTTTGAATTTTCCAAAAATGCGGTCATCAGTAGGGTGGAGGTGCCTGCGTCAACAAAAACAAAATCATCATCCTGTATTTGACCTGCGGCATATTTGGCTATTGCCATTTTTTCATCTGTATGCTTGGTCAGCTTTTCATCAATATTATCCTCAAACCGCACAAACTCCTGATTAAGTGCGGTGGCGCCGCCGTGCACCTTGTTCAGCTTGCCCTCGCTTGCAAGTGCGGTTAAATCACGCCTTATTGTGGATTCGCTGGTGGATAAAATCTCTGTAAGTCTTGAAACGGTTACAGAGCCCTGCTCCTTTAATATTGATAAAATTTTTGATTGCCTGTCTTGGGTAAGCATATGCATTTGCTCCTAAAACCTGAATTTGCATGGGATACTCGTTCCTTGCAGCCTTATTATATCAAAACAATTCAAAAGCAGTCAATAACAGTCATTAATTTTCGTGAAAATGCAATAAAACTGCCATTTTCCTTTAGCAATTTGGCATACTATACAAGTCTATTATGACCGAAAATGAACGAAATAATCAAAAAAATCAAAATTTCGGTCACAATAATCAACGGTAATTTGCGAAAAATTGCCTTTAAAGCTCCCCCTGCCGCCGTTAAGATGCGCCATATAATAAACGAATGCCCAAAAGGCTTAAACTGATTTCTCCCTTATGCTGTGCGCCCCTTGACAGGCACTGCTTTTTGTGCTATACTCGCTGCACAAAACCCTTTCGGGAGTGGATTTTTCAAGAGCAATCTTTTTTCGCCACGCAGCTTTTGCTGCGTGGCTTTTGTTTTAAGGAGGCACCTATGGACCAAAATTTTATGAAGGAAAAGAAAATACTTCCCCTTGTAATTTCCATGTCGCTGCCCATGGTTGTTTCCATGGCGGTAAATTCCCTTTATAATATAGTTGACAGCTACTTTGTTGCAAAAATCAGCGAGGACGCCATGACTGCCCTTTCACTGGTTTACCCCATACAAAACCTAATGACAGCAATTGCGGTGGGCTTTGGCGTGGGCTTAAACGCAAGGATAGCCTTTTGCCTTGGTGCCCGGCAGCATAAACAGGCAAATCAGGCGGCAACCACAGGGCTGCTGCTTAGCTTTGTGCACGGCGTTGTGCTGATGATTGCCTGCATGCTTGGTATGCCACGGTTTTTAGCAATTTACACCGATAACGAAAGCATAATAAGCATGGGCTTAACCTACGCAAACAGGGCGTTTTTGTTTTCAGTTATAATAATGCTGGGCATTTCTTTTGAAAAAATCTTTCAGGCAGTGGGCAGAATGAAGGTTGCCATGATTAGCATGATGCTGGGCTTTGTTACAAACATTGTGCTTGACCCACTGATGATTTTCGGCATCGGCCCCTTTGTAAAAATGGGCATGGCAGGCGCCGCCTACGCCACCGGTATAGGTCAAACCGTAACCTTAATCAGTTACATTGCATTTTTAGTATTCTCGCCGATTAATATTTCATTTAAAAAAGAAAATATATCCTTTAATAAGGAGCTTATGGTAAGGCTGTATTCCGTGGGCATACCTGCTTCCCTCAATATGGCGCTGCCGTCACTTTTAATTTCCGCCTTAAACGGAATTTTAGCATCATTCTCTGAAAAATATGTTTTGGTTTTGGGCGCTTATTACAAACTGCAAACCTTTATTTACCTTACCGCAAACGGCATTATACAGGGCATAAGACCCATTATCAGTTTTAACTACGGTGCAGGGGAAAGAAAAAGAGTGCAAAGCACTTTCAACACCACCCTTTGCCTGACCGCAGGTGTAATGGGCGTGGGCGTAATTCTTTCACTGATTATACCGGGTCAAATGATTGGGCTGTTTACCGCAAACAGCGAAACGGTGCAAATAGGCGTTAATGCTTTAAGAATAATTTGTATCGGCTTTGTGTTCTCGGCAGTTTCGGTTACCTGCTGCGGCGTGCTGGAGGCACTGGGTAAGGGTATGTCGTCCTTTACGGTTTCGTTAATGCGCTACGCCGTTGTAATCATCCCTGCCGCATTTATATTCAGCAGATTTATGGGCGCACAGGGCGTGTTTTGGGCATTCCCCACAGCAGAAATAATCACGGCAGTGGTATCATATTTCATTTACCGCCGCTGCTATGCCCTCTGCTGCGACGAATCAAAAATAAGGCAGCAATAAGCCTAATACAGCAAAAAAGGAACACCCCACGGTGTTCCTTTTTATTTTACTTTTAAATTAAAATCGCTTAATTACTCCTCATTGGCTCTTATTTCTTCAAGCTGTGTATGGAGAACCGAAAGCTTTTTCTTTGAAAGGTTGTAGCCGAACGCCAGGATAATTGCCATAAGGCCAAGGGCAATTGCCGGCACAAGGGTGGAGATATCATAAAGCTTTGTTAAAACATCCTGCGGCAGCGCCTGATTGTTGGCAGATGCGTTGCTGTCATAATTAATAACTGCCAAAAGGGCATTAAGACCAACGCCTGCAAAGGTTTGACCCAGCTTTCTTGTAAAGGAGAAAACCGCATAGGCTGTGCCCTCCTCACGGCGGTGGGTTCTGATTTCGTGGTAATCGATAACATCCATTACCAGCGCCCAAACCTCAAGCACAAGGAAGGTTTGACCCAAGCCCGAGAAGAACGTGAACACCAAGAACACATAGGGGTTGCTTGTTTTAATAAAGAACAAAATAAAGCTTACTATTGCCGCAAAGCCCATGCCAAAGGCGCAAAGTTCCTTTTTGCCGAATTTGTCAATAAGCTTGTTCATAACGGGAATAAGTATTGCCATTGGCAAATAGGTGCAAATGGTTACCATTGAATATAATTTTGCGCTGTGGTAATAATCTGCAAACAAATATTGATAGGTTGACTGATAATAGAATTGGAAAGCAATAAGCAGCATTGACGCAAGGCAAAGCATTACAAAGGGTCTGTTCTTTGCAAGGTCAGCAATAGTTTTAAATGCGTTATAATCGCTTTTTTCCTTTTTAATCGGTGCAATTCTTTCTTTGGTAAGCTTGTAATGGCCGAAATAAACGGCCACTGAGATAATTGCCAAAATCAAAACGCCGATTGTGAGCTTTGAGCCGTTAAGAGTTTGGATTTTTGTGCCGTCTGCGGCAATTGTGGTGTTGTAAACCAGCATGGGGAACAAAATTGTGCCCGGAAGGCCTCCGACGCCTGCGCCGATTGAACGCCACATTGAAAGGGAGGAACGCTCCTTTTCATCATCTGTTACAACCGATGCCAGTGAGCCGTAGGGAATATTAACCGCTGTGTACATCATTCCGTAAAGAATGTAGGTAATATATGCAAAAAGCAGATATTTAGCCTCGCTTAAATTGGGTATAACCGTGAACATAAGCACGGCTGAAACCGCAAGCGGAATGGAAAACCAAAAAACATAGGGCCTGAATTTGCCCTGCTTTGTAGGCTTTCGTGAATCAATAAACGCACCCCAAATAGGGTCGTTAATAGCATCCCAAAGCCTTGCAACCAAAATGAGAACCACTATTTTGCTCGGTTGAATGTGCAGTACATCGGTGTAAAACTTGTTTTGAAATGCACCGATAAGTGAAAAGGTCAAAAGGCCGCCCATATCGCCCATGGCGTAGCCGATTTTGTCTTTAAACTTTATACCGTGTGTTAAACCCTTTTCGCTCATAAAAATCCCCCTTATTTTTGAAAAGATATTTAATTAAACCCGATTTCAAAAAAGTATTTCTTGGCGCACATGGCAGTGCAGCCGATATACTCTCGTTTTTTGTTAAGCGACGAAATTTTAATAATGCTTTCGTTAAAATTTTTGTTGTAGCGCACGCACTGCTTAACCAGCTTTTCAATAATCCGTTTGTTTTCAAAAAGCAGGCCGAACAGCACTATGCTGTCTGCGTTAAGAATGGTGGCAGTGTTAACAAGTGCAAGGGCAACAAGGTCTATTTTATGGTCAAGCATATAAATAATATCCTTATCGTTGCTGTTTACAATATCCTCAAGGGTCATATTGCCCCCTGCATCGTTAATAATAGCCTGGCTTGACACCTCGGTTTCAAGGCAGCCGTAGCGGCCGCACCTGCATTTTTTTCCGCCGGTGTTAACAATATAATGGCCGATTTCGGCTATGCCGTTGTCGTTGCCGGACTGCACCCTGCCGCCGGATGCTATTGAGGAGCCGATACCTGCCCCCCATTTGAAGAACAAAACCGAATCGCTGCTGCTTGCCCTGCCGTAAATCAACTCGCCCTGGGCAAACGCCTTAACATTATTTTCCACCACAACGGGTATTCCAAGCGCTGATTGGAATTTTTCCCTTATATTGCAGTTTTTCCAAACGCCGAAATCGTTTTGCTCCGTTGAACCGATAATGCAAACTCCCGCTGCAAGAACCCTTTTAACATCAATGCTGTTTTCATTGATAAAATTTAAAAGTTCCTTAACAACAAGGTCAATATCAACATAAAGTCTACCTTTTTTAAGATAAATTGCCTCGCCCTTAAGGTTTGCCAACGAATATGTAACGGCGTTTTTCTCGGCATTAACGCCCAAAACATATTTATCCTCAAGGCACAGGCTGAGCAAAACCTCACGCCTGCCCGATTTTCCGTTTGCGTCTATAAAGCCGCTCTCCTTAATGAACCCCTCGCTGATCAGCTCGTTGCATATTTTTGTAACCGCCGCAGGGGTAAGGGATAATTTGTTAGCAATTTCCTTTCTGCTAAGGCTGCCGTAGGTATTAAGCAAATATAAAATCATGCTGCGATTTTCGCTTTTTACGGATTTTAAATTAAGCCCTTTTGCCAATAAATTATTCCCCCCTATTTTACCAATAACGACGCACCGCTGATTGCCATAAGCGTGTAGGTAAGCACCATAAACGCCTTTTTGTTCATGTGTTTGTAGATTAAATTGCCGATAAGCATTGCCAAAAACAGCACCGCCGTTGAAATTAAAAGCAAAATAACCGTGTTACCGTTAAATCTGCCTGCACCTATATCGGTAAACATATTAATTGAGTTTAAAACAATCCAAACGGCCGAAACCGTTGACCTGAATTCGTCGCTGTCCTTTAGCTTATCGTTTGCATAAACAACAAGCAAGGGGCCGCCGCACACAAACATGCCGTGCACAATTCCCGAAAGGAGCAGCAAACCATACATTACAATATCGTTAAAAAGCCCATTCTGCCTTTTAACATTATTTTTGCCCTGCCGCCGTGAGCGAATAATGCCCAAAGCGGTAAAGCCGATAACAACTATGCCCAAAGTTTTGTAAAGCACACCGGAATTAACCGAAAAATGATTTATAATCAAAAAACCGGGCACCATGCCTGCAAGCATTATGCAGGTTATTTTTAACAATTCCTTTTTGTTAACAAATTGCCTTTTTTGCGCCACTATTATTACAGAGGCAACAATGCCCAAAACATTAAGTATGGGTCTTGCAACATCAAAGCCCACCAACATTATGGAAAATGGCATTGCAAGCACTGTTCCCGCAAATCCTGTAATACATTGTATCACATTGGTGGCTAAAACAACAATAAAAAACCAAAAATTTCTAACATTCAACATCAGAACTTCTCAGCCTCAATATTCAGCAGACCTGCAAAAGCCTCAAGCTCTGCCGAAACATCGCCCATTGCAACGGCAAAATGGGGCTCCCAGCCTTCTTTAACGGCACGGTTGATAATATCGCCCACATTGTTTTGGGTTTTAACAACAATTGATGTGCCGAAATACTGTTGGGGCCTGTCAAGCGCCTCGCCCTTGGCAATGAAAAATCTAAAACTGCCGTCGGGCCTTTTGCCAACTCTGAACACGGTAACATTTTTTTCCGCCTTGCAGCCAAATTCAAGGGTGGGGCCGATTTTTCTGTTACAATGAAGCCCTGCACAGGCTCCGCTGTCTTCCCTTGCAAGAGAGCAGGGCGCCATGCCGCAATGCCAAAATGTAACGCTGTTGTCAGCCTCGTTAATTGAAACAGGGTCGCCGAAGAAGGAGGCCTTGCCTGTAAGCTGCGAGGCAATATACATTGAAAGAGCGCCGTAGGTGTCAGCCTCGCAGGCCGAGGATACGCCCAAGTCGTTTAACATGCCCAGCACCGCACAAACAGGTGTGCCGAACGCCGTGAAAAAATCGGGCCAGCACCTGCTTGAAAGTGCGCCGATATTATTTTGCTTTGTATATTCGTCATAGACCCTGAACAGCCTTGCAAAATCAACAACATTTTTGTGCTCGATTTTATCAAGACCGTTAATTGATGCCTTTGCTCTTTCTATGTATTCGCTGACATCGCTTTCGCTGAAAAGCTTTGCCTTATCTATAAGCTCCCTTGCCTCAATGGAAATGAGCCTTGCGCCGAACACCTTAAGCATTTCGCCGTCAAGAGCCCTGCCGAAACCGAAGCCCTCGGGTGTGTGACCCACCTGCAAAATATTAAGGCTCTCAATCGACTTTTTAAGTGCAACCGCCGAAATAAAGGATTTAATTTTGCTTTCAGCCGCCGCCTCGTCAGGGGAGGCAAGCAAATATTCAAAGTTCCTGCCAAGGGCATTAAGGGTATTTCCTGCAGAAAAAGCACCTGTAAGTGAATTAAGGCAAAGCCTGCCGCCGTTTGATTGGGGCTCACGCAGGGTCCAAAGCAAAACAGGGCAATGGGTTTTCCTTAAAACCTGCGAAATATATGCCGCATTTGCAAATGTTACATTTTGCACTATGGCAAGGTCGGGGTTTTTACCCTCCAAAAAATCGTTAAGGCTGTCAATGTCCAAAAGCATTTTATCCGGGCAAATAACCCCGGGATTTATTGATTTAAGCAGCCTTACGGATTTATCAAATTCCCTTTGGGCGCTTTCAAGATGAAATGTGGGCACACCAATGGGAATGTATAAAATTTTAATATTCATATAACGCTCCGTGTTAATATTTAAGTTCTTTATTTTCGCCGATTAAGCCCGGGTAAGCACCCTGCTTAATAAGGGGCTCTCTGTCCTTATGGGCAAGCACCCACTTGTTTTTTTGCAGCAGCAGCCTGCCCTCGCCGTGGGCAAAATCGGCCTTGTTTTCAAGGGGGGTGTTAGTGCCCCGTGGCAAAACCACAATATCCTTAAAGCCCTCGTCGCTGCAACGGCAGGGGGAAAGGTGCAGGGTGGTTTGATACATTTCAACCGCCGTGCCCTTGGGAACATAAAACACCCTTTCATCCCCAACATAAAACCTGTTATCGCTGATTTGCCAGGTGTGACCCAAAACAAGCATAAAATCGGTAACCGCAATATTTATTTCAGAGCCCTTGTGGTATTCAAAGCCGTTATAGGTGGTGTTTTTGCCGTTGCAATAGCCTGCCTGAATGGGCATTTCGCCGTAAAGCACATTTTTAACGCCCTTAAACACGCTCAGATCCTCAAGGTCTGAATCGCTTGCAACATAAATATTTCCGCTATCGGGTATTTTTGTATTATTTTCCATATATTCAATTGCCGACGAAAAATCAAACCCCTCAACAATTTTGCCGTAAGGCTTAAACTCATCGTCAAAAACCGAATATATTTTCACATTATTAACACTGCAAAGATGATTAATCATTATAATCCCCTCTTACAATTTTAAAGGTTGCACGCCAGTCCTCCTTGCCTATGCCTGCCTCCATGCCCTTGTCATAAACGGTCTTAACATAGTTCATAACAGGCATATCAACCTGCTCCTGCTGTGAAAGCCTTTGGCAAATGCCCAAATCCTTATGCTCGTTTTCAAGGGAAAAGGCGGTTGCCCAGTTTTCATCACGGATATTTTGCCACTGTGCGTCAAGATAAAAGCACTGTGCGCCGCCGTATGAAATTGCGGTGTGATAATCCTCGGGCGAAATGCCCATTTTACCGGCAAGAATAAGGGTTTCGTTAACGCCGTTTTGAATTTCCGCACAAAGGGTGTTGTGGCATATTTTCATAACAAGACCCTTGCCGTTTTCGCCCATGCGGATAACATTGCAGCCCATATATAAAAGTATTGGCTTGATAACCTCGTAAAGCTCCTCGTCGCAGCCCACAAGTATGCCAAGCTCCCCTGCAATTGCCGCAGGCTTTGATTTAACAACAGGGGCGTCTGCAAACTGTGCGCCCTTTGCCTTAATCATTTTTGATACCTCAACGGATACCGACGGGTCAATGGTGCTCATATCAATGCAGATTTTGCTGTCGTCAATATAAGGCAAAAGCTCGGTGTAAACCGCCTTAACATGCTCAGATTTCGGCACCATGGTAATAATTACATCTGCCTTTTGGGCAACCTCAATGTTATTTTCGCAGCCGATTGCCCCTGCCTTTTCAAGCTTTTTTACCTGTTCCTTATTAAGGTCAGAGCAGTAAACTGAATCGTTATGCTTTTTAACAATGTTTTCGCACATTGATTCGCCCATAATGCCCAAGCCTATAAATCCTATTTTCATATCTTTCACACAGCCTTTCTTAATGTTTTGCAGCGATTAATCGGTAATTGTTTTATCCCAAGCGTTTTGGAATTTTTCCAAGCCGTAATCGGTAAAGGGATGATAAAAGCTGTCTTTATAAACCTGCAGGCCTGCGGTTACAATGTCTGCGCCTGCAACGGCGCAGTCAACAAACTGCTTGCCGTTTCTTACTGCGGCGCAGATAATTTGTGTTTTGCCGTAAAAGCCGTAGTTTTTGTAAATGGTAACAATATCCTGAATGTACTGCTTGCAGTCCTCGCCGCTGTTTTCCTTCCAACCGATAAAGGGAGAAACGAAAAGGGAATTGTTTTTGCCTGCAATAAGTGCCTGAGAAGCTGAAAATACAAGGGTCAAGTTTGTTCTGACACCCTTTTTTTCAAGCGCCCTTGCCGCAGTAATACCTGCCTGGGTACAAGGAATTTTAATGCAGAAGTTGGGGCACATTGCCGCAATTTTTTCGCCCATTGCAATCATTTCCTCGGCATCGTCAAGATGGGGGTTAATTTCAACCGAAATGGGGAAATTATCCCAGCCCTCAATATTGTTTTCCTTAACAAATTCCGCAAGCTCGCCGATTACGGTAAAAAACGGCTTGCCCGAATTCATAATATGGTTTGGATTGGTGGTAACACCGTCAATACCAAAGGTATTGTATGCCTCCTTAATTTCATCAATCTTTGCGCTGTCTAAAAAATATTTCATAATTCTTTCCTCCTGTTATTCAGCGTTTAATATATCAAGCACAGACTGTGCTTCTTTTCTTATAAATACCGGCGGCTGCCCTATGGGGGCGCTTATGTTATATTCTCCGCCGGAATATTCCTTTTTACTCCACAAATGCACCCATTTGTCTTGGGGCAAATAAACCCTTTGGCTTTCTGCGCCGGATTTTAAAACAGGCGCCACAAGAATATCACGGCCCAAAAGGTATTCGTAGCTTTCCGTAAACGCCCGGGGCTCGTTGTAGTAGAAAAACAACGGTCTTACAACACCCACGCCGCTTTCGCTGTTTTTTCTTACCGTATTGGCAAGATAGGGCTTAAGCTTTGCGTGAATTTGCGACATTACGGCGCTTTGGTGCAGCACCCTTTCGTTAGCGTCAAACTGCACGTTAAGGTCCGGGTTAAGCCCCTCGTGGCTGCGCATAAGGGGAGAAAACGCATTCATCTCGCACCAGCGCATATAAAGCTCCTCGCTCCTTTTTAGGTTGAAAAATGAGGTGTAGCCCCCAATATCGCTGTGGGAAAGCCCAAAGCCGCAACAGGTAAGGCTGAGCATTGCGGGTATTACCGACGGCAGGCCGAAATCTATTGAAAAATCGGTGTGATTGTCGCCGTTCCACATCATTGTGGAGGCGCCGGGAGTGCCTGAAAAGCCTGCCCTTGTAAAGAACATTATTTCCCCCGCCTTGCCTGCCTCCTCAATTGCCTCACGGTTGATTTTTGCCCAGCGTGCAGGCCAGGTGTTGTGCACAATTTCCGCATCCTCGCCGCTGTAAAGCACACAGTCGGTGGGCAGATATTCGCCAAAATCCGCCATCCAGCCCGAAAGGCCGAAATCTATCATGTTTTCCTTAATTTTACCCTTTATCCAGCGGCAGGCGTTCGGGTTTGTTAAATCTATCATAGCCGCAGGGAAGGTGGTAATGGTAACATAATAATCCTTGCCCTCTTTGTTTTTAACGCAGTAGCCCTTTTCGCTTGCCTGCTTGTAAAGCGGCTTTTCCACCGCTAAAAACGGGTTGATATAGCCTAAAACCCTTATGCCCTTTTGGTTCAGCTCCTTAATTTTTTCGTCAAGGTGGGGGTAAAGCTCTCTGTCCCACTGCCAGTTCCAATAAAGCTGCTTGCCTGCGGCAGTAACACGCCTGCCCTCCCAATCCTGAATCCAAACGCCGTTAACGGCCACACCGCTGTTAAGCGCAGCGTTAACCTTGTTCATCATAATATCGGTGCCACCCTGGATACCTAAAATGTAGCCGTCATAGGTCCAATCCGGTAAATCGGGCTGCCTGCCCAAAACAGTTGAGAGGTTTGACAAAACCTGTTCAAAATCCTCCCCAAAGCCGATATAAAACGGTGCAATTTCCCACATTTTAAATTTATGACAGGTGGGATTTTTAAAATCAAATTCCCCCTGCGCCGTTGCCAAGCTGTGGAAAAAGTATTTTCGTGAGCTTAAAAAGGTGGGCTGTGCATAATAGGTTTCGTAATTGGAAAAACTTTGCTTTTTGGTTGTGTTTTTTATGCCCACAACCTGCTTTAAAAGCTTTTTGGCAATTTGCAGTGCGTTAATATGCTCTGCCACCCAAACTCGGGCGCATTTTCCACGCAAATTAAATTCCGAAAAATTTTCGCCGCAGCCGTAAATATATTCCTCTTTAACAGCCGGAATATCAAACTCCATTCGGTTGTAATCCCCGGGGAGGTTAAAGGTAAAATAAAGCTTGTTGCCGTCAATTATTTCAATTTGGCAACTGCCTTGGCTTAATTCCACCGTTGCCCTGCCCTCTGAAAGGCTGACCCCTTTAACGGTAAGCTCCGCTTGTGACAAAAGCTTTTCCTTAATTTTAAAGCTGCCGTGGCTCATTTTGTAAGAACTGCTGCCACGGCCTGCATGCAGCAATTTTTGCCCCACAGCGATTGTGTAAATTACACTGCCGTGCAAGGCTATTTCCAGCCTGCTGCCTGAAATGTTAAACGATAGCATTTGTATAACCCCTTTGCATTAATTAACGCTGTTAATTAATTGTGTCTTAATTATACAACCATTACCGCCCAATGTCAATAAAAACAAAAAATCCCTGCACGGCTTACCCGGCAGGGAAAATGTAAAATTATTTTAATTTGCCGTATTTCTCGTCACTGACGGCCTCAAGCCATTCGTTGGAGGTTTCCGTTCCCGGCACCTCAACCGCAAGGTGGCTGAACCAACTGTCAGGTGCGGCAGCGGTTTTATTGACATCCGTCCAAAAATGTGATTTGATATACACAGAGCGCTTTGGTATTGTAAAGACAGCCGGGGCGCACACAAAACAGCTTCAGATTGCAAAATGACATTTTGCGACAATGTTATGCTTTTGACGGCAGGAGGAAATTTTTATGAATAGAAAGAATGTAGGTATAGCTTTCGGCGCACTTTGTGGGCTGGCAGCTTTAACTGCAACGGCAGCGGAAATATTCTATGATATCTCAATCAACACGAAATCGCCTATCCATATGAGCAAACTCAACAACTTGGTTCAAAAAGCCACGAATACTGCCGGCAATGAAGAGGAAGCAAGTGCAAAATACAGCGGTATGACAGGCACGCCGGAAATTAAAGAATGGTATGCTACACACGGAGAGGATGTGTATATTCTGTCTGATTCGCTGCGCCTGCACGGAAAACGGTTCAAAAATACCGGCACAAAATATGTTCTCGTATGCCACGGCTACACAAGCAAGGCCAAGCATATGGCCGGATTTGTTCATAAATTTTACACGCTTGGTTATAATGTTTTGGCAGTAGATGCAAGAGCCCACGGCGACAGCGAGGGAACAAAAATCGGTATGGGCTGGCCGGAGCGTGTGGATATTATAAAGTGGATAAACCGGATCCTTTCATGGGAGCCGAACGCCCGGATCGTTCTGCACGGTGTATCCATGGGGGCGGCAACGGTTTTGATGGCGTCAGGTGAAGATTTACCCGGAAATGTGAAGGCTGTTATTGCAGATTGCGGCTACACGTCGGAATGGGATGAGTTCCAACGGGAGTCGGAAGCCCTGCATATTCCGTGGTTCCCCGTGCTCAACGCCACATCGGTGTTGTCAAAGATTCGTGACGGGTATGATTTTAAGCAGGCCAGCGCCCTTGCGCAGGTGAAAAAGAGCCGCATACCAACGCTGTTTATTCACGGCTCGTCGGATGAGCTTGTGCCGTACAGTATGCTGGGCGAATTGTATGCGGCTGCAGCCTGCGAAAAAGAGGAACTTACCGTAGAAGGCGCAGGCCATGCGCTCTCGTCTTCTGTTGCGCCCACGCTGTATTGGCGTACAGTCGAGGATTTTATCGCAAAGTATTTAGATAGGTAAGCTGAATTTATTTGCCATTTATGCGGAAATGTGTAAATATAAACGCCCGGGAGAAGCGGTTCGTTATGGAGGATGCGCCGGCGTTTGGCGATAGGATCGTCGCCGATTTGACAGGTAAATAGGACTCTACGCAGCGGCGCACCAAACGGTACGTCGCTTTTGCATCCTGTGTGCTAATGCTGTGTTGCAAAAGACGGTCGGGTGTGGTACACTTGTATTAGAATTCTATGCATTTTTGCAAAAAGAGGAGGGTGCCTGTGTCTGCCAACCGTAAGGGCTTGTCTGTAACGGAACGCCATATGCTGCGCAGTGTGGCCATTGCCGTATTGTTTGTGCTGTCCGGCGTGTTAGGGCATATTCCCGTGTCGGTGCCTTATGTAAAAACCCTTATGGAATGGGCAGGGTACAGCATTGTGCTGCTGTTGCTATCTGAGTGGATGATTCGCATTTTTCTGCACGTGCGGCAGCGCTCTATTTGCTATTGTCTGCTGGCGGTGGCAGGGTTGTGTATCTTTTGGTATATGGCACGCACCTTAAAATGGTCAGTGGCAGGAGACGAGTTGATGCGGCGGTATCTGTGGTACCTTTATTATGTGCCGATTGTACTGTTACCGCCCTTGTCGCTGCTGACGGCCTTTTGCGTTGGCCGACCGCCGTCCTACCATGTGCATCGGCGATGGCTGTGGCTGTTTGTGCCGGCGGGTATTCTGATTTTGTTGGTGCTGACGAATGATTTGCACCAGTGGGTCTTTGCCTTTCAAAAGGATTTTGTAAACAGTACATCCAACTATATCAGACGGGGTGGGTACTATGCAATTGCCGCGTGGGCTTGTGTACTGATTATGGCAGCGTTGGCGGTGCTGTATCAGCGATGCAAAATTCCGGACAGTCGGCGGCGGATTTTGCTGCCCTTCCTGTTTGTGGCACTGGCTGCTGTTTATGCGGTGGCATATCCTTTTTTCAGCGATACATATCTGTTTAAGTGTATGGATTTAACCACATTGTTTTGCGGCGTGATTTACGGCGTGTTTAATACCTGCGCCGCCGTGGGCTTGATTCAAACCAATAGCCGTTACGAGGCGCTTTACAGCCAAACGGATATGGATACTTGGATTACGGATGAAAATTTGCAGGTGGCATACACCTCTAATGGCGTGGTTTTGCCGCCAAGGGAGCGTATGGAGACGGCCCTTCGGCATATCGTGCCGTTGCCTGACCACCGTCAGCTGAAATGTATGTCCATATATGGAGGCTATGTGTTCTGGATTGAGGATGTGTCTGCCGTCCATGCACTGCTGGAACAGCTGCAAGAAGATAACGAGCTGCTGCAGGACAAAGAAAGCCTGTTGCAAGCCGAGATTGAAGTTAAAAAGAAGCAGGCGGCCGTAGAAAAGCAGCTGGACTTATATACAAAAATTGACGCCTCCGTAGGGGCGCAGGCCGCGGCGATGAAGCAAGTGCTGCAAGCGATGGGCAGCGACAATGCGGAGCAATCGCTGAAAACTCTGTGTCTGCTGTGTGCCTATATAAAGCGCAAAAGCAATTTGCTGCTGCTTGGAGAGCACAACGCAAGCGTGTCGGTGCGGGAATTGTCGCTTTGCTTGCAAGAGAGCTGCAACGCCTTGGCTCTGTTTGGTGTGCAATGCAACTTAAATCCCTCTGATGAGGGAGAAGCGCCGATTGAGACGCTGATAGATTTATATGCCGCCTTTGAGGCGCAAATAGAAACCCAAATGCCGGGCTTGGAGGCATTGTATATTAAGGTGTCGCAAACCCCGGCAGAAGTCATGGTGCATTTGGTTATGCAGCCGGAAGCCGGCGAGGCGCTGACCCTGCGCCTTTGCGGCAGCAAGGGAGATGGTGCAGAATGAACTTGGTTGCCATTTTGTTGCTCATTGTTGCATACTTGCTGAGCATGATTTTGTTGTTTTTTGTTTATCGTAAGGCGCGGCGCTGGAGCGGCGTGCTGCCCTGCGCCGCCTTGTCGGTAGCAGAGTTTTTGGCGCTGGTGGAGCTGGTTGGCGTGCGCAACGGAGATTGTGCGTTGCCGTGGGCTGCCGGTTGGTCGGCGGCAGGTGCAGCCGCATTCTTGATTTGTACCGCTTTGGCGCTGGTGCTGTACCGGCGGCGGTATCGGCGGATGTTGTCCGGCAACTCGATTCAGGAGAGTACGGACAAGGTGCCCTTGGGGCTTTGCTTTTATTATCCGGATGGTGTTCCCATTTTAATCAATGCGCGTATGCAGCATTTGGCAGAGCGTGTAACCGGCAGTGCGATTACCAATGCAGAGGTGTTTTGCCGCCGTGTGGACGGCAAAACCGTAGAGGCGGACGGGCGGTACTACCGTTTTTGCAGTGCGGATATGGATTGCAATGGCGAGACCGTGCGGCGGCTGTGGGCAATGGATATTACGGATTTGCATCGATTGGCGCTGGAACTGGACGCAGAGAATGCAGCCCGTAAGGAAATCAATCAGCGCCTGCTGGCGTACAGTCAGCAAGTGGAGGCACTGACCAGAGACCGTGAAGTGCTGAAAGCCAAAATTGATATTCACGACAAAATGGGTCGAATGCTGTTAGAGACTAAAATTTTTTTGGAGGAAGGCAACAGAGATTATACCTCCATTGCAAACCGTTGGCACCGTACGCTGACGGTGTTTACCACACGCTTTTGGCGAGAGCGTACACCGGCGGATGTGCAGGCGCTGGAGCAAATGGCGGCGGCTATGCACCTGCAGTTGCAAATGAACGGTGTGCCGGAGCAGGCGGTGTTTTTGGAAGCGGTGCGGGAGTGTATGACCAATGCGGTGCGCCACGCAGGCGCAGGGGCAATGTATGTGCAGGCAACGCCCCACAGAATTGTGATTACCAATAACGGCAAACCGCCGGAGCGCCCCATTACCGAGGGCGGCGGTCTTTCGGATCTGCGCCAAAAGGTGGAGCAGCAGGGCGGTACGATGACGGTAGAAAGTGCACCGGTGTTTCGGCTGCAAATTGATTTATAAAATCTGTCCTTTTGGGTAGGGTGTAGCGGTGCGAAATGCAGTATAATAAAAGCACGATAGGAGGGGATTGTCGTGGTACGGGTGTTGATTGTAGATGACCAATCGTTGGTGCAAACCTATTTGCGCACGGTGGTAGAGGAAAACCCGGATTGTTCCGTGGTGGGTACGCTGGATTGTGCAGACGCAGCCGTAGCACGCTGCACCGCAGGCGGCGTAGATTTGGTACTGATGGATGTGTGTACCGCAGAGGATGCCAGCGGATTGACGGCGGCAGCAAAAATTAAGCAAGCCTGCCCGCGGGTCAAGATCATAGTGGTTACCTCTATGCCGGAGGTAAGCTTTATAGAAAAGGCAAAGGCTGCCGGCTGCGAGAGTTTTTGGTACAAGATGGCGCCGCGTCGTGAATTGGAGCAGGTGCTTGCCGCCACCATTGCCGGGGAGCGTATGTATCCGTTAGACAGACCTACGGTGTATATCGGCAATGCCAACAGCGTAGAGTTTACTGACAAGGAACTTTGCATTCTGCGGGAGCTGATTGAGGGCAATTCCCAAAATGAGATTGCAGACAAATACGGCATTACCCGCTCTGCCGTTAAGTACCATATTCGCAATATGTTGCAAAAAACCGGCTACGATTCCTATGTAAAGCTGGTAATTGATGTGGTGGATAAGCGGCTGATTATTCCCAATTATTAAGCGGCTTTGCAGAGTGGCTGCGTAATTCGGATTTTTTTATTAAAACTGTCCATTTGGGTAGGGCAGATCAAGGCGCTTTCTGATAAGATAAGGTTGACCGAATGTACGGACCTTGCACCGTACAGAAATATAGAAATATAAGGTTATATCAGAAAGGAGATTGATCTGTTTATGAAAAAAAAGGTATTTTCACTGTTTTTGTCGGTGCTGATGCTGATGAGCGTGGTCTCTGCACTGCCTGCATCTGCAACGGCCGCAGAAAAAGGGAACATTTATAATGGCCAGTTCCACGGTACCCTGGAGCTGAAAATGAGCCCCACCTTGCGCGTGGGCGAAAAAATCAGCGGTGGCATTGATGTGAACGGTTATCCGTTGCGCTTTACAGGCGACGCCAGTTACTTTGGCCGTTGGCGTGACAAGGCGAATTCCAATTGGTATGATTCCGGCGTGCTGCTGGCGGAAGAGGGTCATGAGTACGAATATACCGTAACGCTGATGTATAGCAACGTTGGTGATGTTCGATTTGATGAGATTGACGGGGTAACCGTAAACGGTGTGCCTGTTGACTGTATGACCGCTGAGGACGACGACGTCATTCGCATTTATGTTCCGTATGATGCGTATATTGAGGTTCGCAATTGCGTGGAGGTTGTACATGGCAATCAGTGGTTTATTCCCGGTGAGTCAGTAACCTTTAGATCTACATTGGGTCAGGCGGACGCAAACAATCACTTATCGTGGGTTTATTATATCGTTGATGAACCGTATGAACATATTATTAAAAATATTTATGCTTACGACCACCCCTTCTTTGTGATTACGGCACAAAACGATTATACCGACGACTTCGTATCTGTAAGTAAATTCACCTGTACGCCGGAGACAGACAAAGCCGTGGCTGCGACCTGCACAAAATCCGGTTTGACCGAGGGCTCCCATTGCCAATATTGTAAGAAGGTTTTGACGGAGCAAAAATCGATTCCCGCTACCGGTCATCAGTATATCCCGTCTCAGGAATCGTACCCCAACCCGAAGGCAACGCTGTCTAAGGACGGTCGGTTGGTATCGCCCCAAGTGTGTAAAAACTGCGACGATGAATACAAAAAGACCGCCGTTATTCCAAAAATCAGCACGGTTAAGCTGAGCAAAACCGCCTACACATACAACGGTAAGGTGCAGCGCCCCGGCGTGGTGGTGAAGGATCGCACAGGCAAAGCCTTAAAGGGCGGTGTGGACTACAATGTGTCTTATCCCAAGGGCATGAAAAATGTGGGCAAATACACGGTTAAGGTTACCTTTAAGGAGAATTACAAAGGCAGCAAGTCCCTGACTTACAGTATTAACCCCAAGGGTACCGGCGTATCTAAGGTTACTGCCGCCAAGAAAGGCTTTAAGGTCACTTGGAAAAAGCAGGAAACCCAGACCACAGGTTATCAAGTGCAGTACAGCACAGACAAGAACTTTAAGAAAAACAACAAGACCGTTTCCATCAGCAAAAACAGCACCACCTCTAAGAGTGTGGGCAAACTGAAGGCTAAGAAAAAGTATTATGTTCGTGTACGCACTTACAAAACCGTCAAATTCGGCGGCAAGAGTGTGAAACTGTATTCCGGTTGGAGCAAGGCCAAGAGCGTGACCACTAAGTGATAATGAAACAAGCAGGCGGTTGTTACCGCCTGCTTTCCTTATTTACAGCAGTATAAGAAATTGCGGAAATATATAATAATTCCCACCAAAAGCCTGCGGAGCAAATTATAGCATAATACCGATAGTTATTATCAATTATATACATTGTAATACACGCACAAAATCCCCCTGCGGCCATGCCGCAAGGGGATTTTTCAGGTATTATATTACTGATTGGTGCTTTGGGCGGTTTGGGTTAAATCCGAAAGATTAAATACAGCGCCCCACTCTCCGTCCGCCTTTACAACGGTAAGGGTGGCGGTGTAATCGCTGCCGTCCTCAAGGGTGTATTTATACTCCACATCAACAGCTTGGCTGATTTTGTCAATATCGTAATAATCCTTAGCCTCAAGCCCCGTGAAATTGTAATTTTGGTAAAAATTAAGCAATTCCTTGGTTTCGTCAGCATTCAAATCCAGCTCTGTTGTGTTGGTAACCTCAATGGTTTTTATGGTTGACTTGGTGCTCATTTCTGTAAGCATTGCGTTATACATATCGCCGCCGCTGTTTATGGACACACCGTAAATTTGCGACTGATAAGCATAAAAATCATCAGGGGTTGCAAATTGGTCGCCGATGCCCTTAACATTTTCGCTGATTAAAAGCTTTATATTATCCTCGCTGTAAGCGTCCTTAATATAATCCTCATAATCAAAGGCGCTGTAATGCATTGCCTTTTTAATGTTGCCGTCAGCCACCGCATTTAAAAAGCCCATTGCCGCCTTTTCGGGGGAATCGGCACTGTTGTTATTGCTGACTATAAAATAAATTCCCACGCCGATTACTGCCGCCAAAATAACGCAGATTATCGGCAATATTATTTTTTTGCTCTTTTTCATATAACTACCTTATGTCCGCTGCAAAAAGCGGGTATTTTTTAATAAAGTCCGTTAAGGATTTTCCACTTGCCGCCGACTTTTACAACATAAACGGTGGCCTTGCTTTCGCCGTCGTTGGTTTCGTATTTAACATTAACCATGCTGACGGAGCTTATCTTTGCGGCGTCATAATATTTGGTAAAATCCAAATCGCTGCCGTCATCGTCAAAAGCACCGAAGTTGTAGGTATCAAGGTCCATTTTGCCCTTGTCAACCTTTTCAGCATCGCCCACAATTTCAAAGCTTTTGTAGCCTGTTGCCTTCAGCTCAGTGTTCATATTGTCAACAAAGGCATTATAAACATCCTCGCCGCTTGCAATAGTTCCGTCATAATCCGGCATTGACTCCTGAAGGGATTTGTAAATCTCGTCAACGCTGTTGTAAAGATTATAATACGAATGCTCGTCGTCAATTAACCTTTGCAGGTTTTCCCGGCCGTAATAATCGGTGTAATATGCCTTATAATCAAAGGCACTGCACTCATAAGCGGCTGCCATGTCATTGTCAACAATTGCGTTCATATATTTTTCAACGGTTTTTTCGGGAGTGCTTGCAGTTGCAAAAATAACAGCCCCGATAATTGCCGCAGCCAAAACAACACAGCAAATAACTGTTGCCAAAAGCTTTTTGCTAACAGGCCTTTTGCCTGTGGCAGAGGCTGCTTGCGCCCCTTGCCCAACAGGCTGCCGATTAGATTGATTGTTCATTTTATTCTCCATTTTCCAAGACGCAGATTAAATATCTTCGTCCAAAACTTTCCAGGAGTTGCCGTATTTAACAACATAAAATGTTGCTGAATCTCTGCCGTCTGCATCCTTATACTTAACGGTAACCTTTTTAGCCTTTTTAACCTTTTTGCCGTCAAAATACTTTTTGCCGTCTAAATCTGTATCGTCACAAAGCTCCTCATAATGTTCGATGTTGCCTTCGATTATGTCTTTTGTAATATCAATATCTTTTACATTTGTGATTTCGTATTCCTCAATTTCCATATCGGAAATACTTTCACTTGCCTGCTCAACGAAAGCCTTGTAATAATCTGAGCCGCTTTCAATTGAACCGCTGTAATCAAAATTCTCCTCGGCATACTCGTAAATCTCGTCAACATCATCATAAAAGCCGTAATATGAGTTATCATCTTCAATCATAGCTTCAAGATTATCTCTGCTGTAATAATCGGTATAATAGCCCTTCCAGTCATAAGCCGATAATTCCACAACTGTTTGACCGTCGCCCTTTTCCATAGCCTTCATATATGCGTTAACGGTCTTTTTAGCAGAACCGCCTGCAAGCACTGAAATTATGATAATAAGTACAATAACAACTGCGGCGCATGCACCTATGATAATGCCAAGCTTCTTTTTATCGTTTTTAATGCCCGAATTATCAATTTTGCTTGTGATTGTGCTTAAATCGGGCTTTTTGGGGTTAAAGCCCTGACCCTGCTGCTGTTGAACAGGTGGGTTTGGATAAACTACCTGCTGACCTGCCGGTGCCTGATATTGAGGCTGAACCGGAGCTTGGTATTGCGGTTGCACGGGAGCCTGTGGTTGAACAGGAGCTTGTGGTTGTACCGGTGCTTGTGGCTGAACCGGTGCTTGCGGCTGAACCGGTGCCTGCGGCTGAACCGGTGCCTGCGGTTGAACAGGAGCCTGCGGTTGAACAGGAGCCTGCGGTTGAACAGGAGCCTGCGGCTGTACCGGCATTTGCGGTTGTGGTTGAACAGGTGGCATTGCACCGCCGTTTACATCATCATCCAATCCTGCCATTGCAGCATTCATGATTTCATCTTCTGTTGGGTTTCCCATAACTATTTCTCCTTATAAAATAAAATTAATAATGTTACCTGATTTATAATCACTGCCACTGATAGCCGTGGCAAATAAATCCGAAATTAAATTGTTGCTTGCGCCCACAGCACCTCTGTTTGAAACAAAAAACAGTACAACTATCACTGCCGCAATAGCCGAAAGCAATGCCACTAACACTCTTGTGCGCATATTCTTTTTAACAGGGGGTGTTTGCAAATTGTTATACCTGCCCGGGTTTTGCGGGGCATTGACATTTGGGTTATACCTTACCGGGGGCGGCGGAGCCTGCCTGCCCGTATATTGGGGCGGTTGTGTTGGTCTGCGCACCGGCCGTGGTGGGGGCGGAGCCATAATGTTAACCGCTCTGTTATCCGGCTTGGGGTAAGCCTGCAAATACCAATTATTTTCATCAAACAACGCATTTGATGCGGTGGTTTTGGTTTTAATATCCTCTAAATCATTGTCTGCCGCACCGATTATTTCATCAAGGGACGGCGTAATTGCTCTTTTGTTCATACCTGCGCCCCCTCGCTGCTGTTTTCGGCAGGGGTGCCCAGGTCTAAGCCGCTTTCGCTTTCATCACTTGGGGAATCCGGCTCGGTAACAACTGTTTTTTTGGTTGTGCTTTCGGTGGCTTCGGCAGTTGATGAGGTTTGGCTTGTTTCGGTGCTGTCGCCGCCCTTTTTACCAAGGGGCGATGCAAAAATAACAGCAATCACAATTGCCGCAACCACAACAACACAGCAAGCTGCAATTAACACATAATTGTGTTTTTTGGCTGCTTTGGCGTTTTTATTTTCGGCAGGTGCCGAGGTAGCCTGAGGAGCTTTCCTTGCGGCGCTTGAAAAAAGCTTAAGGGCCTCCTCAATCTCTCGGGCGTCCTCCTCTGCCTTGTGCTGAGCCCTTGCCTTGTCCTCCTCGGTTTCGGGAGGGTTAACCACAAAAATTTTAGGCCGTTTTTCGCTGACCCTAAGGGCAATAAACGAGCAATCGTCAGACGATGGGTCGGGCTCAATCAAATGTTTTTGCACCGTTTCCGTAAGTTTTAGCTCGCCCATTTTGTCATAAACCATAAGGGCAAGCTTTGCCGCACCGTCGTGAAAAGCGCCCTCCCTGTCGTCATAAGAATAATCGCAGGTGCCGTCGCTCATTAAAAAGTAAACCGCCGTGTCTGCCGTATCAAGCCTGCCGAAATGGATATATTCCTCGGCATTGGGCAGGGTCATAAAATATGTAGTGCTTGCAAACTCGCCGTTTTCGGGAGCGGACACAACCTTAATACTGTCGTCCGTTACAGCGCCGATTGCGCCGTCGCCCAAATGGCAAAACACAGCCCGTTCGCCCTTAACCGCCACTGCCAGCAGGGTTGATGCCATGGTGTCTATATCGTCAAGGCCCATTTCTTCCGCCGCCTTGCGCAAGGCGTTTTGGCACCTGACCATAATTGCACGCTTTATTGTGGCCTCGTCCTCGGTTTCGTAAAGCTCGTCAAACTTATCGCAGAAAAATTTGCATATTTCACGGGTTACACAATCTGCGCCGATTGCCGCATTTGGGTAGCTTTGGCTGCCTGCGCCGTCTGCCAGGGCAATTACATCAACACCGTTTAAAGCAAGAGAATATGTTCTGTCCTCGCAGGGCTGGTTGTTTTGCTTGTGCCTTGAGCCCTGCAGGTATGTTTGAATTACATTCTTCATACTGTTCGTACTGATTCCTTAAAATTTATAAGAACTTTGAAATATCCATTTTCTCGCCCTTTGGCAGGGTGCGATTGTTGATAATATCATTTTCGGTTGACTGGCCGCTGATAATGCTGCTGGAGCTGGAGCCCAAGTATTTGAAAAACTTGTTAAAATCGTTTGACTCGCTAACATAAATAGGCTCGCTGTTTTTGCAGGACAGCCTTTTAAGATTGCTGAAATTGCAGTCTGTGCCGATTGCAATGTTAAACACAACCAGCTTGTTTTGCTGCTCAAGCATATTTACACGCTGCAACGCCATTTCATAATTTTCTGCGGCGTTGGGGCCCTCAGGCTCGCCGTCGGTAATTACTACAAGCCAGGGCTGAAAATATTTAATACCCCTGAGCTTATATGCTTCCTTTCTTTTTTCAAGAAGCTGAAGAGCAACGGAAATGCCGTCGCCCATAGGGGTAAAGGAACGGCTGTTAACCTGAATTTCAGTGAACTCCTGCTTTTCAAGGGATGCAAACTGCTTTACAATATCAACCTTGCCGCCAAAGGTAACAATGGCAATATCCGCAGACTTTGCAACCTCTGCATTGTTTTTCATTGTGGTAATGAACCTATCGTATGCTCTGTTAAGCTCGCCTATTCTTGTGCCGCCGTTTGCCATGGGCGAAATCATTGAGCCGCTGACATCAAGGCAAAAGCATATAGGCAGGCGTTTTTTTGTGGATTTACCGAAATCGCCCTCGGTAATGCCTTCATACATACTCATTTTTATTCCTCCTCAAACGAAATTTTGTTAATATCAAGGTTTCCGCCTTTATATTTATCTATGAATTTATCATAGGTTTTAAGCATTTTAATCATTGTTTGAATATTGGGGCGTGAGCCCTTTTTGAAAATATCGTATAAAAACGATTGCATTTGGTATGGGGTTTTGCGCCACATTTCGTCATAGCAGCCATATACAACACGGTTAAAGCTGCCCTTTGCCTCAATCGGGTAGGGAAAGCTTTTAAGCACAATTTCCTCCTCGATTGAATCGGCGCCGTTGCGCTGGTCGTAGGGGTGCAGGCCGCAGAATAAAATTTTAAACACCAGCACCGCACAGGCAAAGCTTTCGTTTTCATAATTCCTTAAATGCTTGCCGAACTCAACGCTTTGCAGTTCTGCCGGGGTAAAATCCCCAAAGCCTGCCGGGCAGGGCAAATTGCCGATTTGGCAGGAATCAAGGTCAACCAAAATAGGTGTGCCCGACGGGGTAAGCATAATGTTGTTCATTCTTAAATCGCCTATAAGAATACCGAACAAATGCAAATACTGAATACGGTTGAGTATTTCAATTGCCAGGCGTATAAGGCTTTGCCGTGACCAATGGGGGAACTCCTCCTGCACAGATTCGTAGCTGTCAAAAACCAGGGATAAGGATTTGCCCTCAATCAGTTTCATAACATAGCCCACAGGCTCGCCGTTGGGGGAATAAACCACCTTTTCGGGCCAACACAGCCCGTCATAGCGCACCTGCTTTTTTTCCATCATAAGCATTTTTTTAATACGCAGCTTTGTAAGCTGGCCGTTATGATATATTTTAACGCAATAATTTGTTTTGTAATTGCAGTGGTAAACGGTACCCTCGCCGCCGTTGCCCACAATCTCGCCGATTTTAATAACATCCCCTGTTTTTGTGAACACCGTTGAGCCCTCCTCGGGCAGGTTTTCAATTTCAAAATACCCGCTGCCTGAGGCGTCGCTGTCAACAGCATTACCTGCAGCAGCCTTAACCTGCTGTGTGCTTTCGCAAACACACAGGCCACCGTCGTTATTAACCACAATCGCCTTTGAAATGCCGTTCTTCAGCAAAACAGCGTCGCTCATTTCGGAAATTCCGTTGAAAACATAGCAAACATTTTCCTTTTCCCCAAGCATATTAACAATGCTGCGGTTATCAAAAATTTCAGTAATGCTGTAAAGCAGGTCGTTTTTTTGCAGGGTGTCCAAATAATCATACGCCCTTTTGGAAATGTTTTTTTGCTCCTCATTTTCGCAATTGATAACCACATTGTAGTTTTCATAAAACTCGCCGCTGACTGCGGTGCTTATTTTGCTGTCGATAACGCAGCTCATGAGCACATCAAAATCCACCGGGTCAACATTAACAATTGCCGAAAAGTCTAAAATTAACAGGCTGACATTGGAAAGCAGTTTGTTGATTTTTTCTTTTAACAGGTTTTTATCCTCTGCGTTTTCCATACAATCCTCCAAATTAACAATTACCGAATTATTATAGCATTGCCGCCGCTGTTTGACAATAAATCTGTGTATTTTGACTATCTTTTGTAATAATTATATATAATTAATTACAGCCTATTAAATTTTCTTTGGGTATTGCAAATTGAAATCAAAGTGCTATAATAAAATTTAGTATAATTTACAACATTGGAGATGTTTAATATGGAAAAGAAAAACATTGACTGGTCAAGCATCGGCTTTGGCTATATGCCAACCGACAAGCGCTTTGTATCAATGTATAAAGACGGAAAGTGGGACGACGGCGCATTAACAGACGACCCCAACGTAACCATGAGCGAGTGCGCAGGCGTGCTTCAATATTCACAATCATGCTTTGAGGGCTTAAAGGCTTACACCACAAAGGACGGCAAAATCGTTTGCTTCAGACCTGACCTTAACGCTGCTCGTATGGCAGATTCATGCCGCAGGCTTAAAATGCCCGTTTATGATGAGGGCAAGTTTGTTGAGGCTGTTAAGGCAGTTGTTAAGGCAAATGCCGCTTGGGTACCGCCCTTTGGCAGCGGCGCAACCTTATACATCCGCCCATACATGTTTGGCTACAACGCAGTTATCGGTGTAAAGCCGGCTGACGATTATATGTTCAGAATGTTCTGCACACCAGTCGGTCCTTATTTCAAGGGTGGTGCAAAGCCAATCACAATTCGTGTTTCTGATTTGGACCGTGCAGCACCTCACGGAACAGGCCACATTAAGGCAGGCCTTAACTATGCCATGAGCCTTTACAACATTGTTGACGCTCACGAAAACGGATATGACGAAAATATGTATCTTGACCCTGCTACCCACACCTATGTTGAGGAAACAGGCGGCGCTAACTTCCTTTTCGTTACTAAGGACGGAACAGTAGTTACTCCTAAGTCGGATTCTATTCTTCCTTCAATCACACGCCGTTCGCTTATGGTAGTTGCAGAAAAATATCTCGGCCTTAAGGTTGAGCACAGACCCGTAACCTTTGAGGAGGTTAAGGATATGGCTGAATGCGGCCTTTGCGGAACCGCTGCTGTTATCAGCCCTGTTGGTAAAATTGTTGACCACGGCGAAGAAATCTGCTTCCCATCAGGCATGGAGGAAATGGGCCCAATTACCAAAAAGCTTTATGACACCCTTACAGGTATTCAAATGGGCGAAATTGAGGCTCCCGAGGGCTGGATTGTTGAAATTGACTGATTCGGTCGCTTAAAATAACAAGCCATGGCGTTCTCGTTAAGGGAGCGCCGTTTTATTATGTTGTAGCAGGCTTTAAAATGTGCTATAATGGTTAAAACCGCCGGGAGGTAAGGCTATGAAGAAAAAGCTTGTTAAAGCCGCATTAATTTTGTTAAGTATGGTTGTGACCCTGTTTTATATAGGCCCGCTGATTACAAGCGGCGATAAAAGCTTGGGTGTGGTTTTGGGCTTGGGCTTTGCCCTTGTGCTGATTATTTATGCCGTACTTTTTGACAAAATCAACCATTTTGCAGAAAAAATTTGGAAAAACAAGCGTGGCAAAATTGCCTGCATTGTTATTTTAGCGGTGCTTTGCACAGGGCTGACCGTTGGGGGCACAGCTTTTGCCAATGTGGTTAAATACAGCAGCACATCAAGTGTTCAAACGGAATATGTCATACTTTTGGGCTGCAAGGTTAACGGCTCGGAGCCGGGCATTTTTCTTCGCCACAGGATTAACGCCGCCTACGACTATTTGCAGGAAAACCCCAACGCAAAAATTATTTTATCAGGCGGTCAGGGGCAAAATGAGGATATATCAGAGGCTCAATGCATGTATAACACCCTACTTGAAAAGGGCGTTGCTGAGGACAGAATGATAATTGAGGACAAATCCACCTCCACCCAAGAGAATTTTAAAAACTCCCTTGAACTTATGAAGCAAAAAGGCATTGACATAACCGAGTTGACTGTAATCACAAACGATTTTCACGAGTACAGGGCATCGCAATTTGCAAAAAGAGAGGGCATAACCACATATTCACACCCCTGCAAAACACCTTGGAACGGATATATGCCCTTTGCAACCCGTGAGGCGATAGCCGTGGTGGTGCAGGTTTATTTGGGGCTGTAAATCAAAAAAGCACACATAAAAACAGGCAGAGAGTTAAACGAAAGCTCTCTGCCTTAATTTTTTGATATTTACTTTTACACCGTCTGCTTATTATTCATAAAAACCGATTTCATCAATAACCGGGGTTGAGCGTGACTGCCTGATAACAAAAATCGCACCTGTTGCCTTGCCCCTAAGCTTAATAATTTTTTTAGAGCCGATAATTGTGCCCGAATGAGCCTTTTTATACCCGCCGTTTGGCTTTTTAAGGTATAAATCGAATTTTTCAACACGCTGGCTTTTTGCAATGTCCTCGCTGATAATGCAATATTTAAGCTTTTTTGCGCTGTCAAAATTAAAATCGAAATATTGGTTTTCCTTTTGCAACTCACCGAAATGCTGAACCAAAACAGGCTTTGCGGTAACCGACTTGATTTTTTCGCCCAAGACTTTAAGGGACTGAGAATCCTTTTTATCAATAACGCCCTCTCTGCTGGGGGGAACATTAAGCAGCAGCGTGCAGTTGTTGCCCACGGAGTTAATGTAAATATTGAAAAGGCGCCTTGCGGATTTAACCTTGTTGCCGCCCGGGTGGAACCAGCCCTTGCGAATTGACACATCCACCTCTGCCGGGAACCATGCAAGCTCCTTGCTCTCCTTTAAAATTTTACGGGAGCCTAAATCCTCATCCATAGAATCAAGATTTTTAAGTTTTGAGGTATCGTTTTCAGCCTGCTGTGATTTTTCCTGAATAGTTCTGATATGCATCAGCGCCTGCGGAACAACGGAAAATTCGTTTTTCCTGCACTTGCCTGCCTCGTTGCCCACCCAACGGATATCCGGGCCGCAAATTGCAATGTTTGCATCAGGCTGAAGGGAGCGGATAAGTGAATAATAACGGTCCCAATCATATTCAAAGGCTACGGCGTCGGCGCCCTTTGCACCGTCAAACCAAACCTCAAAAATTGTGCCGTAATTTGTTAAAAGCTCCCCAAGCTGGGTGCAAAAATAATCGTTATATTCAGGCTTGCCGTAGGTTTTTTCGTGCATATCCCAGGGGGAAAGATAAACGCCGAATTTCATGCCCTGCCTTGCACATTCGTATGAAACCTGCTTAACAATATCCTGACCGTAGGGGGAATGCATAACGCTGAAATCGGTTGCCTTAGTGTCCCAAAGGCAAAAGCCGTCATGGTGCTTGCAGGTTAAAATAATGCCCTCCGCCCCTGACTGCTTAAGGGTGCTTACCCACTGCTTGGCGTCAATATTTGTAATATCAAAATCAGTTGCCTTTTCGGTAGCGTTGCCCCATTCTCTGCCGGTGGCGGTATTCATGCCGAAATGGATAAAGCAGTAAAAGGGCGATTTTGCATGTTCAATCTGCCTTTGTGAGGGAACGGTTGCAATATACCTTTCAACCTCGCTGTCGTTTAAGGGCACGCCGTTATTGTTTGTTGCCCAGTTGTTGCCTAATTTTAAGTTCATAATAAATTTTACCTCTGTTATTTTCAGTGACCCACCGTTTCAACGGTTCGGGTTGCGTAATGCTTTTTGCTTTGCTCCACACGCTTGCCGTTTTTGCCGTTGTTATTGTGGCGGAAATAATCGTCCTTATCGTTAATATTCCAGCGGAGCTTTGATTCAAGATACCAAAGCTGTTCTTTAAGATTTTTCTTAAAGGTAAAGGGTCTGTTGTTTTCAACCTCATCATACAGGGGCGATACCAGCGAGCCCTCTGCACGGTCAACTTCCGTAGCGGCAAGAACAACAATATCCTTATTTTCAGGCAAAACAGCGGAGCCGTCAAGGGTTACAACCCAAAAATACAGGCCCTTTGCCCACTGAACCTCTCCCTGCTCGTTAAGGCAGTGTGTGAATTCGTAGCCCAGGTGGCCGTTTTTTATGTAGGCAGTTTCGCCGAAATCGTACAAATCCCAACGGGCAAATGCCTCAAAGGCGTTGTTAACGGTTTTTTCAACCGCCTTGCCGTTTACAGTAAATTCTGCTTTTTCATTGCCGAACGAGGTGCAAAGGAGCTTTAACTCCTTGCCCTCCGCAACATCAAGCTTCTGTCCGTCACAACGCAGTGCACCGTTGCCAAGGCTGAAATCAACGCCGCAAACGGTAATTTTTTCTCTGCGAAGATTAGAGGGAATGTAATCAATATTATCATTATATTCCAGCTTAATTTGCTTTTGATTTTGGGGCTTGCCCGGGGTGCTCGGTTTTTTAAGCCTTATTCCGAAGGTTTTAACCTCGTAGGGCTTAAAATCGCACACAAGCCTGCCGTCATTAACAACAGCCTCGTCCCTGTATTCCTCACTCGCCCACAATTCTCTTGCAGACTCAATACCCTCGCCAAGGGTAAATTCAAAGCCCTTAATTTCCTTGCCTGCACCCTCGTTAAAGCGAACAATTATTTCATCATTATGGGCATGGTGCGCCTTTTTAATTGCCCTTACAATAACATCGTTGGTGCTAACAGAGCCAAAGGAATAGCTTGATTTAAGGCTTGAACTGTGCTTTTCAACCACGCAGGCAGCCATCGGCTGAGTAAAGAACCTTGCCTGCAGCTGGGTATCGGCACCCACCTCGCCCTTGTGTGAATAAATTGCAAAGCCGTATCTGTTTAAGCCCAAATCCATCATAGACTGCATTGAATCAATGCGATAATTTTTCTTTGGGGTGTGAATAGCGGTTAAGCGCAGGGTGTTATCGTTATACTTATCCCAGCCGTGCTTTGAATCGCTGATAATAGAAACGCCGAACTCTCCGCTTTCATCTGTAATATCCGCCCACTTTTGCGCAGGAACCTCAAACAGCTTTTCACTCATATTGCCCCTTTTGATTGCGCCAAGGCCCAAATCAAAGGTGGCTTTTTCATTTTTGGCAGTAAGTGCAAAGCGGTTTTTACACATTGTTCTCATTGACTGCCACTCTATCTCGTTATAAACCTCAACCAAACTGCCGCCGTGAGTAAGGCAAATATAGGTTGTAAATTCGCTTTTCTTATCCTTTTGCTTAATTTGGAGTGAAACCCTTGCAGGGCCGTTTTCCACAGCCTTAACCGAAACAAGTTGTGCAATGCGGTCGGGCTCTTTGGCTGCCTCCTTGTAATTCATTTCCCAGGCAGGCCAATCCTTTGAGCCGTTATACTTGAAAAGGCCTAAAATAACGGGCTTTTCAAGCAACTCTCTTTCGTTATCCTCTTTATCAACAATTGAGCTTATGTTGCCAAGGCGGTTAACGGTAACAATATATTTTTGGTTTTCTATTTTAGTGTCGGATATTTTAAGCCTGCTTTGCAGCCTGCACTCCTCGTCAGAGGGGCGAGCGTCAAACACCTTGACACCCAGAGAGTCAACCTGAGCAATAAACAAAACTGTTTTAATGCCGTTTTTATCTGACAAAAGCTGTGAGGGAACCTCCTTGCCCTTGTTGTCAAAAACACGAACATAGGGCTTTTCAATATCCCTAAGCTTAACGGTTACGGCGCCTGTTCGGCTTGCCTCAATTCCGTTGGAAACCAAAATCGGTATTCCCGAACAAAAATCGGTTTTAACCATTTTGCCGAATGCGCCGAGATACGCCTCAATCTCCCCTGAAAATTGGTTCATGCTCATTGCATAATCGTTCCAGCTTCTGCGATATACACGCTGGCAGGAGGTGCCCGGCGTATCATCGTGGAATTGGTGGGCAATGGCACGCTTCCATGCCTTTTCAAGCACCTCTTCGTTATATTTTGCGGTGCCGAAATATTCAGCCATAACGCCCACACGCTCTGCCAAATCCCCAAGCTCCTGGCAGCGTGAGTTCCAGCGCTTGCCGATAGCCCTTGAGGTGTAGCCCCCAACACCGTGGTTTTGCATAACAAGCTCTGTTTCCCATTTTGGAAGCTTATCCTTAACCTCTTGGGGGAGCTTATCTTCAATATCTCTGTAAATTTGGTCGGCGGATGCGGCAATAACCTCAATATCTGAGGTGGAATTTTTCTTTATCTCCTCGTCAACAAACTTAACGGTTTCCTCCTGGGGAGCACCGCCTCTGTCGCCTATGCCGTGGAACAAATAGGTCCAATCCAAGCCGTATTTTTCGTTTTCCTTAAGCTTATTTGTTACAAAATCCCAATCACGGAGTTTGGTTAATGTAAAATAATAATCGTGGGGATTTACACTTGCGTAAATGTAATTACCGTCAACGCCGTACCACTTGCCGATGTCAAAGGGAACGCCGTAGGCACTGCCCCAAGCAAGCTTTTGGGTGGTAAAGCCGTTAAGGTTTGAATGATATGCAATTGACGGCAGCGCCCAGCCAAAGCCGAAGCAGTCAGGCAAGTAAATATCCTTGGAGCGCTTTCCGAATTTTTCGTCGAAATAGGAATTACCGTATAAAATATTTCTGAAAAGAGCCTCCGGTGAAGGGCAGTTAACATCGCCGTTTTCATAAGCCGAGCCGGTAACATTCCACCTGCCCTGCTTTATGTATTCCTTCATCTGCTCAAAAAGCTCTGGATAATATTCCTCCATAAGCTCATAACGATAGCTGCCCTCAAATGAAAAAACATAGCTTGGGTATTTTTTCAGCAATGCAAAATTTTCAACAAGGGTATTATAAATATATTTGCTGACAGTTGTTTCAAAATCCCACGACCAAACGGTATCAAGGTGGGAGGTTGCAACTGTATAAACCTTTTTTTTGCCCATAAACAGCACCTCTCCGCTTTTTATTTGATTTTAACATTTATGCCAATATTATGCAATAATAAAATACTGCTCAAAACTTGTATATTTGTCAGATTTTTGGTAAAATACTCATTAAATATCAAGCGAGGAAAGATGGTTAATCAAATGTCTGTAAAAATAATTGCCCTTGATTTGGACGGAACCCTGATGGCAACCGACCATTTAACAGTGAGCCCGGCAAACCGTGAGGCTATTAAAAACGCCCACGACGCAGGGGTTAAAATTGCAATTTCAACAGGAAGAACCATTGCCATTATGGGAGATGTTTGTGAGCAGGTGCCCCAGGTTGATTATGTTATGTATTCAAACGGTGCCGGAGTAATGGACAGAAAAACAGGCAAAAACATTTACACCTCCTTTATGTCAAACAAGCTGTTTAAAGAGGTGCTTGACTATTTGGACGATAAGCCGGTGTTTATTGAGGTTTATGTTGACGGCAAAAGCTATGTTCAGGAGGATAAGGCAGATTATTTTATCAGCGAATCGCTGCCAAAGGAGTTTTTGGAAAGCCTGCTTGGTAATATGACCATTTGCCAAAATCTGACAGAGGCAATTAACGGCAAGGATGTTGAAAAGCTGACGGCTTATTGCAAATATCCCGATATTTTTGACGAAATATGGCGGCACCTTAACGAAATGGGCGAACTGTCGGTTGCAAGCTCCCTTAAGGGTAATATAGACATTACAAAGGCAGGGGTTAACAAGGGCGTTGCCCTTGACGGTATGTGCAAGACGCTGGGTATCGGCGCAGACGAAGCAATGGCCTTTGGCGACGCAGGCAACGATTGCCCCATGCTTGAATACGCAAAATATTCCTTTGCAATGGAAAACGGCTCGGAGGAGTGCAAAAACTCCGCAAAGCACATAACAAAAAGCAACGCCGAGGACGGTGTTGCCTATGCGATTAACCAATATGTTAACAGTAAAAATGAATAACACCCACTAAAAAATGCATCCCGAAGTATTCGGGATGCATTTTTATTATGCGTGATATATTATTTTGCAAGCATTGGGGTTGAAAGGTATCTGTCGCCTGAATCGGGTAACAAAGCAACAATATTTTTACCCTTGTTTTCAGGGCGTTTTGCAAGCTGAATTGCACCCCAAAGAGCCGCACCTGATGAAATACCTATCAAAGCGCCCTCAAGTTGTGGGAAACTTGCGCCAACCTCAAAGGCTGCCTCGTTTGGAACCTTGATAACCTCATCATAAATTTCTGTGTTAAGAGTATCCGGAACAAAGCCTGCGCCGATACCCTGAATTTTATGAGCGCCTGCCTTGCCCTCTGACAATACGGGAGAGGTTTCAGGCTCAAGTGCTACGATTTTAACATTAGGATTTTGCTCCTTTAAATATTTGCCCACACCTGATACTGTTCCGCCTGTGCCAACGCCGGCAACGAAAATATCAACCTTACCGTTGGTATCCTTCCAAATTTCAGGGCCTGTGGTGTTGTAGTGAACAAGTGGGTTAACAGGGTTAACAAACTGGCCTGCGATAATTGAATTAGGAATTTCCTTATGGAGCTCCTCTGCCTTTTCAATTGCGCCCTTCATACCCTTTGAAGCCTCGGTAAGAACTAATTCTGCGCCGTAAGCCTTCATAAGGTTTCTTCTTTCAACGCTCATTGACTCGGGCATTGTAATAATAACCTTGTAGCCCTTGGTTGCTGCATAAGATGCAATACCGATACCTGTGTTGCCTGATGTGGGTTCAATAATTGTTGCGCCCTCAGTTAATGTTCCGTCCTCAACTGCGGAGTCAATAATGCCCTTTGCAATTCTGTCCTTAACAGAGCCTGCCGGGTTGAAATACTCAAGCTTTGCAAAAACCTGAGCCTCAAGCTCGTACTTCTTTTCAAAATTTTTAACCCTTACAAGTGGTGTGTTGCCGATAATGTCTGATACTGATTGATATAAAGCCATAATAATTTACCTCGCTTTTATTTATTAGGCGGAGGTGGCTACCCTTCGTCTTTGTTGAGCCCATAATACCACACATTGCCTACCTTGTCAATAGGTTTTGTAGATTTTATTAAAAAATTTTATTTTTCCCCACATTTGCCCATATATAATGATATAATACATAAATCATAAACGAGATTTTAATATGAAAAACAGAGCATTTGTGAGAAAACAAGAGCAAACAAAAATTATTTTAATTTTGATGTTGACATTGATATTCCCCTGTGTTATTATATTTGGGCATTAAGAAATTTGTTTTCTAAAAAAATTAACGGAGGAAATAATTATGTCAACATTTATGCCAAAAGCTGACGAAATCGAGCGCAACTGGTATATTATTGATGCAGCTGACAAGCCATTAGGCCGAGTTGCTGCTGAGGCTGCCGCTCTTCTCAGAGGAAAGCAAAAGCCAATCTTTACACCAAATGTAGATTGTGGCGATTTTGTTATTATCATCAACACAGACAAGGCTGTTCTTACAGGCGATAAGCTCAACAAAAAGCTTTATCAACACCACACAGGTTACATCGGCAACCTTAAGGAAGTTAAGTACGGCACCCTTATGAAGGAAAAGAGCGATTTTGCTATGGAGCTTGCTGTTAAGGGTATGATTCCTGACACAACACTGGGCAGAAAGCAGCTCACAAGATGCAAGATTTACAAGAATGCAGAACACAAGCACGAGGCTCAAAAGCCGGTTGCTTGGGAAATGTAAGGGAGGTTTTTGAATTATGTACGAATCAAATCCTTATTTCTACGGAACAGGCAGAAGAAAAGAATCTGTAGCTCGTGTACGTGTTTATGCAGGCACAGGCAAAATCACAATCAACGGCAGAGATATTGACGATTACTTTGGTCTTGAAACACTTAAGCTCATCGTTCGTCAGCCTCTTAATCTTACAGATACAACCGAAAAGTTCGACATCGTTTGCCGTGTAAACGGCGGCGGCGTTTCAGGTCAGGCAGGTGCTATCCGCCACGGCCTTTCAAGAGCTCTTCTTCAGTATGACGAAAGCCTTCGTCCTGCACTTAAGAAGGCAGGCTTCCTTACTCGTGACCCACGTATGAAGGAAAGAAAGAAGTACGGTCTCAAGGCAGCTCGTCGTGCACCACAGTTCTCAAAGAGATAATCAGCTTATCTATTCAAGGCATTCCTTACGGAATGCCTTTTTCTTTTAAGCGAGCTTAGTGCTCTTTGCTCCTGTGGGTCCTCGCAGCCAAGCTGCTGCGGCGGAGCTAAAAACAGTCCGCAGGACTGTTTTCTTAACGCTCCTACAGTTCTCAAAGAGATAATCAGCTTATCTATTCAAGGCATTCCTTACGGAATGCCTTTTTCTTTTAAGCGAGCTTAGTGCTCTTTGCTCCTATGGGTCCTCGCAGCCAAGCTGCTGCGGAATTGAAAACAGCCGCATTTTGACAAAATCGGGAAATGGGTATATTATGTTTTTGTAATTAAAATGCGAGGTTATGCTTATGCCACTTCAAATAATCAGAAACGACATAACAAAGGTTGCCTGCGGCGCAATAGTTAACGCAGCAAACAGCACACTGTTAGGCGGCGGAGGCGTTGACGGCGCCATACACAGAGCCGCAGGCAGGGGCTTGCTGGCAGAATGTATAAAGCTTGGCGGCTGCAAGGTTGGGCAGGCAAAAATCACAAAAGGATATAATCTGCCCTGCAAATATGTTATACATACCGTCGGCCCAAAGTGGAGGGGCGGCAACAACGGCGAGAAAGAGGCGCTGACAAGCTGCTACAAAAATTCTCTTGCCCTTGCCAAGGAAAACAATTGTGAAACCGTTGCATTTCCTCTTATCTCAAGCGGCGTTTACGGCTACCCCATAGGCGAGGCGTTTAAGGTGGCGGTTGACACCGTTGCGGAATTTTTGATGAAAAACGATATGCTGGTGTATATAGTAGTTTATAATAACACCGCAGTTGCGGCAGGCAGCAGGCTTTTTACTGACATTGCACAGTATATTGACGACAATTATGTTGCAGAACATTCGCCCTACGACAGCAGAAAAATAAACGATTGCAACGAAAGCATACCGCTGCCGTCCACAAGGTTTTTTGAGAATGAGGATGAAGAAAGCGACTTGCCCGGCAGCTTTTGTTATTCGGTTGTACCGGCCTTTGAGGACACGGAGGATATTAGGGAAAATCTTGATGATTTTCTTAAAGAAACCATTGACGAAAGCTTTTCGCAAATGCTGCTAAGGCTTATTGACGAGCGTGGAATAAAGGACAGCGAATGTTACAAAAAGGCGAATATTGACAAACGCTTATTTTCCAAAATCCGTTCAAACCCGTATTACAGACCCACCAAAGCCACAGTTCTTGCCTTTTGCATTGCACTTGAGCTGCCCCTTGCGCAAACCGAGGAAATGCTGATGAAAGCAGGCTTTGCACTGTCCCACAGCAACAAGTTTGATATTATTGTTGAGTATTTTATAAAGCAAAAAAATTATAACATTTTTGAAATTAACGAAGCCTTGTTTGCCTTTGACCAAAATCTTTTGGGCACAATGTATTAAGTCGCTTTGCAGGCGACCAAATTAAAAACAAACCTCTGTATAATGAGCTTGTAAGGTTGAAAAGCCTGAACACAAATTCATTTTACGGGGGTTTTTTTATGAAAAAGACAAATAACAATATTACTGAGCTTGTATTTATTCTTGACCGCTCGGGCTCAATGGGTGGCCTTGAAAGCGACACAATCGGCGGCTTTAACTCGCTGATTAACAAGCAGAAAAAGCAAGAGGGCAAATGCTATGTTTCTACAGTGCTTTTTGATGACGAATGTAAGGTTATACACGACAGAGTTGAGCTTAAAAGCGTTAAGCCCATGACCGATAAGGATTATTATGTGCGTGGCTGCACTGCGTTGCTTGACGCAATGGGCGGAGCAATTCATCACATAGCAAACATTCACAAATATTCAAGACCCGAGGATGTGCCGGAGCACACCATGTTTGTGATTATGACCGACGGATATGAAAACGCAAGCCGTTTTTACACAAGCGACAGAGTAAAAGCTATGATTGAGCATGAAAAGGAAAAATACGGCTGGGAATTCCTTTTTATAGGCGCAAATATTGACGCCGTTGAAACTGCAGGTCATTTCGGAATAAACGAGGACAGAGCGGTTAACTACCATGCAGACAGCCAAGGCACAGGCATTGTATACGACGCAGTTGCAAGCACCATCTGCTGCATGCGTGTGGATGAGCCGATTTCCGACGATTGGTGCAGAAGCATTGACGAGGACTACAATAACAGAAAATAAAGTTTAAAAAGCCTCCCGGCGGGAGGCTTTTTAGATTAAACTATTTTTCGCTCTTAAGGGCAATATAAGCAGTGTAAAAAACTGCCGGGATTTGTGCCAAAATTCCCACGGCAGTTACCAGCGCCAAAGTAATGGGGAAAAGCACGCACAGCATTACTATGCCTGCCTTGTTAAACTGCTTAACCTTTGCAAAGCACACGCAAAAGCCTGTGAAGGAGGCACAGGGCAAGTATGCACAGCCGGCGGCAACCGCCAGCTTTTGCCAGGTGCCCCAGCTTACGGTTGACAGCTTTGAGGCCGACACCCCAAACACCAATATTAACGACAGCACCAATAATGTGAAAAACATTATTGATACGATTTTTAAATACTTTTTAGAAAATGTTTTTTTATCCATAACCAAAGAATAACACATAAAGGGGACAGTATCAATACTGCCCCCTGATTTTTTATTTATTTTTCATTCTTTCCGCAGCGGCGGTAACAAAGCCGTCAAACAAAGGATGAGGCCTGTTGGGTCTGCTTTTAAACTCCGGGTGGAACTGACCTGCAACAAACCAAGGATGATTTGGTATTTCTACCATTTCAACAATGTGATTGTCGGGAGAGGTGCCGGCAAAAATCATGCCGCCGTCTAAAAGTTGCTGCCTGTAATCGTTATTAACCTCATATCTGTGGCGGTGGCGCTCATAAATAAGCTCCTCGCCGTAAAGGGCATAGGCTTTTGACTCCTTATTAAGAAGGCAGGGATATTGACCCAAGCGCATTGTGCCGCCCATATCGGTAACTGTTTTTTGCTCGGGCAAAATATCAATAACCGGGTATGGGGTGTTGGGGTTAATTTCTGCCGAATTGGCATTTTCAAGGCCCAAAACATTCCTTGCAAATTCAATAATTGCAATTTGCATGCCAAGGCAGATACCAAGGTAAGGGATACCCCTTGTTCTTGCAAAATTACAAGCCTTGATTTTACCCTCAATTCCCCTTGAACCAAAGCCGCCGGGAACCAAAATACCGTCCATATCCCCAAGGATTTTTTCAATATCAACATCGTCACCCTCAAGGCTTTCGCTGTCAATCCAGTTAATATCAACCGCACTGCGTGTGGAAATGCCGCCGTGCTTTAACGCCTCGTTAACGGAAATGTAAGAATCGTGCAGCTCAACATACTTGCCAACCATGGCAATTTTAACAGTTTGCACAGGGTTACGCAGAGCCTCAAGCATAGCCTCCCAGTCGCTTAAATCCTGCTTTGGTGCGCTGATACCCAGCTTTTTCAAAACAACCTCGTCCATTCTTTGTTCCTTAAGCATCATGGGTACGGCATAAAGAATGTCGCAGTTGTTATTTTCAATTACGCATTCCGTTTCAACATTACAGAAAAGCGAAATTTTACGCTTAATATCGTCAGTTAGGGGGTGCTCAGTTCTGCAAACGATAATATCGGGGTAAATGCCCAGTGAAAGCATTTCCTTAACAGAGTGCTGGGTGGGCTTTGACTTAAGTTCGTCAGACGCTGCAAGATAAGGCACCAATGTAACATGAACAAAAAGGCAATTTTCTCTGCCAACCTCAAGGGCAAACTGACGTATAGCCTCCAAAAACGGCTGCGACTCAATATCGCCGACGGTTCCGCCGATTTCAACAAGGCAAACATCCGCACCTGTTTCCTCATTCCTTTTAATATACTTTTTAATTTCATTTGTAACATGGGGAATAATTTGAATTGTTTGACCGCCGTAAACTCCCTTACGCTCATCGCTGATAACCTTCCAATAAACCCTGCCCGAGGTAAGGTTTGAATTTTTAGAAAGCGATTCATCAATAAATCTTTCATAGTGACCTAAATCAAGGTCGGTTTCGGCGCCGTCGTCAGTAACAAAAACCTCTCCGTGCTGCACCGGGTTCATTGTTCCCGGGTCAACATTAAGATACGGGTCAAGCTTTTGAGCCGTAACTTTTAAGCCACGAGATTTAAGAAGTCTGCCAAGGGAAGCCGCAGTAATACCCTTGCCAAGGCCGGAAACAACACCGCCGGTAATAAAAATATACTTTGCCATAGTTCCTTTCCTCCTAAAAAAGATAAAACGGCTGTACGTGCTCGCACAACCGTCTGTACTTACATATTATACAGCATCGTTTTTTGTAAATCAATACCGTTTTTTAAAATTTCCTGTTTATTTTCGCTTATTGTCACTGGTTACCCTTACGCCCAGCTTTTTAAGCAGCTTTAAATCCACCTCAGAAAGCATAACGGATGCGTGCATTTCGGTATTAACAAGCTTTGGCAGCTGTTCAAGGGCAAGTGCGGCGTTTTTATCCGTAACGGCTGAAATTGAAAGAGCAATCAGCACCTCGTCTGTATGCAAACGGGGGTTTTTGTTTTTCAAATAATCAACCTTTAGGTTTTGAATGGGAATGATAACCTCCGGCAAAATAAGAAGAATACTGTCGTCAATACCTGCAAGGTGTTTTAACGCATTAAGCAGCATTGCCGAAGCGCAACCCAAAAGCTTTGATGTTTTGCCTGTGATAATATTGCCGTCATTAAGCTCAATTGCGGCAGCAGGCTCCCCTGTTTGCTCGCTGAGCATGCTTGCTGCGGCGGTGCAGGCTCTGTCGTTAACGGTAATGCCTGCCTGGTTCATAAGCAGTTCAAGCTTGTAAACCTCGTCGGCATTGTTTGCGCCCTTTGCCGCCTGGCACAAAGCGTTAAAATAGCGCCTGATAATCTCCTGATTTGAAGCGTCGCTGCAGGCCTTATCATCGCAAATGCAGTTGCCTGCCATATTAACGCCCATATCCGTGGGGGATTTATAGGGGCACTGACCGTAAATTTTATCAAATGTAGCCTTTAAAACAGGGAAAATTTCAACATCACGGTTATAGTTAACCGTTGTTTCGCCGTAGGCGTCAAGGTGCCACGGGTCAATCATATTAACATCGTTTAAATCGGCTGTTGCAGCCTCGTATGCCATATTAACCGGGTGGCGCAGGGGCAAATTCCAAATGGGGAAGGTTTCAAACTTTGCGTAGCCTGCCTTAATGCCCCTTTTGTTTTCGTGATAAAGCTGTGACAGGCAGGTTGCCATTTTTCCGCTGCCCGGGCCCGGTGCGGTAATAACCACCAGCCTGCGGCTTGTTTCGATATAATCGTTTTTGCCGTAGCCGTCGTCGCTGACAATTTTTGCAATGTTTGAGGGGTAGCCTTCAATTGTGTAGTGGTGGTAAACAGGGTAGCCCATTTTTTTAAGGCGTTCCTCAAAGGCAACCACCTTGGGGCTTGATGCATAACGGGTTAAAACCACGCTGCCCACCATGAGGCCCACGCCTGTAAATTCGTTAATAAGTCTTACAACGTCATCGTCATAGGTAATGCCAAGGTCGCCCCTGAGCTTTGCCTTTTCAATATCCTCTGTACTGATAACCACAACAATCTCTGCCTCGTCCTTAAGCTGAAGCAACATTCTCAGCTTGCTGTCAGGCAAAAAGCCCGGCAAAACACGAGAGGCGTGAAAATCATCAAATAGCTTGCCGCCGAATTCAAGATAAAGTTTACCGCCGAACTCGTTTATTCTTTCACGAATATGGCTTGATTGCATAGAAATGTATTTGTCGTTATCAAAACCAATTTTATACATTCTTATATCCTCTTTCATCAAAAAATAAAACCTTATCTATTGTAGCATTTTATTATACCCATTGCAAACCTTTTTCTGCCCAAAGCAATAAAAAGGAGCCGTAAACACGGCTCCCTTAAAGATTATCTATTATATTATTTTTCGCTCTCGCTGTTACTTTTATCCGATGCAGATTTAGCAGCGTCAAAATCAGCCTTTTGCTGCATAATAGCCTCGGTGGTTACCTGGCTGTCGCCGTTGCCGATTTCATAAAGAGCGGAGGTGTCGGTATTTGTGTTGTCAACATACCAGCTATTGCCGATTTTAACAACATAAACCGTTACCTTTGCAACCTCGTCCTTGCCGTTTGCCTTAACTGAAACGGTACACTGAGTTACAGCGCTTATATCCTTTGAAAAATCAAGGTTTTTATAAGCGTTAATATAATTTGTTTTGGTGTTCTTTTCTGCCTCTTTCTTAATGAACAAAATCTTCTTTTCGTATTTTGTATCCTCAAGCTTAAAGGCGTCTGCCTGAGCGGTTGCAATCTCTTCGTTTGCAACATTGGCAATTCTGTCGGTATAGTCGGCAATATACTTTGTATATTCGTCGCCGCTAAGCTCCTTTTCATCAACAACCTCGGCAGTGAGCTTGTAATCGTTGCCGAAAATTTGCTGATAAATACCTGTTGTTTCAGGAACAAGGATTGTAACCTTATCGTCCGCAATTTTTTCCTTTGTACCTGTAAGGAGCTGACCGTATGTTCCTACATTTGATTCAAATACGGAGAACATAAATTCCGTATCCATATAATCGTCGCCGTAAATTTCCGCTCTCTTATCCTTAAGCATTGCAAAATATGCCTTGTAGAAAGCGTCATAATTATCAAGGCCGTATTGGTCAACAAGCTGAACATAGTAATCAAACATTGTGTTGTAAAGGAGATTTGATTTTTCATCCTCCTCTGCATTACCTGTTCCTACGAAATCAGCCTTTTTAGCGTCGTCGCCGTCGTTAACATACGGTGCCATATAAGCGTCGATAATAAAATCGCCGTATTTTTGGTTCTTTGAAACCAATGTGTTTTTGTATGCGTTGTAGCCATCGCCGTTTTGAACGATTGTGTCAACATAGCTTTTGGCAACCTTATCAGGAGAAAATGCAGTATATCTTGTTGTTACTGCAAAAATTGTAAGTAACACAAGAATAACGGCAACTATGACACCTGAAAAAATTGCATATAAAACGGGACGAAAGCCCTTCTTTTCTTTTGTTTCAGCCATAGTTACACCCCCTTATTCCGCAATGTCTTCATCGACAGCGGTGTTTTCCTCAACCTGTGAGTTCATGCTCTCGCCGGCCTCAAGCGCTGCGCCCTCAGCCTCTGCAGCACGCCTCTTGGCAAGCTCTGCGGTAATTCTTTCCTTCTTTTCGCCAACCATATCGTAGAACAAAATAGGTACGAACTGAAGAATTACAAACACTGCAGGGATGATTGTGTAAATTGCAAGGAATTTGTTAAGTGTAGCGTCTGTTTGTGTTGCATAAGCAACGCTGGGGTTTGTTGAGAACTGATATTTACTCCAGGTGTAAACAAGCATGGGAGCAAGCCACTTTGTACCTGCGGAGGCAATCTTTGAGAAAAGACCGTAGCCGGCATAAGCAAGGCCCTCCTGGCGCTTACCTGTTTTGTATTCCATTTCATCAATACAATCGGCAATCATAATGTTTGGTGTAACATTTGTGTTACCGTGCTGAATGCCGCAGAAGAAATTGAGGATAAGGAACGGAACAATAAGCGTTGAATTAAAGCCGATTCCCTTTGAAACAAGGAACAAAATTGCCATTGCCGAAGCACCGTAAACGCAGAACATAATGTATGTTTGCTTAGTTGAGAACTTCTTTAAAACAAAGTTAACAAGAAGTGTGCCCACAGCGGTGCCGATGCCCATGGGCAGCATAAGAGCAAGCTTTAAGCCCTTTGAGCCGAGAAGATAAACGGCGATGTAAAGTGATACTGTTCCGTAAACGCCACGACCAAAACCGCAAAGCTTTGTTAATGAAACCATAAGAAGGTTTTTGTTTGTGAAAACAAGCTTGATTGACTCTGCAAGAGAAACTTTCTCGTTTGTGTAAGGAACACGCTCTTTGTTGTTTGCAAAGAATATCATTACAAAAATAACCATACCCAATGCACAAATAGCGGTTGAAATGATAAGGTCAATACCCTGACCCTCTGCGTTTTTGTATTGCTGCTTGCCCATAAGCGCTTTCATAATAGCAGGCACAACAATAATAACAACCTGACCGCCTGACTGACCTACCGAACGAAGGAATGATGCAATTGATATAGCAGTTGACCTTTCCTTAGGGTTCGGGGAGCAAAGTGCGCCGAAGCAGTTTGACGGAGATTCTACCGCACAGGAAATTGCGGTGTAAAGTGAATAAATAACAAACATCCAAATGGTAGCAACCGCAAATGAGCCTGTATCAGGTGCAACAAACACAAGCATTGAAACAATTGCAAGCGGAATTGCGCCAAAGCCAACCCATGGCTTAACCTTACCAAGAGGAGTTTTTGTTCGGTCAACGAGCATACCGATTACAAGCTCACAGACAGCGCCTACAAAACCGGCAACACCGAAAACGGTGGAAACCATAAGTGCAAGCTGTGTTGAATCAAAGCCCTTGCCCTTGAATGCGAAGTCGGCAAAGAAGGTCATTGTGTAGTCGGGCATCCATCCTGTAAGGAGGGCTACGCCGAAAAGTCCCACACCAAAGGTGACTATCTCAGACGGCTTCATGTACTTCTTTTCTGCCGATGCAGCTGAACCTGCAACAGCAGTAGCATTTTTTGCCATAAAGAAACCCCTTTTCTAAAATAAAATAAATATTACCAAAACATTATAGCAAATAACATCTTTTATTACAACAGACAATTTAACTTAATTTTAACATATATAACATAATGTAAGTTGTAGGCATTCACAAATGAGCGCCAAAAGTGCCTCTTATTCGACCCTTCTAACGCTTATTTCCCCTGAACGCAAGGTGGTTATATCGCCGTTTTCAAGTTGAACCACCAGGCCGCCGGTTTCGTCAATCTCCAAGGCGGTGGCAGGGGTAACCCGTGAATTTTTAATAAAGTTAATCCTTTTTCCGATAATCATTGAGTGGCTGCGGTAGTAGCTGATAAAATCGTCAATGCTGCCGTTCAACACCCTGTAAAGCTGATTGGTTATTGCGGCAATAAGGCGGTGGCGCTTAATCTCAACACCAAGGCTTGCGGCATTTTCCACATCCACCGGAAAATCAAGGGTTTTAATGTTCATGCCTATGCCTATGATAACAGAAGTTACCGTTTGGGTTTCAAAATCCGTTACGGCTTCGGTTAAAATTCCGCAAACCTTTTTGTCGTTAACGTAAACATCGTTAACCCATTTAATTTTAGGCTCAATATCCGTTAAATTTTCTATTGCACGGCACACGGCAACTGCCGCCGCAGTTGTGGCGGTAACGGCGTTTGTAAGGGCGGTCATAGGGTGGGTAACAAGGGTCATATAAATTCCCGTAAGCGCAGGGGAATAAAAGCTTTTGCCCTGACGACCACGGCCGTTGGTCTGCTCCTCGCTGATAATGAGCAAATCATTTTGCACGCCCTCGTTTATAAGGCGTTTTGCCTGGGTGTTGGTTGAATCAATGGTGGGATAATAAATAACACGAACGGCGCTGTTTTCAATTTCCGCCTGCACAAGTGGGGCGTTTAATATATCGTTTTCCTTGCCAAGGCGGTAGCCCTTGTTTGTTACCGCATCAATGGCAAAGCCCCCTGCTCTGAGCGCCTTTATACCCTTCCAAATTGCGGCACGGCTGACCCCAATTGCCTGCGCCAACTGTTGACCGCTTATGTATTCATCCGAATTTTCAATTAATCGGCTTAATATCTGTTCCTTTGTTTTCATAAAGCATCCTTAAAGCAATAATGAACGGAGTCAAGCCGAGAAGCCACCACCTTGTTACGGAGCTCCGACCGATTCCGCTCATTTTATTTTTTGATATAGAATATTGCCAGTGTTTTTGGGCCGCAGTGTGAGGAAATTGTGCAGCCTGCGTCTGCAAAAATAACCTGTTCAAATTTATTTTTGCCGTCAATCACGCCCTTGGCAAAGGCCAATATGTCGGGGCTGACTCCGCCGCTGTCGGCAATTACGATTCTTGACGAATCAATGTTGTCAATATCTGCAAGGCAGTCGTTAATATATCGCTTATAAACAATGTCCATTCTGCCACGGTATTTTTTATCCACATCCATTTGGCCTGTTTTGCTGTCAACCGCAATGCTGGGTTTTATACCCAAAATATTTGCGCCAAAGCGTGCAACGCCCGAGCAGCGGCCGCCCTTGTGCAAATATTCAAGTGAATTTAACACAAATGTTGCCTTAACCTTGGGAACCAGCTTTTCAACTTTTTTGGCAATTGACTTGGCGTCCATGCCCTTATCCCTGTAATCGCAGGCTTTAAGAACCAAAAGACCCATTGCGGTGCAAAGGGATTTTGAATCAACGCAATAAACATTGTCAAACTCGGATGCGGCAACGCAGGCATTTTGATACGATGACGAAATTGCAGACGACAAGCCGATATGCACCACCTGCATGCCCCGTGAAACCGCATTTTCAAAAATTTCGTAATACTTTGCCGGGGAAACTGCCGCAGTTTTGGGCAGGTCGTTGCTTTTATTAACATATTCGTAAATATCCTTGGGGCTGATGTCAACGCCGTCAAGATAGGATTTTTCCCCTAACAAAACGGAAAGAGGAACAATTGTTATGCGGTTTTTTTCAACCAGGCCCTTTGGTAAATCGCAGGTTGAATCAGCCGTTATTAATACATTAATGTTTTTTTGCACTGCACATGCTCCTAATATTACTGTAAAAAGAATTATAGCAACCGTGGGGCGAAGGTTCAACCCTTACTGTGATTAGTTTATACATTCTTAATTTATTTAGTACCGTAATTGACGGAAATGGTTTTAATTTCAGACTGAGGGTAGGATTTGTCAAAGGAAATGGTTAAAACCTCCTTTGCTCCGCTTTTGTCAACGCTTGCCTTGTAGGCAATGCTGTATTCGCTTTTGGTGCCCTCATTTATTATTACCGAAAAATGCCCGCTGCCGGCAGAAGAATTATCAAAGGTGTAGCCTTTTTTTGCGGTAAGGCTGATATTTTTATCGGTAAGCACAATTTTTTCAATGCCGTTAATATCGGTTTGCGCCGTTGAATAGTTAACCGTTTGGGTTGTAACCGTTGAATCGTAATCGATTTTGTGGTTTATCCAGCCGATTGTGGCGCTGCCGCCGGGCACAGCCTTATTTGAGTTGTTTTCGGTAAAGCTCCATGCCTTATCCGCAACCGTTGTGGGGTCTGAAACCTTGTATTCATCGTATGCAACAAATTTAAGAGATTTTGGAGCGGTTAAAAAGCCGCCGTTTTTTTGCAAATTGAGCTGCATGTGAATTTTGCCTGCCTTTTGCACCACGGCAGAGCCCTTGTAGGTTACATTAACATCAATATCAAGGTTTATTTTGTTATTTTTGTCAATAGTATAAATACCGTCGCCCTTTGACCAGCCGTCAATGGTTAAATAGTTGCCGCCGTCCTGCAAAACGCCGAAATAGCCGCTGTGACCCTTTGTAACAATGCCGGTGTCCTTATTATAACTTACTCCGTCATCGGCATAATTCATTGCAAGCTGACCTATTTTGTTGCAGGATTTTAATTGGCTGAGCTCAACCAAAACGGTATCCTCCAGCATTTCACTCCAAGTGCTCCTGGTGGCAACGGTAACATTGTAGCTTGTGTCGCCGTTATCCTCCTTTTCAGGGTCCAAAAAATACAGATTATAGGTGTAATCCTCGCCTTTAACATCGCTTACAGCCCTTACGGCAAGCTCCTTTTCGTCATCTGCGTCAAAATCCTCGTAATAAAGTTCCGGCTCCTTGGCGTCAATATCAGAGCTCCAATTTTCAAACTCGTAATCCTTGCCGTTTGCGTTGAGAATAACGATATTTCCGCTTTTGTAAAGCTTAAATTCGTCGCCGTATTGAGCAAGCAAAACCCTGTCGCCGTTTTTTTCGGTAGCAGGAGCCTTTGTAACGGTGGTAATATTGTCGCCGCCGGTGCTGCCGCCGGAATTATTATATTGATAAACGCCGTAAACTGCGGCAACCGCCACAACAAGCACAAGCAATATGCGTAAAAAGTATTTCATATACCCTACTATGCTCCAATTAATTCCTTTATATTAATTTTAACTCTCTCGCCCTTAACAATGTGATAGCAGTTTTCATTTGCCAGGGCAAAAATGTATTTATCATGCTTTATGGAATCGGAATACACATCCATAATTTTTATTTCGTTTTTATCAAACTTCTGAAAAAGCCGCCTGACCTTTTCCTCGCCACGGCAGTTTTCCCCGATAATAGTGCCGCTTTTTGCATTGTGACGGGTGCATATCAGTGTGTCAATACCAATGCGGCCCTTAATTTCATTAAGCAAAAAATCAGGGCTTGCGCTGATAACGATTGCGTAGCGTGGCTTGTCAGCAAACCAAGGGTGCACCCTGCTCTCATACTTATCCCAAAAGCGTTTTACAGCCCGTTGGCAGGGAATAAGGGGCAAAAACATAAAACAGGTTTTCTTAAAATCGGTAAAGCTTATTATGCCCACAAGCATAAGCAGCGCCGCCGCAGCCATAACGGGCAGAGTAATAATGCACCAGGGATAATGCAACATACAATAGGCCACAAAAAGCGAGCCGCTGTCAAAGGGCACTATTGTTTTGTCAAAATCGTATAAATCGACTTCCTTCTTCATTAATTGTCCGTCCTTAAATTTTATCTGCATCAAAAGAAATGTTAATGCATCTTTCGCTTGAAAATTGTGTAAGCTTAACCCCTGCCGCCGAAAGCATTTTTTTACTTGCAAGGGTTGCGGGCGTGTTTGAATATTTGTCGGATATGTAAACAACCTCTCTGATACCGCTTTGGATTATGGCCTTTGCACACTCGTTGCAGGGGAACAGGGCAACAAAAATCCTTGAACCTTTGAGGTTTTGACCCCCTGCGTTTAAAATTGCGTTAAGCTCTGCATGGCAAACGAAGGGGTATTTGGTTCGGTTTTGGTCATCTCCGCTGCGCTCCCAAGGGAACTCGTCATCGCTGCAACCTCTGGGAAAGCCGTTGTAGCCGACGGATAAAATTTTATTATCCGTGCTGACAATGCAGGCGCCCACTTGTGTGCTTGGGTCCTTGCTGCGCATTGACGCTAAAAGGCTTACACCCATAAAATATTCGTCCCAACTGATATAATCTTCTCTTTTCGGCATATTTTCACCTCATTAAAAAATACGTAAGGGCAGCGCACTGCTACTTAAGTGAATTAACAAAAGAATCAAGTTCGGGGCACTCAATATCCTCAACTGCGCCCCTGTCAACCATTTGCGCTGTTTGGGGATTGATTGGCAGTTTTGCCAAAACACTGACGCCCAGCTCCTTTGCGGTTTCGTCAATTTGCGATTCCCCGAAAATGTTAATTTTTTTGCCGCAATCCGGGCAGGTGTAATAGCTCATATTTTCAACAAGGCCCAAAACGGGAACATTCATCATTTTAGCCATATTAAAGGCCTTGTTAACAATCATTTTTACCAAATCCTGAGGGGTTGAAACAATAACAATTCCGTCAACGGGAAGCGACTGAAAAACAGTTAAAGCAACATCGCCTGTTCCCGGGGGCATATCTACAAACAAATAGTCAAGCTCGCCCCAATTAACATCGGTCCAAAACTGCTGAATAACGCCGCTGATAACCGGGCCACGCCATACAACAGGCTGGTTTTCATCCTCCAAAAGCAGGTTAATGCTCATCATTTTAACCCCTGTTTTGGTTACTGTGGGCAAAAGGCCCTTATCATCCTGCATTGCACGGCTTTTAATGCCAAAGGATTTTGGAACCGACGGTCCTGTAACATCAGCATCAAGTATGCCGACCTTAAGCCCTGCGGCCTGACATTTTGCTGCAAGAAGGCAGCTTACAAGGCTTTTGCCGACGCCGCCCTTGCCGGACACTATTCCGATAACCTTTTTAATATTTGAATACTTGTTCATGGGCTTTAAAAAGCTCTGCGGCTGTGTCCTTTCTCCGCAGTTGCTTGAACAGCTTTCGCAATTATGATTACATTCGCTCATAATTTCATCTCCATAAATTATATATTATATTTAGAGGATTGTAGCACAAATGGATTAAAAATTCAATACGGTGCCCACAATCTGTTACAGGCTGCGCAAAACCATTTTAACCTTACCAAGTATTGTAAGTTCCTTAACAATAATGGGTGCGTAACTGTCGTTTTCAGGCTGGAGCCTGAAGCCGCCGTTTTCCTTGAAATATCGTTTAACCGTTGCCTCCTCATCAATAAGGGCAACAACAATGTCCCCATTATCGGCAACAGGGGTGCGCTCAACAACCACAATATCTCCGTCTAAAATTGCGGCGTTTATCATTGAATCGCCCTTTACCCTAAGGGCAAACATATTGTCAACATTGCCCCTTATTGCAACGGGAATATATTCCTCAATGCTTTGGGTTGCCAAAATCGGGTTGCCTGCGGCAACGGTGCCCACAAGGGGAATATGCCGTGCCTTTGTGCCCGCCGAGCAAATACGAATGGTGCGCTTTAAGTTAGCGTCACGCTGAATGTAGCCCAAATCCTCAAGAGCATTAAGGTTATATTGAACGGAAGAGGTGGATTTAAGCCCCACGGCCCCGCCTATTTCCCTGACAGTGGGAGCAACCCCCCTGCTGTCTATTATTTCCCTGATATACTCAAAAATATCCTGCTGGGTTTTGGATAGCACCTGCATAGCACTTACTCCTTGTGGCGAATAATTGTTTATATTATATATTTTAGCGGCCGATATGTCAAACAAATGTGCTGTTTGCGTGCCCGTAAGGGCTGATATTTTTTATTTATTGAAAAAAAGTGTTGACATTTGCATTGTAATAGGCTATAATCTTGCTTGCAAAAGAAATGGCTTTATAGCTCAGTTGGCTAGAGCATGCGGTTCATACCCGCAGTGTCACTGGTTCGAATCCAGTTAAAGCCACCACCTCGGCCCGGTGGTCAAGAGGTTAAGACACCGCCCTTTCACGGCGGTAACACGGGTTCAATTCCCGTCCGGGTCACCATAAAAAAGCACTCTGCTGAGTGCTTTTTTATTTTGTTCGTTCACGGGTTTGACGAAAGGCACAGTTTGTTGTATAATTTTAGCAATATGAAATGAGGTGGCAGTATGGCCCTTTCGCCAATGTTTATTCTATATATAGTTATTGCATTTTCATTTATTGTGACAAGCGTTTTTATGTTTAAGCCAAAAAACGACGAAACCGTGCACATAATTTTCTTTTGGCTTGCAGTGGCACTGGGCTGCTTGGTAACATTTATCAACGCAACCGCCCTGCCTGCCGATAAAACAATTCAAATTGTGGTTGCCTGGGCAGGCCTGCTGCTTTCAGCAGTGGGAATAATAATCAGGATGATTGCAGGCAAAACAAACGCCGTTGCAAACATTTTGGTTATGCTTTGCACCCTTTATGGCTGCGCAGGATATTTTCTTTTAGGGTAATCAAATATTTTTCTTTATATATTCGCAATACAGGTGCAATATGTCAATTTGGGTTTTGTCATAAAGCATTCTTGCCCCAACGGTATCCTCAAGCTCGTTAAACACAATTTTACCGTCGTTAAAAACAAAATCAACACCATAATAATCGCCTTTTACAAGGGCGGTTATTTTTTTTATTTTTTCCCTTTCTTCAGGGGATAATTCATACACCCGGGCAGAGCCCCCAAGGCAGTAATTTGAGCGAAAATCGGTGCTGCTTTCCCTTAAAACAGCAGCTGTTATTTCATTTCCCAGCATCCAAACCCTTAAATCCCTGCCCAAATCGCCGGCAGGCATTTGGCAAACGAAATTTTCATCGTATTCCTGCCCCTTGGTGCACATTACCACACCTTGGCCGCCGTGGCCGTCAACAGGCTTTTTCACAAAGGGAGGTTTGCTGTATCTTGTGGGCATAATTTCTATGCCCTTTTCCTCCATAAAATCATAGCAAAGCTGCTTGTTGTTGGCTAATTTTGAAAATGCAGCGGGGTTAAACACTCTGACCCCACGGTTTTCGTAAAATTCCGCAATTTTATAATCGTTTGTGCGGTTTATAACAAAATCCGCACCGCCACGGTAGTCAGGCGTAACCAATTCCGCCCCCAGTTCCCGCCTAAAAACCTCAACGGCAAATTTATTTCTCTCCGCTTCTTCGCTTGAATAAAACAAAACTGCTTTCATATTTTTGACAGCACGCTTTCTATTATCACAGGTGCAGTGTCAACACCGGTAACATTTTTAAGATTTATTATGTGAGCGTTTGAATTAACCTCGCAAACAAGGGAGCCGTTTAAAATATCAACTCCGCAAAAATCCAAGCCCAGGGCGTTGCTTGCCTTAACCGCAAGCTCCTGCTCTCTTTGTGTGGGGGTGTATGCCGTTCCCCTGCCGCCGTTTGTTATGTTTGAGCGAAAATCATTTGGGTTTTGCCTTTTCATTGCCCCAACGCATTTGCCGTTAACAACCTCAATCCTCACATCGGTTGAATTACATTCAATATATTTTTGCAGCAAAAATGGCTTGCCGTTAATGTGGGCAAAAATCTCGTCCCTGCCGGTGCACAAATACACCTGCTCCCCAAAGCTGCCGTAACATTCCTTATAAACCAAGGGATAGCCCAGCCTTTCTGCTGCCGTATCCACAAAATCGCTGTAATCGCAGCTGAAAAAGGACAGCGGCGCAACATAGGTTTCGGGTTGGGGCACCTTGTTCAGCAATGCAGTATATGTTTTTGCCTTATCGTCGCACAGAGCAATAGCCCTTGCGGAATTAAAAACAGGTATTCCCCTGTTTTCAAGCATAGCGGCAAGGTTAATATCCTTATCCCAAAACAAAACAAAATCCGGGGAGCTTTCCTCAAAAATCATTTGCTGATTTGTTTTGATTTGAAGGTCAACTCCAAGGCCTGCCGCCGCATTTTTTAAATGATTATACAGTTCGTCATACTTTTTGCCCTGCAAAAAATGATTAACAACCAGAAATCCTGTCATTTTCTCACCAACCCTTGAATTTATTGTACCATGTTGTATTGCTTTTTTCAACGAAGTAGTGTAAAATACTAATTTGTAATGTTATTTTTATTAAATATGTACGAGGTAGCTTAAATGACAGAATACAAGTTAAAATACGGATGCAATCCAAACCAAAACCCGGCACGCATTCACATGGACGGCGCCCAGCTCCCCTTTGAGGTAATCAACGGTGCAGCAGGCTACATTAATTTGCTTGACGCTTTTAACAGCTGGCAGCTTGTTAAGGAGCTTAAGGAGGCAACAGGGCTTCCCAGCGCAGCAAGTTTTAAGCATGTTTCTCCGGCAGGAGCAGCAGTGGCACAGCCCCTCAGCGAGGTTGACCGCAAGGTTTGCATGGTGCCCGAGGGCTTGGAGCTTTCGCCCATTGCTCAGGCTTATGTAAGAGCAAGGAGCTGCGACAGGCAGTCCTCATTCGGCGATTTTGTTGCATTGTCGGATACTTGCGACGCATCTGTTGCAAAATTCCTGCAAAAGGAGGTTTCTGACGGTATAATCGCTCCAGATTACACCGATGAGGCCCTTGAAATTCTCAAGGCAAAAAGGCGTGGCAATTTCCTTATTATCAAAATGGACGCCGACTATGTTCCCCCTGAGATGGAAACAAAGCAGGTTTTCGGCATTAAGTTTGAGCAAAAGCGCAACAACGCAAAAATCACTATGGATTTGTTCAACGATATGCCCACAAAGGTTAAGGATATTCCGGAAATTGCAAAAATCGACCTGCTCATTTCAATGATTACTTTAAAATATACACAGTCAAACTCTGTTGTTTATGCACAGGGCGGCCAAACACTGGGTGTTGGTGCAGGTCAGCAAAGCCGTATTTTGTGCACAAGAATGGCAGGCAGCAAGGCAGATATGCTTTGGCTCAGAAGAAACGAAAAGGTGCTTAATCTTCCTTTCATTGACGGTATCCGCAAGTGCGACGCCGACAATGCAATCGACCTTTATATAAGCGACGATTATCATGAACTTTTAGAGGACGGCGTATGGCAAAGATACTTTACCGAAAAGCCCAAGCCCTTTACCGCTGAGGAAAAGGAAGAATGGCACAAAAAAATGGATAATGTTGCACTTGGCTCAGACGCCTTTTTCCCGTTTGAGGATAATATTGAGCGTGCCGTTAAATCGGGCGTTAAATACATTGCCCAGCCGGGCGGCTCTGTAAGAGATGCAAATGTTATTGAATGCTGTGACAAGCACTCAATTGCAATGGCTATGACCGGCATCAGATTATTCCACCACTAATTCATATATTTACATATATTAAAGGAGATATTTTGTTATGATTAGAGCTATTGTAGGCGCTAACTGGGGCGATGAGGGAAAAGGTAAAATTACCGATATGTTTGCTCAGCAGAGCGACATTGTAATTCGCTTTCAGGGCGGTGCAAACGCAGGCCACACAATTATTAACGAGCACGGCAGATTTGCTCTTCATCTTATGCCGTCAGGCGTGTGCTACGACCACACCACCTGCATTATCGGCAACGGCGTAGCCCTTGATATTAACAAGTTCATCAACGAGCTTGAGGATGTTAAAAAGGCAGGCCTTAACCCAAAGCTGCTTGTTAGCGAGAGGGCGCAAATTCTTATGCCTTATCACATTTTGCTTGATACATACGAGGAGGAAAGATTGGGTAAAAACGCTTTCGGCTCAACAAAAAGCGGCATTGCCCCCTTCTTTGCAGATAAATACAGCAAAATCGGTATTCAGGTTAACGAGCTTTTTGACGAGGAAACCCTCAGAGCAAAGCTTAAAAATATATGCACACTTAAAAACCTTACATTGGAGCATGTTTACCACAAGCCTTTGCTTGATGAGGAGGAGCTTTTCAACACCTGTATGGAATACAAGGAGAAAATCGCACCCTATGTTTGCGATACTCACAAGTTTATTGCAGACGCCATCAAGGAGGGCAAAAACATTTTGCTTGAGGGTCAGTTAGGCACACTTAAGGACCCCGATTTCGGCATTTATCCCATGGTTACATCATCATCAACCCTTGCAGGCTACGGCGCAGTGGGCGCAGGAATACCTCCCCACAAGATTGAGGATATTGTTGTTGTTACAAAGGCTTATTCCTCGGCAGTAGGCGCAGGCGAGTTTGTATCTGAAATATTCGGCGACGAGGCTCAGGAGCTGCGTATTCACGGCGGCGACAAAGGCGAATTCGGCGCCACCACAGGCAGGCCACGCCGTGTTGGTTGGTTTGACTGTGTTGCATCACGCTACGGCATTGAGTGCCAGGGCGCAACCCAGGTTGTAATGACAGCCCTTGACTGCCTCAGCTACCTTGAGGAAATTAAGGTTTGCGTTGGCTATGAGATTGACGGTCAGGTAACCAAGGACTTCCCCACAACACCAACCCTTAAAAAGGCAAAGCCCGTATTTAAAACATTAAAGGGCTGGCATTGCGATATTCGTGGCATTAAAAACTATGAGGACCTTCCCCAAGAGGCAAGGGATTATGTTGAGTTCATTGAAAGCGAGCTCGGCCACAAAATCACAATGGTTTCAAACGGCCCCGAAAGAGAAGCAATTATTTTCAGAAAGTAATAATGCATTATTAAACGGCTCAAGCAAATGCTTGAGCCGTTTAGACTGTCGATAAAGGCTCTGAAACACGCCAAAGTTGTTTTGTAAAACATTAAATATATGGATGGGCAATCCTATACCGAAACAAAATTTTATAACGACATAATTCAAAGAAAATCGCCGCAAACATCGAGTTTGCGGCGATTTTGGCGTTTTTCGTTTTTTGCTCACAAGCGGTACCGGCGTACAGCATAGTTCGCAAGAAAACGAAATTCAGAACCATTCTCAACAGCCCCACAGCGTGCCGAAAAGACTTTTTCGACACGCTGACGGCTCAAGCAAATGCTTGAGCCGTTTTTGCATAACAAAACACCCATTGGTTGCAATGGGTGTTTAATTGTTTCATTATTCGTAAATCTCTCTTTTAAGAGCACCGATATAAGGAATGTTCCTGTATTTTTGGTCATAGTCAAGGCCATAGCCCACAACAAATTCATCAGGTACATCGCAGCCCACATAATCAGGGTGCAGGTCAACAACTCTGCGCTCCGGCTTATCAAGCAGGGTAACAATAGAAATGCTGTTTGCACCCCTTGCGCCGATTAAATGCCTTACATAATCAAGGGTTCTGCCCGAGTCGAGAATATCCTCAACCAAAAGAATATCGTAGCCCTCAAGGTTAATATCAATATCCTTTACAATTTTAACCGCACCTGACGAGGTTGTGCCGCTGCCGTAGCTTGAAACAGCAAGAAAATCAAGCTTAAGGGGTAAATCAATATACCTTGTTAAATCGGTCATAAAATAAATTGAACCTTTTAATATACCCACAACCAAAAGGTTTTTACCCTGAAAATCCTTTGTGATTTGAGCGCCGAGGCGCTTATTTATCTCCCTAAGCTCCTCTTCTGTAACAAGAACCTGTGAAATGTCGCTGTCAAGCATTGTCATAGTTAACGCTCCTCCCTAAAGTACGAAAGTCCCAGTGACGCAGGACCTTGATTTTCTTTTTTCTTTCTTGCACTTACAATAACAAGAACAAGAATTGTAACAACATAAGGCAGCATTTGAATGATGGGAATATATGTCATAGGAACGCTGATATAATTTGACAAAATGTAAAGCGCACCGAAAACATAGGAGCCTAAAATTGCAAGACCCGGTTTCCATGTTGCAAAAATTACAATTGCGATAGCAAGCCAGCCTCTGTCGCCAAAGCCGTTGTTTGACCAAATGCCGTTGCTGTAATCCATAACATAATAAAGTCCGCCCAAGCCGGCAATAACGCCGCCTATACAGGTTGCCGCATATTTGTATGCGTTAACATTTATACCTGCCGCATCAGCTGTTGCAGGGTTTTCGCCCACAGCCCTAAGCTGCAAGCCAACCTTTGTTTTTCTTAAAATAAAGCCGCAAACCAAAGCAATAACAATTGCCAAATACACCATAAAGCCGTATGAGAAGAACATTTGACCAAAGGCGCTCATATCGCTTGCAAAGGGTAATGTCTTTTTATAAGCACCTGCGATTTCGCCGAGAGCAAGGAAAGGAACATCGCTCTTTAAAACCTTGATAAGAGAGCCGCCGAAGAAGTTGCCGAAGCCAACGCCGAAGGTGGTAATTGCAAGACCTGTTACATTTTGGTTTGCACGAAGGGTTACTGTTAAAAAGCAATAAAGCAGCGAAACCAAAAGCGAGCCGAAAACGCTTGATAACAGCGGAATAAGCACTGCCAAAAACGGGTTAACAAAATCGGTGTTTGTTTGATAGAAAAATCCGCCGATAACGCCTGAAATTGCACCCACATACATAATACCGGGGATACCCAGGTTAAGGTTGCCCGATTTTTCTGTTAAAATTTCGCCTGTTGCGCCGTAGAGCAAAGGAGTACCCTGCATTATCGCACGGGAAATAAATTGAAACGCTAAATCCATATTACTTCTCCTCCTCTGCAACTTTTGACTTGCCTCTAAAGTGAATTTCGTAGTTAATGAAAAATTCACAGCCGATAATAAAGAAAAGAATGATTCCCGTTAAAATTTCGGAAAAGTCTGCATTAAGACCGAATTTTGAGGAAACCTCGTCGGCACCTCTTTCAAGGAACACCAACAGCAGCGAGGTTAACACCATAACAATGGGGTTAAACTTTGCAAGCCACGATACCATAATTGCGGTAAAGCCCCTGCCGTCGGCAAGGTTTGAGCCGATGGAGTGTGATGAACCGCCAACCAGCAAAAGGCCTGCAACACCGCAGATAGCGCCTGAAAGAGCCATGGTTCTTACGATAACTTTTTTAACATTAATGCCGATATATCTTGCAGTGTTTTCGCTTTCGCCGACTACCGAGATTTCGTAGCCGTGCTTGCTGTATTTAAGATAAACATAAAGCAAAATCGTAAGCACCGCAACAATAAGAATGTTCAGCAAATAGTTTGTGTGGAAAATTTGCGGGAACCAGCCGTGTGACAATAAATCCGGGCCAACAACATTTGAGCCTGATTTATCAGCTATTTTAAGGAAATATTCAATAAGCTGAATTACCACATAGTTCATCATAAGGGTAAACAGGGTTTCGTTTGTGCCCCAATGAGCCTTAAAGAATGCAGGAATAACCGCCCAAATTGCAGCAGATGCAATTGCACAAACGGTCATTATTAAAATAAGCACGCCCTCAGGCACCTTGCCGCCCAAATAAAACATACACATGGCGGTGGTTAAAGCGCCCATAAGCACCTGACCCTCGGCGCCGATATTCCAAAATCGCATTCTGAACGCAGGAGTAACCGCAAGGGATACGCAAAGCAAAATTGCAATTTCGTGAATGGTAACCAAAAGCCTGCCGTTGCCGAAAGCACCGTAAACAATAGTCTTGAAAATTGAAACCGGGTCATCTCCGGTGAAAACCTTGGTAACAATGCCGCAAACGATAAGCGCCAATACAATTGCAATTGCTCTGACCAAAATTCCTGTTTTTAACGAAACATCGGTGCGCTTGGAAATACGAATAAGCGGTTCCCTGTTTTTAGTCTTGCTTGCCAACATCAGCACCTCCCGTCTTTGTCATTAACAATCCTATTTCTTCCTTGGTGGTTTTTCTTGCGTCTAACACACCTGTAACCTTGCCCGAGCACATAACAACAATTCTGTCGCAAAGCTGCAAAAGAACATCCAAATCCTCGCCTACAAAAATAACGGCAACGCCCTCGTCCTTTTGCTGGTTAAGCAGGTTATAAATGGTGTATGATGAGTTAATATCAAGTCCTCTTACGGGATATGCAACCATCAATACCTTTGGCTGAAGTGCTATCTCTCTGCCCACAAGCACCTTTTGAATGTTACCGCCGGAAAGACGCCTTACAGGGGTGTTGGGGCTTGGGGTAACAACCTCAAGCTCGTTAATAATATCGTCAGCCTTATTTTTTGGGGCTTTTCTGTTTAAGAAGGCGCTTTTGCCCTCTTTATATGAACGGAGCATTACATTATCGATAATATCCATATTACCTACAAGACCCATGCCCAGTCTGTCCTCAGGCACAAAGGAAAGGGCAATGCCCAAATTTCTGATTTCCTTTGGAGTTTTTCCCACAAGCTGCTGTGGGCCAAGCTCGTCAGGCTTATAAAGAATACTTGATTTTTTAGTGGTTGTTTGCAGGCCTGCAATTGATTCCAGCAGCTCCTTTTGGCCGCAGCCGGAAATACCTGCAATGCCCAAAATCTCGCCGCCGTAGGCAGTGAACTCCACATTGTCAAGAGCCAGTGAGCCGTCCTTTTTAACAACGGAAAGATTTTCGATAACAAGCCTTTCCTTTGTGTTTTCAGGCTCGTCACGATGAATGTTAAGCTCAATCTTTTGGCCGACCATCATTTCTGTAAGAGATTGCTCTGTAGCGTCCTTGGTATCAACGGTACCAACAAGCTCGCCCTTACGCAGGGTTGTTACCCTGTCAGAAATTTCCAGCACCTCGTTAAGCTTATGTGTAATTATAATAATCGACTTACCGTCCTCACGCATTTTGCGGAGAACATCGAATAATTTTCTTGTTTCCTGAGGTGTTAAAACCGCAGTGGGCTCGTCAAGAATAAGAATATCCGCACCCCTGTATAACACCTTGATAATTTCAACTGTCTGCTTTTCAGAAACAGACATTTCGTATATTTTTTTGTTTAAATCGACTGCAAAGCCGTATTTTTCGGTAATTGCTTTTACCCGTTTTTTGGATTCTTTTAAATTGAACTTTTCGTTTTCAATTCCCAAAACGATATTTTCTGTGGCGGTAAACACATCAACAAGCTTAAAGTGCTGATGAATCATACCTATTTTGTTATCAAAAGCGTCCTTAGGGGATTTGATAACAACCTCCTTGCCGTTAACAAAGATTTGACCCTCATCCGGAAAATAAATACCGGCAACCATATTCATAAGGGTTGTTTTACCCGAGCCATTTTCGCCGAGAATAGATAAAATCTCCCCTTGTCTAACATCAATGCTGACATTTTTATTTGCATAAACAGCACCAAAGGTTTTTGTAATATTTTTTAACTCTAAAGCGTTCAAGTTATCCCTCCCGACAAATTTGCAGATTATATAAAAAGCAGATACAAGGGGGTTAAAAAGCCCCCTTGTATGGTTTTAATTTTCGGTAATATTAGTCACCGTAGTTTGTGTTGATGTTTGTGATGCCGTCAATGATAATGTCAAAATACGGAGCAGAACGGAAATCTGCGCCTGACTCATCAAAGTAGCCGTCGTGAACAACATTTGTATCGCCTACATAGTCGCCGTCAATGTCAGCCATATACTCTGTAAGGTGGCCGTCAGCGTCAACCTTAGCGTTAACATTAAGCTTGTTTGCCTCGTCAACGGTTACAGTAAAGTTTTTAACATCAAATACATGAAGAGTGCCTGCGTTTAATTGGTCAATAACCTTGTTAAGCTCTGCAATTGTTGATTCGCCGTCAACTACATCTTGGTTAACGCCTGAAAGAACAACAGAGTTTGTGTCGATTGTGCCAACCCAGTTAGTAGGGATTTCTTCGCCCTTAACTGTGTTTTCAATAATAAGCTGGAAGTATGGAGCCCAGTTGATTGCAGATGAGATAATAAATGTGTTCTTGCCTGCATCATAAGTTGAGCCGTTGTATGATACGTTTGGAACGCCCTTAAGCTCGCAAGCGGTAGGTGCGCCCAGTGAGTCAGCGTGCTGTGAAATAAGAACGCATTTATCCTGGTCGATAAGTGATGTAGCAGCCTCCTGCTCCAAAGCTTGGTCATACCAAGAGCCTGTGTAACGAACCTTCATTGTAGCTGAAGGGCAAACGCTCTTTGCACCAAGATAGAATGATGTCATACCTGAAATAACCTCAGCGTATGTGAATGCGCCTACATAACCGATAACAGCCTGTTCTGCAGTGATTTTGCCTTCTTTAATCATTTCGTTAAGCTTGATACCTGCAGCAACACCTGCAACATATCTGCCCTCGTAAATAGCTGCGAAAGCGTTGTGGAAGTTCTTAACGCCTGCTGTTTTAGCAGATGTGCCTGTTGCGTGGCAGAACTGAACATCAGGGAATTCCTTAGCAGCACGAAGAAGGTTGCCCTCGTGACCGAATGAATCAGCGAAGATTACGTTGCACTTTTTGTTTTTAGCAAGGTCAACAGCTGCGTCATAGCAGTCTGAGCCTGTTTCTGTAATGTTTGTTACAATAACAACCTGCTCGTCCTTTAAGCCCATGCCTGAAGCAGCTGACTTCATAGCATCGATAAAGTTCTTGTCGTAGGTTGAGTTTTCGTCGTGAAGACAAATAAGACCGATTTTGAAATCGTCCGGAACTGTAACATCCGACTTGATATCGTTGCGGGCAATAACATCAGCGCTCATGCCCTTCTTTTCGTCGCTTGTAGAGCTTGAGCAGCCTGCAAAAGCAGCAGCTACCAAAACAACTGCAAGAACAACAGCAACAATTTTCTTTGCAATTTTCATTTTTGTTTCCTCCGTTTTAATACAGTTTTTTATTATATGCACCCTGTGTGCTTATAACCGAATTAATCCCTAAAGGTTACCTCGCCTGTTTCGTGGTTCATTGACTCCACAATAGCAAGTGATTCAACCCTGATGCCCTGGCTGCGCAAATTGTCGCCGCCGTGCTGATAGCCCTTTTCGATAACGGTACCGCAGCCCACAAGCTCCGCTCCGCTGTCCTTAACCAATTGAATAAGGCCCTTTAATGCGTTGCCGATTGCCAAAAAATCGTCAACAATAAGAACTCTGTCGCCCTTGCCCAAAAACTTTTTGGAAACCATAATATCGTAAGTAGTTCCGTGGGTGAAGGATTCAACCTTTGTGGTGTAAACATCCCCGGCAATGTTTTTAGTTTTTGTTTTTTTGGCAAAAACTAAAGGGCATTTAAACTCCTGTGCAACCATAGCACCGATTGCAATGCCCGATGCCTCGATTGTAAGTATTTTGTTAACGCCCTCATCTTTAAATAACCTATGAAATTCTTTACCTACCTGCGCCAAAAAAACGCAGTCTATCTGGTGGTTCAAAAAACAATCCACCTTAAGGATATTGCCCTCGTAAACTTCGCCCTCTGTTAAAATTTTCTGCTTTAACAATTCCATAATCATTACCGCCAAAATAAATATATAAATATAATATATTATAATAAAGCAAAATTCAACAATTTTTATGCTTTGATACCGAATTTTAATAAATTTCTTGCAAAATACACAAAACAGGAAGAAATATAACAAAAAAGGATGAGCACATTTTTTGTGTTCATCCTTTTATTGATGCATTATTACCAGCCTAAACGGACAATTGTGATTTTGCAGTTGCCTGTGCCGCCCCTGAGAGCTGCTGCGTGGCCGGCAGGGGTATAAATATCAATTCTGCCCTTAACCGAAAGGCCTGAGCCGCCACGGTCAACTACCGTATAATTCTTGCCGTTAACACTGATTACAGAACCTAACGGAAGCCAGTTGCATGCCACATAATATGGGTTTGGCATACCGTTGTAAATTCTTCTGCCGCTTGCTGTGATGCCATCGTTTTTGCCGCAGCACCTTGAGCATGAGCAGTAATGTGTATATCTGCCGCCAATGGTTTGACCCACTGTATAGCCGTTGCGTGATTTAACGCCGTTTGATTTTACGCTGCTTGAAACGCTAACCTTTTTTGTGCCCACCTTAACCTGCTGAGCCTGTGCGGTTTTTGTAACAACCTCGTTAATTGCCTGGCGGCTTGCTTCCTTGCCGTTTACATACTTAACGCTGTAAGTTACATCCTTGCTGCCGTTAACACCCTTTTTAACAACCTTTTGGGTGCCTTGGTTAAGCGAGCTGTCGTTAGTTTTCTCGGTGGAATATGCTATGGTTTCGCTTTCGGTAACCTCTTCATAGGTAACACGGCAAACCTTAACCTTCATGCCTGCTGCAAGAGCTGTGTTAAGTGAGGGCTCTGTGTAATCGTCAGTGCCAAGCTCAACACCTGCAAGGCTTAACAAATCAGCAACTGTACCGTCAACAATAGCATATTTGCTTGTTTTGCCGTCTGCTGTAAGTGAAACAGAGAAGCCTGTGTTAATATTGATAACCATGCCTTCTTCAACCGGTGCGTCAAAGCTGTAGTTGATTGCATCGTTATCCTTAACTGAAAGGCCCAGCTCAAAAAGAGCGCCGCCGACAGTTGTTGCATAAACTCCGTATGCTGTGATTGTGTCATCAAACTTAATGTTAACTGTTTTTAACCTGTTGATAACGATTGTGCCGCCCTCGCCCTTGCTGAATGACGCAATGTCAAGTCTGTCATCTGCTGAAAGAGCAATTCCGGCTGTGTTGAGAATTTCGATAGGTTCCGTCTCATCTGTTGTAATTATGATTTCCTGACCGTTGTCGATAACATTTACATCGTACATATCAACCGTCTTGGCATACGCTGTTGCCGTGTAGGTTGAAACGATAAGGACTATCACAAGTACTGCTGAAAGAAATACTTTAAAAGTGCTTCTCCCGGCTACTTTTGATTGGTTAGTCATCTTAGTCTCCTTTTCTTTTCCATGGCAGGGCTTATTTGAAAACCACAAGGATATCGAACCCAAACCACTTGAAGCGTTGCCCATTATAGCACAAATGCATAACAAGTCAATTTTTCAAAAGAGAACTTTTTGTATAAATTGCACAAATCAAAAATTTTAAATGCCGATTTTCGAAGGGGCTGATACCAAATCTTGTGGTTTTTCATTTTCACGCTTTAGTGCGCTAAACCGATTTTTTGGTTAATCTTTTAAAATCTGCCCACAAATAAATTACATTTTGTAACCTTTTGTCCCAATTTTGTTACAAATATACAATATATTGGGAACTCTGCCATTTAATTACATTGCCTTTGGCATATATAGAACGGATATTTTGCGAAATTTTAACAATTAAAAAAACAAAAAAATCCCTGCAAGCAATCACGCTTGCAGGGGTTTGTTACTTATAATTTATATATTATATACTATATTATTGTTGGCTCTGTTCCTTTTTGCTTTGGTTGTACTTTGCTTCCTCCTCTTCCTCTAACTTTCTGTAAGCAACCTTGCCAACCAAGGTTTTGGGAAGCTCTGTTCTGAATTCGATTTCCCTGGGAACGCCGTATCTTGAAATATTCTTTCTGCAATTTGCAAGTATTTCTTCCTTAATCTTATCGCTTGGCTCAACGCCCTGGCGAAGAACAACAAAAGCCTTAACCTTGTGCATTTTGTATGGGTCTGGAACACCGATAGCGCAGGAAAGGAGAACATCAGGATGAGCGTCAATGGCATTTTCAACCTGTGAGGGGTAAACATTAATGCCTGAAACGATAATCAAACGCTTCATTCTTTGCTTATAATAGATAAATCCGTCCTCATCCATGGTGCCCAAATCGCCTGTGTGCAGCCAAACATTGCCGTCGTCATGGGTTCTGAGGGTTGAGGCGGTTTCAGACTTATTGTTAAGGTAGCCCTTCATAACAGTTGGGCCGCAAATGCAAATTTCGCCTTCGGTGCCATAAGGCAGCTCCTTATCGGTATTGGGGTCGCAAATTTGATAATAAACATCAATAAACGGAATACCAATACTGCCCTCACGGTAAAAATCGTGGGGAGTAAGGCATGATGCGGTAACACACTCGGTAGTGCCGAAGCCCTCACGGATTTGCACCTTTGCGTTGTGCTCCTTAAGGAAGGCATCAACCTTTTTCTTAAGCTCAACGGAGAGAGAGTCGCCGCCGCAGAATACGCCGTCAAGGAATGAAAGGTCAAAATCAAAGCCTTCGGAGCGCAGGAGTGCCTCGTAAAGTGTGGGAACGCCAACAATAACGGTGGGCTTATACTTTTTAACATCCCTTGCGTAGGTTTTAACAGTGAATTGCGGAATAAGAATACATGTTCCGCCGTTAATAAGGGCTGTGTGAATGCCTACGCCAAGGCCAAAGCCGTGGAAAAGTGGCATAACGGAGAACATACGCAAGCCATCCATTGAAAAGCCCGCACCTGCGGCAACCTGTGTACCCAAAGCGTTCATATTAAGGTTTGTAAGTTCAATGCCCTTTGAGGTGCCTGTTGTGCCGCCGCTGAAAAGAATAACCGCAGTATCGTCCTTTTTGGGGAATTTATTGGGTAACGGGGCAGACTTTTTGCCGTTAGCAATAAATTCGTTCCAGCTGATAACATTTTTATTATCCTTAGGGAGCGGTGAAGGCTTGTTTTTAACAGTTAAAGGATAAAGCAGGTTAAGGGGGAACGGAAGCTCATCCTTAATTCTGGCAACGATAACCTTAACAGGGCGGTCAATCTCCTTTAACGCCTCCAAAACCTTTTCATAAAACAAATCAAGCACCAAAACGGCCTTACTTTCGCTGTTTTTAATGTAAAATGTAATTTCGCCCACTGCTGAAAGGGGATGAATCATTGCAGGAATAGCACCGATTCTGTTTAACGCATAAAAGGTGTCTATACCCTGGGGAGCGTTAGGCATACAAACGGTAACCCTGTCGCCCTCGCCTATGCCGATAGCGCTGTAAGCCCTTGCAACCCTGTCGATTTTGCCTAAAAACTGCTCATAGTTTGTTGCCTTGCCCTGAAATTCGTAGGCATTTGAATGAAGCTTGTTGTGTGCAGTGGCATAATCCCTAATAGCCTCGTACATTGAGCCTGACGGATAGGTCAGGGTTTCCGGCATGCCCTCGTAATATTTCATCCAGGGTGCATTTGGTTTAGTCATATTCTTCCCTCCAAGATAATAAACAATTGTCTATTTTTTGTTAAGTGCATTATATCAAAGCCTTTGTCAAAACACAATGATTTTTACAATTGTTTATTTTTATTTTATATTTTGCCAAAAACGCTTGAAAAAACTATGGTTTATGGTAATATACAAATATTATATTTAAAAAGGTGTTACTTTATGGCTTATAAAATAAAAAAAGACCCAATCGGCACCATTCCCAAGGGACAATTGATTTTTTGGTTAATTGTAAGATTATCATTAATTGCTTGTGCAACATATTCCTTTATCAAGGGCGACTTTGTAATGGGTTTTGAAAGCGTTTTTTGCTTTATATTTACCCATTTGTGGGACATGTTCCAGGTTTTCGGCAACGGCAGCTTTATCGAGGAGGTGCCGCCCATCAGCCAAACCGCACTGAACCTTATTATATTTTTGGGAATCCCCTTTGGCTCATATATCGGGCTGTTTGATAAAATTTGGTGGTATGATGTGTTCATGCACTGTATGTCGGGCATGGTGTGCGCCATATTTGGATATGATTTTGCGGTAATTATTCAGCGCAAGAAGGGCCAATGTGCCGCAACCTTGGCAGCACTGTTCAGCATTATGTTTGCGCTATCAATTGCCGTCGGCTGGGAGTTTTACGAGTTTTTGATGGACACCATGCACGGCACCAATTTGCAGCTTTCAAAGCCGGGGGCTGAAACCGCAGGCTTTGATTTGTCAAAATACCACAACGAATACGGCTATCTCGGCTTGTTTGACACTATGACAGATATGATTTCAAACACCGCAGGGGGGCTGGTGGGTATGATATTTATGATTATCTACCGCAACAAGGGCAAAAATAAAAAAAGCAAATAATTTTACACAGCAAAAGGACTGCTTCACAAAACAAGTGAAACAGTCCTTTTTCATACATTATATAACCCTGTCAACAGGATTTAAGAACATTTATTGCACAGCGCTGCATTTCCCCAAGGGTTATGCCGTCAGGCAGGCCGTAGGTTTTAAGCAGTGTTCCGTCAGGCTTGCGGTTAGTAACACGGTCGCCGCCGGGCATAAGCAAATCAACCTGGGCACGAATTCTGTATGCCTGGTCGCACATATTGGGGAACTCGGGACTCTTGGCTTTTTTCATCCACCAGTCAGTCATAACCGTGCCGTCATAGCCCCATTCGCCACGCAAAATGGTGGTGCAAAGGTCGTAATTATAATGGCTGTAAACGCCGTTAACCTTGTTGTAAGAGGTCATTATACACCTTGGCTTTGCCTCCTTAACGCAAATTTCAAAGCCTTTGATGTAAATTTCCCTAAGTGCTCGCTCTGTTAAGCGTGAGTCGCTCATATTGCGCCTGTATTCCTGATTATTGCAGGCAAAATGCTTTGGACAGGCGGAAACGCCCTCACTTTGAATACCCTTAACCACTGCAGCGGCGATTTTACCTGTTAAATACGGGTCCTCGCTGAAATATTCAAAATTCCTGCCGCACAGCGGGTTTCTGTGAATGTTCATACCCGGAGCAAGCAAAACATCCGTACCCTTTTCCTTCATCTCCGCAGACACTGCGCTGTAAACCCGATAGCACAAATCTATATCAAAGCTGCAAGCCAAAAGCGTGCCGATAGGCAAAAGCGAGCAACTTGCGGTTAAACGAATTCCCGATGGTCCGTCAGTAGTGATTTTTGCAGGGATACCCTTATCCCTTAAGGATTGAAGCACGCCGCCGTATGCACCTGCGTTGCCCAACGCACCCAATGGGCTGTTCATTTCATAATCCCCACGGGTAATAGCCTCCAGCTCTCCAAGGGAAAGCTGAGCCACAAACGCCTCAATTGTTGCAGAGCCGTTTTTAACATCTTCAAACTTAATACCCCTGTCGCCTGTTTGAGGAATTATAGGGGGCAGATTGTTTGTTATTCTGCAACCAAGGTCAAACTTGCGCTTTGGCGCATTTTTCATTTTAATATGCACATTGCCTGAAATGTTTTCGGCATGGATAATTTCAAAATTCTCTATGGGCGCAGCCGCCTGCTTGTGTTGGGCATAAACAACGGTCTTTTCTTGATGATATTTATGTATTTTTTCAAGGCTCCTTACATCGTCGCCCAAACAGAAAGCATATTCTCCGCCCTCAATAACATAGGCGCCGGCGTGGTTTGTTGAGCCGCTGTCGTCATAAGAGCAAAGCTGATACATATCAACAAACAAATCAATTTCCTGCTGCTCGCCGGGCATAAGGGTGCCTGTTTTTGCAAAAGCGCAAAGCTCATAGGCAGGGTTACCCAGCTTGTCGCATGGCTTTGAAAGGTAAAGCTGAACTATATGCTTGCCGGGGTAAGAGCCGATATTTTCAACCTTGACCTTGAACCTAAAGCCGCCGTCAACCTCTTTTTCCTTAACGGATTTTGTTTTAAATTGGGTATAGCTTAAGCCGTAGCCGAAAGGATAGCGCACCAGGCTTTTGTTAAAGGTTTCAAAATAGCGGTAGCCCACAAAAATATCCTCGCCGTAAACATTGAAATCCTTGTAGCCAAAGCTGCCCGAGGACGGATAATCGTCATATCCATAAGCAATTGAATCCGTAAGCCTGCCGCAGGGTGTTTTTTTGCCGCAAAGCAAATCAACAACAGCGTTGCCGCTTTCCATACCGCCCTGCCATGGGATAAGAATTGCGCCGATTTTGTCGCCGTAATCGTCAACCCAGCTCATATCAATAATGTTGCCGATATTAAGCAGCACTATAACCTGTTGGAACCTTGCGGTTACTGCGTCAAGCATTGCACGCTCGTCATCTGCCAAATAATAGCTGCCCTTTTTCAGTTGGCAGTCCCTATCCTCTCCCGAGGAACGGCCGATGGTAACAATCGCAGTATCGGCAAAATTTCTTGCCGCCGTTACAACCTCGTCATTAAGGGGCATTTCCCTAAAATAAAATGGCCAATGGCCCCAATAGCCGTGGTTAATTGGGTGCTCGTTGTTCCAAGCCTCATAAATTTTTGCCAAATCCTCATTAAGGTTTAAATCCTCACAGGCTCTTACAGCGTCTGTAAGGCTTATTCTGTAAGGGTAATTAACATCGCCGCCGCTGCCGTAGCCCACATAATGCCACTCCTCAGCGGTAATGCCGAAAAGTGACACACGAGTGCCGCTTTTAAGGGGCAGAACGCCGTCGTTTTTCAAAAGCACTGCGCCCTCTGCCGCCGCCTCACGCAAAAGCTCGGGCATACCGGGGGTAATAACAGGCTCAACGGAGCTCCTGTCGGTTTCCGCCTGGGATAAGCCCCCCTCTAATTTAGCGCCGATTTTCATAGTTATATCATTTAATTTATCCTTAATATTCATAAAATTCACCCTCTTTACTGATTATATCACAGTGCACCTGCGGTGTAAATATGCAAAACATTGATAACGCCCAAAAACATGCAGAGCGCCTGCTGCCGCAGGCGCTCGGTTATTTATATTTGTTTTTTCTGAAAAGCATATACAGGAAAAGTGCAAGACCGCACGCTGCCGTGCAAAGGGCTTTTGGGTTTGTGCAGCCTGTAAAAAAGCACCCGAACTGATAGATTATAAGCGCAACAAGGTAAGCATAGCCGCATTGGTAGCCCACCGCAAAGAGAGTCCATTTGGCGCTGTTCATTTCACGGCGGATCGCCCCCACCGCCGCAACGCAGGGGGCGCAAAGCAAATTGAAAATCAAATAGCTGTAACCTGCAAGGGCACCGTTGCCGCCGCTTGTTTTTTGCAGATACATTGCCAGTGCCTGCCAAATTTCATTGCCGTTATCAGAAAGCTCACCCGAGCAGTTAAACAAAATGCCAAAGGTGCTCACAAGGTTTTCCTTGGCGACAAGCCCGGTAAGCGAGGCAACGGCAGTTTGCCAGCCACCCCAGCCAAGGGGCTCAAACAGCGGTGCCAAAGCATTGCCCATATATGCAAGAACGGAATTTTCTGCAGTGCCGACTATGCCAAAACTGCCCTTTTCAATACCGATTCTTTGCAAAACCCAAATCAGTGCCGAAAAAAGGGCAATTACCGTGCCTGCCTTTTTGATAAAGGAAAAGCAACGCTCCCACACTGAATGAAGAATGTTTTGCACTGTGGGCAGGCGATATGCAGGCAGCTCCATAACAAAGGGCGTGCTTTTGCCTGCAAACAGCCTTGTTTTTTTAAGAATAACCCCTGAAATGAGCACGGAGCAAATACCGATAATATACACCGAGGCGGCAACAAAGGGAGAGCCCCCGAACATTGCCCCTGCGATTAAGCCGATTACAGGTATTTTGGCGGAGCAGGGAACAAAAGTGGTGGTTATAACCGTCATTCTTCTGTCGCTTTCATTTTCTATGGTTCTTGACGCCATAATACCGGGAACGCCGCAGCCAGTGCCGATAAGCATGGGGATAAACGATTTGCCAGAAAGGCCAAAGCACCTGAACGCCTTATCAAGCACAAAGGCAACCCTGCTCATATATCCGCAGCCCTCAAGAAAAGCAAGCAGCGCAAACAGCACCGCCAACTGGGGAACAAAGCTCAATACAGAGCCCACACCTGCCAAAACACCGTCAACAATAAGGGCCCTCAACCATCGGGCGCAGTTAACGGCGGCTAATACATTGTTAAAAAAGCTTGGCACAAGCCTGCCGAAAAGCACACTGCCCACCCAACGGGAGGCTGCCGCACCGACCCCCATCATTGCGGAATAGTAAACCAAAAGCATTACCCCTAAAAATATGGGGATGCCCAATGTGCGGCTTGTAACTATACGGTCGATTTTGTCGGAAACCGTGGCCCCCGATTTTTTACTGCGCTTAAAACAGCGGTGCACAAAACCCTCAACCATATTATATTTTTCACTTATAATTATGCTTTCTCCGTCATCGTCAAACTCACGCTCGGCAAGGCTTATATATTTTTTAATAAACACATATTTTTCCTGTGAAAGCCCAAGCTCCCCCAAGGCTATTTTATCCTGCTCAAAAAGCTTTATGCCATACCATCTTTGGCGATTTTTGGGAACATCTGTGGCAACAGCCTCAATTATCTTTAAAACAGCCTGCTCAACAGGGGCGCTGTAAGTATGAACAGGGGGCAGAGCCATTGCCCTTGCGGCATTAACAGCCATATCAACCGCACGGTTAACCCCTGTGCCCTTAAGGGCGGAAACCTCCACCACCTCAACCCCCAACAGCTCTGAAAGCAAGGGAATATCAATGGTGTTGCCGTTTTTTCTTACGGAATCCATCATATTAATTGCCACCACAACGGGCAAGCCAAGTTCCAGCAGCTGCATTGTTAAATAAAGGCTCCGTTCAAGGCGGGTGCCGTCAACAATATTAAGGATAACATCGGGGGCGCCGCCGACTAAATAATCACGGGCAACCCTTTCCTCGGGAGAATATGGAGAAAGAGAATAAACCCCCGGCAAATCAACAACCGCAACGCCGTTTTTGCCCCTTACCAGGCCCTCCTTTTTTTCAACTGTAACGCCGGGCCAATTGCCCACATATTGGTTTGAGCCGGTAAGTGCGTTAAACAGCGTTGTTTTGCCGCAGTTTGGGTTGCCTGCCAGCGCAATGCAAATGCCTGTATTTTCATTTTCCACAGGGTTCAGCCCCTTTGCAATTTAACAAAAATCATCAATTGCCGCCTTTGTCAATAGAAAACAGTCTATTTTAAAACATACCCCTTGACTGGGAGCGGCTTACTATTATATATTATACTAAAAGGAGATAACCGATATGAGTAATTTTAAAAACTGGGCTAAAACACCGCCCCTTGGCTGGAACAGCTGGGACTGTTTCGGTGCGGCGGTTAATGAAGAACAGCTTATTGCCAATGCAGATTATATGGCAAAGCATTTAAAGCAATACGGCTGGGAATATGTGGTTTGTGACATTCAGTGGTACGAGCCGAAATCAAGGGATAACGATTATAACAATTTTACAGAGCTTGAAATGGACGAATACGGCAGGCTTATTCCTGCCGAAAACCGTTTCCCAAGCTCAAAGGGAGGAAAGGGCTTTAAGCCAATTGCCGACTATATTCACTCTTTGGGCTTAAAATTCGGAATACATATAATGCGTGGCGTGCCCCGTCAGGCGGCGGCAAAAAACTGCAAAATCTACGGCAGCGACAAAACCTGCAGGCAAATTGCCCACCATTTTTCCGTTTGCTCCTGGAACACGGATATGTACGGCTTATATAACTGCCAAGGCGCACAGGATTATTACAACTCAATTATCAATATGTACTCCGAATGGGGCGTTGATTTTATAAAGTGCGACGATATTTGCGTTACCGAATTCAGAAAATGGGATAACCCCTACACCGCCGACTATGAAATAGAAATGCTGCGAAAAGCCATTGATAATTGCGGCAGAGAAATTGTGCTTTCACTTTCCCCGGGCCCTGCCCCACGGGAAAAGGCAGACCACCTTTGCAAAAACGCAAATATGTGGCGCCTTACCGGGGATTTTTGGGACCGTTGGGAGCCCCTTTACAATATGTTTGACAAATGCGCCCAGTGGCAGGGCGTTTCGGCAAAGGGCAACTACCCCGATTGCGATATGCTGCCAATAGGCAGGCTGTCTAAAAACGGAACCTGCCACGGCCCGCAAAACAGAATGAGCCAATTTACCAAGGCGGAGCAATACACCCTGATGAGCCTTTGGGGCATTTTCAAAAGTCCCCTTATGATTGGCGGCAACCTGCCCGATAACGACGATTTTACCCTTTCACTTTTAACAAACAGCGAGTATATGGAAATGCACGCAAAAAGCTACGGTGCAAGGCAAATTGCCCGTGAGGAGAAAAACGGCAAGGGCAAAATAGTTTGGGCGGCAAACGGCAAGGGCTGCAAATATATTGCGCTTTTCAACACAGGCGACAAGGAAAAGGTGTTAAAGGTTGACCTTAGCACCGTTTTAATGCCCGATACCGATTATAAGGCGCTTGATATTTGGCAAAATGAGCAGTTGGGCAGCTTTAAAAACACAATTTCGCTTTCGGTTGCGCCGCACGGCGCAAGGCTGCTTAAGCTTTCATAATATAAACAAATATGGGAGGTACTCTTTACAGAATACCTCCCCTTTTCATATTTTGGCTCCCTTGTAAGAGGGATTAAACAAAAATCATCTTCCACCTATTATGGCTCCCTTATCAAGGGAGCTGTCAGCGCAGCTGACTGAGGGATTTTAAACTCCAAACAAACAAAGGCTCCGATAACGGAGCCTTTAATTTTTTATTTAAGTATCAAATCAATAACCTCACGGACTGCGCCGTTGCCGCCTGTGCGCTTGCAAACATAGCTTGCGTTTTCAAGCACCGCATCAACAGCGTCGCTTGGGCAGGCACTGAAGCCCACCGCCTGCATAACGGGCAAATCGTTTAAATCGTCGCCGATATAGGCAATGTTTTCGGGCTTAACATCAAATTTTCTGCAAACCTCGTTAAGCACCTTAACCTTGTCCCTTACTCCGCTTTCGATAAAATCAAGCCTGAGCTTTTCCGCTCTTCTTCTGTTAAGCTGAACATCCTCTCCGGTAATTATGCCTGCCTTAATGCCCCTTTGCTTTAGGAGCCCAAAGCCGAGCCCGTCTTTGGTGTTGAATTTTTTAAGCTCATCGCCCTTTTCGCTGTAATACATACCGGCGTCGGTTAAGCAACCGTCGCAATCGGTAATAAGCATTTTAATATCTGTGGGAATTTGGGGCTTGTCAAGGCCGTTTTTCTTCATCAGCGCCTCAATAATAACCCAATCCGAGGGCTCGTCAATTTCAAAAAACGAATCCTCGTTCATAATGCAGGGCTTAATGTTGCCGCTGACACGGTTTTGGCTTTTCAGCAAATCGGCCTTCGAGGTAATATAAAACGCACCGTTTTCAACCAAATAGCCGTCAAAATCCTGGCGGCGTGGGCGATTGAAAACATCATAATTTATGGGGGTGGCAATGCCCTTTTCATCCACCGACCAGTTAAAGCGATATTGCTTAACCGCCGATAAAACGGAATCGGTATCCTCTCGGGCAAAAATTTCAAAGCCACGGTCAAGGTCCTCAGCCGTAAGCAAGGGCGAGGTGGCCTGAATAAGCACAATATTGTCAAAATCAAAGCTCTCGGCAAATTCAAGCATTGCGCTTTCGGTTGATGCGGTGTCGGAGGCGCTTTGGGCGCTCCTGCCGATAACCTTAACCTTATCAAGGGCAAAGTCCTCAACGGTTTGCCTGATTAAGTCGCTGTCGGTTGCAACATAAACCACATCAATAAATTTGCAAAGAGATGCCGCCTTAACTGTCCAATAAACAAGGGGCTTGCCGCAAATGGGCTTTATGTTTTTAAGCGGTATTGACTTGCTGCCTCCCCTAACGGGTATAAACGCTGCGTTCATAAGCATTCTCCAACCTGAAATAGGTTTAATTATCTTTTTCTGTATTTAAGCTTGTCCCTCTGAACCTGCTCAATGGGTAAAATCTCTGTGGGCTTATAGGTTAAAGCCTTGTGAACATTGTTAAGGTCACGAACAAGGCGGCGAACGCCGTCAGGCTCAAGGGATGCGGCATGGTCGGTGCCCTTCCAGGTTCTGTCAAGGGTGTAATGCCTTTCAAAAACATCTGCGCCCAAGGTCATTGCGGCAATATCTGCGGCAATGCCCAAATGGTGGCCCGAAAAGCCGATTTTCTTTACTCTGTCGCCGTAAGCCTCACGCATACGGGTAATTTCCAAAAGGCAAATATCCTCAAAGGGCACGGGATAGCCGCTTGTGCAGTTAAATAAAACCAAATCCTTGTTCCTGCCGTTCTTTTCAAACAGAGAAACAATTTGCTCCTCCTCTTCATGGGTGGTCATACCGAAGGAAAGCTGAATTTCGCCCTCGTAGTTATCGCAGAGCCATTGCAGCATTTCAAAATGGTTGTTGCAGGCAGAGGGAATTTTAATAAATTCGGGCTTAAGAGCCGCAATTTCCTTTGCCGAAGTTAAATCCCAAACAGAGGTTGAATATGTAATGCCGTATTCCTCGCACCACTCCTTAAGCTGTGCGTGCTGGTCGGCGGTAAACTCCAAATATTCCCTGTGGGCACCGTAGGTGTCGCCATAGGAATTGGCCGGGTTCGGGTGGGGAGCATTGTATTGCTCCGGGGTCAAAAGCTCCTTGTTGCAGCGCTTTTGAAACTTGATAGCGTCTGCATGGCAAATTTGAGCGGCAACCTTGATAAGCTCCTTTGCAATCTCCATTTCGCCCTTATGGTTACAGCCGGCTTCGGCAATAACATACGGTTTATTTTCGTACATAAAAATCACATATCCTTTCAAAATATATAATCAAATATTACGCCGGGTATATAAATTAAGTATATCATACAATTTCGTCGCTTTTTGGCGCTTTATGAAAGCAGCTGTAGGTCATAAGGGTTTGAATAAACTGCGTGTCGCCGTATCGTCTTTGATAAGCAATGCTGAAGCCCTTGTTCTCCATAAGCTCAATAAGCCTTTGGCTGAAACTTTCATAAACCAGGGTCAAATTGTTTTCGTTTGCAATTTGTACAGCCTCATCAATAAGGGCCGAAACTGCCGCCAAATCGGTATCGGTGTTGGCATAAACCGTGAGCACCCTTGGGTTCATTGTGCCGGGTGCAACAATGTGCACAATGTTCCTGACCGTTTCCCTGTGGTCAAAAATAAAGTGCGAGGTTTTTTGTTTTTTCAAAGCATGTGCGCCCTTGCCCTTGAACCTGTATTCAAAGGTCCTTGGATTAATCAGCGTTACAAGCGCTGTTTTGTCATCATTGCAAAGCAAGGTGTCACAATCCGCCCATTCGTATAAATAGTAATTAAAAAACACATTAATAAACTGCTGTCTATTGCTGATTACCGGGCAAAGATACATAAACATAGGGTCCTTGCACAGCTTGGCGCTTAATTTTGCGGCAAGCTCGGTAGCCTCCTGCTTTTCAATTTTATTTATAATCATTTAGCAAGCTCCGTTCCCGTTAAACTGTGCGTTAATTTTTTTGTAACTGTTAAAAGCATTATAACACTGAGAATTATGCAAACAAAGTCTGCGACGGGCTGTGCCCAAATAATGCCGTCAATACCTACTACCTTATCCATTATAATAACAAGGGGGAAATAAATCAAGCCTTGCCTACCCGCTGCAAGAATAAAGCTTTGAATACCCTTGCCCATGCCCTGGAAGGCAAAGTTGATAATAAACATAATTCCAATAAGAGCACCGGGCGACATCATTGCCGTGAGCATCTTTACGCCGTAATCAACAACCTGTGCGTCATCAATAAACAGCCCGATAACCTGCCGCCTGAAAGCAATATAAAACAGCGTTACCGTGGCGCCGATTATTACATTGCACAGCATTGCAAAGCGCATGGATTTTTTCATACGGTCATAATTTTTTGCACCGTAGCAGTAGCCGATAAGGGGCTGAACACCTTGAGCCACACCAAGCTGGAACATAACCACCAGCATATTTGCCTTCATTGCAACGCCCATTGCGGCAACAGCATTGTCGCCGTATTTTGCAAGGAGCATATTTACCGCAATGTTTGAAAATGACATTAAAAGGTTGTTAAGTGCGGCAGGTGTGCCAACGCTGATAACGCCCTTGGCAATGCCGTTTTTTGCGGAATAACGCTTTGGAGTGATTGATAAAATTGATTTTCCCCTTAAAAAGTAGAAAATAAAATAGAGCACCGAAATAAAATTGCCCAAAACCGTGGCAATTGCCGCACCCTCGCAGCCCTTGCCCAGGCCAAATGGCATAGTCAAACCAAAAAGGCTGTCGCCCTTTGATAAAATGAAAATCGGGTCAAGCACAATATTTACCAACTGACCGATAACATTGCCGATAACGCATTCCTTTGCTGCGCCCTCTCCCCTGATAAGGTTACCGCTGCAAAAGCCCACAATAATAAGGGGTGCGCAAACAGAAAGCCAGAACATATAATCGCTTGCAAAGCCGATAGTATTGTCAGATGCACCAACAAGCCTTAAAATAGGGTCTTTAAATGCCAGAAACAGCACCGCCATTGCAATTCCGCAGAAAATTGATGTGTAAATGCAGAAAGACGAAATGGTTTTTATTTTATCGGTCTTGCCCTCGCCCAGCGAACGGCTGATAAACGCACAGCCGCCAACGCCGAAAAGGTTGCCCACCGCCATAAAAAGCATGAACAGGGGCATTGAAACGCTGACCGCCGCAACCTGATTTGCGTCCCCGGTTTGGCCAACGAAAAATGTGTCTGCCAAATTGTATATAATGTTTATAAGCATGCCCAAAACGCTGGGAATTGCAAGCGTTGCAACCGCTTTAGGCACCTTGTATTCACTGAAAACCAGTGTGCTGTCTTTTGTTTTTGTTGCCATAGTTAAAAAAGTAAATCACACAGATTTACAAAATCCTCCATTGTTAAATTTTCGGCTCTTACTGTTGTGCTAAGCCCAAGCTGATTAAGGGCGTCGGTAATTTGTGCTTTTGATAAGCCCAAGGTGTTTGAAAGGCAGTTAACAAGTGTTTTTCTTCTTTGCGAAAAGGCCGATTTAACCAGTGCGAAAAATCTATCCTCATTTTTAACATTGTATTCAGGCTTGCTGCGGAGCTTAATTGCAATAACTGCGCTGTCAACCTTAGGAGATGGCATAAAGCTTTCTCTGCCCACATCAAACAAAACACGGGCGTTGGCATAATAGTTAACCGCAACGGAAACCGCCCCGGCCTCCCTTGAGCCGATTGGAGCGCAAAGCCTTTGGGCAGCCTCACGCTGAACCATAACCACTATTTCGTCAATATTAAGCTTGCTTTCAAGCAGGCGCATTATAATCGGGGAGGTTATGTAGTAGGGCAGATTGGCGCAAACCTTAACGCAGCTGCAGCCGCTGAATTTTTCATCAATCAGCTGTGCAAGGTCCAATTTCATAGCGTCGCCCTGAACAAGCTCAAAATTATCATAATCCCCAAGAGTTTTTTCAAGCACGGGATAAAGCCTTTTGTCAAGCTCAATTGAAACAACCTTGCCTGCCACCCTGCAAAGCTCCTTTGTTAACACGCCGATACCGGGGCCTATTTCAAGCACGCCGGTGCCGCTGTCGGCGCAAAGAGCCTGTGCCATTGCAGGGCACACGCTGCCGTCAATCAAAAAGTTTTGACCTAATGCCTTTGAGAAGGTAAAGCCCTGAGCCGATAAAAGTTTATTGATCACATTATAATCACACAAGTTATAATCCATAAAGGCATACCTCCCCATTGTTGTGGGTATATTTTAACACAGTGTTAATAATTTTTCAACAATTAATGTTTTGGTGTTGACAAATAAAAAATTAGTGCTATAATGCCTTTAGTCGGCTAAAGATAGGCGGCTAACAAACGGAAATGAGTGATATAAATGTCAACAAAATTACACTGCGGAGAGCCCCCTGCAAGGGGAATGATAGGCCCGAGAATCACACAGGCTTCAAAGGCGCTGCGTAAAAGGTTTAACCAGGCAGCCGCCGAGGAGGGGCTGTTTTCAGGTCAGCAGCACATTATTTTGCTGTTAAGGCACAACGAGGGTTTAACCATAGGCCAGATTGCCGAGGCAACGGGTGTTGCGGTCGCCACCGCCTCAGTGAGCATTAAGCGCATGGAAAAGGCGGGCTTTGTTGAAAGGCGTGCCGATGAAAAGGACGCAAGGCTCACAAAGCTTTACCTTACCGAAAGGGGCAAGGCTGCACCTGAAAACATAAGAATAAAAATGGATATTCAGGAGCAACATATTACGAAGGGATTATCATGGGAAGAAATTATGCAACTTTCCGATTTGCTTGACACAGTATTAAAAAACATTAAGGAACAGGAGGAAAATGCCAATGATTAAAAAGCTGTCAAAATACATTAACGGCCTGTGGCACCTGTGCATTGTAAGTGCGCTGGGTATGATTATTGAAGCGGTTTGCGAGCTTGCGCTGCCCTCAATAGCAAATGTAATTTACAACCGTGTTGCCACCGGCGAAAACACACCCGAGCTTAAGCAATATGTTTTAAGAACAGGCTTAATAATGTTTGTAATGGCTGTAATCGGTCTTTTGGGAGGCCTGTCAACAATGAAAGCGTCGTCGGTTGTAAGCCAGCGCTTTTCTTACAGGCTGAGAAAGGATGTTTACAAAAAAATCAGCGATTTTTCATTTAAAAACATTGATAAATTTTCAACCTCGTCGTTAACAACAAGAATGACTAACGACATTACCATGCTGCAAAACACGCTTATGATGGGCCTTAGGATTTTGGTAAGAGCCCCTGCGCTTTTGATTGTTTCGGCAGTGTTTGCGTTCAGAATCAATCACAAACTATCAATGATACTTTTGGTAATGCTGCCCATTATAGCTGTTATCATAGTTTTCATATTAAAATTCGGTTTTCCGATGTTTCAAAAGATGCAAAAGAAAATTGATAATGTTAACCGAGTTGTGCAGGAAAACCTTATCGGCATAAGGGTTGTTAAGGCCTTTGTCCGTGAGGACCGTGAAAAGGATAAGTTCCACGATGCCTCCGACCAATTGGCAAAGCAGGGCTCAAAGGCTGCAGGGCTTGTAGTTACCACCATGCCCATTATGATGCTTTTGATGAATGTGGTAATAGTTTATGTTTACTACAAGGGTTCAATAGACGCATCAAACGGCCTTATGGATGTGGGCGAAATATCTGTTTTGGCATCATACATTGTTCAAGTGTTAATGAACATTATGATGGTATCAATGCTTTTGCTGCAACTGACCCGTGCAAAGGCCTGCGGCGACCGTGTTGTTGAAGTGCTTGACACCGAAATTGACATTGTTAACCCCGAAAACCCCTTTGTGCCCACACAGCCCAAGGGCGAGGTTGAGTTTGACAATGTAAGCTTTGGCTACCACGAGGGCGACAATATTTTGGAAAATATTTCATTTAAAGCCCCGGCAGGCAGCATTGTGGGAATTATAGGCTCAACAGGCTGCGGAAAAACAAGCCTTGTTAACCTTATACCCAGGCTTTATGATGTAACCGAGGGCAGGGTGCTGGTTGACGGCACCGATGTGCGTGATTACGACCTTAAAGCACTCAGAGATTTAACAGGCGTTGTGCTGCAAAAAAATGTTTTGTTCTCAGGCAGCATTAAGGACAATATCCGTTGGGGCGACAGCAACGCCACCGACGAGGAGATAATTTCAGCCTGCAAGGCGGCGCAGGCACACGACTTTATTATGCGCCAGCCCAAGGGCTATGACACCGACCTTTCACAGGGCGGATTGAACCTTTCCGGCGGTCAAAAGCAAAGACTTTGTATTGCAAGAGCAATGATTAAAAAGCCCAAAATTTTGATTTTGGACGACTCAACCTCTGCGGTTGACACCGCCACCGAGGCAAAAATCAGAGAAAGCTTTTACACCAGCTTAAAGGACACCACTGTTATCATAATTGCTCAAAGAATTTCGTCTGTTAAGGACGCTGACCAAATCGTTGTTCTTGACGAGGGCAAAATCAGTGCCACAGGCACCCACGATGAGCTTATGAACAGCAGTGAAATATATCAGGAAATTTACAAAACTCAACAAAAGGGGGTGCTTGAATAATGCCACCTATGGGTCCGAGAAACGCAGGCTTATCAAAGCCTAAAAACGCAAAGAAAACATTTTTACGCATTTTAAAATATTTCGGCAAAAACACAAGGCTTTTAATTGTTGTGTTCCTTTCCCTTGTTTTTTCAACACTGTGCTCAATAGGCGCATCATATTGGCTCAAGCCCATTCTTGACGGCGTTGCCACCTCAATTGAAAACAACAACTTTGCAACCGAAGGTATAAAGGTTTTAATTAAAAATTTGATAATTGTAGGCACCCTTTATTTGGGTGCGGCACTGTTTACCTTTTTACAATCAAAAATAATGGTAAAGATTGCATACAAAAGCACAAACATTATTCGTAAAGAGCTGTTTGACCACCTGCAAACCCTGCCGTTAAGGTATTTTGACTCAAAAACCCACGGCGAGATAATGAGCCGATTTACAAATGATGTTGACAACATTCAAATGATGCTGGAGCAAACCATTGTTCAGCTTGTTTCATCTGTTTTTACCTTTGCAGGTATAATTATAATGATGATAAGGCTGTCGCCAAAACTGTTCTTAATCGCCTGTGTTTTCCTTATAATTATGCTGGTTAACTCCGTTAACATTGCAAAGCACACAAGAAAATACTACAAGGCTCAGCAGGCGGCTTTGGGCGAGATGAACGGCAATATTGAGGAAACCATTGAGGGCATGCGAATTGTTAAGGTATTTAACCACGAGGAGCCTGCCATTGACGAGTTTGACAAGCTTAACGACAAATATCGCAAGGTTGCCACAAAGGCAAACTACTATTCGGGCATTATGGGTCCCTGCTCAACAGGCATTAACAATGCGTCTTACGCAACAATTGCCCTTGTGGGCGGTATTTTGGTATTAACAACCGGCTTGTCAATAGGCACCTATTTCACATTTTTAAGCTATTCAAAGCAGTTTACACAGCCCATTAACCAAATTATGAACCAAATGAACAACATTTTCTCCGCCCTTGCAGGCGCAGAGCGTGTTTTTGAGGTTATAGATATTGACAGCGAGGTTGACGATGGCACCGTTACCCTTGCAGAAGAAAAAACCGCAGAGGGCAAAAGGTGGTTTTGGATTGACGGGGACAGGAAAATTCCTGTTGAAGGCAAGGTTGAATTTGACGATGTTACCTTCTCATACGTTGAGGGCAAGGTTGTGCTTCACGATATTAACCTTTACGCTAACCCGGGTCAAAAGATTGCCTTTGTAGGCTCCACCGGTGCAGGCAAAACCACAATAACCAACCTTATTAACCGTTTTTACGATATTCAGCAGGGCACAATTACCTATGACGGAATAGATATTAAGCGCATTAAAAAGGCTGACCTGCGTCACTCTCTTGCAATGGTATTGCAGGACACCCACCTGTTTACCGGCACAATTATGGATAACATTCGCTACGGCAGGCTCAACGCTACCGACGAGGAATGCATTGAGGCGGCAAAGCTTGCCTCCGCCCACTCGTTCATAAAGCACCTGCCCCAGGGCTATGACACCGAAATTTCAGGTGACGGCTCAAACCTTTCACAGGGTCAGCGTCAACTTTTGGCAATTGCAAGGGCTGCCGTTGCCGACCCGCCGGTTATGATTCTTGACGAGGCCACCTCCTCAATCGACACCAGAACCGAGGCGCACATTGAGCACGGCATGGACCGCCTGATGATTGGCAGAACCGTATTTGTTATTGCACACAGGCTTTCAACCGTAAGAAATTCAAACGCTATTATGGTTTTGGAGCACGGCAATATCATTGAAAGAGGCGACCACGACTCGCTTTTGCAGCTTAAGGGCAGATATTACGAGCTTTGCACAGGCAAGGCACAGCTTTCATAAATTATTTTTTCAATATTTAGTAATCAAAATAAAGCACAAACACCGCACACCACAACTTGTTGTATGCGGTGTTTTTTTGCGGATTTTTTAACAAATTTTGCCCTTAAATTTTATTAAAAAACTATTTACAAATAAGGGGAGTTATGCTATAATTACGATAATTAATTGTGTTATTGGCTCTGTTATTAACAACAAATATAATAAGAGGTGTTTGATAATGAAAAAGATTTTATCACTTATTTTGTCAGTAATGATGATTTTTGCAGTGGGTGTTGGTTCAACAACAATCGCTTTGGCTGCAACCACAGTTAAAAGCCCAAGCCATACAGACATTACCCGTCCTGTTAAGGTTGAGGTTAACGGCAACTCATCAAAGGATGTTACCTATGATGTTGACAAAAAGAACCCTAACAAATTTAAGTTTTCATACGACGGCGACGGCAAGCTTATCGGCTGGGAATTCCCCGGTATGATTGAGGGCGTTGATTATGACATCATCAGTGAAGACGGCAACACAATCACAATCCTTGTTCATGATTCATACACAGGCACAGTTACTGCCAACGCAATTGTTGAAAAGGATGAAACCACAACAAAGAAGCCCAATCAAAACGAAAACCCAACCTCTCCCGAAACCGGTGTATTTGCAGCAACCGGCCTTGGCGTAGCAGGCGCCGGCGCAGCTATTCTTGTTGCTCTTAAAAAGAAGAACGATGCTGAGTAATTAACAACAATTTAAGCCTGTAACAGATGTTACAGGCTTTTAATTTTAACAACTGGTGGATTATGACTGAAAAAGATAGTGAAAAATTAAGTAACAACGGCAAAAGGCGGGTTTTAATCATAATATCCGTTTTGCTGATAATCTGCGGCTTGAGCATTTTCGGCTTTCAGGCATACAACAGGATTGCCGCAAAAAACGAGGATGAAAAAATTTCCTCCGTTGCAACCACGTCGGCATCTTCAGGCACGCAAAAAACAACCTTTAGCCAAACCGAAAACGGTTATTTTGACAAAATGCAACAGGAACTTGATGCTGTAAGAGAAAATAACGACGAGGCGTATTCTTGGATTTATGTGCCTGATACCAATGTTAACTACCCCATTTGCCAAAGCGCAGTTGATGATGAATTTTATTTAAGGCACAGCAGTGTTGACCAAAGCTGGATTGCAAGCGGCGCAATTTACACCGAATCATGCAACACAAAAACCTTTGACGACCGTGTAACCGTTATTTACGGCCACAACGGCTACAGCGATTCTATGTTCACAAGCCTGCACAAGTTTGAGGACAGCGACTTTTTCAGCAGCAGCGAGCATGAGTATTTTTACATTTACACTTCTGCCGGTAAAAAGCTTAAATACCAGGTAATTTCCGCCTTTAAATATGACGACCGTCACATTATGAACAGCTTTGATTTTCAAAACAATCAGGTTTTTGAAAGCTTTATTGAAATGATAAAGAACCCAAGCTCTGCCAACAAAAATGTGAGAAAAGAGCTTGATAAGGAAATTACCGTTAACGATAATATTGCAGTTCTTTCAACCTGCATTACAAACCAAAAAAGCAACAGATATTTAGTATGCGGAGTACTTGTAGAAAATGAAGAAACCAATTGACCCAAACCTTAACAACAAAAATGACGACGATTTTTTAAGTGCCCTTACAGGGGAAAATGAAAAAACAGCAGACGGCGGCCTTTATTTTGAAAACGGCGCTGTTGACGACCGCCCGCCCGAACCAAGCTTTACGGTTTCGGTTAACGGCGTTAAAGAGGATTTCAGCCAAAGGGCGCCGGAAAGCACCTTTGACAGAATAGTTGAAAAGCCCCACGAGGAATATGAGCACCACCACTCCCACCACCATCATCATCACGAGGGGGAGCACCATTCGCACCACAGCTCACACCATTCCTCCCACGGCCACCATTCCTCACATTCGCACCACAGAAAAAAGAAAAAAATGCCCCTTGCTTTAAGGATTGCTATTTGCATTTTGCTTGTTATCGCCATAATAATTGCCGGCGTTTTCGGATTTTTTGCAATTAATGTGCGTGAGGGCGATTTTAAAGGAGAGAGCATTGTATCAAATCAAGATGATTACGAAGAGGTAATCACATATAACGGCCACAAATATAAATATAATGAGGATGTTATTGCCGTTGCGTTTTTCGGCGTTGACCAGGAAACAATGGAAACCGTTGACGAAACCGACTTTGTAGGTGCTGCCGACGCTGACATTGTATTTGCCGTTGACACAAAAACAGGAAAAGCAAGCGCAATTGCAATACCCCGTGACACAATGGTTGATGTTGATGTTTTCACAAAAAGCGGAACTTTTGTTGAAACCAAAAACACCCAGCTTTGCCTTGCTTACGCCTACGGCGACGGTGCGGAGCAAAGCTGCACAAACACAGTTAACGCCATGAGCCGTATTCTTTATAACATGCCCATTCAAAAATACTTTGCCCTTGATTTAGGCGGAATAAGTGTGCTTAATGACGCAATCGGCGGCGTAACCCTTGAATCGAAATACGATTTTACCGATTTGGGCATTAAAAAGGGCGACACCGTAACCCTTAAGGGCGACATGGCGGAGGCTTATGTAAGAACCCGTGATTTGGATAATATTAATGCCTCCCTTAATCGTACAGAAAGGCAAATTCAGTATGTTAAGGAATACAGCAAGCAGCTTGCCCCTGCGGTTATGAACGATTTTGGCGTGGTAAGCAAGCTTTACAATGCGGCAAAGGCTTATTCACAAACCGACCTTGCCCTTGACAATGTAACCTATCTTGCTTCCCTTTTATTATCAAAAAACATTACAACCTTTGACACCTATTCTATTAAGGGCGAAATGTCGGCGGCGCCTGTTTCCGAATTTAAGGATGTTGTGCACGCTCAATTTACCCCTGATGAGGAAAGCGTAATGGAAACCGTTTTATCGGTATTTTACACTCAGGTTGACTGACAGCAGGTATAATTTTAACCTCTCCAAGCAAAATACTTGGGGAGGTTATTTTTATGTTTTACCGACTTGATGACGAAATAGTTACCATTGACATTAAGGATGTTGACACCAAATATATAACCGCAGGCTATGTTAACACCCGTGAGTTGATGAATATTTTTGACAGGCTGGGCATTGCAAGGTCCTGCGCCGAATCCTGCAACGAGGACAGCGGCTACACCGGGGTGGAAATTTATGAGGATTACACCATTTTGCGTGTGAACGCCAAGGTCAGGTTCAGCGTTATTCTAAAAAAGGGGCTTATGCTGGTGGTTGAGCCTGCCGACAATGACGGAAGAATTTTAAACTGCTTTATGACCGCTATTTCAAAATACCCCACCACAAGCATTTCAGTTGAAAGGCTTGTTTATGCATTTTTTACCACCCTTGTTGATAACGAGGCTAAGGAAATAAGTCAAACGGGCTACACCGTTGCCGAAACAGAGGAAAAAATGCTGAAAAATAAGGGGGATGAAAACATTAACCCCCTGCTGCTGAAAATAAAACGCAAGCTTTTAAACAGGCGCAACTATTATCAGCAGCTTATATCCATAAGCACCACCCTTGAGGCTAACGAAAACGAAATTTTCAGCGACAGCGAACTTTCAAGCATATCAAACCTGACTGCAAGACTTGTGCGCCTGCGTGAGGAAACAGATTTAATCAACGCCCAGCTTTTGCATTTGCAAGATGCCTACCATGCTCATCTTGATTTAAAACTTAACCAAACCATGAAAACCTTTACCGCCGTTACCACAGTGTTTTTTCCCTTAACCGTAATTGTTGGATGGTACGGTATGAACTTTCCCATGCCCGAGTTCCGCTGGAAATACGGTTACCTGTATGTGGGGCTTTTATCGGCATTTGTTATTGCGGCAATTATTTTGATAATGAGCAAAAAAAGGCAAAAATAAAACAGTCAAGCAGGATTTACACCTTGCTTGGCTGTTTTGCTTTTAATAATCGTAATCGTCGTAATAATTATGTGAATATTCCGACCAATCAACACTGTCGCTTTCATCCTTTGTGCCGTAGAAGGTAAATTCCTTACCCACGGAGTTGTAATCAAGGTCAACTCTCACAACGGTTTTAGCGTCGGCCTCGCCCTGAACATTAACCTTGTAGGTGCTGCCGTCTAAATCCACATTATCCTCTCTGTTAATTTCTTCATCATTAACATAAACAACTATGCTGTCGGTTTCAAACTCGCCGTCATAATCAATACATTCGGGCAGGGTCAGGGTAATGGTGTATTTGCAGGGAGCGCCTGTGGTTATTTGCTCGGTTGCCATATTGGCAGCCGTGGTAGTAGTGGTTGTGGTTGTGGTTTGTGGCTGAGTTGCCGCCGTGGTGGAAGCGGTGGTGGATTCGGTGGTAGACGCCGTTGTTGACTGGGTAGTATCGGAGGAGGGCTCGTCACCGTTGCCGCCAATAAAGCCCTTTGCCACAAGCACGCCGAAAACTATTGCAACCACTGCAATAATGGCAACAACAATAGCTATAATTGCGGCGTTTACCTTTTTGCCGTTATTTTTGTTTTGGTTGCCGGGAGGTGTGGCAGGGGGCACATTGCCGCTTGGCTGTGGGGGTTGAGGATAACCGCCGTTATCCTGCACCGGGTATGGGTCGGTGCCGTAGTTGCCGTTATAGGGCATTTGGCCGTAGCTGTTGCCGTATGGGTCTTGATAATCATCAGCCTCTACTGTGATTTCCTCCAAGGGGGCGTCGTCGCTGATTATTTTAGCATCGGCAACGCCTGTGCCGCAATTTGGGCAAATTTCACAGCCGGGTTCAATTTCACTGCCGCAGTTGGGGCATATTTTATAGCTCATAACATTCTCCTAAATTATATTTAAGATACAAAAGCACATTTGTTTAGGGGTTAAAAAATCTCCCCTGTGCTTACCAAAAACTTTAAGGTATCCGCCTTGCCGCCCTGCTCATAATCAATCAGCAGGGTATCGTTAACATGGTTAATATCTATAACACGGCAGTCATCATCTGCCATAACATCCTTAAAAATAGAAAGCTGGCGCTCGTTATATTCGCCGATATTGTCGCTTGTAAACAGCACCTGGCCGAAAAGTTTGATGAACTTTGCCAGCAGCTCCTGCTGATTTGGATTAAAACCGATATTGGTTCTTCTAAGCAAAAATACATCGGGGTCGCACAAAAAGGCCCTTTTGTTTAAGCACCTGCGATAAACACTGTTAAGAATTGCGTTTGGTGTTGACACATCCTCACGGTGCATATTTTTACGCAGGAAGGTATGTTCCCAATCAAGGGCCATATCTGCGCCGATACGCATATATTCAACCTTGCCGAAACAGGGCATTTGCTCAACGCCGCAGGCAAGTATTTTTTTATCGCCCACACACTCTCTTAAAAGCTCAATGCTGTCATAAGCGATTTCGCCCCTTGTTTTGCCGTTCATGGGCACAACGCAGGCAGCATACAAAAAGTCAAGCTTAACCAAATCAAAGCCCCAAACATTAAGCACCTGATTAAACACCTGCTTAATGTAAAGCCTTGCGTCAACATTATAAATATTAAGGGGATAAAATCCGCCCCAATTTGCGCCCACACATAACGGCTTGCCGTTTGGTGCCTTAATTAGCCAATCGGGGTGCTGCTTTGCCAGCTGAGAACCCTTTTGCGCCGCAAAGGGTGCAAGCCACAGCCCTGCCTGAAGCCCCTTTAAATGAATACTGTCAACAATGGGCTTTAAGCCGCCCGGGAATTTCTCTTTATTAATTGAAAGCCAATCGCCCACGGCGGTTTGATAGCCGTCGTCAATTTGGAAGGTGTTAACCAAATCGTGTTGGGTGTTAAGGGCCTTAAGGTCACGGAGGATAACCTCCTCATTAATATTTTGATAGTAATTATACCAGGAGGTATAGCCCTTTATTTTTTCATTTGTAATGGGCTTAATGTCAAGCACATAAAAATACTTGTCAAAAACCTCGTCATAACCGCCCTTGGTAATGTAAAGGTCCAAAATATCATAGGGCTTATCTATTACTACGCCCTCCAAATCCTTTGAAAAACGCAAGGTGTCGTTATTCATATCCGCATAAATAACGGTGTAGCCGGTTCTGTCGGTAAGGGAGCCGAAAAAGTCGATTTCCTTGCCGTTGCGAATGTAGGCAAAGGAGATTGAATGAAAGCTGCCTGCCCTTTTATCATACTTTGCAAAAGTATAATCGCCCACATATTTTAAGCCGTTGACCCTGCCGAAAATGCTTTTGCCGATTAAGCCCAAATCAGGCATACGGTCAAAGGATGTAAACTCTCTGCTGTCAGTCCATGATTGGTAGCCGTTGGCAAAAAACCTGCTTTCGGGCATAAAGTTATACTTTGTTTCAACAAAAAAATCAAGAACACTTATTGGTGCCTTGGGCGACAAAACCACCTTTAATGTGCTGTCGCCACGGCTAATTGAAACATCAAAATCATCATTTGAGCCGGTTGCGGTTTTAACCTTTTCGTTAATTTTGTAGGTTAAGTGCAGAGTATATTCCATATTAATTTACTCCTTAAAAGTAGTATATATCTATATTTTAAAATTTTTCCAGTGAATTTGCAAGAAAAGCTTTTGTTTTTTCTGATTTTGGGTTTTCAAAAATCTGTTGGGGCGTGCCGATTTCCTCAACAACGCCGTCTGCCATAAATATTACCTTGTCCGAAACATTTTTGGCAAATTCCATTTCGTGGGTAACAACAATCATGGTGCTGCCGTCATCCTTAAGCTTTTTTATAACCTTTAAAACCTCGCCCGTAAGCTCGGGGTCAAGCGCCGAAGTAGGCTCGTCAAAGCATAAAACATCGGGGTTAAGCATAAGCGCACGGGCAATTGCAACCCTTTGCTTTTGACCGCCGGAAAGCTGGCATGGGTAAAAATCCTTTTTGTCAATAAGTCCTACTCCTTTAATAATTTCAGTTGCCTGCTTTTCAAGTTCCTCCTTTGTGCCAAGCTTTAAAAGCCCCGGCGCAAGGGTAACATTTTCCATAATGCTGTATTGGGGGAACAAATTAAAATCCTGAAATACAAGGCCGAAATGCAGCCGCTTTAATCTTAAATCCTTTTCCTTGATTTTTTTGTCGGTTTCGCCGTTATAGATAACCTCGTTATTAACGGTTATTGTGCCCTCCTCAGCAAATTCAAGAAAATTTATGCAGCGCAAAAGGGTGGTTTTGCCCGAGCCCGAGGAGCCAATAATTGATATTACCTCTCCCTTTTCAAGGGTAAAATCAATGCCCTTTAAAACCTCTGTTTTGCCAAAGGTTTTGTGAATATTACTAACCTCTAATAATGCCATTGATTGCACCCCCTTAGTTGCTGAAATAGCTTAATTTCTTTTCTATCATTCTGAATAAAACGGTTAAAACGCCTGTGAAAAGCAGATAATAAAGAGCCGTGAAGAACAGGGGCCAAACCTGACCCGATATTCCCTGTGAGCCCTTTAAGAATGCCTGACCTGCCCAAATAACCTCTTGCAGGGCAATAATTCTTGCAAGGGAGGTGTCTTTAACCAGGGTAATAATTTCATTGCTCATAGGGGGAACAATGCGCTTTATCATTTGAAGAAGTGTAACCTTAAAGAAAATTTGAGATTTGGTCATGCCTAACACCTGACCCGCCTCGTTTTGGCCGACGGGCACACCCTGTATGCCGCCACGGTAAATTTCGCTGAAATAGCAGGCATAGTTAATAATAAACGCCACTGCCGAGGCAGTAAACCTGCCCTCCTCGCCGCCGTTCCACAACGGGTTGTGCAATAAAATGCCCGGGCCGTAATAAATAATCAAAAGTTGAATCATTAAGGGCGTGCCCCTGATAATCCAAACAAAAAATTTAACAACCGCACTGAGGGGCTTAAATTTTGACATTGAGCCGAACGAAATTATAAGGCCCAAGGGTATTGAGCCCACAAGAGCAACTATAAATAGCTTTAGAGTTTGTAAAAATCCCACATTGAGTGCCTGAAAAACCGTGGGAAACTGTTCAATAAATGTATTCATAATAATTCCTTACATGAAAATTCAACAGAGAACAAATTTGCTCTCTGTTGAATATTGTTATTTACTTTAGGTGTGCTTATTCCTTAACAATTGCTGCCTGAACACCGTATTTTTCAGCGCAGGTTTCCATTGAGCCGTCCTTAATTGATGCGTCAATGAACTTGTTGAATTCGTCAACAAGGTCGCTGTCCTTGCGGAAGCCGACGCCGTATTCCTCTGAATTAAGCTGAACGGTGTAGGTAAGGTCGTCATAGCCTGTGCCCTCGCCAACCATTGCAGCAGCCATAAGTGAGTCAATAATTGCCGCATCACTATTGCCCGACTTAATTTCCATAAGTGCTGTTGCCTGGTCCTTAACAGGGGTGTAATCGTAGCCGTTAGCCTTTGCCTGCTCCTCGCCGGCAGAGCCGTTTTCAACTGCAAATTTTAAATCCTTGCAAGCCTCTGCTGTTTGGTATTTATCTGCAACATCCTTGTTAACAATAACAACCTGTGCGTTGTTGCAATAAGCCTTTGAGCAGCCCATTGATGATGTAACCTCGTCTGTAAGGGTCATACCGTTCCATACGCAGTCAATTGTGCCGTTGTTAAGTTCAAGAACCTTATTGTCCCAATCAATCTCAACAAACTCAACCTCAACGCCGATGCTTTTGCCGAAAGCCTTTGCCATGTCAGCGTCAAAGCCAATCCACTCGTCGCTGCCCTGCTCCTTGTAATCCATAGGTGCAAAGTCGGTAATGCCTACAACGAGCTTGCCTTTTTCTTTAACCTTTTCCAAATCGCTTTTGCTGTTTGAACAGCCTGCAAAGCAAGCGGCAACAAGAACAACAGCAAGAACCAATGAAATGATTTTCTTAAAGTTTTTCATAATACTTCTCCTTATTTAGACTTAATTGATAAGTGTATTATACTTTATTTCTTTACCGTTGTAAAGTGTTAATTTGATAAAATATGGGGCAGTATAAATCCTGCCCCAAGATATAGTATTTTTGCAAAAAAATTATTTGATAATTATGCCCATTGTGTTTGGAGCCATGCCTGCGGCATTAGCCTCATCGGTGTCAATGTGCATTGCAAGAGCGTAGCTGTCTGATACACGAACAACCACATCGCCGAAGGTAAGGTTTCTTCCGTTTGATGTTGGGATTTCAACGCTTACGATTTGGCCGTTTTCAAGGCCCATCTCCTCAGCGTCTTTTGTTGTTGCGTGAATATGGCGCTTTGCAGCAATAACGCCGCAAGGAATTTCAACCTCGCCTGCAGGGCCGACAAGCTTGCATGTGCCCGAGCCCTCAATATCGCCCGACTCCCTTACAGGTGCGTTAACGCCGATTGAGCGAGCGTCTGTAAGTGAAAGCTCAACCTGGGTTGCCTTTCTGCATGGGCCGAGAATTGAAACTGCCGGGAACTCGCCCTTTGTGCCGATAACCTTAACTCTTTCCTCGCAAGCGAACTGACCGGGTTGAGATAACATCTTTTTAACGGTTAATTCGTAACCCTTGCCGAAAAGAACCTCCAAATCTGCCTGTGAAACATGAACATGACGGGCAGAAATTTCAACTAAAACCTGATTTGCCATTACTTTTACCTCCATAAATAATTTACTACCCTGCTATTTTATAACAAATACGATTGTTTTTCAACAATTATTTTGATATTATATATTTATATCGTTAGGGAGTGAGCAATATGACCCTTGAACAACTGAAAAACGAATGTGAGGGCTGCACTAAATGCCAACTGTGCGGCGGCAGAACCAACCTTGTTTTCGGCACGGGCGTGCCCACCGCAGAAATAATGTTTGTGGGGGAGGGCCCCGGCAGAAACGAGGATTTGCAGGGCGAGCCCTTTGTAGGCCAAAGCGGTCTGCTGCTTGACAAGCTGCTTGCTGCCGTTGACCTTGACAGGAGCAAAAATATTTACATTGCCAACATAGTAAAATGCCGACCGCCTCAAAACAGGGACCCGCTGCCTGAGGAGCAGGAGATTTGCATTAATTGGTTAAGAGGTCAGTTTAAAATAATAAGGCCGAAAATTGTGGTTTGCCTGGGCAGAATTGCCGCCCAAAGGCTGATAAGCCCCGATTTTAGGGTAAGCGTGGAGCACGGCAGGTTTTTTGATAAAAGCGGCACGCTGATGATGGGCACATATCATCCTGCCGCACTGCTGAGGAACCCCGGTAATAAGGAGGCCGCTTTTGCCGACTTTCTAAAACTCCGTGACGAAATTGCTCGGCTGCAAATTGAAATATAATTTAAGCCCGCTGTTTGTTGAGATTTTCAACAAACGGCAGGCTTTGTTTTTTATTGGGCTATTCCGCATCGGTCTGCTCCCCGATGTTATTTTTATTGTTACCCTCAGGGGGCTGACCGCTTGGTCTTTCGCCGCCCTGGGGCTGCTGCCTGTTGTCTCCGCCGAAATTGCCGCCGTTACCTTGAAGTGCGCCGCCTGTTCCTCCATTATTGCCGTTGCTGTATGCGGATTGGGATATTTTGACTTTATAGCTGTCCTCCCCCACATTAAGGGTGTATTTTTTCTTAACTTCAAGGCTTTCACTGCTTATTACAACCGAATTAAAGCGCTTGGGGGAAGTGACCTGAGCAACGGTATTGCCCTTTGAATCTGTTAGGGTAACCGAGGTGTCGCTGTCGTAGGTGGTATCAAGATTATACAGTATTGAGCATTGGGGCGAATCCTCTGAAAAGCTCACCGCCATGCCTGACATGCCCAGGGCTACCACCGTGCCGCCGGAAATTTGGGGCTGCGTGTCGCTGTCAAGAGCACCGTTGCCGTCATTTTCAGGGCCGTAAACAATAACCGTGCCCCCTGTTACAAAGGTTTCGCCGTTGGAATCGATGCCGTCGCCGTCGGCGTTAACGGTATAGTTGCCGTCGCTTATTGAGATGCCGCAGAGGCTTTGGCTGCTGTCACTTTCATTGCTATTACTGCTTGAATTCGAGGCGTTTATTCCGTCATTACTTGCGGTTATGCTGACCTCGCCACCGGTAAGGCTGATTAATCTGCCCTCCAGCCCCTCGTAGCATTTTGAAATATTAACGGTACCGCCCTCAAACTTTAGTGCGGAGCTTGCGTGCACCCCGTCATCATCTGCGGAAATATTAATTTCTCCGTCCTTTATATACACAAAACCCTCGGTATCGTCATCGTCATTTGCTGCGTGTATGCCGTCCTTTTGCGCCTGCAAATCAAGGGTGCAATCGGTTATTCTTATGCTGTCGTTAGCGTCAAGGGCATGCTTTTGTGCGCTGATTTTGTAAGTGCCCCCGGTAATTTTTAAATTATCCTTTGACGATGCGCCGTGGCCGTATTTTGCGGTAATGTTAAGTGTGCCGTCGCCGTTAAAGGTTAAATTATCCCTTGAATACACAACAGCGTTAATGTTGTTATCGTCAACGGCAACAAAATCCTCGCTGTTTGAAAGGCTGCTTTCCCCAACAGCGGTAATATAAAGCTTATCCGCCTGCCTGCAATAAATTGCGGCACTTGTGTTGCAGTTTATATTCACATTGTTAAGCACCAGCTGCACCTTTTCATTTTCAGCATCAACAATAATTTGCCCGTTTGAAAGGCTGCCGCTGAGCAAATATACCCCCGCCTTTGAAAATGTAACCCTGTTGCCTTTTACGCTCACATTTTTTGAAGTGCATTTTGTTCCGTTATCCTTAAGCACCACGGAAATTGCCTCGGCATCATCGCAGGCATAGTTTAAATCACGGTTTTTGAACATATCCTCGGGGTTAATAATTTCATCCACCCCGGCGCTGACGGTGTCTTCAAGCTCACTTGCCTGCACCGTGCTGCCGCAGGAGCACAGCGAAAGGCAAAGAGCCGCTGTTAAAAGCCCCACGGTTGAAAATTTTAATACCTTTTTCATAATTATCACCATAATTTATTTTAGCGCTGTTTTTTGAACGAATAGCAGGAATTTTTTGAAAAAAGCATTAAAACGGTAAACAAAAAATTAACACCTGCCGTTAAAATGCGGTAGGTGTTGAGTGTTAATCAATTTTTGTATCCTCTGCGGAAACGCCGGTTATTTCATTTTTAAAGCTGCTGCAATAATCGTTCCAATAATCATAATCGGGGTTTTGAGAGCGGCTTTCGATTTTATAATTTTGGCTGATAACCGAACCAATATAATTTGTTGCCTTTAAAGCGCCGTAATAATTTAAGTGGTTGCCGTTGGAATCCCTGAAATCCTTTTTGTAGTTAAGGTCGTAGCCGTCAATATCCACATTAAGGTCAACAAACTGCAAGCCGTTTTCATCTGCATATTGCTGAACGGCATTGTGCCTTTCATAATCCCAGGAGGTTGCGGAGGGCATTTCAAGGAGCATTACATCCGCCCCCTTTTCTCTGCAAAGGGACACCATTTTGTTAAGGCTTTCAAGGCTGTCCTGTGGGATAGCCTCAATATCACCGGTTTTGCGCATATATTTATCGTTTTTTACCGCCTGAATTTCGGCACAATATTTGTAGCCGTGGGAGCTTGGTGTAGCGTTGCTGCTTTTGCCTCCGTCTGAAACATGCTTCCATCTGTCGTGAAATCTGAAAAGAGTAAATTTGTTTTCCACACGACTTTCAAACTGCTCGGGCATAACGGTTACAAAGAACGAGTCAAGTCTATCTCTAAGGCTGTCGGTGCTTTTTTCCTTATGGCTTATTGAGCCCTCGTAGAACATATCCACCTCAATAATTACCAAATTCGGGGACTGCACCTTAAAAAACTCCTGCATCATTTCATAGGAGCGATAGGGTTTCATCAAGCCTGCGGAAAGCAGGGTGCTTGTGTAGCCGTAATTTTCCCAAAGCTTTGTGGGCACAAAACCCGACATAAGGTCGCTGTTGCCGAAACCGGCAATTTGCAGAGAATTTTCAGGGTCATCGGTATAGGAATACGCCATTGAAAAGCTGCTGCCGTAGCGTGACGCCTGAGCATTTGAGAAAAGAATTTGAGAAAGTGAATAGCAGATTAACACAAACGCCAACACAAAGGCGACAATCCTTACATATTTAATTGTTGTAACCTTGTTTATTTTCTTCATAGTAATGATTAATCATCCTTAAAGTTCTGCGCTGTAATTTGTATGCCGTAACAGCTGCGGCGAAGTGTTATTTTAGCAAGCCTTCTTTTTATCTTTAATTTTGTTAAACTTGGCAACATCGTTATCCCAATACTCAGCTACCTCAGGCTGATTGCGCCTACTTTCAATGCCGTAATTACCGCTGATATAGCTGCCGATATAATTTGTTGCCTTGCAGGCAGCGGTATAGTTAAGGTGGTTGCCGTTGTCTCTAAAGCAATTTTTTATAGAAAGGCCCATTTCATCATATTTAAAGTTAAGGTCAAGGAAATCAACGCCCAATTCATCTGCCAAATCCTGCACGGCGTTATGCCTTGCATAGGTCCATGAGGAGAAGGTAGGCATTTCAAGGAACATAAGCTGTAGGTCATTATCGTTGCAATATTTAACGAAGCGCCTCAGCTCGTTTGAATTAGCCACAACGGGAATATCCCTTTCCTCGGTTTCAACCATATAATTTCTGGGCTTCAGCTTTTGCACGGTATCGTTGTAAAGATAGCCGTGGGAGCATTTGCTCCTGTCGGACCTTTTTTGAAAATCCTTCCAAATATTATGAAAGGTAAAAAGGGAAAACTTGCTTGTAACCTTTGATTCAAAGGCAGTTGGGTCCATGGTGTCGAAAAAATCATCAAGCTTTGTTTTACTGCCCGGGGCAATAACCTCCTTAGGGCCTCTGCCGTCATAGAGAGTGTCTATTTCAAGAATAACAAGCTTGGGACTTTGAACCTTGGTTATAGATTGGAGCATATCCTGCGCCTGTGCAACCGACTGATGTGAAAAGCTTGAAACAACGCTGGTAAAGCCGTAGTTTTCCCAAAGGGTAAGTGGCACAAAGCCGCTCCACATATCGCTGCTGCCAAGGCAAACAATATCCGTTGTGTTTTCAGGGTCGCTTAAATAAGCATAGGAATCCGCACGCTTTCTGTTAAACTGAGAAATTACCTTGCCTGAAAATACGCTTGCGCTGAGCCCTGAAATTAACAGAGCAAAAACAAGAAGAAAGGCCAAAACCCTGATATACTGCTTTGTTAATTTTTTACTGTTTTCTTTAGCCATAATCAGAAATTCGCATAAATAAGGTCAACCACGCCGTAGCCTTCGCCGTAAGCACCGAATATAATAACCGCAAATGCCGCAAGCATAAACAAAACAAACTTGGCAGCGTAAGGAAGCCTTGCTATCCTTTCTCTAATATTAACGCCCTTTTCCTGTGCAATGCTGACACCGAGAACAATTGCCGTGCCCACTGCAATAACCGCATAGTCCTTATAGCTGAGGCCGACTATTGTTGATGTGAACGAAAACGGCTTGCCGCCGGCAGTAAAGATAGCCTTAAGCATATCCTTTGCTCGGGTTAAGCTGTCTGCCCTGAAAATGAGCATGCCGAGATTTACAATAATAAAGGTTCTGATAACCTGGAACACCTGAAACGGTGTTGATTTTCTGTCAATTTTAAGGTTGCTGCAAATTTTCCTGAACAGAGGTTCAAGGAACAAGCCCAGCATCATTAAAACATAATAGTAAAGGCCGTAGGTAATGTATTTCCAGCCTGAGCCGTGCCAAAAGCCGTTGCCGAACCAAACAAAAAACAGTGCAACCGCTGTGGGAATAAGGTTTGAATAATAGGCGTCAAACTTTTTCCTTGCGGATTTTGAAAGGCTCATAAAGGGCTTTGACAGTGAAATGGGGTAAAAGATGTAATCCCTTAACCAGCTGCCGAGGGTAATGTGCCAGCGCTGCCAAAATTCATTAATGGTTTTGGCAAAGAAGGGGCGGTTAAAGTTTTCAGGCATGGTAATGCCCATCATTTCGCCAAGGCCGCACATAACATCCATAATGCCGGAAAATTCCAAATAAAGCTGGAGGGTGTAGAACAAAATTGCCATTACCACGGGGAAGCCTGTTACACCGTCGCCGTTGTCAAAAACAGCGGCAACAAGCATTGCTGCTCTGTCGGCAACAACAATCTTTTTGAAAAGGCCCCAAAGCACCCTTTGCGCACCGCTGACAATGTTGCGGGGTTCAAGCCGTCCCCCCTGCTGGAGCTGAACGCCCAGCTGGTCATAGCGGGCAACGGGGCCCTCAACAATTGTCAAAATAAATGACAAATAAAGCGCAACCCTAAAGGGATTTTTTTCAGCCTTATATTTGCCACGGTGAATATCTGTAATATAGCTTACCGCCTGGAGGGTATAAAACGATATGCCCAGGGGCTGAATAAACTTTACATTTTTTATGTCGGTTGAAAACAGGGCGTTTGTGGTATCAATAAAAAAGTTTGAATACTTTGATACCATTAAAATGCCCATGGTGCCGATTACACCAAGAGCCAAAACAGCCTGCTTATATTTATTATAGCGCTTTTTTAAAGCCTTTTTTTCATCACGGGACAAGCCCTTCTTTTTTGCCTTTTGGGTATCGTTAAGCTTTTGCAGCCAAAGGCCTATGCCCCAAATAATAAGGGTTGATGCGATGATTTGCAAAATGTGGCCCTTGCCAGATATAAAATAGAACACATAAGAGCCGCAAAGTGCAACCACCCATTTTGCCTTTTGGGGAACAAGGCTGTAAATAACAAAGGTTATGCCGAAATAAAGCAAAAAGAATGAAAAAGATGTATAACTAATCATTCAAATTAATCCTCATCCTCAAGTCTTTCAATCATCTCATTAATTGCCTTAACTGTGGCAAAGTTTTCAGGCACAATGTCCTGCGCTGTGATTTCAACATCAAATTCGTCGCCAAGCTCTGCAACAAGTGAAATCATTGCAAGTGAGTCAAGAATTTTTTCGTCAATAAGCCTTGTATCTGCGTTAATTTCCACACCCGGCTTAAGCTCTTTGATGATGTCAATAATGGTTTCCATAATTTTTTCCTCTTTTCATAAATTTGTTTTTTGTTTTATATTTTACTCGGTATGCAGACCCTGCACCCAAGCAACTGTTTATATATTATCCCATTTTGCCGAAATGAGTTAAATTTATATCATTTCCTTTAGCTTTTTACGGTCAATTTTTCCGTTTTGGTTGTGGGGGAGCTGCGCCATTTTAATTAAACGGTTGGGCAAAAGATATGAATTAAGTTTTTGTGAAAGCTCGTGCATGATTTTTTCGTCATTTGTTTTCCTTGCGGAATAAATCAACACGATTTTATCGTTTTCGTCGTCATAAACGCAAACGCTTTCCTGCATACCCTCGCAGGCACTTGCCGCCGCCTCAATTTCCCCAAGCTCAATGCGGTAGCCCATGTGCTTGATTTGGTAATCCTTGCGGCAGATATACATAATCTCGCCACGGTCGTTTTCCTTAACCAAATCGCCGGTTTTATAAACCTTTTCGGGGTAAGCGGTGTTAAGGGGATTTTGCACAAATGCCGCCGCTGTTTTTTCAGGGTTGTTATAATAGCCCGAGGAGAGGAAGCTGCCACGAACAAAAAGTTCGCCCTCCTCGTTAACCTTGGCTCTTTCGCCCTTTTCGTTAACAATAACAACATTGCAGTTATCGCAATGCCTGCCTATCGGCAACGGCTCATCATCGTTAAAACTTCTGTCAACAACATAATATGTGCAAATATCCGTGGTTTCGGTGGGGCCGTAAAGGTTTGCGTAAACAATTGAGCTGTCAAGATTTTCAATCCAGTAGTTAAGCTGCTTTGTGGGCATAACCTCGCCGGCAAACAAAACCGTTTTCAAATACTCGGGCTTTGCAAACTTAAACAGCTTTAAATTTGCAACAATGCTCATTGCGCTCGGCACCCAATAAATAGTATTTACTTTATATTGGTTTAAAAATTCCACCAGCTTAATGGGGAATGTGAAAAACTGCTTTGGAATAATAACAAGGGTTGCGCCCTTGCGAACGGTTGAATAAATATCGGTAACCGACATTGAAAAATAAAATGGTGTTTGGTTGCCGAAAACAGTGTTTTCATCAATACCGAAGCAATTTGTTACCCATTCGCTGTATGCAATAACATTTCTGTGTGAAAGCACAGCGCCCTTTGGAACGCCTGTTGAGCCTGAGGTGTAAAGAGCATAAAGAGGGTCGGTATCAATTTGAAGGGAGCGCACCCTTTCAAGCGCTGAATCGTTAACGCTTTCGTGAACCAACTCGTCAAATTTATAAACCTTATTAATATTAAGTTTTAATGCGTTTTCATAATATTTATCATCTGTAACAATTGCAACAGGATTAAGGGTGGAAAAGATTTTATCTATTCTTTCAACAGGCATTTCGCTGTCGATTACCACATAAAAGTTGCCGCTGTAAACAATGCCGAACATTGCAGCCGGCAGCTTTACGGTTTTGTCAAGATAAATTGCAACGGGGCTGTTCATTTGTTCAAGCTCGCAGAGCCTTGAGCCGATTGCCCTTGCCTGCTGCAAAAGGCCTGAATAGCTGATTTGGCCGTTTTCATCCACAAACGCCGCCTTATCAGGATAAAGCCTTGCGTCATTTTCAATAAATTCAAGAATATTTTTCACTTTTTTCCCTCTCAATCACAATTAGTGTTAGTTATTTTCAGCACAATTGTGGTAATAAATCTGTCATCATCACGCTGTGTGCTGAAACTGCCGCCAAGAATTTCCATAATTCTTGCACAGCTGCGCAGTCCCACGCCGCTGCTGGGAGCGTTAATATTTTCGGTAACATAATCAACAATCTCCACAAATATTTCGTCCTGCCTTTGGTAAATTGCAATATCTATGGGCTTGTTTTTATCGCCATATTTTGTAATGTTTGAAAAAACATTGTCAAATACCCGCTTAACCATTAATGTGTCGGTTTCAATTTCAACATGCTCAAGCCTGTCATCGGGCACAATGTTAAAGCCCTGCTGCCTGAGTGATGAGGTTTGCTCGCCGATAATCTGCGGCAGTAAAATATCTGCCGATACAGTTTGAATATCAACATCAAAATCATTGTTTTTATCATAAACAAGAAAATATTTGAACAGCTTGTCGCTCATTTCCTTAAGCTGATATGCCTTGTCCAGCGAAAGCTGAGCGCACTGCTTTATAAGCTCGTTATCCGTTTGTTCGTTGGCTATAACCTCGTTGTAGCCGATAACTGCCGTTAACGGGGTTCTTAAATCGTGGCTCATATTTGTTATAAGCTCACGGTTGATTTGCTGGCTTTCCTTTTCCTTTTCATAGTGGTAAATAATTGAGGAACGCAGCTCCTCGATATTTGAGGTAAGCCGACCTATTTCATCAACCGAATTGGTTCCCAGCGGCTCGCTTATATTCGTGGTTGCAATTTCCTCAACCTTCAGCGCCAGCTTGTGAATACGGTTAATTGTAATTTCATTAAATACCAATATTACACCGAAAATAACCAATGCGGTCATTGCAATTGCAAAAATGTTTATAAATGTGCTGATTTCCAGCTCGCTGTAATCAATAATGGTAATAAAATATGTGCCGTCGCTGAAATCTATTTTATAATCGGGGTCGGTTTCGTCTTTTTCCATCTCGCCCTCTTGGTATTTGTAGGAGTTTTTACCGTCAATAACAAGGCGCAGATAGCCGTCACTGTAAAGCATAAAATATTGGCTCCTGTTTTTTGTCATTGTAAAATATTCCTCAAGGGCGCCTGCATCCGTTGACGAAACATTGTTTTCATCAACATATTTTTGCAGCCGGAGAACATCATTTTCCACCCTTTTTTCATACCTTGCTTCGTCAAGATACACCTTGCTTATGAAAGCGTCAGAGGTGCCGTATATAACGCCAAAGGTTATTGCCCCCAAAGCAAAGGCGATAATTATTGCAAAAATTGCCTCAATTTTAAGGGAGCGGAACTGCCTAATCTTCATAGCAATAGCCCCTTCCCCAAACAGTTAAAATGTGCCTTGGGTTAGTGTAATCCGCCTCTATCTTTTTGCGCAGATTTAAAATAAATACCATAACCGTGTTTGTGCTGCTGCGCATAAATTTATTGTGCCAAACAGCCTCATAAATTTCGCTTACATCAAACACCTTGCCCTTGTTTTCAACAAAAAATGTTAAAAGTTCAAGTTCCTTATATGTAAGGCTTACCTTTTTGCCGTCAACAAAGGCGGCTCTTTCCTTGGGTAAAATTTCTATTCCGTCATTGTGGGAATCATATCTTTTAAGCAGCGCCTTAACTCTGAGCAAAAGCTCCAATGTTGAAAAGGGCTTTTGCAAATAATCGTCGCCGCCGCTGCTGTAAGCCTCCAGCTTATCCTCATCTGTGGAGCGGGCGGTTAAAAACATAATCGGACAATCGGTTTTTTGCCTGATTTCCTTTGCGGCGTCGGTGCCGAACATAAGGGGCATTACAATATCCAAAATAATCAAATCGTAATCGTTTTTACAAACAGCGTCAAGCGCCTCCTGCCCGTTGGCAGCCACATCGGTTTCAAAACCCTCCTTGTTGAGCACAAGGCTTATCAGGTTAAGTATAACCGCATCGTCGTCGGCAATTAAAATTCGTTTTTGCTTCATAATGTCAACTCCAAATCTGTGCTTATTATAGCAAATAGTTGGAATTAATAAATAGTAAAAAACAAAAGTTAAGAATTATTAAGGGGCTTGCTATTTAATAAATTTGTCAATAGCGTTGTTAAGCTCCTCAATCATTTGAAAATCGTCATCCTCAACAGCGTGCACAATGCAATGCTCCAAATGGTCCTTAAGTATTACCTTGCCGGTGTTGTTGATTGCCGATTTAACTGCCGCAAGCTGAATTAAAACATCGCTGCAATCCTCATCATTTTCTACCATTTGCTTAACCTTTTGCAGATGGCCGATGGCACGGGCAAGGCGGTTTGAAACCTCCCTGCGGTGCTCCTCGCTGTGATGATGCTGATGGTGGTGTTTAATTTGGTTATCCATAATTATTTACCCAAAAATTTGCCCATAATTCCGGGGCCGAAATCAATATAGTTGCCTGTTTGCTTTGCGCTTTCCTCGTTAATTGAGTCAACGCCGCTATCGGTAGTATCCTCGGTGCTCTTTTGATAAATAAGGTAAGGAACCGGGTCGCTTGCATGGGTGCGTGTAACTATTGGTGTTGGATGGTCGGGTAAAATAAGGATTTTGTAATCGTCATATTTTTTAAGGCCCTCAAACAAAATGGGAAGAACCCTGGTATCAATCATTTCAATTGCCTTTACCTTGTTTTCCGGCTCGTTTCTGTGGCCGCACTCGTCAGGGGCTTCAAAGTGAATGTAAACCATATCGTCGCCCTTTTCCAAAAGGTCAAGGCCTGCCTGAGCCTTACCCTCAAAGTTAGTGTCAATATAGCCTGTTGCGCCCTCAACCTGTGCAACATCCATTTTTGCACAGCCGCCAAGGCCCTTGATAAGGTCAACGGCCGATACTACGCCGCCCTTAATACCAAAAATGTTTTCAAAGCTGTCAAAGGCAGGGCGTGTGCCCTCGCCCCAAAGCCAAATTGAGTTTGCAGGGCGCTTGCCCTTTTCCTTGCGGGCAATGTTAACCGGGTGGTTCTTTAACAAATCATAGCTTTTCTTCATCATTTCAATAAGGGGCTTTGCGTTTTCGGAATCTGAAAGATACTCGGTAATAACCTTGCCTGTAATATCGTGGGGTGGGGTCATTTTACCAAGGTCTGTTGTGCCGTTATCCCAAATAAGGCAGTGACGGTAGCTTACGCCCGGGTAAAACTTGAAGGTATCGTTGCCCAACTTTTCTTCAATATAGTTAATGAGGATTTCTGCCTCCTCGGTGGAAATATCGTCTGCGCAATAATCCTCAATGGTTTTTTGCTCGTAGGGCAAATCGTCCTCGGAAAGGGTAACAAGGTTTGTTCTAAGGGATACATCGGTGGGTTTCATATCAATACCGATTGATGCGGCCTCAAGAGGACTTCTGCCGGTGTAAAATTTCATTGGGTCAAAGCCCATAACACTCATATTAGCCACATCGGAGCCGGGCTTTAATCCCGGTGCAACGGTGCGGATTAAACCAACCTCGCCGTGCTTTGCAAGGTAATCCATATTCGGCTTGTTTGCTACCATCATAGGTGTTTTGCCGTCAAGCGCAGGTACGGGATAATCTGCCATACCGTCATATAAAACTACTACATATTTCATAATAAAAACTCCTGTCCGTATATCCGTAGAATTTAAAATATCTTATATATCGCAAGCAGTGGGGCAGTTGTTACGCCGCCCCAAGCCCATATTACTTAAAACGATTTACTTAAAGTAGCCTACGCCGCTTTCAAAAATCTTCATATCCTTATCATAAGGAACATTTGCATAAAGGCTGTCGCCCTTACGCTCACAGTGACCCATTTTGCCCAAAACTCTGCCGTCGGGGGAAGTAATACCCTCAACCGCACAAACGGAGCCGTTAGGGTTAAACGGCATATCGTCAACAACCTGACCGTCAAGGTTAACATATTGGGTTGCAACCTGGCCGTTTTCAATAAGCTTTTTCATCACATCGTCGTTGGCAACAAATCTGCCCTCGCCGTGGCTTATCGGAACTGCGAACACATCGCCTGCGTTAACAGAGCTGAACCAAGGGGATTTAACGCTTGTAACCCTGGTGTATGCCATTGAGGAAATGTGCCTGCCGATGGTGTTAAAGGTAAGGGTTGGGTCATTTTCCTTAGTATCCACAATTTCGCCGTAGGGCACAAGGCCAAGCTTGATTAACGCCTGGAAGCCGTTGCAAATGCCCAGCATTAAGCCGTCACGGCAGTTAAGCAGCTTTGATACAGCCTCAGAAACCCTTGGGTTTCTGAAGGTGGTAGCAATAAACTTGCCTGAACCCTCGGGTTCGTCGCCGCCTGAAAATCCTCCGGGGAGCATAACAATCTGGCTTGTTTCGATTTCCTTAACCATTTTGTCGATTGTTTCGTTAATGGCAGCGGAAGAAAGGTTATTAACCACAAGAATTGACGGCTCTGCACCTGCCTTTTCAAAGGCACGGGCTGTGTCAACCTCGCAGTTTGTGCCCGGGAATGCAGGAATAAATACCTTTGGCCTTGCCACCTTGTTTTTGGCAACAAAAATGCTGCGCTCCTTGTAAAGCGGCACATCAGCCGGCATTTTAGCCTTTTTGCCGGAATCGGTAGGAAATACCTTTTCAAGCTTTGAGCACCATTCGTCAATCAAATCGTCGCAGGTGTAAACTGCGCCGTCTATAATAAATACGGAATTTTCATTTGTTTTACCTAAAACCGTGCCCTCAAAGGCGTTTTCGTCCTTAAGCTCAAGAACAAATGAGCCCTGAAGAGGTGCAAACAAGGTTTCTGTACTTAAACCCTGGGCAAAGGTAAAGCCGGTTTTGTTGCCGAACGCCATTTTACATACCGTGGCAGCGGCACCGCCCTCCTTAACCACGCCGCAGGCAAGGACTGAGCCGTTTCTTACGCCCTGGTAAACACTCATCATAAGAGCCATTGCCTTGCTGTAATCGGGAAGGCCTGTTTCATCGTCAACAGGAACAGGAACAAGCTTAACAGTTGAGCCTGCCTGCTTAAACTGTGCCGAAACGGTTTTTGACGCCTCGCTCATACCCACTGCAAAGGATACAAGGGTTGGCGGAACATCAAGCTCGTTGAATGAACCCGACATTGAATCCTTACCGCCGATTGACGGTGTATGATAACCAAGCTGTGCGCTGAGTGCGCCAAGCAAAGCAGCTGTGGGCTTGCCCCAACGGCTCGGTGTGTCGTTTAATCTCTCAAAATATTCTTGGAATGTAAGCCTTGCCTTGCTTGGGTCGCAGCCAACTGCGGCAAGCTTTGCAAGGGATTCGGTAACTGCAAATGCGGCACTGTGGAACGGCGACCAGCGGCTGAGCTTTGGAATAAAGCCGTATGCCATTACCGTTGCGGTGTCGGTTTCGCCCTTAATAAGCGGAATTTTTGCAACCATTGCCTCCTCTGGGGTAAGTTGATATGCGCCTGCATAGGGCATAAGCACCGTTGCGGCGCCGATTGATGAATCAAAGCGCTCAACCAAGCCCTTTTGTGAGCAAACCTCAAGCCTTGAAAGGTTAGCCTTTAACGCATCTGCGTTTGACATGCCCTTTAATGCCTCGGGTGTTGATGTGCGATAGCTTACGTCGCCGATTGGGCTTATTTCTGCCTTTGCGTGCTGAACAACGCCGTTTGTGTTTAAGAAATCACGGGAAAGGTCAACTATTTTATCCCCACGCCAGGTCATTTCAAGCCTGTTTTCATTTGTTACAACCGCTACAACGGTTGCCTCAAGGTTTTCCTCGTTGGAAAGCCTTGTAAAACGTTCAACATCTGCCTTATCAACAACGACCGCCATTCTCTCCTGTGATTCGGAAATGGCAAGCTCTGTTCCGTCAAGGCCGTCATATTTTTTAGGCACAGCATCCAAATCAATCTTTAAGCCGTCTGCAAGCTCGCCGATAGCAACCGAAACACCGCCTGCACCGAAATCGTTGCAGCGCTTAATCATTTTTGCAACCTCGGGGTTGCGGAACAAACGCTGAATTTTTCTTTCTGTTGGGGGGTTACCCTTTTGAACCTCTGCGCCGCAGGTTTCGATTGATTGGCTGTTGTGAGCCTTTGATGAGCCTGTTGCGCCGCCGCAGCCGTCACGGCCGGTTCTGCCGCCGAGAAGAATAATCACATCTCCGTCTTGCGGAACCTCTCTGATAACGTTTTCCTTGGGTGATGCGCCTACAACTGCGCCGATTTCCATTCGCTTTGCAACATAGCCCTCGTCATAAAGCTCAACAACCTGACCTGTTGCAAGGCCGATTTGGTTGCCGTATGAGGAATAGCCCGCTGCCGCCCCTGTGGTAATTTTGCTTTGAGGGAGCTTTGCGTCAAGAGTATCTTCAAACGGGGTGGTAGGGTCGCCCGCACCGGTTACACGCATTGCCTGGTAAACATAGGCTCTGCCTGAAAGCGGGTCACGGATAGCGCCGCCAAGGCAGGTTGCCGCACCGCCGAAGGGCTCAATTTCAGTTGGATGGTTGTGGGTTTCGTTTTTAAACTGCACAAGCCAGGGCTCTTTTTTGCCGTCAATCTCAACATCAACATTAATTGAGCAAGCGTTAATTTCCTCGCTTTCGTCAAGGTCATCAACATAGCCACGCTTTTTAAGCACCTTAGTGCCGATACACGCCATATCCATAAGACACACGATTTTATCTTTTCTGTCGCCGTAAACCTCGCTTCTTACGGCAAAGTAATCTTCAAGAGCCTTTTCAACTGCCTTTGAATACTTGCCCTCGTCAATTTTAATTTCATCAAGCTGGGTAGCAAAGGTGGTGTGGCGGCAGTGGTCAGACCAATATGTATCAATAACCTTAATTTCGGTTAATGAGGGGTCACGGTTTTCATCATTTTTGAAATAATCACGCACCCAGCACAAATCGGCAACGCTCATAGCAAGTCCCATTTCGCTGTGGAGCTGTGCAATTTCGTTATCGGTTTTTTCAATAAAGCCCTTAAGCCTTACAATATCCCCGGGCACATCTGCCTTAATATCAAGTGATTCAGGCAAATCCATTGACGCAACCCTTGATTCAACAGGGTTAATGATATATGCCTTGATTTTTTCAAATTCCTCATCGGTAATATCGCCCTTAACGGCAATAACCTTTGCAGAGGCAACAACCGGGCGTTCCCCTGCTGTTAAAAGCTGAATGCACTGAGCGGCGCTGTCTGCCCTTTGGTCATACTGACCGGGCAAATACTCCGTTGCAAAGCATTTCCAATCCTCGGGAATTGACAGTTCGTAGCACACATTGTCCAAATTAGCCTCCGAGAAAACCTGGCTGACAGCCTGTTTAAACTCATCCTCAGTAAGCCCCTGGGCGTCATAGCGGTTGATAATTCTTAAATCCTCAAGCGCAGTAATGCCCACATTTGAGCGAAGGTCGGCTAATGTTTGACCTGCTTCAATGTCGTTGCCCTTTTTCTTTTCAACAAATACACGATAAACCTTTGCCATATTTGTTCTCCTTGCTATCACAATAAATATTTATACAGCTTATATAATATCATAAAGTAACCGCAATAGCAATATTAAAAACAATAAATAAAATAAAAAAGAGCCTGCAAGCAGACTCTTCGGTAAACATTTTAAATTGCTAAAAATCTTTGCTAAAAATCCAGGCCCATATCGCCGTCAAAACGAATGGAGGTTATGTCACGCAGCAGGCCGACTGTGTTTTTTTCGCCGTTGTCGCCGTCAATAATCTTGCGCCTGTCAACCACAACAAGATGCTGACCCGTCCTTGTTTTAATGGAATACGTAAACTTTGCGCTGTCGCCCTTTTTTGACTGCTCCTCAAGGGCCTTTGCTGCAAGCGAAAGTTCGTTGGGGCTTATAAGATTTGACAAATCACCGTCGTATTTTTCAAAAAATTCCTTTCTTGTAAAGCCCAAAAGCTTCATAAAATCCGCCGACACAACATCCAATTTAAAGGGCGTTTCAAGCCTTGCGCAAAACAGCGGGCCTGGCAGATTTTTAAACAGCTTAACCATTAAATCGGTTTGCCTGTCGGCCTCCTCCTCGCCCTGCTTAATTCTTTCGATATTTGTGAAAATTGCATGAAAAATGGGGCAATTATCCTTGTCGTAGCGCTGGATTGCAGAGTTCATTTTGCACCACACATAATTGCTGCCGTGGTTGCGTATTCTAACCTCCAAATCAATGGGTTGCTTTGTTGCCATTGAGTTGCCGACCGCCTGAAAAACAAGGCTTTTATCGTCAGGATGAATAAGCTCGTCAAGGCGGTACGCCTGTTTGTTATAGCTTTGTTTTGTGGTGCCGAAAAATGTGCAGCAGGCCTGGTTCATATACAGTGCCTCAAAGTGCATATTTTGGTTAACTTTGAACAAACACACTCCGCCTGTTACAAGGTCGATAAGATGGTTCATTTCCTTTGCCTGAGCCTTTAATTCCCTTGATTTTTCCACCGAACGGGATACATCGGCAAGGGTCAGATAGCACAGGGTTGAATTTTCTAAATTCCTGCCGGTGCAATGAACATAAACCAGCTGACCTTCATCATTTTTTATATTGAAATCCATATAAACATAGGGGGAATTTTTCTTGCAAAGGGCACGCATAATGGTTTCCCTGTCCTGAGGTATAAGAATATCGTGCAAATACAGCTTCCCCTGCTTAATTTTAGATGGATGAACGCCTGTAAATTTTGAAAAATGGCTGTCTGAATCTATAACCTTTAAGTTGTCTGCCTTGTCGATAACGCAAGACATAAACTCAACATCAAACACCGAGTTGTCATTCTCGCCCGTAATCCCACATCCTCTCAAAAAATCATATTGCATGCTGCCGCAAAATATTAATCAAGGCAGGGGCGCAAGCACCCCTTTCATTCGTTTTCATTGTTAATTATATCACAATATTTTGAATGGTTCAACAAATTAAAGAAAAGTTAATCATTTGTTCAACAATAACCTAAAACGCTCTTGTTGTTTGTGTCAATTGCATAATAAAATGTAAAAACCGCACAAAAGCGATGCAAAATTTTTATTGAAGATGTGCATTTAAAGAGGAAAAAGTTTGGTATATAATGGAACTAATAGTATAAATATAATATACTATATGTATCAGTATCTTTTTTACTTTATGTCGATTTGGAGGATTTGTTATGAAAAAAGGATTGTTAAGAAAGGGCATAAGCGTGTTGCTGACGGTGTTAATGGCAACAAGCGGAATTGTGCCCGCAATGTCGGCGTTTGCGGGCGACGGCGTTGAGGGTTATTGCGACCTTCAAATATTTTATAAGGACACACAAACCATGGTCCCAACCTATGGGGACGACGGTGAAACCGAATATATAGAGTACATGTATGAGGGCGACGAGCTTAACCTGGAGTACAAGCTTATTGACAGCGTATTTCCCGACAACGGCTACGTTAAATGGTACAGCGAAAACCCTGTGCTGGTTGATGTAACAAGCGCAGGCGTTATCAAGGCATTTGACTCATCAAAGGGCGCCGTTATCCACAGTTGGATTGATAACGAGGTTAAAACCATACCCCTTATAGGTAAGCCCATGGGGGCAATTCTTGAAAAAGCTCTGTTCAACGAACATGTTGACCTTGATTCTATGGACACAGAGGAAATCGTTGACCTGGTAATCGCCGCATTCGGCTCAGATTCAATCATTGCAGACAAGATTGAGGCATACAAGGGTCAGCTTATCGACTCGCTTAGGGAATATCTTGACAAGGTAAACACCGGCATACACTGCGTTTTGTATGATAAGGACGGCAATCAGGTTACCGAGGATGTAATGCACGTTACCGTTAAAAAGTGCGAGGAATGGTATTCTAATTTTCTGCCCAACGGAACACATATTACAAACAAATCACAAATCGAAACCACCCAAGCAGTAGGCAACACCGTTCAGCTTTACGCTATCACAACACCACAGCGTCTTGGCTTCGGCACAGTGTATTCGGTTAAATCATCATCTATCTTTACCGACGGTAAGGTTGTTGCAACCGTAACCGACGACGGCTTGGTAACCTTTAAAAACACCGGCAAGGTTACTATTCTTGTTTCCCCCAACTCAGAGCAGGTAATTGAATCAATTTTGAAATTTGTCAACTACTTTTACGAGTTGAAGAACACAGGCACCATTGACACCGACCAAATCGCCGATATTCTCATTAAATACATGGGCGTTGACATCAACAGAACGGTGCTTGCCGCTTTGCTTGACGCTGCATTTGCCATTAAGGACATTGTCGGCGACGCTGCCGACCCTGTTCAGCTGACTGCAACCGCAATTAAAATTATAGCAAACATTATTCTCCAAATGGCATATAATGACTCCATAACCTTTGAAGTTGTTGACTCGAAGCCAATAACAAACTTTGACATCGAGGGTGCTACCTCCGTTAAAGAGGGTGCACAAATGCAAATGGAAATTACAAATGTTCAGCCGGCAGAGGGCGACCGTTCTGACATTACTTGGTCATCAAGCGACCCCACAATTGCCAGCGTTGACCCGGAAACAGGCATTATCACAGGCCTTGATGCAGGCGGCTCGCTGGGTAACCTTTCAAGCCAAACCTGCACAATTACCGCCACATCTGCGGCAAACAAGGTAAGCAAATCGGTTACTATTACAGTAACCGGTAAAACCGGTAAATACATATCCGGGGCGGATATTAACGGCCCCGACCAGGTAGAAATTGACAGCGAATGTGATTACGGCTACACCGTATATCCCCAGCGTGTGGCGGATGCGTCAAACCTTTACATATATTGGGGCGTAGTGACGGATACCGATGAGGAAGGCAACCCTGTTTACACCTGGGCAACGGACGACACGCCGGCAACGGACGGAATAGGGCAGATAGACAAAAACGGTCACTACAAATCCATAGGCGGAGGCAAATCCACAATTGCCATGAAGGCCGTAACAGGCTATTATCTGTCAAACGGCGATTTTTACGAAATTTCAAGCCACACAACCACCAAGGAGGTTGCAACGGGTATTCCCGTTGACAGCATTCAAATCAGCGCTGTGGGTGCAACCTCAAACGGCTCCCTTAACAGGGACAATACCGTTACCATTAACGGCACCGACTATGAATATGTAACAATTCACAAAAGCATTATGGAGGGCTACGCAGGCAACGGCGCAAAGCTCAGCGCAAGCGTATATCCTGCCAACGCTTCCGACCAAAACCTGACTTGGGTTGTTGACAACAGCTACTATAACATTAAGGACCTTTCTGATGATACACATTCATTAAGCGTTACTCAAAAGGCAGGCCACGAGGTGGCAGACACCTTTAATGTTTACGCCGTATCTGCCGACGGAAAGGTAAAATCAAATGTTATTACCGTTTGCGTTACAAGGAACTACGCTAACGCAAATACCATACCAAACCAAAATATTGAGGTAATCAGGGGTCAATCGGTTGATGTTGAGCACTCTGTAAGCTTTGACGGCTCAACAACCGGCACGGCCTACGCCTGCTACAAGGCAAACTGGTACTCCTCCGACGAAAGCATTTTCAGCGTTGAAACCAAAGCCAACGACAACCGTGACGGCAGGGTAACCGGCAACGATGTTGGTGTTGCAACCCTTTACTGCGTATCCGCAGACGGCGGAATTGTTGCAACGGCAACGGTTACAGTTAAGCCGGACAAAACATATTTGAGAGAGATTGTTGATTTGTGCGATAACGCAAACATTGAGCGTACTGCAGAGAACAAAAAGCAATATCAGCAATATATGAAGCGCCTTGACTTGGCTTACGCAGTGCTTTACGACCAGGATATGGCATCACAAACCACCTGCGACACTTATGCAGACAATTTGTTGCTTGCATTTTATAAGTTAGGCGGCTTTGTAGGCATTAACAGCGTTACCGTTTACGGCACAAACAAAACAGAGCTCAGCAGCAAATATGTTACCGTAAAGGTTGGCACAACCACAAACTACACAAAGTGCAGCTACGACTTTGACTATGCCGTTAATCCGAAATCGGCAATGTACAGCAAGGTTCAGTGGACATCGTCTAACAGCACAATTTCCGTTGACAAAAACGGCAAGTGCACCCCAACATCAAACGACCCTTGCAGTGCGGTTATTACCTGCACGGTTACAGACCACATGGGCAACAGCGCCAGCGATTCCGTTGTGATTGCCTTTGCAAGAACCGTTGCAACAGGCTTAACCCTCAGTGAAACTTCCTTGGTCGGCTGTAAGGTTGGCGAAACCCAAACACTTACCGCCACCGTTGCACCCACAAATCTTTTGGGCAACTCAACGGCATCCTGCAAGGATGTTATTTGGTCAACCAGCGACGAAAGCGTTGCCACGGTTGACAGCAACGGCGTTGTAACCTTTGTTTACGGCGGCGACTGCGAAATCACCTGCACCACCATGGACGGCGGCTACACCGCAGTTTGCCAAGTAAATGTTGTAACCAACTATGACCCGTTACAGTTGCTCATTAAGCAATACAACGACCTGGGCCTAAATCCAGACAGCTTTTATCCCGACACTTGGGAAACCTATACCGCTGCAATGGACAAGGCAAGTGCCATGATTGAAAAGGGTGGCTATTCACAAAAAGAGGTTGACGCAATGTGTGCTGAGCTTGAAGAAGCATACAACGGTCTTAAGAAATATTACTACATTCAAAGCATTGAGCTTTACCTTGACGGCGAGCCAACATCAGAGTTCTATCAATACGATTTGAGCCTGCTTAAAGAGGGTGTCAGCTACAAAAACGCAGCTCTTGACTTGAATGTAAGGCTTTATCCCAACAACGCATCATACCAAAAGGTTGAATGGAAATCCTCCACCAGCGATATTTCCGTTACATCTGACGGTCTTTGCTCGCCTACGGTTAACTCCAGTTGCTACGGCATGATAACATGCACCGTTACCGACCATTTCGGAAATGCCTTTACCGACAGCGTTTGGGTTTCATTCTCATACTACCCGGTAACAGAGCTTGAATTAAGCGACACAAACATTAACGGCGCAATAGGCGACACCTATCAGCTTTCCTGCACGGTTAAGCCCACAGGCTCGTCACTTACTCATATCGGCTCCGCATCAATTAAGGATTACTATTGGGAGTCTGACGATGAAAGCATTGCAACAGTTGACCAAAACGGCTTGGTTACCTTTATAAGCGCAGGCTCAACAACAATAAGGGCCGTATCATACGACGGTGGTATTACCGGCGAATGTAAGGTTTCCACCGAGGGCGACAGGTCCGCACTTAAGGCAGCCCTTGAAACCTACGAAAATGTTGACATTACCCAATATGATTACGACTACGGCGTAGCCTTCCAAAAAGCATATAAGCAAGCACAGGAGGCATTAACCGATTTAAGCCTTAATCAAGCAAGCATTGACGCTGCAGCGGATAACCTTGCAGCCGCAGGCGAGGCAATGCTCAACCATCCTTACATTAAGGTTGACAGTGTAGCCCTTAACTACACCACCTACAAGCGACCGCTGGTGGGCAGCACGGTAACACAGGTTGCCGGCGGCTCAATCGGCTCAAACGACGCTTTGGCAATCAACCTTTCAAGCAATTATTCAAACTACAACAGCTACAATGATGTTAAAATCACTGCTGCTACCGAGCCAGCCGACGCAATGTATAAGGTAGTAACCTGGAATGTTGATGAGGCTACAAATATGAACTCCTCCGTCAGCGACAAAACCATTACCTTAACGCCTGCCAAAAACAACAACGGCGGCTTTGCAAAGCTTACGGTTAACATTGTTGACCACTTTGACAGAACCTACACCAGAACAATTTATGTTGTAATGGCAGATAAAATCAGCGGCGCTATCGGCTTGACCGAAACCAGCCTTGATATGCTTGCAACAGACGCACCTCATCAGCTGGTTTACTACACCTCAGGCAGCTCTGAATTCCCAACAGTTCTTTGGAGTAGCAGCGACGAAAGCGTTGCAACAGTTGATGAAAACGGTAATGTAACCCCCGTTGACAAGGGCACCGCAACAATTACCGCAAAAACCGTTGACGGCGGCTACACCGCAACCGCAACAGTTACGGTAACCACCGATTTCAGCACCCTTGCAGGCAAGGTTACCGAATATCAAACTCTTATCAACAACTCAGTTGACAAAAAGATTTATACCCAAGCGTCACTTACAGCACTTTCCTCGGCAGTCAGCGAGGCAAAGGAAATGGTTGACAGCGGCAAGGCCACACAGGCACAGGTTAACCAAATGCTTGAAAAGGTTAACACCGCTTATGACAACCTGGTTCTTTATCAGGCTGCAAACGGAGTAAAGATAGGCTTTGAGGAAAATCAGTATGTAACCTCTCCCAACGAGGGATATATCAGATTTACAAACCAAACCCTTAACGGAAAGCAAATTCAGCTTACCGCAGACATTCTCCCAAGCAACGACGCAATTTACAATTCCGTAACCTGGTCATCATCAAACAGCAATGTTTCGGTTGACCAATTCGGCCTTGTAACCAACAAAACCTCGCCGGCCAAGTATTCGGTTATTACCTGCACCGTTGAGGATGAAAACGGAAACACATATTCATCAAGCGTTACGGTATCCTTTGTAAGATACGGCGTTACCGCAGTAACCTTTGATGACGAAATGATTTACGGCGCTCCACGGGAGAGCAAAAAGCTTAAGCCGAACCTTAACCAATCAAGCACAACAATTGCAACATCAAAGATTGACGATTGCACCTACGAATCATCACAACCTGATATTGCATCTGTTGACGAAAGCGGCAATGTAACCTTCCTTACCCAGGGCACAGCGGTTATTACCGTTACATCAAGGGACGGCGGATATGTCGGCACAATAAACGCTTACACCACCTGGGATACCACGGCTCTTCAGGCGGCAATTGCACAGGGCGAGAGCATAACCTACACCGATTATGCTTACACCCAGGGCACAGCGTTTAAAACCGCACTGGAAAATGCAAAAACCGTTTATGCAAACATTTATGCAACCCAGCCAGAGATTGACGAGGCTTGCTACAACCTGCGAACCGCAATAACAAACCTTGAGGGCAATGAATTTGTTAAACCCGAGGCAACAATCACCATTAACGGCAAGGCTGTTGAGAACAACGCATCATACGCTGTTGACGAAAACGGCCAATGCGTGGCGGAGGTTGCACTTAACGAGGGCGCAATGGTTAAATCCATGAGCTGGACAACTGAAAACGCAACCAATGTTACCGCAGAAAACGGCAGCGACAACAAACTTGTCCTTACCAAGGCTGACGGCAACGGAACGGTTACAATTAAGCTTACGGTTGTTGATGATTACGACAGAGAAACAACCTACACCTACACAATTAAGCTGGTTTCAGCGATAGTTAACATTACATCCCTTAACATTACCGTAAACGGCACAGAAACCACCGATACCGCTTATGCGGAAACAGGCTTGGGCAGCTACACCAAATTCAACGGTATTCAGCTTGGCTATGTAGCTTATCCTGAAAACGCTACCGAGGCCACCTCCGTTTCGTGGACATCATCGGCATCAAACTATGTGGCTGTCAGCAGCAACGGCAATATAACATTAACCGCAGCAGGCAAGATTAAGTCAACAAACACATCAACAATTACCTGCACGGTAACAAATGCCGACGGCACAAAGGTTTCAAAATCAATCACCATTACCATAGCAAGATAGGAGAAAATTAAAAATGAAATTAAAAAAGCGTATTTCACTGCTCCTTGCCGTGGTTTTATCACTTACAGCACTGCCTGCAGGGCTTTCCGTGCAGGCAGCGGACGCTGTGGCTATCAATTCCGATAATTTTACCGACCGCAATTTCAGGAGCGTGGTTTCCGAATGGTATGACGAGGACGGCGACGGCTACCTTTCAGCCAACGAGGTTGCAAATGTAACCCTTATTTCCGTTTCAGGCATGCTGATGGACACCTGCGGCGACGACGCCCAAATCACAGATTTAAAGGGTATTGAATATTTTACCGATTGTAAAAGGCTTCGCTGCGGCGGTATCGGCTTAACAAAGCTTGATGTAAGCAAAATGCCCCAGCTTGTGGAGCTTACCTGCGCAGGCAACGAGCTTACAAGCCTTAACACAACCGCAAACACCAAGCTTGAATGGCTGAACTGCTCAAGTAACTCACTGGGATACATTGATGTGAGCAAAAACACAGCTCTTACAAAGCTTGACTGCTATGTTAACAGCCTTACACAACTTGATTTAATTCCCCTTACCGGCCTTAACACCTTAAGATGCCACCATAACGAATTGGCAAGCCTTGATGTAAGCACCTGCACACAGCTTAAAACCCTTAATTGCAGTAACAACCACCTTAAGGACCTTGATTTGTCAGCCAACATACAATTAACCGAGGTTACCAATTCATACATCGGTAACCAAGTGGTTTCATCGGTTGCACAAATCAAAAACGGCAGCGTTATTGTTCCGTTGACCCTTAAGAGCGCATCAAACATTGTTTCCACCTCCCTTGACAAAACAGAAATTGTTGACGAGGTTGAAACCATAGTATCGGGCTATGTAGGCACAAAATTTGTCGCCGATTCAATCGACAGCATTGCAGACGGCGTTGATTACACCTACAGCACAGGCCTTGAAAACGCCGAAAATATGAGCGTGCACGTTAATGTTACCCGTGATTTTCATCAGGTTAAATACTACACCAACAGCGAAATGCAAACCTTAATCGCAACCGAAATTGTAAATAACGGCGAGGCAGGAACACCGCCTGAAATTACGGATGTTCCGCAATGCAAGGCGTTCAGCGGTTGGAGCGAGGATTTAAGCAGCGTTACAGAGGATATGAATGTTTACGCTGTTTGGACCGACAACCACGACATTAAAATAATCAGTTTTAAAAACAATGTTTTGGAAATTAACTGCTCAAAATGCGGCAATGTTGGGGAAACCCACAATTTCAGCGACATGGCAGACAAACGCACCGGCGAAAACGGCTATGTTGCCTTGGCGGATGTTAATGCAGACGGCATTATTAACGGCAAGGATTTTGCAATGCTTTTAAGAGCATACAAAAACGCATAAAAGTTAACACACAAATTAACACCCTTCGTTGTTATTGAAACAATGAAGGGTGTTGTAGCGTGTCGAAAAAGTCTTTTCGGCACGCTGTGAGGCTGTTGAGAAAGGTTCTGAATTTCGTTTTCTTGCGAACTTTACTGTACCTCGTCAAAACACATTTCGTATAGAACAAAACAGAGTTTTGTAACTATACTTCATATGTTTTTTCTCTTTCCAAAAAATCTATTGATTTTTTGGAAGCTTTATATGTGCTTGTGAGCAAAAAACGAAAAACGCCAAAATCGCCGCAAACTCGATGTTTGCGGCGATTTTCTTTGAATTATGTTGTTATAAAGTTTTGTTTCAGTATAAGATTGCCTATCCATATCCTTAATGTTTTAAGAAACAACTTTGGCGTGTTTCAGTGCCTTTATCGACAGTCTAAAACACCGTGCAAATTTGCTTTTGTGATTCTGCCGGGGAATACTGCCATTTTGAAAGGTGGTCATCCTTTACAAAATATTCAAGCTCCTCCGGGGCGGCGGTTTCGTTAAAGCTGTCAACCACAATCAGCTTGATTTTCATTTTTTCGGGTATTATCGATTTAATAAACACCGACACCCGTTGCCCCACCTGCACGCCGTCGCACAGTTCGGCAAGGCCTGCAAGGTTTGGGGCAAGCTCTACAAAAATACCGTAGCTTTCAACGCTGCGAACAATGCCCGTTACCGTTTCGCCAACCGAAAAGCGGCAGGCGTTTTCCTCCCAGGTGCCCAAAAGCTCCTTTAGGGTAAATGTAAGCTTTGTTTCCTCGCGCTTTTTAAGGGCAACCCTTATCATTTGCCCGTCGCTCAGGCGCTGACTTGGGTGGCTTATTCTTGATACCGAAAGCATATCAATGGGTATCAACGAATTTATGCCTGCACCTATGTCGATAAATGCGCCGAAGCTTTCCAGACGGGTTACTCTTGCGTCAATAATATCTCCCTGGTTTAGTTTATTTATAAAATCCTTAAAGCAATCAAGCTGAACGCTGCGCCTTGACAAAATAACCACAGGCTGATTGTATTCATCCTTATGTATTCCCATAACCCTAAAGCAAACCCTTTTATTTACCTTTGAAATAAGGGCAATATCCCTTACCGTGCCCTCAATAATACCCACTGCACCCTCGTTATATGGGATAATCCCCGAAATGCCCCCAAGGTCAATATGCAAATTATGCTCCCTGTCGCACAAAACAACCCTGCCCTCTAAAACTGCTTTGCTTTGCATGGCATTTTTTACATCATCCATAGTGTTCAGCTTTTTATTCAGTTCTTGGCATACACCCTCGGGGTAATACTTCATTCTCTCAATCCTCTTTTATATTTCGTTAATTGATATGTAATTAATTATATGATATATAAGCCTTAATTATGTTGATAAAAGCCATACAAAGTGATATAATAGTGTGGTTAGGAACAAGTAATGAGAGGTTATTATGAATGTAAATGTAGGCGATATTTTAACAATGAAAAAGCCCCATCCCTGCGGGTGCAGGCAGTTTGAGGTTTTACGCATAGGTGCGGACTTTAAAATCAGGTGCACAGGCTGCGGCCGTGAGGTTATGGTTGCCCGCTCCAAAATAGAAAAAAATATCAAGGCAGTTAAAAATGAAAAAGAATAACCAACCAATCGGATTTCTCGACTCCGGCATAGGCGGCAGCACGGTTTTAACCCGTGCGCTGAAGATTTTGCCTAACGAGGATTATGTTTTTTTCAGCGATTCGGCATATAATCCCTATGGCGACAAAAGCGACGAAGCCATAATTAACCGCTGCAACCAAATTGTTGAATTTTTAATTAACGAGCACGGCTGCAAAACCATTGTTATTGCCTGCAACACCGCATCCGCAAAGGCGGTTGCACAGCTAAGGCAAAGGTTTTCAACAATTCCGTTCATAGCAATTGAGCCTGCATACAAAATGGTGCATGACAAAAATCCCGACGGCTTTACCCTTGTTATGGCAACCAAGGGCACGCTGGAGAGCGAAAAATTCCACAGACTATACTACAAATACAACAACCATCGCACCAAGCTGCTTGCATGTGTGGGGCTTGCGGATGTTATTGAAAAGGGCGACAAGGGCGAAATAGAGGAATACCTTTTTGAAAACCTGAAGGAATACAGGGGCAAGGTTGACAATGTGGTTTTGGGCTGCACCCACTACCCCCTTGTTAAAAATGAAATTGCCAAGGCTTTAGGCAGCGTTAAATTTTTTGACGGTGCCGAGGGTGTGAGCAGGCAGCTGAAAAGGGTGCTTGCAGAAAATGACCTTTTAAACCCTGCTGCCGAAAGGGGCAGCGTTGCCTTTTTTGACTCATCGGCAGACGAGCAGACAAGAAAGCTTAAGGAACAACGATTTTATAAGATAATCAGCGAGGATAATATATGATAGAAAAATTAGAAGAGGTTGAAAAGCGCTACGAGGAGGTTAACGGACTGGTTTGCCAAAGCGATGTTATTGCGGATTTGGAGCAATACACCAAGCTTATGAAAGAATTGAAGCAGTTGACCCCCGTTGTTGAAAAATTCAGAGAATTTAAAACAGCCAAGCAAACCCATGAGGAATCAAAGGAACTGCTTGGGGACAGCAGCCTGGACCCCGACTTTGCCGAAATGGTAAAGGAGGAGTTTGAGCAAAGCAAGGAGGACATGGAGCGAATTCAGGAGGAACTTAAAATTTTGCTTTTGCCCCGTGACCCTAACGATGACCGAAATGTAATTATTGAAATCCGTGGCGGCGCAGGCGGCGAGGAATCCGCCCTTTTCGCAGGGGTTTTATACCGAATGTACACCATGTATGCGGAGTCAAAGGGCTTTAAGACCGAGGTTTTATCCGCAAACGAAACGGGTCTCGGCGGATACAAGGAAATCAGCTTTTCCGTTGACGGCGACGGCGCTTACTCACGCTTTAAGTTTGAATCGGGCGTGCACAGGGTTCAGCGTGTGCCGGAAACCGAGAGCCAGGGCAGGATTCATACATCAACCACCACGGTTGCAGTGCTCCCGGAGGCTGACGAGGTTGATTTTGAGCTTAACGAAAAGGATTTGCAAATTGACACCTTCCGTTCCAGCGGCGCAGGCGGTCAGCACATTAACAAAACCTCATCTGCAATACGCATTACCCACATTCCCACAGGAACAGTTGTTGAGTGCCAGGATGAAAGAAGCCAGCACAAAAACAAGGAAAAGGCAATGAAGGTTTTGCGTGCAAGGCTTTATGACGCCGAAAAGGCAAAGCACGACGCCGAAATTGCAGGAGAGAGAAAGGCCCAGGTAGGCACAGGCGACAGAAGCGAAAGAATCCGCACCTATAACTACCCACAGGGCAGGGTTTCTGACCACAGAATCAACCTTACCCTTTACAAATTAGAGCAAATTTTAAACGGCGACCTTGATGAGCTTATTGACGCTTTAATTACTGCCGACACGGCAGAAAAGCTCAAGGCAAGCCAAGAGGACTGACATTAATGAACACTAAATTATTAAAAACTACCCACAGCGACCTTGCCGCAGCCGGCGAAATACTGAAAAACGGCGGCTTGGTGGCGTTCCCCACCGAAACTGTTTACGGCTTGGGTGCAAACGCCCTGAACGAGGAGGCTGTAAGGCATATTTATGAGGCAAAGGGCAGGCCGTCTGACAATCCGCTGATAGTTCATGTGGCGGATAAGGCTGACATTGCCCCCCTTGTTAAGGAAATTACACCAAAGGCGCAGGCGCTTATTGACGCATTTTTCCCTGCTCCCTTAACGATAATACTTGAAAAATCAAACCTGATTAACAGCACCGTAAGCGGCGGACTTGACACCGTTGCGGTAAGAATGCCCCAAAACCCCATTGCAAGAGAGGTTATAAAGGCAAGCGGCTGCCCCATTGCGGCACCCAGCGCAAACACCAGCGGTCTGCCGTCGCCCACAAGGGCAAAATATGTAATTGACGATATGATGGGCAAAATCGACGCCATAATTGACGGCGGCGACTGTGATTTCGGCGTTGAAAGCACCGTTATTACCCTTGCCACCCCCACGCCCACGCTGCTGCGGCCGGGCGCAATTACAAAGGAGATGCTTGAGGAGGTAATCGGCGAAGTTTATGTTGCACCTGCGGTGCTTAACGGCATGGCGGAAAACGAGGTTGCCGCATCCCCGGGTATGAAATACAAGCACTATGCCCCAAAGGCAAGAGTTATGATTGTTAAGGGCACCAAGGAGCAATACGAAAGCTTTGTAAACGCCCAAAAAGGCGCCTTTGCCCTGTGCTATGATGAGGACAGGGTTACAATAAACAAGGTAACCTTTGGCAGCGAAAACGACGATTTAAGCCAGGCCAGGGAGCTGTTTGACGCCTTAAGAAAGCTTGACGAACTGGGCGCAAAGCGTGTTTACGCCCGCTTGCCCCACACAGACGGCGTGGGAATGGCGGTTTACAACCGATTAATCCGTGCGGCGGCGTTCAGCGTTATTGATTTGACAAAGCCCTTTACCATAGGCGTTACCGGGCAAACCGGCGCAGGCAAAAGCTATGTTTGCGATGCATTTAAAAAGCGGGGATTTAAAATAATTGACTGTGATTTTTACGCTCACAAAATTACAGAAAAAAATTCTCCCGTTTTGCCACTGCTGCAAAAGGAATTTGGGCAAGATATACTTGAAAACGGTCAACTAAACCGCAGGTTGCTGGCTCAGCGTGCGTTTAAAAGCAAAGAAAAAACCGCTGCCCTTAACAAAATTATGCACCCTGCAATAGTGGAGCTTTGCATAAAAGAGGCGCAATACCCCTGCGTTATTGACGCCCCACAAATGTTTGAGGCCGGCGTTCAGGAGCTTTGCTACAAAACAATTGCCGTTGTGGCAGAGGACGAAACAAGGCTTAAACGAATAATTAAGCGTGACGGAATATCGCCCCAAGAGGCGCAGACAAGGTCAAACGCACAATTTGACCATAAATTTTTTGAACAAAACTGTGATTTTGTTATCAAAAACGATAACGAAAGCATAGAAAAACAAATAGATAGTATTTTGGAGGCTGTGTTATGAGTGAAAAAACAAAGCAATTAAAGGAAATGCTGTTTAACGACAAGAAAAACGGCATTGATTTTATGAGCGAGGAGGAACTCAACCTTTGTGATGAATTTTGCGAGGGCTACAAGGAGTTTTTGGCAAGCTGCAAAACCGAGCGTGAGGTTGCGGCTTATGTTGAGGGCTTGGCTCAAAACAACGGATTTTTAAAGTTTGACGAGTTCGGCAGCGCACTTGAGCCCGGCGACAAGGTTTATTACGCAAACAGGGGTAAATCCATTATCCTTTGTGTTAAGGGCAAAAGGAGCATTAAGGACGGCGTAAGAATTTCCGCCGCACATATTGACTCCCCACGCCTTGATTTAAAGCAATGCCCCGTATATGAGCAGGACGGCCTGGGCTATTTTAAGACCCACTACTACGGTGGTATTAAAAAGTATCAGTGGACTGCAATTCCCCTTTCGCTGCACGGCAGAATTTGCAAAAACGACGGCACCTTTGTTGATGTTAAAATGGGCGAGGAGCCCGACGAGCCGAAATTCTGCATTACCGATATTCTGCCCCACCTTGGCGGCGAGCAAATGGCACGCAAGGCAAACGAAATTGTTAAGGGCGAGGAGCTCAATGTGGTAATCGGCTCAAGGCCCTTTAAGGATGATGAGGAAAGCGAAAGAATCAAGCTTAACCTTTTATCCCTTTTGTATGAAAAGTACGGAATTGTGGAAAAGGATTTCCTTTCCGCAGAATTGGAGCTTGTGCCTGCATTCAGTGTTGACGATATCGGCTTTGACAGAAGCCTTATCGGCGGCTACGGCCACGACGACCGTGTTTGCTCATATCCTGCCCTTCAGGCTATTTTGGATATTGACGAGGCACCGGAATACACCGCAATTACCGTTTTAACCGATAAGGAGGAAACCGGCTCTGACGGCAACACAGGCCTTAACTCATCATACCTTAAATATTTTATTGAGGATTTGGCAAGGCTTGAGGGCTACGAGGGCAGAGATGTTCTGCGCAACTCAAAATGTCTTTCTGCCGATGTTAACGCAGCTTTTGACCCCACCTGGCCCACTGTTTTTGAAAAGAACAACGCAAGCTTTATTAACAACGGCGTGTGCGTAACCAAATTTACAGGCTCCCGTGGAAAAAGCGGCACATCAGACGCAAGTGCAGAATTTTGCAGCTGGGTAAGAAGCTTGTTTGACAACAACAATGTTTTGTGGCAAACAGGAGAGCTTGGCAAGGTTGACGGCGGCGGCGGCGGAACCGTTGCAATGTATATTGCCAACATGGATGTTGACACCATTGATGTGGGCGTGCCGGTGCTTTCAATGCACTCTCCCTACGAGCTTGTGTCAAAAATTGATGTATATTCGGCATACAAAGGATTTTTAACATTCTTTACAAAATAAATTATCGGAGGTAAGGGATGAAGCGTGTGGGAATTAAGGCAACCGTTATCGGCGGAGTCGCCAATTTGTTGCTGTTTTTCATAAAGCTGTATGTGGGCATAAGCGCAAACTCCCTTGCCGTTTACTGCGATGCGGTTAACAATTTGGGGGACACCCTTGCCTGCATAATTGCACTGCTGGGATTTTTCGCTTTAAAAAGCTTTGATGAAAAAAGAGCGAGCCGTTTGCAAAGTCTTTTCACCTTTGTAATTGAGCTTTTAATTGCATTTACAGGCTGCTACTTTGTTTATAACGGCTTGGAGCGAATGATGTATCCCCTGCCTGTTACATACATTAAGCGATATGCAATATTAATCGGCGTTACCATTGCGGTAAAGGCGCTGATGGCTGTTATGTATAGAGCATTTAACAAAAAAATCGACTCCGCAGTATTAAAAGCGCTGATTTTAGACAGCGCACTTGACTGTTTTATTACACTGTTTGCCCTTATGAGCCTTATTTTGGTTAACAAGGTAAACTTTGCGATAGACGGAATTTTTGCTATAATAACCGGCTCTGCCATTACCGTTGCGGCAATCAGAGAGGTTATAAGTCAGGCAAAATATTTAATTAACAACTGATTGTTTTTGTGTTCAATAGGTGGGAAAACCACTTGGGTAAAATTATAACCGGAAAGGCTATGTGAAAATATGGAAAAAACAAAAAAGCAAAAGGCTGATAAAATTAAACGAACCCCAAAGCAAAAGGCTAAAATTGCCCTTAATATTTTGCTTTGCATTGTGCTTATAATTTTAATTATTGCGGCATTTATTGCAATTGTTAATATGATAAGCGCAAAATCAAACAAAAACTTTATTGAAAAATCAATAAGCGCCGTTGAGTATTCAAGCCAGCTTGCCCCCGAAAAGGACGAGGACGGCTGTTACACCTTCACAACGGACGATGATTTTAATGTTATGCAGTTAACCGATGTGCATATCGGCGGCGGCTTTATGAGCGTTAAAAAGGACAATATGGCAATTAACGCCGTTGCCGCAATGGTAACCGAGGAAAAGCCCGATTTGGTAATTGTAACAGGCGATATTGCATACCCCGTGCCCTTCCAGGCAGGCACCTTTAACAACAAAACAGGTGCTGAAACCTTTGCCCAGCTTATGGAAAAATTGGGCGTATATTGGGCACCTGCCTTTGGTAACCACGATACCGAGGCGTATTCGTATTTTTCCCGTGAGGATATTGCAAAAATTTATAACGACAAGGAAAAATACCCCCACTGCCTTTTCCAATCAGGCCCGGAGGAGGTTGACGGCGTGGGCAACTATGTAGTTAATGTTAAAAACACAAAGGGCGAAATTACACAAAACCTTTATATGATTGACAGCCACAGCTACACCGACAACGACTATTTCGGCATTATGTGGAAATATGACTGCATACATAAAAACCAAATTGAGTGGTATGAAAATCAGGTTGCTCAATTTACAGAGGAAAACGGCGGAGTAACGCCAAAATCACTGGCATTTTTCCACATTCCGCTGATAGAAATGCAGCAGGCATACTATGAATACCGTGACAACGGCTTTAAGGACACCGAAAATGTTAAATACAACTACGGTAAAGCAGGCGAGCACAAAGATGTGGTATTCAGCAGCCATAAAAACAACGGTATGTTTGACGCAATGCTCAATGCAGGCTCCACCCAGGGCGTGTTCTTCGGTCACGACCACTTAAACAACTTCTCCCTTAACTACAAGGGAATTAACCTTACCTACGGCTATTCTATCGACTATCTTGCTTACAGCGGCATTTCAAAATTCGGCACCCAGCGTGGCTGCACAATGATTGATATTAAGCCCGACGGCAGCTACGAAAGCCGCCTTGAAAACTACTATCAGGATAAATACCGTGCCGTTAATACCAAGGAAAATGTAAGCATGGACGATTATTACGGCGAAGAAGAATAAGGTATTGACAAAATAATTTATAGGCATATAATAAAGGTACTAAATATTTCAGGGCAGGGTGAAAGTCCCTACTGGTGGTAAAGTCCACGACCCATTGCAAAATGGCTGATTTGGTGCAATTCCAAAACCAACGGTTAAAGTCCGGATGAGAGAAATATGCAGTATTTGCCCAATAGGGCTTATTTTGCTACATTGCCCTGATGATTTGCGTCATCAGGGCTTCTCTTTTTGCCCAAAAAGGAGAGATTATTATGTCAAACAAACAAACCAAAACCAAAACATCAAAATTCAACACCCGTGCCATTGCCGGCTGCGGAATGTTAGCTGCCGCCGCAACGGCGCTGCAATACCTTGAAATACCCAGCCCGGTCAGCTTTATCGCCCTTGATTTATCTGACCTGCCGGCGCTTTTGGGTGCCTTTGCCTACGGCCCTGTTGCAGGGGTTATTATTGAATTTGTTAAAAACCTTATTCATTTGGCGGTAAGCCGCAGCGGCTATATCGGCGAGCTTTCAAACTTTATTTTAGGTGCGGTGTTTACACTTACAGCAGGCTTAATTTACAAACACAACAAAACCAAAAAGGGCGCTATTTTAGGTGGCGTTGCAGGGGCTCTTGTTATGGCGGCAGTCAGCTATCCTTCAAACCTTTTTGTGGTTTATCCCTTTTACTACACCTTTATGCCAAAAGAAGCAGTGCTTGACATTTACCAAAAGGTTTTAAGCGTTAACAGCATTGAGGCGGCGCTTTTGGTTTATAATGTTCCCTTTACATTTATCAAGGGACTGATAAGCGTTGTTATTTCGGCGTTTATATATAAGCCCTTAAGCCCGTTTTTACACGGCAGAAAAAAGAAATAAGTTTAAGGTTCACACCAAAAATGCCCTTTAAAAAACTATTGCTATTTGAAGAATAATGTAATATAATAAGCCTGTGTGGGTAGCAAATACCCTAATTTAACACGTATAGGAGATGTTAATTATGTTAGTTTCTGCAACCGAAATGCTTAAAAAAGCAAAGGAAGGTCACTACGCAGTAGGTCAATTCAACATTAACAACCTTGAATGGACCAAATCAATTCTTTTAACAGCACAGGAGCTTAACAGCCCTGTTATTCTTGGTGTATCAGAGGGCGCAGGCAAATATATGACCGGTTTCGGCACCGTAGCTGCTATGGTTAAGGCTATGGACGAATCATTGGGCATTACCGTTCCCGTTGCACTTCACTTAGATCACGGCACATACGAAGGCTGCTACAAATGCATTAAGGCAGGCTTTACTTCAATTATGTTTGACGGCTCACATTACCCAATTGAGGAAAATGTTGCCAAAACAACAGAGCTTGTAAATGTTGCTCACGCTCTCGGTCTTTCAATTGAGGCTGAGGTTGGTTCAATCGGCGGCGAGGAAGACGGCGTTATCGGCGCAGGCGAGTGTGCAGACCCTGCAGAATGCAAAATGATTGCAGACCTTGGCGTTGATATGCTTGCTGCAGGTATCGGCAACATTCACGGCAAATACCCTGCAAACTGGGCAGGCCTTTCATTTGAAACACTTGACGCTGTTCAGCAGCAAACAGGCGCTATGCCACTTGTTCTTCACGGCGGCACAGGTATCCCTGAGGACATGATCAGAAAGGCAATTGACCTTGGCGTTTCAAAGATTAATGTTAACACCGAGTGCCAGCTTTCATTCCAGGAGGCTACACGTAAGTATATTGAGGCAGGCAAGGACCTTGAAGGCAAGGGCTTTGACCCCCGTAAGCTTCTTGCTCCCGGCGCTGAGGCTATTAAGGCAACAGTTAAAGAGAAGATGGAGCTTTTCGGCTCAGTTAATAAGGCATAAGCCTTTTGTAACTAAAATTTACAAAAATGGTTTTAACGATGAGTTAAAACCATTTTTTATTTTTTGCCCTTTTGCAGGGGGTGCTTTTTATTTACAAATCATAATTTTAATTGTATAATGTATTTGGTGATTTAATGGAAAAAAAGGAAAGAATTGTTTGGGTTGACAATGTAAAGGCCGTTGCCATTGTTTTGGTTGCCTTTGGGCATTTGATACAAAGCCTTGTAAAGGGCGGTATTATGCCGTCGGGCTTTGGCTACCATGCATTTAACCAAATAATTTACAGCTTTCATGTGCCCTTGTTTTTTATTTGCTCGGGCTTTTTATACCAGCGTTTAACAAAAGAGCAAAATGCCAAAAGCTACTGCAAGGGAGTATTAAAAAAATTATTGGCATACGGCGTGCCGTACATAGTTTTTTCAAGCGCAACATACATTTTAAAGCTGATTTTTTCATCAAGCGTTAACAGCGAAATAGAAAACGGCTTTTTGCACACCCTTTTTATTGAGCCGCTTGCACCCTATTGGTTTTTATATTTGCTTTTTTTAATGTTTTTAATAACGCCCATAATAAAAAGCAATGCTGACGGAATAATAAGAATAGGGCTTGGTGTTGCAATGTATATGCTTTGCGCCTTTTCGTTAACCGAGCATTTGCCTGCTGCCGTTTATTATGTTGGCAATGTGCTTTGCAACAATTATGTTTGGTTTATAATGGGCATGGCAATTGCGTATTTTAATTTTGAAAAGCATTTTAAGCCATGGTATTTCGGCTTTTTTGTGCTGTTTTTGGCAGTAAAGCTTTATACCGTTTACAATATGATAAATACCGGTGCCGCAGGGCTGATTTTAACATTTTTTGCCTGTGCAGGCGTTATTGGTCTTATCTGTTCGCTTTATAATAAAAACAACCGCCAAACACCTGTGTTTAAGGTGCTTTCAGGCTATTCAATGCCCATATTTTTAATGCACACCATATTTGCAAGCTGCGTTAGGAGCGTGCTGCTGAAAATCGGCGTAACAAGCCTTGGTGTTCATTTTATTTTAGGTCTTGTTGCAAGCTTTGTCCTGCCTATTGTTGCAGGGTATATAATGGAAAAAATTAAGCTTGATATTTTATATCGGCCAACAAAATATATTAAAATTAAATAACATATATTTTCATATTTATTATTCCTTAAACAACAAACAATATTAATGCCGTTAGGCAGAAAGGGAGAATAAATATGTATATGAAGCCATCAACTACTAAAACAGTTATGAAATGCGTTGGCGCAACGCTTGCCGTTTGCTCTGCATTGTCAATGCTGGGGGGAACAAAAATGAAAGCCTCCTGCGCTAAAAAAGCCGTTAAAAAAACAGCCAACAAGGTTGTTGACATTGTGGATACCATTTCGGCATTTATGTAACCTATTCACAGCAAAAAAGCACATTGACCGAATCGGTCAATGTGCTTTTAATTTTTGCAGTGCTATTCCTCTATATCCAAAAGGTCGGGGTTAATTTCATCTGCACGGCGAATATATTGCCCCTCAATATCATCAATAAAATGCTCAAAATTTGTTCCGAAAGCCTCGCCGTCGGGGAAAATTTCCAATAAAGGCTCCAAAACAAAACGCCTTTCATGATAGCGTGGGTGGGGAACAATTAAATTTGCAGTATCAATCTGCTGATTTTCGGCAAAAATAATGTCCAAATCCAAAATTCTCGGGCCGTTTTTAAGGGTTCTTACCCTGCCGAGGCCGCTTTCAATGCCCAGGCAAATGCCTAGCATTTCGTGGGGCTCGTATTGTGATTTAACCTCAAAAACCGCATTGTAAAAATTATCCTGCCTTGCATAGCCCACCGGCTCCGTTTCGTAAATTGACGAAACCCTGATAACATCCGTGTAGGGTATGTTGTTAATGGCGTTAACCGCCCTTTCGATATTTTCTTTTTTGTTGCCGATATTTGTACCGACGCTTATTATGTAGTTCATTTTGCTTTTTAACCGTTAATCTCTTTCTCTTGAAATTGAAACCGCCATATAGTCAAACTCTGCCGAAACAGGTGCCTGTGGCTTTTTAAGGGTAATATCAACTCTGAATATTTCGGGGAACTGCTCCAAAATCTCGTCGCTGACCGCCTGAGCCGCCCTTTCGATAAGGTCATACTTTTCTGCGGTAAAGGCCTTTCTTACCGCCTTAACCACCTTTGCGTAGCTGACGGTATCGTCAAGGCAATCGTTATAGCAGGCCCTTGCCATATTCAAATAATAATCAATATCAAGAATAAAGGGCTGGCCGTTTTCCTTTTCCTCAGGATTAACGCCGTGGTATGCAAAAAGCTTTAAGCCCTTAATTGTGATTTTATCCAATGCTGACACCTGCCCTTTTAAGCTCATCGGCCATATAAATGCCCTGCTTTTCATTTTCAACATCATGGAGTCTTATTATATGCGCTCCACCCAAAACAGCCACCGTGTCGGCAGCAATGTTGCCGTAAACCCTTTCTCTTGGGTTTTGCTGACGGCTGCCCGTGCCTATAACACGCTTTCTGCTTGTGCCCAGCAGCAGGGGCATATCCTTAGGCCTGTAATCCCCGACTTTAGCGATAAGCTCCAAATTCTGCTCATAATCCTTGCCAAAGCCGATACCCATATCAAGGCAAAGCTGTGATTTTTCAATACCGTAATTCAGGCATTGCTCAACCGCATTTTTGAAAAAATCCTTAACCTCGTTAACAGAACCGCTGCCGTTATGCATTAAAATCCAGCCGCAACGGCTGTTTTTAACGATTTTTGCCATTTCAAGGGTAACAACACCGCTTACATCATTAATAATATCTGCGCCTGCTTTAAGAGCGTTTTCCGCAACATAGGGAAAGTATGTATCAACAGATATGGGAATTTGCTGATTTTCGCTCCTAAGCCCTTTTATCGCCGGCTCAAGCCTTGACCATTCCTCCTCGGGGGGAATTTCAACGTAGCCCGGCCTTGTGGACTGTGCGCCGAAATCTATAATATCCGCACCCTGATTAATAAGTTCCAAGGCACGCATAACCGCATTTTCAGGCTTAAAATAGCAGTTGCCGTCTGAAAAGGAATCGGGGGTAACATTAACAATGCCCATAATAAGGGTTTTACCCCCGTATTCAATTGTTTTATCCTTGCAAATCCAATTGTTCATTAATTTTCTCCTACTTATTAAGCAATGCCAAAACCTCGGCACGGGTGCGTGCGTCGTTACGCATTCTTCCCCTTAAAGCAGAGGTTTGGGTTTTGCTGCCCGAGGCCTTAGCTCCACGGATTGACATGCACATGTGCTCTGCCTCAATAATAACCGCAACGCCCTTTGGGGACAAATTATCGTTTAAAAAATCCGCAACATCGCAGGTAAGTCTTTCCTGCACCTGGGGGCGCTTTGCAAAATTGTCAACAATTCTTGCAAGCTTTGAAAGACCGATAATTTTATTGTCGCTGGGTATATAGGCAATGTGTGCCTTGCCCACAAATGGCAGCAAATGGTGTTCGCACATTGAAGAAAAGGGAATATCCCTTACAATTACAATTTCATCGTTTGAGGATTCGTTAAACATTTTAAGATGCTGCTTTGGGTCAGAATCAAGGCCGGCAAACATTTCCTCATACATATTTGCAACCCTTTTTGGTGTTTCAAGCAGGCCGTCACGGTTTGGGTCCTCGCCCACAGCCTCCAAAATATCACGAACTGCGTTCATTATTTTTTCTTTGTTTTCAGATGTTATCATATATTTTCCTCTTTTAATTATTTGTTAAAATAGCCCTTAATATCCTGCATCGAGTCTTGGGTGAGAACATCGCCGTCATATTGAGGGGTGCTGCTGTAAATGGTAATATCAGTATTTTTATAGCAGAAAACCTGTAAGGCGTCCTTCCCCTTTTCAAAATCACGAACAGTGATATTTGTTGACGAGCAGTGAATAAACAGCTTAAACAGAGCCTCGCAATCATTGAAATTTTCCGTATTGAAAAGCTCGGTTATCGCATAGAGCATTGCTTCGTTTGCGGCGGTAAGGTTTAAATCGTCATTACTGTAATATCTTATTAAATCGGACAGCTGCTTGCCGTCAATAATTTGCTCGCCTTCGCTGATATGCAAAGCATAGGCGTCATCCTCGGATTTAACATCATACTTAATTTCCCGTGGGGAAATATATACAAAATTGCCTAATTTATTAGCAAATTGAACAAATTTATTTGTCTCAAACTGTGCATAATAATCAATCTCAAAGCCGAAATATTCTGCCAGCTTTGATTGCAGCAGTGCTCCGCCACCCTCGTTAATTATCTCGTTAGGGGTGCTGCCGTTAATATCCATTTTAGGGGAAAGAACGGAAATTTTATATGCCAAATTATCTTTATCTGCCTGCAATAAATACAAATAATGCACTGTTTTTTTGTTATCGTCGGTTTCAATAATCAAATAATTGGTTTTGCCGCTGATCTTTGGCAGCACAGTATCATCGGCGTTTTGCACCTGCGAGGTTGTTACTTTGCCGTCGGCAAAAAACTGTGCAACGGAGGAATATTTTTGGCTGAGCATTACCACAAAAACCAAGGTTACAGCCACAATTACCATAAGCAGTGCCATTAAAATTTTTGTTTCACGGCTGCTTTTTGTATAATCGGATTTTGAAATATAAATATCGCCACGGTGCTTAAAAATCTTCACTGTAAAACATCCCCCTTATCTTAATTCTGTAATGATTATATATTATAGAACATCAAAAAACAAGACAAAAAATAAGCCTTTTATGCATATTATCCACATATCTAAAATATAATGTTGAAAACTTTTAAATAATATAAATATTTATTGACTTAGAATATATATTAATATATAATATATATTAAATATGTTAAATGGAATATTATACTCATTTGAAGAATATAAGAAATTTAAAGAAAAGGAGAAAAATACTTGGATAATTTTGATGAATTATGGCAAAGTGTGTTGGAATATTGCAAAAGCCGTGTAACCAAAACAGCATTTTCACTTTGGTTTATGCCCATTGAAATGGCAAATTTTGAAAATGGTATTGCAGAACTTCATTTTTCAAACTCATTTAAAAAAAGCACTGTTGTGGGCCAATTTCACGAGCTGCTGACTGAGGCGTTTAACGCAATTTGCGGCTTTGATGTTCAAATAGTTTATTCATCCCCCGAGGATTTTTTAACCGAAAAGGAAAAAAATCAACAGGATTTGGAGGATTTTAAAAACGAAACCTTTACCTTTGATAACTTTATTGTGGGCAATTCAAACAAATTTGCCTACACCGCAGCAAAGGCAATTGCCGCAGACCCGGGTGGACTTATAAACAAAGGCATCAGCCACACAAATTATAATCCCCTGTTTATTTACGGTAATTCCGGCTTGGGCAAAACCCACCTTTTAAACGCAATCAGCTATGAAATAAAGCGCAACTACCCGGATATGAAGGTTCTTTATGTTAAAAGTGAGGACTTTTTAAACGAATTTATCGGTCTTTTGTTTGATAAGGAGGTTGATACCTTCAGGGAAAAGTACAGAAACATTGATGTATTTTTGGTTGACGATATTCAGTATATTGCCGGCAAGGAATCAACCGAGTGGGAATTTTTCCACACCTTTAACGCTTTGGTTGATAACGGCAAGCAGGTTGTTTTAACCTCTGACCGACCGCCGAAGGATATTAAATCAATTATTGACCGTTTAAGGGGCAGATTTGAAAGCGGATTGCTGGCAGACATTCAGCCCCCGGAATATGAAACACGCTGTGCAATAATTAAGCGCAAGGCAGAGCTGTTAAACTTTAAAATTGATGATAATGTTATTAACTACATTGCCGAACGCATTAAATCAAATATCAGGCAGCTGGAGGGCATTACAAACAAGCTCCATGCAATGTGCGTTTATTCGGGGCAGGAGCCCACAATATCACTGGCGCAGGTTGTAATTAAGGATGTTTTAAACGATGTTCAACCCTTGCCTGTTACAATTAACAGAATTGTTGACGAGGTCAGCCGCACAACAGGTGTTTCTGTTGAAGATATTTACAGCAAAAAACACAACGCAAATGTTTCAGACGCAAGAAAGATGTGTTTCTATATTATAAGAAATGTTACCGATATGAGCTACAAGGCAATCGGCAACGAATTTGGCAAGGACCATACAACCGTTATGTATAACATTCAAAAAATTGAGGATATGATTAAAACAGATTCTTCGTTAAACTCAAAGGTTAACGATATTATAAATAACATTAAGGATTCTCAATAATTTTCCACCATTTTTTTCTTTTCCACATTATTTTTTTTAACAGGGTATGTGTAAAACAAAAATTTTCCACATTGTTAACATTTTTTACACAACGGTAAAATAAAAACTTTTTTGAAAAAATCGTGTAAAAAAGGTTAATTTACAAATTTTCAACATTTTCCACCACCCTTACTACTAATACTAAAATACATATAATTGCATTATGGGAGAAAAACTATGAAATTTACTTGCAACACAAAAGAATTAAGCAACGCTTGTAATAATGTTATAAGAGCAGTCAGCGCAAAGGTAACCATTCCCACAATTGAGGGTATACTTATTGAATGCGGCTCTGATACATTAAGCCTTACGGGATATGACTTTGAATTTGGCATTAATACCATTTTATCAACAGATGTTATTGAGCCGGGTGCAATTGTAATTAACGCAAAGGTTTTATGTGATATTATTCGCAAGTTGGCAGACGATTATGTAACAATTGAAACAAAAGGTACATCAGTTTCAATTATAAGCGGTGCGGCACAATACAATATTACAGGCATTGACGCAGACGATTATCCGGAGCTGCCGTCTGTTAACGACGGTTATCCCTTGTCCCTTAATCAAAGTCTTTTATATTCAATGATAAGCCAAACACTTTTTGCAGTTGCCGATAATGAATCGTCAAAGCCGGTTTACACAGGCTTAAAGTTTGAGCTTACAAAGGGCGAAATTACTTTAATCGGTGTTGACGGTTACAGGCTTGCAATAAGAAAAGAAAAGATTGATTATGACGGCGAAGATTTAACCTTTATTGTGCCCAAAAAAACAATAAGAGAAATTATAAAACTGATTGATTTTGAAGAAAAAAAGGATGTTTCAATAAGTATAGGCAAACGCCACATTGTTTTTGAAATTGACAATTATTCAATAATCAGCAGACTTTTGGACGGCGAATTTTTAGATTATCACAGTGCAGTACCAAAGGCTATTACCACAACTGTGCTTGTTAACACCACAGATGCGGTAAATTGTATTGAAAGAACTCTACCTGTAATTGAAAATAACCAAAAGAACCCTATCAGGTGTTTATTTGATGCCGACCAAATGAGGGTTTCAACAGTTTCGAGCCTGGGCAGAGTGGTTGACTACACCCATGCAAATACCTCGGGCGACAGAGTAGAAATAGGTTTTAACTCCAAATTTGTGTTGGACGCTCTTAATGCGGCAGACACAGACGAGGTTAAAATAGAATTAAACGGACCTATCAGCCCTGTTAAGGTTATGCCTATTGAGGGGGATAATTTCTTATTTTTAGTATTACCGATGAGGCTTAGAAATGAAAATTAAGGTAAAAGCGGCGGAGCACCAAAAAGAAACCGTTAAAATAAATTCGGATTTTATTCAGCTCCAGGCATTTTTAAAATTTAAAGGAATATGTGAAACAGGCGGTCAGGCAAAGGAATTTATACAGGACGGCATTATCCGTGTTAACGGCGAGATTTGCACCGCAAGGGGCAAAAAGCTGCGAAACGGCGATGTTGTAACCGCCTTTGCAACCGATTATTTAATAGAAAATGAAAATTAAAACACTTACTCTTGAAAATTACAGAAATATAGAAGAATTAAGTGTAAACTTTGATAATGTAAACATAATTTGGGGCGAAAACGCACAGGGCAAAACAAATTTAATTGAGGGCTTATACCTTTTTACAGGCTCAAAAAGTTTTAGGGGCGCAAAAGACAGCCAGCTGATTAAATTTGATTGTGAAAAAAGCAGACTGCAAATTGAATTTGAGGGCAACGACCGTTTACAAAATGCAGAAATTGTAATAGATAAAAGAAGAACTGCGGTGCTGAACGGCATAAAAAAGAAAAGTCCTGCTCAACTTGGAGACGAAATCAAGGCTGTTGTTTTCAGCCCGGTACATTTGAGCATGGTTAAAGACGGCCCTGCCGAACGGCGCAGATTTGTTGACACCGCACTGTGCCAGCTTAAATCAAATTATCGCAATTTGTTAAAGGAATATAACCGTGCCCTGGTGCAAAGAAATGCTTTGCTTAAGGATATTGCAAAAAATCCCGGGCTTGAGGATATGCTGTATATTTGGAACAGCAACCTTGCAAAAAGCGGAGCAAAAATCATTTATCAAAGGCTTAAATACCTTGAGGCGCTGACACCATTTGTTAAGGATATATTCCTTGGTATCAGCGGCGGCAACGAAAATATTGATTTAAAATATTGCGGAGCAGGTAATTTTCAAACGGATTTGCAGCAAATAGAGCAGACTCTGCTTAACGCAATGAACGAAAGCAGGATTGCGGATATTGTAAACAAAAACACAACCAAGGGTCCCCACCGTGACGATATAGAAATATTAATCAACGGCAACAGCGCCAAGGTTTACGGCTCACAGGGGCAGCAAAGAAGTTGTGTTTTAGCCTTAAAGCTTGCAGAGGCAAGCCTGTTAAAGCAAATGACAGGTGTTGAGCCCATTGCACTTTTGGACGATGTAATGAGCGAGCTTGACGAAAAAAGGCAGGATTATATATTAAATCACATTAAAGATTGGCAGGTATTCATTACCTGCTGTGACAAAGAAACTATTTTAAAGCTTAAGGACGGTAAAACCTTTCATATTGAAAGGGGCACCCTTTTGGAGGACTGAAATGTTTTTACACCTGGGGGAGGATACCATTGTTAAGGATAAAGAGATAATCGGCATTTTTGATTTGGATACCTCAACGGTAAACAAGGCAACAAGGGATTATCTTGCAATTGCTGAAAAAAACGGCAGTGTGGAATATGTTAATTACGATTTGCCGAAAAGCTTTATTGTTACAGACAATAAAATTTTTGTAAGCCCAATTAACACAGGCACACTGCTGAGGCGAAGCAAATAAAATTAAAAATATTGCCGCCGAGCGGCTGAAAATACATCACGCCCTGTGGGGCTACAGCAGGGGTTAATCGTGATATTATTGTTATTGTAGTCGGAAAGGCTATGGAGTTTGTATGGAAGAAATTAAGGAATTAAACAACCTTGAGGAAGAGGACATTAATACCGATATGACCAGCGCCGTTTATGACGAGTCTGACATTAAGGTATTAAAGGGTCTTGAGGCGGTTAGAATCCGCCCGGGTATGTATATCGGCTCAACCGGACCCAGGGGCTTGCACCACCTTGTTTATGAAATTGTAGATAACTCTATTGACGAGGCATTGGCAGGTATTTGTAAGGAAATTAATATTGAAATTTTGCCTGACAATGTAATCAGCGTTAAGGACGACGGCCGTGGTATTCCTGTTGGTTTAAAAGAATCCGACAACGGCCAGATGCTCCCTGCCGTTACAATTGTTTTAACGGTTTTGCACGCAGGCGGTAAGTTTGAAAACGGCGAAAACTCGGGCTACAAGGTTGCCGGCGGCTTGCACGGCGTTGGTTCATCGGTTGTAAACGCATTATCTGAATGGTTTGAGGTTGAAGTTACAAGAGAGGGTCACACCTATGCACAGCGCTTTGAGCGTGGTATTCCCGTTGACGACCTACATATAATTGCGGATGTTGACGAAAATCAGCATGGCACACTTATCCGATTTAAGGCTGACGGAGAAATCTTTAAGGAAACCCTTAAATACACCTTCAGAACCCTTGAAAGAAGATTTAAGGAGCAGGCATATCTTAACGCAGGTTTAAAAATCACATTTGAGGATAAGAGAGAGGCCTTTGATAAGGACCCCAACGAGCCTGATGTTAAGGGCAAGCAAGTTTATTGCTACAACGGCGGTATCAAAGAATTTGTATCGGATATGAGCAAAAACAAAACCCCTGTTAACGAAGATGTTATCCACATTTCCACCAACAAGGGTGATATGAGCGCAGAAATTGCCTTAAGATACACCACAGATGTAAGGGAAACCATCAGGCAGTTTGCAAACAACATTGAAACCGTTGACGGCGGAACCCATGTTGACGGCTTTAAAACAGCAATAACAAAGGTATTTAACAATAACGGTAAAAGGCTTAACCTTATTAAAGACGGCGACAACAAGCTGAAATATGATGATGTTAAGGAGGGCCTTACCGCAGTAATTTCTGTTAAAATCACAAATGCGGAGTTTGAGGGTCAAACAAAGAGCAAGCTTGGCAATGTTGAAATGAAAAGGGTTGTTAACGACCTTGTTTCGGACAAACTTAATCAATATTTTGAAGAAAATCCCGAGGAAGCAAGAAAAATTCTTGATAAGGCTATCCTTGCACTCAGAGCAAGAGAGGCTGCATTAAAGGCAAGAGAGGCTATCAGAAAAAAGAGCCCTCTTGAAAGTAACTCATTACCCGGCAAGCTGGCAGACTGCACCAGCAAGGAGCCCGAAAAGTGCGAGCTTTACATTGTAGAGGGTGACTCTGCAGGCGGCTCGGCAAAGCAAGGCAGAGATCCTAAATATATGGCAATTCTTCCCCTTTGGGGTAAAATGCTTAATGTTGAAAAGGCAAGAGCGGACAAGGTTTACGGCAATGAAAAATTAGTGCCCATTATTCAGGCGCTGGGCACAGGTATCGGCGAGGATTTTGATGTCAGCAAGCTGCGCTATCACAAAATTATCCTTATGGCGGATGCCGATGTTGACGGCGCACATATTACAACACTGCTTTTAACCTTCTTTTTCAGGCACATGCCAAGGCTTATTGAGGAGGGCCATGTTTATTTGGCACAGCCGCCGCTGTTTAAGGTAACAAAAAACAGAAAGAGCGAATATGCCTTTTCAGACGAGCAGCGGGACGACCTTATTGAAAGAATGGGCGGCGATTGCGACGTGCAAAGATACAAGGGTCTTGGCGAAATGGACCCCGAACAGCTTTGGGAAACCACAATGGACCCTGAATTCAGAACAATGCTTAGGGTAACAATTGACGACGCAGAGCTTGCCTCTGAGAACTTCTCGCTGTTAATGGGCGAGGAGGTTGAGCCAAGAAGGCAATTTATTGAACAAAACGCACAATTCGTTAAAAATCTTGACATTTAATTGCCTTTGATAAGGAGAGCTAAAAGTAATGAAGAATAAACAAATAGTTCATGATAATATTAACTATGACAACCAAAATATTAAGGATGTTGAAATCAGCAAGGAAATAAGAGGGGCGTTTTTAGATTATTCAATGTCTGTAATCGTAAGCCGTGCCTTGCCGGATGTTCGTGACGGATTAAAACCCGTTCACAGAAGAATTCTTTATGCAATGCACAAAAACAACCTTACCCCCGACAGAGCATACAGAAAGTGCGCCACCACCGTCGGCGACGTTTTGGGCCATTATCATCCCCACGGCGACGCATCGGTATATGACGCAATGGTAAGGCTTGCGCAGGACTTTTCAATGCGCCACCCCTTGGTTGACGGCCACGGTAACTTCGGTAGCGTTGACGGCGACCCTGCCGCAGCTTACAGATACACCGAGGCAAGAATGAGCCGTGTTGCTGTTAAAATGCTTGAGGATATTAACAAAAACACCGTTGACTGGATGCCCAACTTTGACGACACCGAAAGCGAGCCCCAGGTTTTACCCACAAAGTTCCCCAACCTTTTGGTTAACGGTTCATCGGGTATTGCCGTTGGTATGGCAACAAATATTCCGCCCCACAACATGCGTGAGGTTGTTGAGGGTATGTGCTGCCTTATTGATAATCCACAGGCAAGCCTTGAGGAACTTATGGAGCATATTAAGGGCCCCGATTTCCCCACAGCCGGCATCATTATGGGTACCAAGGGCATTAAAGAGGCTTATGCCACCGGCAGAGGCAAAATTTATGTAAGAGCAAAGGCTGAAATTGAGGAAGAGGACGGCAGGGACAAAATCGTTGTCAGCGAGCTTCCCTACGGAGTAAATAAACGCAGGCTTATTGAAAAAATTGCCGAGTTGGTTAAGGATAAGAGAATTGAGGGCATTGCCGATATTCACGACTATTCCTCTAACCGTAACGGCATGCAGTTGGAAATTAAGTGCAAAAGAGAGGCAAATGCCCAGGTTATTTTAAACCAGCTTTTCAAAATGACAGAAATGCAATCAACCTTCGGCACAATTTTGTTAGCACTTGATAACGGCGTGCCAAAGGTGCTTACTCTTAAAGAAATACTTGAAAAATACATTGAATTCCAAAAGGATGTAATCAGAAGAAGAATTCAATTTGATTTGGAAAAGGCTGAAAAAAGAGCCCACATTTTAGAGGGTCTTGTTAAAGCCATTGATATTGTTGACCAAATTATTGCAACCATTCGTGCCTGCAGGGGCGGTCAAGCCGAGGCAAAGGCTGCAATTATGGAAAAATTCGGATTTGACGACCCACAGGCATCCGCAATTGTTGCATACCGTTTAGGTCAGCTTGCAGGACTTGAAATTGAAAAAATTACCAACGAATTGCAGGAACTTGAAAAAACCATTAAGGAATACAGAGATATTCTTGCCAGCGAGGAAAGAATACTTGGTGTTATTAAGGCTGAATCGAGAGCTGTTGCAGAAAAATACGGCGACGAAAGAAGAACAGAAATCAGCGCTGTTATAGGCGATGTTGAGGATGAGGATTTAATCCCTGTTGAAGAATCTATTTTAACCCTTACAAACATGGGCTATATCAAGCGTATGACCGTTGACAACTATAAGGCGCAAAACCGTGGCGGTCACGGCATTAAGGGTATGAGCCGCAGGGATGAGGACACCGCAAAAACCATGTTCTACTGCTCCTCCCACGATAAAATCATGCTCTTCACATCAATGGGCAAGGTATTTTCAATTAAGGCATACCAAATCCCCTATTGCACAAGAACATCAAAGGGCTTGCCTGTTATTAACATTATTCCGATTGAAAAGGGCGAGCAGGTAACCGCAATGGTTAAAATCCCCAAGGATGAGGACAGAGCCTTTTTGTGCATGGTTACAAAGAACGGTATTATCAAGCGTACCGCCATTGACCAATACGCTCATATCAGAAAAACCGGCATTATCGCCATTAACCTTGATGATGACGATGAGCTTTGCTGGGTTGATGTTACCGACGGCGAAAGGCAGCTTGTTGTTGCCACCCACGACGGTATGTCAATTTGCTTTAATGAAAGCGACGCTCGCTTAATCGGCAGAACCGCAAGGGGCGTTAAGGCAATCAGCCTGAATGAGGGCGACTATGTTGTGGGTTTTGCGGTTGCAGTTCCCGATACGCAGCTTTTGACCGTATCCGAAACCGGCTACGGCAGAAAGAGCGGCTTTGACGAATACAGAACCCAATCAAGGGGCGGCAAGGGCTTGATTAACTACCATACCGACAAATACGGTAAGGTTGCAATGATTGCCCCGGTAACAGATGATAATGATGTTATTATGATTACCACCGACGGCATTGTAATAAGAACCCATGCCGACCAAATCAGCACCTTTAAGCGACCCAGCAAGGGCGTTAGGGTAATGAAGGTTAACGACGGCGAAAAGCTTGCAACCCTTTCAATTGTTGACAGAGTTGCCGACGACGAGGCTGATATTCAGTCCCCTGAGGAGACAGAGGAAAATCCTGCCCCAACTGCCGAGGAAAGCGCTAATGAATAAATAATGGAAAGCTGTCGGAAAAAGCTTTAACGAAATATAAACAAAATATTACTTTTTATTAAATTTATATTTCTATATTGACAAATGTCGGCGCTGTGATATAAAATAATCTCTATTATTTATACCCGAAGAGGAGATATAATATTGGATAAGGACAATTACAATATTGATAATATACTATCGGAAGTCAAAAAACGAAAAATGAGTGCGGCCGAGTCTAAGCCCGAAGAAAAGCCGGAGCCAACAGCGAAAGGCAGCACCGAGAAGCTTGAAGAAAAGCCCGCAGAGCCTGCCAAATCCCAGGCGGAGCCTGTTGCCCAAGAGCCTGCCCCTGAAAAAGAGGAGACAGCTGAGGCAGAGGAGCCGTTGGAGAATGCAGTAGAGGCTGCTGAAGAAGAACCAAACGAAATGCCATCAATTGAAGATGCTGAAGAAGAACCAATCAGTGACGAGGAATATGTTGAGCTTCCCCAGGACAACGGTAAAAAGACTAAAAAAACAGACACCCGTGAAAGAGTGAGAAAGGTTGCAATTGCAGCACTTTCAATCCTTTTGGCACTGGTTATTGCCACATGCGGCTACGGGTATTTCGGTATTTACAAGCCCTTCCAGAAGGGATACCAGGGTATCACCGATGAAAACGGCGAAACCACAACCCATATCCGTACTACCGATGAATTGGTGGAAAGCTTTTCCCCGATTACCGAAACCGAGGCAAGCGAGATTGCATCCCTTGAGGATATGATTAAGCAGTGGTATAAAAACGGAGAGCCCTGTTCATCAAGCCATGTTTATAATGTAATGCTTATCGGCGAGGACACAAGGGGCACTGATGTTGTTGACGAGGGCTCAAGGGCCGACGCTGTTATTGTTGCCAGCGTTAATGTTGACACAAAGGAAATTACCCTTACCTCTATTCTTCGTGACAGCTGGGCTTATTACGAAACCACTGACGGCGACGAAAGCACAGGCCACTTTAACAAAATCAACTCCGCCATGAGCGTGGGCAATGTCGGAACCTATATTAATGCCTTTGAAAACCTTTTCAAGATTAAGATTGACAACTATGTAATCATTAATTTTGACGCCTTTAAGTCAGTTGTTGATATTCTCGGCGGCGTAACAATTGATGTTTCCGCAGCCGAGGCAAGAGAAATTAACAACCACCCAAAACGCTACGGCAATGTTACCATTGAAGGCACAGGCGAGCTTAACCTTACAGGCGAGCAGGCGCTGGCATATTGCAGAATCAGAAAGCTTGACAGCGACAATATGCGTGCAAACCGCCAAAAGGAATGTTTAACAAAGATTTTTGAGGGCGTTAAGAGCACAAATAAAACAAAACTGCTTAAAATTGCCACAAAAATTTTACCCTATGTTAAAACGGATATGAGCATTGGCGCAATTACCAACAGAGCAGAGGACGCTTTCAGCCAGGGCTGGACGAGTTATGATGTGAGAACCACCACCATCCCCCAATACAGAATTAACGAAAAGGGCGCAAGCGGCACTTTCCCTTGGGCAGGCAAGCAGTGGATTTGGAAGGTTGATTATCCGCAGGACGCTTACAATCTTCAAACCGTGTTGTACGGCAAATCAAGCATTACCCTTGCACACACCAGGGTTGACCATGTTAACTGTGTTCCCCAAGGCTTTAGGTCAGAGGGCGCACCGGCAGTCAGCGCAACCTTTGTTAACCAAAATTACGGCGAGGTTTCAACCACCGAAATTAAAAAGGACGACGAGGAATAAATTAATTAAATAAATAAAGAAAAAGTGTAATCCGTTTGGATTACACTTTTTTGTTGCGCTTATAATGTATATTTCTATTGTAATATAATTGGAATTTTGAGTTGTTTTTAGATTATGAAAAAATGCGGTCGGATAATATCCGCCCCTACGAAAATCACAAACAACGCCGGCCTCCCTTTACAAGGGAGCCTAAAGATGTAATTTGCTATTACAATGAAACCTTATTTATCTTCTGCTTTTAAGGAATCAAGTGATTGTGGGGCAAGGTCGATTACCTCCATTTTGCCGGTTTGCATCCAAAGTGACGGGGTAATACGCAGCTTGTAGCCGTAGCCCGGGTCCATTTGCCAATGCGCCATGGGTGCCTCAGGCAGGCCGTAGCAGGATAAAATGGTCATAATAACACCTGCGTGCGACACAATTGCAATGTTTTCAATGCCTTCGGCAATGCAGCCGTTTATTACCTTTTCAAAGGCCTCGCAAACTCTTTGGGCAAATTCGGCGTTCGATTCCCCAAAGGGCGGTGCGGAATAAATATCCCCGTGTAGCCAAGCCTTAAAATCGTCGTTATCTTTAAGCTCTTCGGCGGTGCGTTCCTCAAATTCGCCGAAATTGTATTCTATAAAATTATCTATTACAATTTTGTTATTTTTTGGGAACATAATATCTGCGCTTTGCAGTGCTCTTTTAAGGGGCGAAACAAACACCGCATCAACCTGCGGATAGTGGTGCTTGGCCTTGATTTGCCTAAGCTCATCTATACCACTTGTAGTAAGCGGATAATCTGTATGCCCAATATACTGTGCGTTAATATTTCCCTTAGTGATTCCGTGGCGGAATAAATACAGAGTGTATGTTTTCATGCGTTAAAGTCCCCCAAAACGATAGGTTTTTACTTTTTTATTACAAAAAAATAACAAAATGCAGTCTGTTATTTACTTTGCGTATAATCAGGTATATAATGTGTTAGTATTACAAATTGTATAGGAAGTTAATGATAATTATGGCAAACAGTAAAGAAAAGCTTTCAAAGTTTGCGGTTGTTCTTTCACAGCTGAGAAAGGAAAGGGGCATCAGCCAAAAGAAAGCTGCCACCGATTTGGGAATTTCGCAGGCTTTGCTCTCGCACTATGAAAAAGGAATAAGAGAATGCGGCCTTGATTTTGTAATCAAGTGCAGCGAATACTACGGCGTTACCACCGATTACCTGCTTGGTATAAGCGACAGCAGAAACGGTATTGATACCGAATACTTTAACCAAATCAGCGATAATTCGGGCAGGTCGGTCAGCAACCTGGCACTGGCAACAAGGTATCTTTTGGATATTGCCGCAGCCGCAGCAGACGCAACCGGCAGAGATTATGTTTACGATTACTACATGCTCAGCATTTACAGGGGTGCATTAACCCTTGCAAAGGCAGGCGTTCTCCCCAAAGAGATGTTCAAGATTGATTACACAATCGCAAGGGATTTGGCATCTGCCGCAATAGCAGTGCAGGACGCTAAATTCGTTTTGATTGAGGACAGGTCAAGAACAGGTGTTGAGGATATTCAGCAAAACGCATTAACAGAGCTTATTGCCGAGGCTGAGGAGCATATTCTCAGAAACTATATTCTGTAAAATTGTATAAATTTGAATTTTAAGGGAGCGTCGTTGATGCTCCTTTAATTTTTAAAATTCCAGCTGGGTTTTTTGCGTTTTGATAAAGCTTACTATGATTGCAGTTGAAATTGAAGCCGCAATCTCCTTAAAGGTAGGATAATCAATAATAGAATTTTCGTCGCCGCCGTCGCTGATTGAGCGTAAAACCGCAAAAGGAATATTATTTGCGGCACAAACATGGCCAACAGCACCGCCCTCCATTTCGCCGCAGATAGCGTCAAACTCGCTGTTAAGGCTTTGCTTTAATCGGTCAGAGGCAATAAAGGTATCGCCGCTGGCAACAGTACCCCTGTGGATTTTTTCTCCGCAGATAATGGCTGCCCTTGCAAGCAGCTCCGAAAGCTCACTGTCGGTTTCAATTTTAATTCTGTTAAGGCCGTTGATGAAGCCCCTTGGCTCTCCAAGGGCGGTAATATCCATATCGTATTGGCAAACATCTGTGGCTATAACAATATTTTTAATCACAACATCACTTGAAAGCGAGCAGCCCACGCCCACATTAATTATCATATCCGGGGAAAACTTATCAATCATGGCCTGGGTGCAAAGTGCGGCGTTAACCTTGCCCGGGGAGCATTGGGCAATGCACACCATAACATTTTCAATTGTGCCGCACACAAAATCAACGCCGGCTATTTTTGTAACAACCTTGCCGGTAACCTTTGCTTTAAGAGCGTTAACCTCAGTGTCCATAGCGCCGATAATTCCAAGCATAATACTAATCCCCTATCAAAAGTAATTTTTTAATAACTAATTTATATGCGGCAACGCCCAAAAGCGCACCTAAAAAGTTCATTATAACATCGTCAATATCCGCCTCGCCGCAGGAGGTTAAATATTCAAACCCCTCGCAAAAAAAGCTGATTAAAACGGGAGCGGCAACGCCCCAAAGGGTGCGGTGCTTTTTTGCAAAGCTCATTACTGTAAGTGAGATTGCGGAATAAAACAAAACATTGCCCACGGAGCGAATAATGGTATAAATGCTCTTTTGTGAAAGCATTTCTTTAATTTCCCCGTTAAAAGGCACAAGATTAACCGCCTCGTGCACGGCGCCGTAATCCCTTATAACAAAATAAATGAGCACAAAAATAAAGCCGCCCATTATGGCAAAGCCTATAAAAAAGCTGTAATAAAAGGCGTCAAAGCCGTTTTGCCTGTTTTTGGTAAAACATTTTATAATAACGCAGGTTATCAGCACCGTGAACATTGACACCAAAGCGTAGGCAAGGTGATAAATAACCACAAACGAGCCGAAGCAGGTTATCCATTTTATTGAAACCTGGTCAACAACATAGCACACCACAAACAGGCATGATATTATTATTGACCCCTTGGCAATAAAATCAAAGCTTTTTTCAGCGAGGTAGTTAAGCGTTACCGTAACGGCAGGGATTGCCACGCAAAGCAAAAGCTTAAGAGCCTTGTAGTGGGTGTTTAGGAAAAAAGGCGAGCGCCAGGTGTCCAAAAAGCAGACGGTTGTGAAGAAAACCCCTGCAAAAAATAAAATTTCGCTGAGAATTTTAAACGGTCTTGTTGCCTGCACGCCAAACACCCCCAATATATGGTGCTATTATACAATATTATTTTAATAAATACAAGTTTTTGTTGACTTTTGCAGGGGGTTTGTACTATAATATCAACGCTATAACTATGACTTTACCCTTTTTGCACTCTTTTGCAAGGGGCAACACGGTCAACAGGGTTATAAACTGCCTATGCTATACCGCATAGAGAAAATAAAGATTAAGACAAGTTTAGTCTTTCGAATGGAGTGAAAAAAATGAAAAGAACTTTCCAACCAAAAAAGAGACACGCTCAGAAGGTACACGGCTTTAGAAAGAGAATGTCAACAAAGAACGGAAGAAAGGTACTTGCTCGCCGTCGTGCAAAGGGCAGAAAGCAACTTTCTTACTAATTAAAGACGGGAATGTGGATTTTGTGAAAAATCAAACCCTAAAGGAAAACAAAGATTTTCGCAGGTTATACTACCGTGGCAGGTGCCATGCCACCGAAACGGTTGTTGTTTATGCACAAAAAAACAGGCTTGGTTCGTGCCGCTACGGCATAACCACAGGCAAAAAAATCGGCAATGCCGTAACACGCAACCGTGCAAGGCGCATTATAAGGGTTGCTTTTGCAGCGCTTGAGCCAAGGGTTGGCGGCAGCTACGATTTTGTTTTTGTTGCAAGGTCAAAAACCGGCGAGGTTAAAATGCAGCAGGTGCTGAAGGATATGACAACGGCATTTGCAAATATAGGTGTAATCAATGAACAAAATTAAGCAGCTTGTTAAAAAGCTGATGATTTTTATGATTAAATCGTATCAGCTTACCATGTCGCCCAGGTTTTCCCACGGCGCATGCAGATATACGCCTACCTGCTCGCAATACACGCTTGAGGCGATAGAAATTCACGGTCCTGTTAAGGGTGCGTGGCTGGGCTTTAAGCGAATAATGCGCTGCAATCCGTTTTTTAAGGGTGGTTACGATCCGGTTCCGCCGAAAAAATAATCGAATCAGAGGACGATAAAGTGTTAAATAGCTTTTTTGTTAACGCTGCCGTTTCAAACGGTATGCAAGCATTAAAATGGCTTTATTGGTTTTTTGGTATTTGTATGCAGGGCTTGTTAACCCTGTTTAACAACCAATACTTTGCGGCACTTGTTGTGTTTACAATTATTACCCGCCTTGTTTTGTTCCCACTTAACCTGAGGCAGCAAAAAACCTTGGCAAAAACAACAAGGCTTCAGCCGAAAATCCAAAAAATCCAAAAGAAATACGCCAACACTAACGACCCTCGTGACCGTCAAAAGATGAACGAGGAAATGCAGGCTCTTTATGCCCGTGAGGGTCACAACCCCATGAGCATGGGCTGCGGACCGATGATTTTCCAAATGATATTCCTTATGGGTGTTATCGGTATTATTTATTACCCCATTCAGTATTTAATTGGGGTTAAGCTTGATAATGAGGTTTCAAACGCAATTGTTGCGTCGCTTTCAGACATTCAGGCACAGCTTGGCGTGGACACAGGCAGAGGATATTATTTCCAGCTCGATATAATTCAGCATTTTAAGGAATATAAGGATGTTCTCATTACAGAATACGGCAACCTTTTCACTGACGACAAGGTAGCCGCTATTGAGGAATATCAAAGAAATATGATGATTGGCAAAATTGATATGAGCCAAACACCCCACTGGAAAGACGGCATTATTGTTATTGTTCCGATTTTATGTCTTGTGTCATCGTTGGCATCCTCGGTTATGTCAACCTTTATCCAAAAGAAAACCAACCCGGCAGCAGCGGCTCAGCAGGGTCAAATGCTTATGATGATGTTAATGATGCCCTTTGTATCATTTTGGTTCTCATTCCAAGTGCCGGCAGCAGTTGGATTTTATTGGATAGTTTCAAACATTGTTGCCATAGTTCAACAGGCAGTTATGGCAAAATTCTTCCCGCCAAAGCGCAATATGGCAAGGTCAATGATTGAGGGCACCGTTGAGCGCCGTTCAAGGGAAGCAAGCATTAAAAAAATTAAAGATTAGTATGTCGGAGGATATATGATAAAGGAATTTATCGGTGTCGGCAAAAGCATTGATGAGGCAACTCAGGCAGCAAAGGCCGGCTTAGCAGCGCCTCTCACAGCAGACATTAAGATTGAGGTTGTTGAAATGCCCAAAAAAGGCTTTTTAGGCTTTGGTGCAAAGCAGGCTCAGGTTAAGGCAAGCTATGATGACGGCAAAAAGGAAAAAAAGGCTCCGAAAAAGAACGCTCCAAAGCAAAGGAGTGAAAATAAAAAGCAGGCACAGCCCGCAAAGCAGGTTAAGAAGGACGCCCCCAAGAAGAGCGCACCTGCACCTAAGGCTGAGAATGTTGAAAAGGCAGAGCCTAAAAAGGAAAGAGATTTTCCTGAAACAGTTGACCTTGATTATGCAAAGAACTACCTTGCAGAAATCGTAAAAGGTCTTAACATTGAAAACGCAGAAATCACTGCACAGTATGAGCAGGGCGTTATTTCAATGGAACTTGAGTGCGGAGAGGATTACGGCATCATTATCGGTCGCCGTGGCGAAACACTTGACTCAATACAATATCTTCTTTCTTTAGCTATGAAGAAGGTTTCAAACGGCTATGTAAGAGTTGTGGTTAACATCGGCAATTACAGAGAGAAGAGAAACGAAACATTAAAATATCTTGCTACAAAGAACGCAAAATATGTTCTTCGTTCAGGCAGAAGATATACATTTGAACCAATGAATCCTTATGAAAGAAGAATTGTTCACACAGCGATTCAGGAAATTGACGGCGTTGAATCACGCTCAATCGGCTACAACCAAGACAGAAGAGTTGTTATTGAGCCGGTGGGCGGAGTAAGGCCTCGCCAATCATCAGGCAGGGGCGGCAGACCTCAATCACGCACACAGGCACCGGCACAAAGGGCGCCCAAGGCTGATATTGAAGGCCCACGCTTCGGCAAAATTCAGGTTAACAAGGATTAACAAAGCAAATCACCCACTTATTGCTTTTGGCGGTACGGTGGGTGTTGTTTTTTGTCTTGAAAAAATATTGTTTTTGACTTATACTTATATATGTATTTTTATTAAGGAGGAGCATTATGGCGTCAACAATTGCGGCGGTTGCCACAGGCAACGCACCCGGTGGAATAGGTGTAATAAGAATAAGCGGCGACAATGCTATTGAAATAGCAAAAAAGGCCTTTCAACCCATGGATTCCTCCGATATTACCAAGCTGCCCGGTTACAGGGCAAAGTTCGGCAACATAATTTGTGACGGAGAAAAAATCGACAATGCGGTTGCCTTGGTGTTCCGTGCTCCGAAAAGCTACACCGGCGAGGATGTTGTGGAACTATCGGTTCACGGCGGAATGCTTTTGGTGCAAAAAACATTAAAGGCGGTGCTTGCCGCAGGTGCGGTGCCGGCACAGGCAGGCGAATTTACAAAGCGTGCCTTTTTAAACGGAAAAATAGATTTAACACAGGCAGAATCTGTGGCGGAGCTTATTTCCGCCCAAGGGGAGGAAAGCCTTAAGGCAAGTTTTAACGCATTGCAGGGCTCATTAAGCACAAAAATCAATTCCGTTTTGGAAAAGCTCCTTGATGTATCGGCAGTTATGGCTGCTTGGGTTGACTACCCCGACGAGGAAATCCCCGAGCTTACCGATACCCAATTGCAGGAAACCCTTAAAACCGTTAAGTTGCAGCTAAAGGAGCTCCTTGACGGATACGAAACAGGCCAAACCGTTAAGGGCGGAGTTGACACTGTAATTGTGGGCAGGCCCAATGTGGGCAAGTCAAGCCTTATGAACATGCTTTCGGGAACGGAAAAAAGCATTGTTACCCATATTGAGGGCACAACAAGGGATATTGTTGAACAGGATATTCGCCTTGGCAGCCTTGTTTTGCACTTAAGGGATACCGCAGGGCTCAGAGCATCGGATGATGTGGTTGAGGCAATCGGAATTGAAAGAGCCTACAAGGCCCTTGATGATGCACAGTTGGTTTATGCGGTTTTTGACTCCTCCCAAAGCCTTAGCTACAGGGATATTGATTTGGTTGAGCGCTGCAAGGGCAAAAACGCAATTGCCGTGGTTAACAAAAACGACCTTGCTCCCCTGGCGGACATCGGTTTAATTGAAAAGAGCTTTAAATCAACGGTTTATATCAGCGCAAAGCAGTATGAGGGCATGAACGAGCTTATTGCCGCCACTGAAAATATGCTTGGGGTGGCGCAGTTTGATTCCACAGCGCCGCTGCTGGCAAACGCAAGGCAATATCAAAACTGCCAAAACGCTTATGATAACATTTGCCGTGCGCTGGAGGGTGCGGAAATGGGCATTACCTTTGATGCAATCAATGTTATGATTGACAGCGCAGCAGACGAGCTTTTGTCCCTTACGGGCAAAAAGGCAACCACAGAGGTGGTTAATAACATATTCAGTAAATTTTGTGTGGGAAAATAATTTGGGTTCCCACAAATGATATAAAAGGTTTAATATGGAATATTTCAGCGAAAAATATGATGTAATAGTAATAGGTGCAGGGCACGCAGGTATTGAGGCTGCCCTTGCGTCGGCACGCCTTGGTGTGAGCACCGCCGTGTTTACAATTAATCTTGACTGGGTGGGAAATATGCCCTGCAACCCGTCAATCGGCGGAACATCAAAGGGTCATTTGGTAAGAGAGATTGATGCTTTGGGCGGCGAAATGGGCAAGGCTGCGGACAAATATTCCCTGCAATCAAGAATGTTAAATCTGGGCAAGGGTCCGGCGGTTCATTCATTAAGAGCACAAATTGACCGCAGGCAGTATTCCTCGGGTATGAAACACACCCTGGAGCTGACTCATAACCTTGACATAAGGCAGGGCGAAATTGTAGACCTATATAAGAAAGAGGACGGCCTGTGGTATGTTAAAACCAAGCTTGAGGCGGTTTTTTCCGCAAAAGCGGTAATTTTGGCAACAGGCACATTCCTGGGCGGCAGGGTGTATATCGGCGATGTTTCATACGAAAGCGGACCTGACGGAATGTTCCCTGCAAAGGAGCTTTCACAGGCTCTTTATAAAATGAATATTCCCCTGCGCCGTTTTAAAACAGGCACCCCCAGCCGTGTTAACCGCAGGAGCATTAATTTTGACAACCTTGAGGTTCAGCACGGTGACGAGCTAACGGTTCCTTTTTCATTTGAAACTGAAAAGCGCCCTGAAAACAAGGTGGTTTGCCACATTACATATACTAATGAGAACACTAAAAAAATTATACTTGATAATTTGCACCGCTCCCCAATGTACAGCGGTAAGATAGAGGGCAAGGGACCGAGATACTGCCCCAGCTTTGAGGACAAAATTGTTCGCTTTTCAGACAAGGAAAGACACCAGCTGTTTATTGAGCCCTGCGGCCTTGATACCGAGGAAATGTATCTTCAGGGTTTATCGTCATCACTGCCGGAGGATGTGCAGTTAGCCTTTATTCACACCATACCCGGGCTTGAAAAGGCACAGGTTATGCGTACCGCTTATGCAATTGAATACGATTGCGTTGACCCTACTGCTTTAAAGGCAACTCTTGAGTTTAACGATTTGCCCGGGCTTTACGGCGCAGGTCAGTTTAACGGTTCAAGCGGTTATGAGGAGGCTGCGGCACAGGGCTTGGTTGCAGGCATTAACGCCGCACTTAAAATTAAGGGTGACGAGCCCATGATTTTAGACCGTGGCGGCTCATATATCGGCACTCTTGTTGACGACCTTATCACAAAGGGCTGCTCAGACCCGTACAGAATGATGACATCAAGAAGCGAATACAGGCTTGTTTTAAGGCAGGATAACGCAGACCAACGCTTAACTCCCATCGGTTATCGTGTTGGGCTTATCAGCGAGGAAAGATACCAACGCTTTTTGGCAAAGCAGGAGCAAATAGCAAGCGAGCTTGCAAGGGTTAAGGCGCTTTCAATTCCCCTTTCCGACGAGCTGCAGCAAGCCCTTACCGAAAAGGGCACTGCTCCCCTTAAAAAGGGCTGCAAAATGATTGAGCTTTTACGCCGACCCCAAATAAGCTACAAAGACTTAGCCCCCTTTGACCCTGAAAGACCCGACCTGCCTTACGAGGTGTTTGAGCAAGTGGAGATTTCGGTTAAATACGAGGGTTACATTAAAAAGCAGGAGGCCCAAATTAGGGAAATGCGACGAATTGAATCAAAGCGTATTCCTGAGGATATTGATTATTCTGCATTAAAGGGCTTAAGGCTGGAGGCTGTTGAAAAGCTTTCAAAAATCAGGCCTCAAAATTTGGGCCAGGCAAGCAGAATCAGCGGAGTTAACCCTGCTGACATTACAGTATTAAACATTTTATTAGAGGGTAACAATTAATGATAAACAAGGATCTTGTAAAAAAACACTGTCCTTATTTAAGCGACGCACAGCTTGATATGCTGGATATTTATGCCGAGGAGCTTGTACAGTGGAACAAAAAAATGAACCTGACCGCTATTACCCAGCCTGACGAAATTGCAATTAAGCATTTTGTTGACTGCTTGATGCTGTTAGAGCATGCGAAACTAAAGGAAAACGCAAGGGTAATTGATGTGGGAACAGGCGCAGGCTTCCCTGCCATGGTGCTTAAAATCGCAAGAAATGATTTGGATTTTACCCTTGTGGACGCACTTAACAAAAGGCTTGTTTTTTTGCAGGAGGTTTTACAAAAAACAGGGCTTGATGCACAACTTGTTCACGCCCGTGCCGAGGATTTGGGAAAGGAGCCCGAATACAGGGAGGCTTTTGATTATTCCGTTGCAAGGGCGGTTGCACCCATGAATGTTTTGTGCGAATACTGCCTGCCCTTTGTTAAGGTTGGCGGAGAGCTGGTAGCCTTGAAGGGCTCAAACGATGATGTTACCCCGGCAATGGCTGCAATAGAGGAGCTTGGGGGCGAACTAAAGGCTAATGTTTCATATAAACTGCCTAATGGGGACAGCAGGTCAATAGTTATTATTAAAAAAATATCGCACACACCGACAAAATACCCAAGGAAAACCAAAAAAATAACCTCCTGTCCTCTCTAAATGTAAATATATATGTCGATTCAAAAGGATTTCTCACGATGAGAAATCCTTTATTTTTGCGACAAACTATGGTAATATTAAAGCAACGAAGGGAGACAAGCTTTATGAATGATATAGTATATATTCAAACAGAAAAGCTTTTGCCTAACCCCTATCAGCCAAGGCACAGATTTGAAAGCGAGGACATGCTTTCCCTTGCCAATTCAATTAAGCAAAACGGCATTTTACAGCCACTGCTAATCAAAAGGATTAACAATTCAAACTACTTTGAGGTTGTTGCCGGGGAAAGACGACTTCGTGCCGCAATTTTAGCAGGCAGCGACACGGTGCCCTGCATTGAGCTTGAATGTTCGTATGAGCAAAGCGCAGTTTATTCAATACTTGAAAATGTGCAAAGGTGCGACCTTACATTTTTTGAAGAGGCTGTGGCAGTTAATTATTTAACCGAGCATTTTGGGCTGACTCAGGCAGAGGTGGCAAAACGGCTTGGTAAAAGTCAGTCCGCCCTTTCAAACAAAATGCGTTTGCTTAAGCTGCCGGCGGATGTTCGCTATTTTATAGAAAAAGAAGGCTTAACCGAGAGGCACGCAAGAGCACTGCTGCAATTGGAAAGCGAAAAGGACATTTGGGCGGCGCTGAATATTATAAAGGAAAAGGGCCTTAATGTTGAACAAACAGAAAAGCTTATTGAGGGCCTGACCGACAACAAGGTTAAACCCAAGCGCAATGTGGTTAAAATATTTAAAGATGTGCGTATTTTTGTAAATACGGTTAACAAGGCTATTGAAACCATGAAAGCATCGGGAATTAATGCAACGGCAGATAAAACAGAAACCGACGAATATATTGAATTTGTTGTTAAAATCCCCAAAACGGCACAAACGGAGGCTCCGTTAAAGGTGCTGTCATCAAATCAGGCTTAAAACGGGAAACCGTTTTAAACATATTCTCCTCTTTTCATCACGTGGAAAGGACAGGCTAATGCCTGTCCTTTCTGCATTTTAAGGCACAATGTTTCACGTGAAACATTGTTAAAAAAACAACCTGTGTTTCACGTGAAACACTTGCATACACTTCCTAAATGTTGTATAATTGTGACAACGACTAAAACGAGGTGAACTTATGGGCAAAACAGTTGCAATCTTTAATCAAAAGGGCGGCGTTGGCAAAACAACCACATGTGTTAATATGGCGGCGGCGTTGGGCGCAAAAGGCAAAAAAACCTTGCTTATTGATGTTGACCCCCAGGGTAACTCAACCTCAGGCGTTGGCGTTGATAAAAGCCAAATTGATTATTCAACTTACGATATGCTTGTGGATGATGAAATAACCGCAAGAGCAATAATGATTGAAACCGAATTTAAAAATTTATGGCTTTTGCCTGCAAATATGAACCTTGCAGGGGCTGAGCTTGAATTGGCTGAGCACGAAAACCGCAACAGCGCACTTAAAAAGGCTATTGCCACAATCAGAATGGAGTTTGATTATATTATAATCGACTGTCCACCGTCATTGGGCTTGCTTTCAATTAATGCACTTGTGGCTGCCGACACCTTAATAGTACCCTTACAGTGCGAATATTATGCTTTAGAGGGCTTAAGCCAGCTTGTCAGCACCGTTCGCACAATAAAGCAGCACTATAACGAGCATTTGGAGCTGGAGGGTGTTTTATTCACAATGTATGACAGCAGATTAAAGCTTAATCAGCAGGTAACCGAGGAGGTTGGCAAGTTCTTTCCCAATAAGGCTTACAAAACCATGATTCCCCGTTCCGTTAAAATTGCCGAGGCGCCAAGCTACGGCGAGCCTGTTATATATTACGAAAAATACTCGAAGCCGTCTTTTGCATACAAAAAGTTTGTTGACGAGTTTTTAAAGAATAACAAATAACAGCTATTAAATAAATTACCTATTGTTAGGAGGATAATATGGCTAAAAAGCAATCAGGGCTTGGAAAGGGCTTAAATTCATTACTTTTAGAGAATAATGTTGACAATTTAGCCTCATCCAGCACCTTACCCATTAATGAAATAATCCCAAACAAGGAGCAGCCCAGAAAAACCTTTGATGAGGAGGCCTTGCAGGAGCTTGCAGACTCTATAAGGCAGCACGGCGTTTTACAGCCCCTTTTGGTAAGACCTATGACCACCGGCGGCTATCAGCTTGTTGCCGGCGAGCGCCGTTGGAGAGCGTCAAGATTGGCTGAATTAAAGGAGGTTCCTGTAATTATTAAGGAGCTTTCCGACACCGAGGCAATGGAAATTGCAATTATTGAAAATTTGCAGCGTGAGGACCTTAACCCCATTGAAGAGGCGGAGGGCTTACAGGCTTTAATTGACAAGTGCGACTATACGCAGGAGCAGGTAGCGGTATCCGTTGGCAAATCACGCCCGGCTATTGCAAACGCTTTAAGACTTTTGCGCCTGCCCGTTGAGGTAAGAGAAATGACCAAAAACGGCGACATCAGCGCAGGTCACGCCCGTGCACTGCTGGCATTTGACAACCAAGCGATTATGCTTGAAGTTGCAAATAGTATTGTTTCAAATAAACTAACTGTTCGTGATGTTGAAAAGCTTGCAAAAAGGCCTGCCGCATCAGAGCAAAAGCCAAAGGCAAAGCGCAGGGACAGCTTTTATGACGAGGTTGAGCTTTCATTAACAGAGGCCTTGGGCAGAAGAGTTAAGGTTTATAACGGCCGTTCAAAGGGCACCCTTGAAATAGAGTTCTATTCAATTGACGACCTGAAGGAAATTGCAAATTCCCTTGCAAAATAATCATTTTTAAGGAGTATATAAATGTTAGATATTAAATTTGTCAGAGAAAATCCCGATGTGGTAAAGGAAAACATTAAAAAGAAGTTCCAGGATAAGAAATTACCCCTTGTTGATGAGGTAATCGAGCTTGACACCGAAAGAAGAGAGTGCATTGTTAAGGCAGATGAGCTCCGTGCAAACAGAAACAAGCTTTCAAAGCAAATCGGCGGGCTTATGGCACAGGGCAAGCGTGACGAGGCCGAGGAGGTTAAGGCGCAGGTAAGCGCTCAAAAGGACGAGCTTGAAGCCCTTGCAGCAAAGGAAAGCGAGCTTAACGAAAAGGTTACAAAAATTATGATGTCAATTCCCAACATTATTGATGATTCCGTGCCTATCGGTAAGGACGACAGCGAAAATGTTGAGGTTCAAAGATACGGCGAGCCGGTGGTTCCCGATTATGAAATCCCATATCACACCGATATTATGGAAGCTTTTGACGGCATTGACCTTGAGGCTGCCGGCAGGGTTGCAGGCAACGGCTTTTACTATTTAATGGGCGATATTGCACGCCTGCATTCCGCTGTTATCAGCTATGCCCGTGATTTTATGATTGACAGGGGCTTTACCTACTGCGTGCCTCCCTTTATGATTAGGTCAAATGTTGTAACAGGCGTTATGAGCTTTGAGGAAATGGATGCTATGATGTATAAAATCGAGGGGGAGGATTTGTATTTAATCGGCACCTCTGAGCACTCAATGATAGGCAAGTTTATTGACACCATTACCCCGGAGGAAAAGCTGCCCCTTACACTTACCTCATATTCTCCTTGTTTCAGAAAGGAAAAGGGCGCTCACGGCATTGAGGAGCGTGGCGTTTATCGTATCCATCAGTTTGAAAAGCAGGAAATGGTAGTTGTTTGCAAGCCCGAGGAATCAAGATGTTGGTTTGACAAGCTTTGGCAAAACACAGTTGACCTTTTCCGCAGCCTTGATATTCCTGTTCGCACACTTGAATGTTGCTCAGGCGACCTTGCGGATTTAAAGGTTAAGAGCGTTGATGTTGAGGCTTGGTCACCAAGGCAGAAAAAGTATTTTGAGGTTGGCTCATGCTCCAACCTTACAGACGCACAGGCAAGGCGCCTTAAAATCAGAATTAAGGGCGAAAACGGCAATTATCTTGCACACACACTTAACAACACAGTTGTTGCACCCCCGAGAATGCTTATTGCTTTCCTTGAAAACAACCTTAACGAGGACGGAACAGTTTCAATTCCTGAGGCTCTGCGCATGTATATGGGCGGCAAGGACAAAATCGTTCCTAAAAAGTAATAAACCACGAAATACGGTAGGTTTTCCTGCCGTATTTTTTATACAATTGACCGTTTTGGTTTGACTATTGGTTAATATAATAGTATAATAAGGCATATATGTTAAAAACAGCGGAGGTTAAATCAATGCTTAACACAGAAAAATCACTTGATCAAATAGTTGCTCTCTGCAAGGGCAGGGGCTTTGTTTACCCGGGCAGCGAAATTTACGGCGGCCTTGCCAATACCTGGGATTACGGCCCGCTGGGAGTAGAGCTTAAAACAAATATCAAATCAGCCTGGAGAAGAAAGTTCATTCAGGAAAACAAATATAATGTGGGACTTGATTCCGCAATTCTTATGAATCCGCAAACATGGGTTGCATCAGGCCACCTTGGCGGATTTTCAGACCCTCTTATGGACTGCTGCCAGTGCAAAACCCGCCACAGAGCAGACCAGCTTATTGAGGATTTTGACGGCACAAATGTTGCAGGCTGGTCAAACGAGCAAATGACCGATTATATTAAGGAGCATAACATTGCATGCCCCAACTGCGGCGCACACGATTTTACCGATATTCGCCAATTTAACCTTATGTTCAAAACTTTCCAGGGTGTTACAGAAGACAGTAAGGATGAAATTTATCTTCGCCCGGAAACTGCACAGGGTATTTTTGTAAACTTTGCAAACATTCAAAGAACAACCCGTAAAAAGGTGCCCTTCGGCGTTGCACAAATCGGTAAGAGCTTTAGAAACGAAATCACACCGGGCAAGTTTATCTTCCGTGTTCGTGAGTTTGAGCAAATGGAGCTTGAATTTTTCTGCAAGCCCGGCACAGATCTTGAATGGTTTGATTATTGGAGGAGCTTTTGCCGTGATTGGCTGTATTCCTTGAGTATCAGCAAGGATAATCTTCGCCTGCGTGACCACGACCCTGAGGAGCTTTGCTTTTATTCAAAGGCTACAACAGACTTTGAGTATTTGTTCCCGTTCGGCTGGGGCGAGCTTTGGGGCGTAGCCGACAGAACCGATTACGACCTTACACAGCACATTAAAACTTCGGGCAAAAACCTTGAATATTTTGACGGCACCACCAACGAGCGCTATGTTCCTTATGTAATTGAGCCGTCGCTGGGTGTTGAGCGTTTGTTCCTTGCAGTATTGTGCGAGGCTTATGACGAAGAGGTTATTGACGCAGAAAAGAACGACAACAGAGTTGTTATGCACTTCCACCCTGCACTTGCGCCCTTTAAGGCAGCCGTTCTTCCTCTTTCCAAAAAGCTTAACGAGCAGGCAGAGCAGGTGTTTGACAGCCTTGCTAAAAAGTTTAATGTTGATTATGACGATGCAGGCTCAATCGGCAAGCGTTACCGCAGGCAGGACGAAATAGGCACACCTTATTGCATTACCTACGATTTTGATTCTGTTGAGGATAATTGCGTTACTGTTCGTGACCGTGACACAATGGAGCAGGTAAGGCTTCCTATCAGCGAGCTTGAGGCATTTATCGCAGAAAAGCTTGAGTTTTAGTTTTTAGTTAATTACAAATTAAAGGGTCTGGGTATGTTACACAGGCCCTTTTTATAGGTTGGGGATAAAAATGACAGTTTTGGTTACCGGCTCAAAGGGGCAGTTGGGCTATGATGTAGTAAACGAGCTTGAAAAAAGAGGTCACAATGCAGTTGGCGTTGATATTGAGGATTTGGATATTACCGACTCCGCCGCTGTTGAGGCCTTGTTTGAAAAAGTAAGGCCCGAAGCGGTTATTCACTGCGCCGCCTGGACTGCGGTTGATTTGGCAGAGGATAATGCCGAAAAATGCATGTCTGTTAACGCAGGAGGCGCAAAAAACATTGCTCTTGCCTGCAAAAAATCAGATTGCAAAATGATTTACACCAGCACCGACTATGTTTTTGACGGCATGGGAACGGAGCCACGCAAGCCCGACTGTATGGCGTTCAGTCCTTTAAATGTTTACGGCAAAAGCAAGCTTGACGGCGAGCTGGCAGTTGCAGGCCTGCTGGAAAAATATTTTATCGTTCGCATTGCTTGGGTGTTTGGGGTTAACGGCTCAAACTTTGTTAAAACAATGCTCCGTTTGGGCAAAACCCACAGCAAGCTGACAGTGGTTAACGACCAAATCGGCACGCCGACCTACACCTACGATTTGGCAAGGCTTTTGGTTGATATGGCTGAAAGCGACAAATACGGCGTTTACCATGCCACCAACGAGGGCGGCTTTATCAGCTGGTGCGATTTCGCACGGGAAATTTTCAGGCAGGCAGGCTATGCTACTGAGGTTCAGGGTGTTACCACCGAGGAATACGGTGCGTCAAAGGCAAAAAGACCCCTTAACAGCAGGCTTGATAAATCAAAGCTTTTGGAAAACGGCTTTGAGCCTTTACCCCCGTGGCAGGACGCCCTTTCAAGATACTTAAAACAAATTGATTATTAACGGAGTGCTTATGGGACAGATTAGTGTTGAAAAAAATGTGGGCGGCATTGATGGGCTTTGCGTTATTACCCCCACAGTGCACGGCGATGACCGTGGCTATTTTATGGAAACCTACAATAAAAACGATTTTAAGGCACAGGGCATTGATATTGATTTTGTTCAGGACAATCAAAGTGCCTCAAGCTACGGCGTGCTCCGTGGCCTTCACAGGCAAATCAATTTCCCACAGGCAAAGCTGGTGCGTGTAATATCCGGCAAGGTGTTCGATGTTGCCGTTGATTTAAGAGAAAACAGCCAAACCTACGGCAAATGGTACGGCGTTGAGCTTTCGGGGGAAAATCAAAAGCAGTTTTTAATCCCCAGGGGCTTTGCCCACGGCTTTTTGGTTTTGTCGCAAAATGCTGTGTTTGCATATAAGGTTGACGATTTCTTCCACCCCAACGACGAGGGCGGCATTGCTTGGAACGACCCCACAATTAATGTGAATTGGCCCATCCCCGCCGATATGCAAATCCAACTCAGCGAAAAAGACAAAAATTGGAAATACCTTTAAAAATTACCACCCCGAGGGTAGGAATTATCTCTTCCCTCGGGGTGTTGTTTATTTGTTTTCAAAAATCTGCACATTGCCGGCTTCGTCATAGGTTAAAAGCAGAACCTGCTCTGCTTTTAGCTTTTTTTCTTTTAAAATGCTTTCAAGCTTGCTTTCCGTTACTCCTGCGTAAACCAAATTTTCATTGATGATTTGGCCGTCGATAATCAAATTTGTGCACAGGCCCGAATAATTTGCATTAATGTTAAAATCCTTTGGGTTAAGGGGGCGCTTTAAGGGCACCGGCAAAAACGAAATTTTACCGTTATGCTCCATAATGGCATAATCAATGTCTGACAAGTCAAAATATCCCTGCTCCCTTGCCTGGGTAAGCAAATCGTTAATATCAATTTGGGCTTTTTTTAGTGCATTTTTGTCAATTTCGCTGTTTTTCATAATTATTATGGGCTTGCCTGAAATAAACGCTTTTGCCTTATTGCTTTTTCGTGTGATGAACGACAGCAATATTTCCAAGCCTGCAAAAACAACCATTGCCAGCACCCCACGCCACCAGCTTTTGTCAACATTTGTTGCCATTTCGGCACCGATTGAGCCGATTGTTATGCCCACAACATAGTCTAAAAATGATAACTCCGACAGTTCACGGTAGCCCATAAGCTTGGTTAAAATAAATAAAACGGCATAGGCGCCGAAGGTCAGCACAATTACATATAAAGCTTCCATAAAAAAATCACCCTGATTATTATTTGAAAAATCAGGGCGATTATGCGTTTGTATGTTTTTATAATAAGTCCGCAAGGGTTTTGTGGTTTAAAAAATCCATAATAATTTCGTTAAGTTCGTTCCACATAGGGCGGGTTAAGCAGCTGCCCTCCTTAGCACACTGTGTTTCACAGGTAACACAGGAAACCGGGGCAAGGGTCTTTTCGGTTAAAATCAAAATTTCCCCAACGCTGTAATCCTCAGCCGGGCGATTAAGCTTGTAGCCGCCGGTTTTTCCCCTGGCGCTGTCAACAAGACCGCCCTTTGAAAGCTTTGCAATGATAGCCTCCAAATATTTTACACTGATTTGCTGACGGTCGGAAATATCCTTTAACGAAACATAGCTGCCGTCGTTGTGCTTTGCCAAATCAAGCATCAAGCTAAGGGCGTATCTGCCCTTTGTTGAAATCATCATAATAATTCACTTAGCCTCTCAAACTAATATAATTACGCTGTTAATCCTTGTTAAAAAATTCCTGGGCTATGCGCACGCTTTCCATAGCGTCCTTGGCGTACCAATCTGCGTTAATCATTTTTGCATAGTCACGGGTTAAAACCGCACCGCCCACAAATACCTTTGCGTTTGTATTATCGTGAACAAGCTTAATGGTTTTTTCCATATTCGGAACGGTGGTAGTCATAAGTGCCGAAAGGCCCACAAGCCGAATATCGTTATTTTTAACCTCTTCAAGCACCCTTTCGCACTTAACATCCTTGCCCAAATCTATAACATCAAAGCCGTAGTTTTGCAAAAGAACTTTAACAATGTTTTTGCCTATGTCGTGAATATCGCCCTCAACGGTGGCAATAACGATTTTGTCGCCCTTTACCTGAGGGGTTCCGTTGTTAACAAGGTGGGCCTTAATTTCGTCAAAGGCACATTTTGCACTGTCTGCACTCATTAAAAGCTGGGGCAAAAACAGGGTGTTTTTCTCAAAGCCGTCGCCCACAATGTCAAGTGCAGGGATAATGTGCTTGTTGATAACCTCTAACGGCGGGTTATCCTTTAACAACTCCCTTGCGCACTTGCCGCTTTCCTCCTTCATACCCTTAACGATTGCGTCAACAAGGGTAACATTTGCCGAGTTGACGGTGGTGTCAACCGCAATGGCGGAGTTAATGTATTCGGTGCAGTTGTCGTCAAGCCCTGCAAGGGCGTTAAAGGAATAGTAGGCATTCATCATACCCTGTGATTTGGGGTTAATAATGCCTGCCGATAAGCCTGCGTTTAGTGCAAGGGTGTAAAATGCGGTGTTAACCGCCTCCCTGTTTGGCAAGCCGAAGCTTATGTTTGAAACACCCAAAACCGTGTTAACGCCAAGGGTGTTTTTAATGTAATCAACCGCCTTAAGGGTTTCAACAGCGTTTTGCTTGTCGGTGCTTATTGTCATGGTTAGGGCGTCAATAATCAAATCCTTTTTATCAATGCCGTATTCCTTGGCGGTGTTAATCATTTTTTCTGCAATTTCAATTCTGCCTTGGGCAGTTTGTGGGATTCCACCCTCATCAAGGCAAAGGCAAACAACAACGCCGCCGTATTTTTTAGCAAGGGGGAAAATCTCCTTCATTGATTTTTCCTTGCCGTTGGTGGAGTTAATAAGGGGCTTGCCGTTATAAATTCTAAGGGCCTTTTCCATTGCCTCGGGGCTTGCGCTGTCAAGCTGCAAGGGGGTTGGCAGCACTGCCTGCAGCTCATAAACCGCACGGCTGAGCATTTCAACCTCGTCAATTTCAGGCAGACCCACATTAACATCAAGAATATGGGCGCCGCAATCCTTTTGAGAAATACCCTCACGCAAAATATAATCCATATCATTGTCACGCAGAGCCTGTTTTAAAAGCTTTTTGCCGGTGGGGTTAATTCTTTCGCCTATTACGGCGCTTTTTACTCCCAACTCAACGGTTTGTGAATAGCTGGTAACAAAGGTATAATTTTTTTTCTCCGGCACAACTGCAGCAATATTCTTGGTGCTTTCAATTAAAGCCTTAATATGCTCGGGTGTGGTGCCGCAGCAGCCGCCTAAATAGCAAACGCCGATTTGTGCAATTTCGGTCATTAATCGGGCAAATTCATCAGGGTCAACATTATAAACCGTTTGACCGTTTACCGATTCCGGCAGGCCTGCGTTGGGGTTAACCATAATTGGGGTTGATGTGTATTTTGCCAGCTCCTTAACAAGGGGAATCATCTGCTCGGGGCCGAGGCCGCAGTTAAAGCCGATAACATCTGCCCCCAGACCTTCAACAACCGAAAGTGCGGTTTTAACATCAGCACCGGTTAAAAGCCTGCCCTTTTCGTCGAAAATCATTGAAACGAATATGGGCAAATCGCAGTTTTCCTTAGCAGCAAGCATTGCCGCTTTGATTTCGTAGGTGTCGCCCATGGTTTCAATTAAAATAAGGTCGGCGTCCTCTTTGCCGGCGTTAACCACCTGGGCATAAATGCTTACACATTCCTCAAAATCCAGGTCGCCCATGGGCTTTAACAGCTTTCCCGTGGGGCCAAGGTCAAGGGCAACGCTTTTGCCTGTTTTTTTTGCCAATTTAACGCCTGCTTTAACAAGCTCCTCAACATTATCGTATTTTAAACGGTTTGCACCAAAGGTGTTGGCTGTGATTATGTCGCTTCCAGCGTCTGCATAAGCCTTGTGCACCTTGTAAACACGCTCGGGGTCGCTGATGTTTAACAGTTCGGGCAGCTCTCCTGCCTTAAGGTTAAGCATGCTTCCCATGCCGCCGTCAAAATATTTAATCATAACAGTCAGTAGCCTTTCTAATCAGTTGTTCTTTATTCCTATAAATGCCGTAACGCTTTTTGTGGGCACCATTTCGCAGGTGTCGGTAAGGGTTAAGCCTATTCGTTTTGTAAGCTCCAGCAGCTGAAAAACCTTTTTTTGCTCTGAAATATCAAGGTCAAAATACCCGGGGGAGTACCTTTGGCAAAGCTGAACGCCGTGCTGAGCTTTAATGCTCTCCTCCAGGCTGTCGCACACCTCCTCAATTTTAGAGGCGGCTGCCGCCTGCAATGCCATAGCCGTTGCAATGTCGGTGGCGGAGGCAATTTTTATCAGCCTGTCACATTCGGTGCCCAAGGTGGCGCCGAATAAAACAACCTGCCTGCAACCCGAAAGGTTTTGTGCAAGCCTTTGGCTTTTAAAATACATTCCCTCAATTTCAACGCCGTTATCGTCAACCCTGCAATCAAATATTCTGTAAAGGGTTTTGGGCTTAACATTGCTTTCAATTTGGCTTACGGCATTGTCAACCAGGGCGAGTATTCGCTCGTCGGTGGTTTTGCTGTTGGTTCGCATGTAGCGCAAAATTTCTGCCTTATTCATTAATGATACCTGAAATGCCGTCCATGATAGCCTTGGCAACCTCCGGCTTGTTCATGGTGTAAATGTGAATGTTGTTAACGCCGTTTGCCATAAGGTCAATGATTTGCTCGGTGGCGTAAATAATGCCTGCCTGCTTCATTGACTGCGGATTGTCGCCGAAGCGCTCCATAATTCTGTAAAACTTTTTGGGCACGCTGCAGTTTGAAAGTTCAATTGACCTGCGAATTTGGTTTGCGTTGGTAATGGGCATAATTCCTGCAATAATGGGCACATTAATGCCCTTAATTCTGCACATTTCGTAAAAGTTTAAAAACTTGTCGTTATCAAAAAACATTTGGGATGTTAAAAATTCAACGCCGCAGTCAACTTTTTGCTTAAGGTATTCAATATCCTCAACCCTGTTTTTGCTTTCAGGGTGAATTTCCGGGTAGCAGGCGCCGCCCACACAGATTTCGGGGTTAATTTCCTTAATCTCGTTAACCAGCTGGTATGCGTGCTCAAAATATTGGTCGTCGGGGAACTCAAAGCCCTGGGGAATGTCGCCCCTTAAGGCAAGAATGTTGTCAATTGAGTTTTCCTGCAATTCGTTTACAACCTGGTGTATTTTATCCCTTGTAGAGGTAAGGCAGGTAAGGTGTGAAAGCGGGGCAACGGAATTTGCCTTAATTTCATTTGCGATTTCCTGTGTAAAGCCGCTTCTTGTTCCTGCCGCACCGTAGGTAACGCTCATAAACGAGGGGTTGGATTTTGCCATTTCCCCAACTATTTTCTTTGTGTTTTCGATTTTATCCCACTCCTTTGGGGGGAAAACCTCAAAGGAAACGGTAACCTTGTTGTTTTTTAAAATTTCGCTTATTTTCATATATTAAAATCCCTTATTAAAAATATTAACTTATTATATAACTCAAATCCTACTTTGTCAATATGAATTAAACAGTGCCCTTTTAACTTAAAACAAGGGTTAAAAGGCTGTTTTCCTCAAGCTCGATTTTAGGGGTAAAGGGGCATAAGTTTTCCTCCAGCTGCCGATTTTGGTTCGATTTTATAATTTTCATATTGCTGTAATCGCCCTCAATTTCGAGAGTTGTGCCTTTCCCCTCGTTAACCGCAACAATAACCCTTTCGCCCGTTGGGGTTTCAAAGGCAAAGGCGTTAAGACTGTTGTTATCGTTTGTGGGGCGCAGATTAATGTCAAGGGCAACAGAGTTAACGGGTATGTATTTGGTAAAATGTGCAACGCCGTAATATCTCATTGCAATGTACCAATTTGAAAAATCGTTGTTTGCAGAGAGCATTGCGTCGCTGAAATCGTTGCCCTTTTCATCTAACACTGTTTGGTTAACCGCAACCCATGATGTCCAGCTCTCAGCTCCGGCATAAATAAGGTCCTGACCGATAATTCTCGCAGTAATAAGGGCACCTTTAAAATCCTTGGTGTGGCTTTTGTTGGGCAGCTCGCACCATTCGCTCATATCAAACCTGAATTGTGGATGAGCGTCAACAATTTTCTTTTTAAATTCATATCTTTCCTCGGGCTTGCTGTCGCTGTGGTATGAATGGTATGCAAAAACAGGCATAACGCTCATAACAAGCTCATCCTTGCACAGGGCGTTAATATAATCCTCTGTAAATTCAAGCATTGCGCCGCTTTCGGGGCCGTAAAGTTTAACCGCCATATTTCGCTTTAATATTTCTTCGGCAAAAATATGGTAAATCTCGCAAAGCTCCGTGGTTTCATAATGGCAACCCTCCTGCCAAACATCGGTGCCGCCCCATTTCCATTGGGGCTCGTTAATGGGGCTTATGTATTTTACCGGCATGCCCATATCAATAAAATGCTGTGCAACAGTGAGAACATAGTCGGCAAATTTTCTGTAATTCATTTTGGGTATGTTGCAGGTGTGGGGCAAAAGGCTGCCCGATGCCTGCCCCGTGCTTGTTTGGCTGTAATGGGGAGAATTGCAAAACAAAATAAGGGTGTCAACATTGCCTGTGGCAAGGCTCTTTTTCATTACCTCAACCGCATTTTTATCAAGGCTGAAATCCCAGCGGGTTTCCTCGCTTTCCCTGTCATAAAGCATAAAGCTTTCGGTTCTGCGCCAGGGGTTACTTACACGGCAGTTGCCGCTGTCAGTTCCGCCGCCTATGTTGTAGCGGTAAATGTTAAGCTTTAAGCCCTCGTCGCCGTAAAGCAGGTCAACAATTTCGTCTTGAACCCGGGGGCTTTCGCAGTATTGGCTCCACCAACAGGCAGAGGTTCCCCAGCCGTAAAGTTTTTGCAGTTTTTTCGCATTTTTAAGGTCAATTTTCATATTGGCACCACCTGTATATTTATATTTTCAGTATAAATAAGGGGCGTGCAAAAGTCAATAAAAAAGACGGGCAAAATAAAGGCAGGCGCAATCCCTGTTTGCAGGATTAAGCGTCTGCCGAAATGGGCTATATGCAAAAGCGATGATTGCCGATAGTTTTGATTACCGTTCGTGAATGCATAAAAGAGTCGCTGGTTTTTGCAGGATTAAAATAATAAATTGCACCGCCTGTGGGGTCCCAGCCGTTTAGGGCGTCCTGGGCGGCACGCTTTGCCGACGCCTCAACAGGCTGATACCAGTTTGAATCGTTAACGCAGGAAAATGCGCCTTTTTGATATACAACTCCGCTTAAAGAGTCGGGAAAGCTGGGGTGTGAAATTCTATTTAAAATAACGGCGCCTACAGCAACCTGCCCTTCGTAGCTTTCTCCTCTTGCCTCGGCGGATATTACCTTTGCCAAAAGGCTTACATCTTCGTCGGTGTAGCTTGTGCTGTTGCCGCCGCTTGATGCTGAGCCACCGCTTAACCCCAAGTAAAGCAGGGTTTGCTTGCCGCATACTCCGTCGGCGGTAATGCCGCAGTTTTTTTGAAATTTGGTAACAGCGTTTTTTGTTGCCGTGCCGTAAACTCCGTCAACGTTGCCGTTATAATATCCCAGACTTTTCAGTTTTTGCTGCACTCGCTTAACCTCGTTGCCCGATGAGCCTAGCCTTGAAAGGGCATAAACAGGCCTGTCCGCAAAGGCGCTGTTATAAACGCCCCAGCCTGTGCCCACAATGCCTGCCATCAGCAAAAGCACCAATAAGCCGTCAATAATTCTTCTTGCCTTTTTCATAATAATACAAATCCTTTCGCTTAAATTTGTTACAGCTGTTTAGCGCTGTAAATTTTAGCAAATGTTATTACTATTATTTAAAAATTAAAACAAATTATTCAAAACAAATGTTATTGCGGTGCCTGCCGCTATTCCCATTGCGGAATAAAGTATAAACGAAAGTATTTGCGACTTTGTTTTTTTGCACTTGGGGGGCTTTCGCATTTTTGAGGAGATTTTCGCCGCCTCGGCGTTAAGCACCTCCGGGTTGGTGGATTGGGCTTGGGGCTTTACAAAAAATATAATTTTTTCAAAATATGGGGATTCGGTAGAGGTTACCTCAAGTATCTGTTTATTAATTCCTTTTATCATACTTAATTTTCCTTTCACAATTATACAAATAGTGTTTGAAACTTTTTTGTAATTTATACAAGTAAAACCATGTTGAAATTTGTTAAATTTGAGCAAAATTTTATGCTTGACAAAATGCTCCGATAACCCTTTGTAATACAAATTGTTTTTTCACAGGTTGTGGAAAACTCGGTGGAAAATGTTTAAAACTTAGCCTAAAAAGGCTATATATCGGTGGTTTCAGGTGTTGAAAACCTTGTTTTAACTGCCGGTATGCATATTTTTCAACATTTTACACATAGTTTTTAACATTACAATTCGGTTAAAATTTTTTGTTTATTTTGCTATTTTTAATATTCGCCCTTGACAAAAGATGTTGTAGTTTTTACTATACAAATAGTAAGTGAAAAATGCTGTTTTTTTTACAGCGTTGGGATAAGAGGATTGCAATATGAAATATAAGGCTTTGGGCAATGATATAATCGTCAGCGATGTTGATTGCCTTGATTTGGATTTAACCCTTGACTGCGGTCAGGCCTTTCGTTGGCAAAAGCAGGCTGATGGCTCCTGGAGCGGCGTTGCAGGGGGATATTTTTTAAATATTTCAAAGCAGGGCGACACTTTCCTGTTTAAAAACACAACCAAGGATAGCTTTGACAGCTTTTGGATAAATTATTTCGATTTGAATAAGGATTATAAAAAAATCTGCGAAGCATTAAAGCAGGATGAGCTTTTGCGCTCAACCATCGACGAATATTACGGCATCAGAATATTAAAGCAGGACAGTTGGGAGGCGCTTTGCTCCTTTGTTATCAGCCAGCAAAATAATATTAAGCGAATAAAGCTGATTATTGACCGACTTTGCAGGGCCTACGGCGACGATTTAGGGGGCGGCAATTTCAGCTTTCCCACACCACAAAGGCTTGCCGATTTAACCGTTGAGGATTTTGAGGCTTTGGGTACAGGCTACCGTGCAAAATATTTGGAGCGCCTTGCAAAATCCGTTGCAGGGGGCGAAATTGATTTGCAAAAAATAAAAGCCATGCCCCTTGATGAGGCAAGAGCAGAGCTTTTAAAAATATACGGCGTGGGCATAAAGGTTGCAAACTGTGCGCTGCTGTTCGGCTTTGGCTTTTACAGCGCCTTTCCCGTTGATGTGTGGATGAAAAGGGTAATGGAGCGTTACCCTAACGGTCTGCCCCGGTGCTTTTCAGGCTACGAGGGCATAGCACAGCAGTACCTTTTCCATTGGGCACGCAATAATTTGGGGTGATAAAATGCTTATATGTCCTGTTTGTAAAAATGAATTAATCAGATACGGCAACAGCCTGAAATGCCAAAGGGGGCACAGCTTTGATTATTCAAAAGACGGTTATGTTAACCTTCTGCTGACCTCAAAAACCGGCGATAAAATGGGGGACAGTAAGGAGTCTGCCCTTGCAAGGCACCAACTTTTGGCAAAGGGCTATTATTCCTGCCTTAAGGATGAAATATCCAAAAAAATGCAGGGCACGGTTTTGGATATTTGCTGCGGCGAGGGTTATTACGATACATATAACGGCACCCTTTTCGGCTTTGACATAAGCAAGCAAATGGTGCGCCTTGCAGCCAAAAGCAATAAAAACGGCAATTATTTTGTGGCAAACCTTGCCTCAATCCCCATTGCCGATGAAAGCATTGACACAGCCATACACCTGTTTGCGCCCTTTAATGACAAAGAATTTGCCCGTGTTTTAAAGCCCGGTGGCAGGCTTTATTCCGTAATCCCCGGGGAAAATCACTTGTGGCAGATTAAACAGGCGGTGTATGATACCCCATATAAGAACGACGAAAAGGCACCGCCGACTCAAAGGCTTAATTTGGTATCACGGCAAAGGGTTAAGCAAAATGTGGCTATCCCAAGGGAGGATATTAAGCAGCTTTTTGCAATGACGCCATATTTTTACCGCACAAGCAACGAAAACAAGGCTCGCCTTGACAGCATTGAGTCCCTTGATTTAACCGTCGATTTTGTGATATTGGAATATGAAAAAAACGCAAAATAGCAAAAAAATAACCCCGGCGTAACGATTTTCGTTATGCCGGGGCTTGTGCGTTATTCGATATTTTTAATCATCTTCTTTTTCTTTGCCAAGGCCGTAAACCTGAAAAACCTTTGAGCCAAAGAAAAGCATAATCGCAGAGGCAATAAAATAAATTACCGAGCCGATAATTACAAACATTTTTTCTCTTTGCGACTCAACTCTAAGTGCCATAACCGTGTTAATAACGGCAATTGCCAGGGGCACCAACGCATAAACGGTGGGGTATTCTACCGTCAGCCGTCCGCTTTTACCCTCTGCGGCAAATTGGCTTGCAATAATACAAAGCAGCAGCAGCGGAATTTCGATTGCCAAAAGGTTAAAAATCAGGTTTTCGTTTTGCGAAAAGCCCGCAACCGAAAACACAGGGGTGTAGCTGCGCTTTAAAATAAGCATTAATGCGGTAAACACGCCGCAAATAAAGCTTAATGCGTTTGACGCTGCGGCAATAGATTTAATCAAGCTTTTCATTATAAAATCGACTCCTTTTTCATATATTCCTTTATTTCATTAATTAATATATCCATTTCTTTGTCGGTGCCGATAGAAATTCTTGTGTATTTATTAATTCTCGGCAGGTTAAAATATCTGATATATACCTTTTTTGTTTTAAGGTATTCAAACATATCTTTAATGTTGACTTTATCATGGGTTGCCATAATAAAGTTTGCAGATGAGTCAAGCACGGTAAAGCCAAGCTCTCTCAGTCGGGCGGTAACCCTTGTGCGTGTGTTGATTATTTTTTCTGTGGTCTGGTTAAAATATTCAACATCCTCAACGCTTGCCGCACCCATTGCAATTGATAATGCGTCAACGGTGTAAGAGTTATAGCTGTTTTTAACTGCCTCTAAGGTGTCAATAAGTGTTTTTGAGCCGATTGCAAAGCCAATTCTCATGCCTGCAAGTGAGCGTGATTTTGAAAATGTGCCTGTAATCAGCAGGTTTTCGTATTTTTTTGTAAGCTCCACCGATGAGGTGCCCCCAAAATCAACATACGCCTCGTCAATAATAACCACACTGTCGCTGTTAAGCTCCATGAGCCTTTCCACAAATTCTCTGCCCTCGCCGATAGAGGTGGGTGCATTGGGGTTTGGTATAACAACGCCGCCGTTTGGCTTTGCATAATCCTCAACATTTATTCTGAAATCCTCGTTTAACGGGTATGTTTCATAGTTAATTTTAAGCAGCCTGCACCAAACAGGGTAAAAGCTGTATGTAATATCGGGAAAAACAATGGGCAGCTCGCTGTTGAAAAATGACTGAAAGGCAAGGGCAATAACATCGTCGGAGCCGTTGCCCACAAAAATATTTTCAGTGCCTACATTATAGTATTTTGCCAAGGCCTCTTTGAGCGGATTTGCCCCTGCCGGCGGATAAAAACGCAAATTGTCGGCATTAAATGCATTAAGTGCCTCAATTGCTTTTGGCGACGGCGGATAGGGATTTTCGTTTGCGTTAAGCTTGACAATATCGCTGTCTTTGCTTTGCTCGCCAGGCACATAGGGCTCAATATTTCTTAAATTTTTCATCCAAAGCTTTTCCATAGGCATCGCCTTTCCAAATAATCTGCTGATATTTTAGCACATTAAAGTGAAATTATCAACCGCTAACATATTAATGTTAAAAAATATGTCTAATATACCACAAATTCCTTGAAAGATAGGCAATAATTGATTATAATACTATCATATTCTGATTAGGGGGTTCTTATGGAAAAAATATTAGTTCTCGATTTCGGCGGTCAATACAACCAGCTGATTGCACGCCGTGTGCGTGATAATAACGTTTATGCCGAGATTTTGCCTTATACTACCCCGATAGAAAAAATTAAGGCAAATAACTACAAGGGCATTATTTTTACAGGCGGCCCAAATTCCGTGTTTGATATGGAGTCGCCCCATTATTCTAAGGAGATTTTAAGCCTTGGCATTCCTGTTTTGGGCATTTGCTACGGCTGCCAGCTTATTGCCTGGATGGGTGAAGGCGAGGTTAAAACCGCACCCGTCAGCGAGTACGGCAAAATCGAGCTTTCGGTTACCGCACCACAGTCAAAGCTGTTTAAAAATATTCCCGAAAAATCAATTGTTTGGATGAGCCATACCGATTATATTTCAACACCTCCGGCAGGCTACCAAATTATTGCAAAAACCAACGATTGCCCTTGCGCCGCTATGGAAAATGCAGAAAACAGCATTTATGCTGTGCAGTTCCACCCGGAGGTTACCCATTCTGAATACGGCGAGCAGCTTTTGCACAATTTCCTTTATGAGGTTTGCAATTGTGCCGGGGATTGGGTAATGGATAATTTCATTGAAAATACAGTTGCACAGCTCCGTGAAAAAATTGGGGATAAAAATGTAATTCTCGGCCTTTCAGGCGGAGTTGACAGCTCAGTTGCAGCGGGCCTTTTGTCAAGAGCGGTGGGCAAGCAGCTTACCTGCGTTTTTGTTGACCAGGGCTTAATGCGTAAAAACGAGGGCGATTTTGTTGAAAAAACCTTTACCGAGCTTTTTGATATGAACTTTGTTCGTGTTGATTGCGGCGAGCACTTTATGCAGGCGCTTAAGGGCGTTACCGACCCTGAGCAAAAGCGTAAAATCATCGGCACTGAATTTTACAAGGTTTTCTGGAACGAGGTTCGTGCAAGAGCAAACGACGGCTTCTTCGCACAGGGCACAATTTACCCGGACAGAATCGAGTCCGGCAAGGGCGTAAGCAACGGCAAGGCAAATACCGCCGTTATTAAAACCCATCATAATATGGTTGAAAAGCCAAAGGATATTAATTTTATTGATACTATCGAGCCCCTTGGCGAGCTGTTTAAGGATGAGGTTCGTGCAGTGGGCGAAAAGCTCGGCATACCTCATGAGCTTGTATGGCGCCAGCCGTTCCCGGGCCCGGGCCTTGGAGTAAGAATTATCGGCGAGGTTACTGCCGATAAAGTAAAAATTCTTCAAGATGCCGATTGGGTTCTCCGTGACGAAATGGCTAAAAACGGTTATGAAAAGAACCTTTCACAATTTTTCTGCGTGCTCCCCGGCGTTAATTCCGTGGGTGTTATGGGCGACCACAGAACTTATGATAACCTTGTGGTAATCCGTGCCGTAACTACCGATGATTTTATGACCGCCGATTGGGCAAAAATTCCCTACGATATCCTTGCAAAGGTGTCAAACCGAATTACAAACGAGTGCGCCCACATCAACCGTGTAGTTTACGACATAACCTCCAAACCCCCCGCAACCGTGGAGTGGGAATAATAAACACAACCCCCGAAAGCCTTTATTTATCAGGCTTTCGTGAGTTTTGCAACCCCAAATGGCAACATTTTGGCAACAATAAAATATTCACAAAAGATTAAGAGCTATCAGACATCAAGTCCGATAGCTCTTTTTGTTATGTCTAATTTAATCGTTTATTATCTGTGCTTGTTATTGTTAGAATTATTTCAAGATATTTTTTAAATTATCTTTAGTTGTCCAAGGCTTTTTTCTATGTATCATACTGTGACAATTTGAGCATAACATAACAATATCTTCAATTTTTGTTTTTTCGTTTTGTTTCATTTTGGCGACCGGCTTTATATGGTGCGCTTCAATAAATCCGATTCCTAAATCGCCATATTTATCAGAAAAATCAAATCCACACGCTTCACAGAACAGTTTATTGTTATGCTCCATTTTGAATTTTTGTTTTGCTAGAGTTATCAAATACTGATTCCGTTCTCTAATTAAGTGTTGCTTAAGCATTTCTTTCCCTTCGCAAAACTCGTCATCATCAGTTGTTAAATCGAAAATCGCTTTATTCTGTTTTATAAGTCCATAATGACCTTTATTCTTACCTTCAACCATATAGAATAGTGAAGTGCCGTCAAATTTTTCACTTTCTGAACTACCTTTTTCTAAAGCGTCTCGAATAGAAGCCCTATAGTTTTCGGTAACTGGTCTCGTGTGAATTTTTAAAAATTTCTCGTAAATATCTTTTAAATATGCGTGACCACCTAGATTTTCTAATACGAACACGCATTCTTCTTTCCAAGTATTCATAATAACACTTCCTTATTATCTAATAAATAGTTTGTATTAATACTCATCATATCATTCTTTTATAATTTAGTCGTTTTTCAGTTTGTCTTTGAAAGCTTCAAGAATTGATTCGCTTATTTCTTGTGACGGTACTTTCGCAAAACCAGAAGCTTCATCATACTTCGGATAATTGTAGCGCCACTTGTCATATTCGTCACGGTTGATGTCGCCGTTGTAATATTTCTCGAATTGTTCAGCCAATGCATAATTCACTCTAATACAATCATACGGTATAACGCTGTCAATGTCAAGGCGGGGTCAATCTTTATCTGGCATATCCATTCGTTTTAGAAATGCATAATATTCGCTTCTTGAATCTTTAAAGATTTATACATTGTGTTTATGCTGCATTTGTGCTTAAAGATTACTCGATACTTAATTGACGGCTTTTACGGTTTATTTGCGAATTGAAAATATGTTGTAAATATGCTAAAATGTTATATAGGCATACTACAGTAAAGGATTTGGTAAAGAATGTTGCAAAACTGCAAGAATTCGGATTTGCAATTACGCTTCACGATAAAATGCCCGACATTGTCCTTTACTCTGAAGACAAGGATTGGCTGTACTTTATCGAATCGGTTACGTCTGTTGGACCGATGGAACCTAAGCGTATCAAAGAAATCGAGGAAATGACAACTGGCGTTATGGCCGGGAAGATATATGTTACGGTATTCCTGGACTTTAAGACATTCAATCAATTCTCAGAATCTCTTGCATGGGAAACAGAGGTTTGGATTGTCAATATGCCAGATCACATGATCCATTTGAATGGAGATAAGTTTTTAGGGCCAAGGTAACGAAGGAGGTATATAAATTGGAGTGGTTTTTTGATGGAATTGGAACTCAGATAATTGGTATTATTATTAGCCTTTTAGTTGGCGCAATAGGCGGTGGGGCAGTAGGCTATAGGATTGCCATTAAGCGTACTACAAAGCAAAAGCAACGTGCGGGAAATGATTCTGAACAAAGACAAGAATTACAGATTACCAAAGAGGAAAACGATGTTCATTTATCAAAAAATAAGACGAGCATTAAGCAGATTCAAAAAGCGGGTGATAATGCCGTTCAGGTTCAAATTGGAGGAGTCAATGATAATCGGTGATAGACAGGCACAAAGAGCTGGCGATAATTCACAGTTGATGCAGGCCGGTATAGTCAACGTATATAATGGCATTGATGAAAAAAGAGCGCGTGAAATTTGTGCCGAAACATATGCAATTGCGCGTAAGGACTTCACCGCTGATGCCTATGCTTGTGCAACTGAACGAGTACAGCAGTTTGAAGAGGCGTTGCTTCCGAAGATGCAGCAGATTGAAGGTGCTCTTAATAAGTTTGCAGATCCGTCATTTCAATTTCTTCTGACAAGTGCTCAGAGAACTGCTGCGGCCACAGAGCGCAGTTCCGATTACGACATGCTGTCCGAGTTGCTTGTATGCAGAATCACTAAGGGAGAATCTAGAAAAAATCGGGCAGGAATCAGCAGAGCTGTTGAAATAGTTGATAAAGTAGATGACGATGCGCTATGTGCATTAACGGTTGTTCATGCTGTAAACAAAGTCTTGCCTTTGTCTGGGGATATAAATGTCGGATTGCAAGTTTTAGATAATATGTTCGGCAAACTCATGTATACGAGTTTGCCGAATGGTGAGGATTGGATTGAACACTTAGATATATTGGATGCCGTAAGAATAAGTTCTGCAAGTCGTTTCAAAAAGCTGGATGAATACTACTCTGAACATCTAAATGGCTATTCTGCAGCAGGTATATGTGTTGCCTCTGAAGAATATCATAAGGCAATGGAATTGCTGGCTAGCGTCAATATTAGTCCAGAGATTCTAGTGCCAACAGAATTGCTTGATGGATATGTTAGAATTCCGGTAGTAAATAGGGATGCTATAAATAACATGTCTCTCCATCGGCGTGTTAATATTTCTGGGCAGTGTGTTGAGATTTCAGCCCCCGCAACAGAAGCCGAAAAAGCAGTGCTTTTTGCTGTTTGGGATTTATATGCGAGCGAAGATGCTAAGGAGCAAGCCAAATCCAAATTTATGGTTCGTTGGGATAGCTTTTCATCTCTACGAATTCTGCATCAATGGTGGGATGCTCTATCTACAGCCTTTACTATTACCCACGTTGGGACAGTACTTGCGCATACAAATGCCCGTCGCTGCGACAATACAATTCCAGAACTTCCTTTGGCAACATAATGGCAACAAAAAATCGGATAGCGTATGCTTTACCGATAATTCAAATAATATAGATATTCTCTGATAAATTTCATAAACAAAAGTGTTTAAGATTGATTTACAGGGAGCGAGTGGGAGTAACGACACAAACTCGGAAAACGCCCTATTTACAAGGCTTTCAAGAGTTTTGCAACCCAAAATGGCAACATTTTGGCAACAATAAAATATTCACAAAAGATTAAGAGCTATCAGACATCAAGTCCGATAGCTCTTTTGCTATTGTTTGCAACAAAGAGAACCACCTGCTATGCAGGTGGGAAAGGAAAAGCTTTAGCGAGGAAAGAAGTGACAAAATA
>CAKTGF010000006.1 GCA_934561395.1 uncultured Eubacterium sp.
TTTGTCACTTCTTTCCTCGCTAAAGCTTTTCCTTTCCCACCTGCATAGCAGGTGGTTCTCTTTGTTGCAAACAAAAGAAAACGCAACAGATACAGTGTTTTAGGTATCTGTTGCGTTGTTTTTTATTTATCCCAATTATCAATTGCCTGCTGGATTAAATCGGGATGATGGGTTGTGATATTGTCGGGCTTGATAATAAGCGACCTTTTAATTGCACGGTCGGTATCCACAGTCCAAACGGAAAGCTTGTAGCCGTTTTTGTGCAGCACCTCTGAAAGTGTGCCGGAGGCGTAAGCATAATTGCAGTTAATGCCGATTGCCCCTGTTTCGTCAAGGATTTTTAAAATTTTGGTTTGATAATCGTCTGAAAAAATCTTAAAACGGCTTGGCTGGCAGTTCAGGTAATAATCAATGCCCGGGCACTCCTCCTTGGCAAGCTTGGTTTGCGCCTGGTCAAGGCCTGTCATAAATACCTGGCCTTCCATTTTACATTCCTTAATAAGGGTGTAAAGGTCGGGTAAAACCTTGGTTTCTTTAATATCAAGGTTAATTTTAATGCCCGTGCCGTAAAGCATATCAAAGGCTGATTTAACCTCAACACCGTCGCTGTTGGTTGTGATAATGTCATGCCCCATAACGATTGTGCCGTCAGGCCGCTGGCGAATATCAATTTCAAAAACATCAACATTGTTATCTATTGCCGCCTGAACTGAGGTAAGGGTGTTATCCGGGGTGTCAAAGGCACCTGTGTGTGCAGTAATTGTAAATCCGTCCACAAATTTTAACTTCCTTCCGTCGTATGTTTTTGTAATGGCATAGTTTGCAACACCCACAATCATAGCCACTGAAACAAGAAAAGAAATAACCTGATAGCTAAAATGCTTTGCCCAGGTGGGGGTCATATTACGCCGCAAAAAGCGCTTAAACTTTTGCCACCGTGTAATTTTGTCAGCCATTAAATCAGTCCTTCAAAAATTAAGGCGGATAATTAAATATAAATTCAACATCCGCCCATAAAAGTTATTATTTATTGCCTGAATAGTTTGGAGCCTCTTTAGTAATATAAACATCGTGGGGGTGGCTTTCAACAAGGCCGGCACCTGTAATTCTGATAAACTGTGCCTTATCCCTAAGCTCTTGAATGGTGTGGCAGCCGACATAGCCCATACCTGAACGAAGACCGCCCATCATCTGATATACTGTATCTGATAAAGGTCCCTTATAAGGAACACGGCCCTCAACGCCCTCCGGAACAAACTTTTTAGAGCCCTTTTGGAAGTATCTGTCAGCAGAGCCGTGGTTCATTGCACCAAGGGAGCCCATGCCACGATATACCTTAAACTGTCTGCCCTGCCAAATTTCTGTTTCGCCTGGGGATTCCTCACAGCCTGCAACAAGTGAGCCCACCATAACAACCGAGCCGCCTGCTGCAAGAGCCTTAACAATTTCGCCTGAATATTTAATACCGCCGTCAGCAATTACCGGCACGCCGTATTTATCTGCTCTCTCTGCAGAATCATAAATAGCTGTAATTTGGGGAACACCGATGCCTGCAACAACACGGGTTGTGCAAATTGAGCCCGGGCCGATACCGATTTTAACAGCGTCTGCGCCTGCTTTGATAAGTGCCTCAGTAGCGTCTGCTGTGGCAACATTGCCCGCAATAAGCTCAACATCGGGGAATGCGTTTTTAACCTTTGCAACATTTGAAATAATATTCTTTGAGTGACCGTGAGCAGAGTCTAAAACGAAAGCGTCAACCCCTGCCTCGTAAAGAGCCTGTGCTCTGTCAAGAACATCTGCTGTTACGCCAAGTGCTGCGGCGCAAAGCAATCTGTCTTTAGAATCACGGGCAGTGTTTGGATATTTAACTGCCTTTTCAATATCCTTAATGGTTACAAGGCCTGTAAGCTTGCCTGCCTCGTCAATAAGGGGAAGCTTTTCAACCTTTGATGCCATAAGAACCTTTTTAGCCTGCTCAAGGGTTGTGCCTGCCATTGCTGTTACAAGGTCCTTTTTAGGGGTCATAACCTCGGAAATCTTAACATCGTAATTTGTCATAAACCTTAAATCACGGTTTGTTAAAATACCAACCAATGTTCCGTCAGCCTCGCAAATGGGAACACCGCTGATTTTATATTTGCCCATTAAAGCGTCTGCGTCTTTAACGGTATGATTTGGCGAAAGATAAAAAGGATTTGTAATAACACCGTTTTCGGATCTCTTGACCTTGTCAACCTCGGTAGCCTGCTCTTCAATGGTCATATTCTTGTGAATAACGCCGATACCGCCCTCACGAGCAATGGCAATAGCCATGCCTGACTCTGTTACGGTATCCATAGCAGCTGTCATAAGGGGAATGTTAAGAACAATTTTGTTTGTTAATCTTGTTTGCAAATTTACCTGATCGGGTGTTACATCTGATTCTGCCGGAATTAAAAGCACATCGTCAAATGTAAGACCTTCTTTAACAAACTTTTCGTTATAAGCCTTCATATACTGTCCTCCAAACTCTAAATAATAAGGTATTAAAAAATATTTCTACTATAATAACACTTTGCAAATGGTATATCAAGTATTTTTTGCATTAATCATTTAACTGTTATTGATTTTTTAGCCGAATAGCTGCCGTAGCTGTTATAGGTCTTGCCGTCAGCCCCCTTAAAGGTTTTGTATGGCCTTATTCTGACATAATATGCCTTGCCCTTTGTAAGCCCTGTTAACTTTTTGGAGCTGTAATCGCCCGACACCTTAACGGTTTTTGCATTATCCATATTTTTAGATTTGCTGTACTGAATTTGATACCCTGTGCATTTTACCTTTGACCATGTAAGGCTTATGCTTTTTGCCGATGAGGATATTGTTTTGATTGCTGTGCTCTTTGGCCTTGTGCAGGAGATAAAATCCTTGCTGAAGGAGCCGTAAATATATTTTCCGCCGCTCTTTTTATATGCCCTTATTTTAAATCTATATGCCCCTGCGGATGACAATGATGTCATTTTTGCGCTGTTTGCCGAGGCGCTCACGGTTTTTGCCAAATACCAGCTGCCGTTTTTGTATTTATATATTCTGTAACCATCAATATTGCCCTTTGGGGTGTTCCATTTAAGGGTGATGGAGTCGGTTGTGCGGGTTGTTGCCGTAACGCCAGTAACCTGAGTGGGCTTAATATCAAAGCTGCGCCTTGCAGAGCCCACATGGCTGTTAACGCCCGTAACCGCAACCCTTGCAGTGCCTGTTGCAACATTTGATGAGTAGCTTACGCTGTAATCCTCTGCCTGCACCGCCGTGCCGTTATTTTCTTTAACGGTTACCTGTGGCTTGATAGCCTTGCCCTTATATGTGTATTTGCTGTAGGGAATGCTTACAACACAATTTGAAATAAGCTTTGAGTTTGTACTGTCATAATCGCCCTGAGCAAAATATTTTTCATAATTATTTTTAAAATAGCTTGTTTCGTAATAATTCACATCAAGGGTGTGTTCCCTGCCTGAACTGTTCCAAAAGTTTACGCTGTTATCGTCAGCCCTGATGCCGTCATAATCAACCAGGAAGTAATCGTAGCTGTAATCGCCGCCCTCGTCATCCCAGGTGCAGTCAACAAAATAATATTTGCCGTCAAGCATTACAATGTTCCAAGCGTGGCAGCCCTCATTAGGGTCTGACGATACAAACCTTACATTATAGCCCAGCTCCTTGCAAAGCCTGTAAAAAGCAAGAGCATAGCCCTGGCAAACACACTGACCCTTAACCAATGCGCCGTATGCCGAAAAGGCATAACTGTAACGGTCAACATTACCGTTCATTGCGTTTGCGGCGTCATAATCATAATCTGCCCTTTCGCAGATAAAATCATGCACCTTTTTCATAACCTGATAATCGCTGAGCTTTGAAAAATCAACGCTTTTAACAAAGGAGTTAACAACCTTGTCAACCTGCTCCTCCTGGCTCTTTGTGTCGTTATAAAACATTTCAACCTCAAACAGATAATAATATTTGCCGTTCGATTTTGAATAGCTGGTTTCATAGCTGAAGCCCGCCAGTTGCCAAAATGCATAGTCGCCGTCAACTGCGGTGGTTGAAAGCTCGTCGCTGCACGCATTTACCAAAACATCGGTAATAAAATCGGTTTGATTTGAAACCGCCTTAGTGGAATAGTAATAAATATCAATATCATAAGCCCTTTGGCAAACCTTATCCTTAACCTTGTTGTAAAGCTGCTTGCCCTGGGAATAATAGGTGCTGCCTTTATAGGTGGATGTTGTTGAATTGGCAATGCCCACCTTTGGCATTTTTGCGCCGTTTTCAACAGCAAACGATGATATACCCGTTGGGTGATTGCCGCCGTCAGCCGCCATTGCGGATAGTGGAACCGCCAAAGCGGAAATAATCATTACCAAGCTTAAAATTGCCGAAAGTATTTTTTTCATTTAATCAACCTCACAATCTGCTCAACCGTTTCCTCTACCGTGTTTTTGTCGCAATAAATAACATCATCTGCATATTGCTTATACAGCGGCAGTCTTTCATTATACATATCTAAAAGGCTTGTGCCCGATTTAAGCACAACACCCCTTGTGGTTATGTTTTTAATTCTTTTAACCATGGTGTCATAATCAAGGTGCAAATATATAACCCTGCCCATTGATTTTAAATGCTCCATTGCCTTTTGTGAATAAACAACGCTGCCGCCGGTGGCAATAACCGTTGCGTTAATATCAAGGGAAAGTATTGCTTTTTCCTCGGCATTTAAAAAATAATCAATGCCCTTTTTATCAATAATATCCTGCAATCTTTCCTCCTCCATACCCTGAAGGAGCAAATCGGTGTCAAAAAAATTTTTAAGCAGCGCCTTTGCCGCCAAAACACCGCAGGTGGATTTTCCCGAGCCGGGCATACCGATTAAAACAATATTTGATTTATCCATTAGCTGCCCACTCCTACCTTTTTGCAAATTTCAGACATGCAGCAGCCCTCGCATTTGGGCTTGCGTGCCGAGCAGGTATCCCTGCCGAACAGCACAATTCTGTGGCAAAAATCACTGCCCTCACTTGGGGGAATAACCTTTTTCAAGGCTGTTTCTATTTTTACAGGGTCCTTAACATTTACAAGACCTATTCTGTTTGAAATTCTTATCATGTGGGTGTCAACAACAATTGATTCCTTGCCGTAAACATCCCCCACAATCAGGTTGGCGGTTTTTCTGCCTACACCGGGGAGCTTTACCAAATCGTCAATTTCATCGGGCACCCTGCCGCCGAAATCCGAAATAATCATTTGCGCCATGCCAACAATTGACTCCGCCTTGTTTTTGTAAAAGCCGCAGGACCTTATTATGTTCTCAATATCCTTAACATTTGCGTTTGCATAATCATCAAGGGTTTTGTATTTTTCAAATAACGCAGGTGTAACCAAATTAACCCTTGCGTCGGTGCATTGTGCAGAAAGCCGAACCGCTACCAACAATTCAAATGGATTTGATGCGTTAAGCGAGCATATAGCCTGTGGATATTCTGTTTTTAATATTTCAACCGCCTTTAACGCTCTTTCCTTTTTCGTCATAGCTTTTCCTATTTTAAATTTCCTTTAATTCTGTCCCAATAAGCCTTTGCCGCCTGCTCTGTTTTGTTGGGGCCGTATTCATAATAACGGGCGCTTTTCAGATTATCCGGCAAATATTGCTGGTATGTGTAGTGATTTGGGTAATCATGTGGGTAAATGTAATGCTGACCCTTAACCTCTCTGTCCTCGCCGTCATAGTGCTTGTTTTGCAGTTGGCGTGGAACAGGGCCGCCCTTGCCCGCCCTAACATCTGCCATTGCTGCGTCTATCGCCGCCTCGCCGCTGTTTGATTTTGGGCAGGTTGCCACTAAAATTACAGCGTCCGCCAGGGGGATTCTCGCCTCCGGCAGGCCAACCATCTGTGCAGCGTCAACAGCCGCCTTAACAATGGGGATAATTTGGGGATATGCAAGTCCCACATCCTCGCAGGCGCAAACCATAAGCCGCCTGCATGCACTGGGCAAATCCCCAGCCTCTAACAACCTTGCCAAATAATGCAGTGCCGCATCCGGGTCAGAACCACGCATGCTTTTTTGGTATGCCGATACAATATCGTAATGCTCGTCGCCGTCACGGTCGTAGCGCATTGCCGATTTTTGGGTAAGCTCGTCAGCCACATCAAGGGTTATAACCTTTTTGCCCTCAACCGTGCTTGTGGCAAGGTAGCAGTTTTCAACGGAATTAAGTGCCTTTCGCACATCGCCGCCGCAGCCGCTTGCTATTCGCCGGGTTACATTGCTGTCAAACTCAATTTCAACATTATTTTCCTTAGCCAGGTAATCAAAGCCCCGTTCTATCGCAGGCACAATGTCCTCTGCCTCAACCGCCTTAAATTCAAACACCGTTGAACGTGAAAGTATTGCGCTGTAAACATAAAAATAAGGGTTTTCGGTTGTGGAGGCAATCAGGGTTATTTTGCCGTTTTCTATGTATTCCAAAAGGCTTTGCTGCTGCCTTTTGTTAAAATACTGAATTTCGTCAAGATAAAGCAAAATACCGTTTGGCGCCGAAAAGGTGTCAAGCTCCGCAACAATATCCTTAATATCCTTGGTGCTTGCGCTTGTGCCGTTAAGTTTTCGCAGGGTGCGGTTGGTTTTGCTTGCGATAATTGACGCCACCGTTGTTTTACCAACGCCCGACGGACCGTAAAAAATCAAATTTGGTATTTCGCCGTTTTCAATCATATTGTATAAGGCCCTGCCCTTTGAAAGCAAATGCCTTTGGCCAACAACCTCGCTCAGCTCCTTGGGTCTTATTCTGTCTGCAAGGGGATTATTCAATTGTATCTACCCCCTTTGAGTAAATGCAGCCGCAAAAATTTTGCCTGTATAAGTTATATTCTCTGCTAAGCTCAATTGAGCGCTTGTAGCCCTCACGCTTTTTAAAATCGGAGGGTAACCAGGCCACGCCGTATTCCTTTTCCAGTTCGTAGCCGATTTCGTTTATTTTTTGCGAATTCTTTAAAGGGCTGATTGAAAGAGTTGTGCAAAAATAATCAAAGCCCTTCTCCCTTGCAAGCTCCGCCGCCCGGCTGAGCCTTAAGCGGTAGCACCTGAAGCAGCGTTCGCCGCCCTCGGGCACATCTTCGTAGCCCCTTGCGATTTTTTCAAAATCCTCATAATTGTATTCGCCCTTTATGAGGGTAATTTTGTGCTTTGCAGGCATTGATTCAATAAGCCTTTTTTGCTCGGCAAAGCGCTTTTCAAATTCCTCCTTGGGAGAAATGTTGGGGTTATAATAAAGAACCGTTATTTCAAAATAATTTGCCAAATATTCAAGGGTATAGCTTGAACAGGGGGCGCAGCAACTGTGCAAAAGCAGTTTTGGCACCCTTTCCCCCAAGCCGTCTATAACCTTATCTGTTAACTTTTGATAATTTATTTTATTCATTGCTTGCTAACTTAAATAATACCTTGGGTTTACCTTTGAGCCGCCTATAATAACCTCAAAATGGCAGTGAGGGCCTGTGGAGTTGCCCGTTGAGCCTGATTTTGCAATTTGCTGACCCTTTTTAACGGTTTGCCCAACACTAACCAAAATTGAAGAATTGTGAGCATAAAGGGTTACAATTTTTCTTCCCGAGGCGTCTGTGCCGTGGTAAACCATTACATAATATCCGTAGGAATAATTAAGCCTTTTAACCGTTATTACAATGCCCTTTTGTGCGGCAACAATCTTTGAGCCTGTGGGGCACGGAAAATCTATTCCCGTGTGGGGCTTGCCGTTGCTGTAATAGCCGTAATCGGCAGAAACGGAATAATGCCCCGGTGCCGGGTAGCCCAAATTAAGCACAGCGTTTGATTTGCTGTAAAGGCTGCTGCCGTCGCCGTAATCAATGCCCGAGGTGTTGTTTTTCTTTTCGCTTTCCTTAAAGTCGCCTATTTCGTCAGGGCTGATAAGTCCGTTAATAAGGTTTTCAACCTCCTTGTCAACAGCGTCTATAAGCTCCTGGTCCTCGTTTCTGTATTCGGTGTACATTTGGGTTTGTTCCGAGTATTTTGCCAAAAGTGCGTCGCTTTCCGCACGCTTTTCGGAAAGAACAATCTTTTTGTCGGCAGCCTCCTGCTGCTTTTTCGCAACATAGTCCTGATCGGCCTTGTATTTTTCCTGCTTAGCGTCAAGCTCGGTTTTTTTGGCGTTAAGCACCTCTTTTTGAGCGTTTAAGCCGTCCTGCTTGTTAACAATTTCCTCCATTTTGGCATTAACCTGCTTTAAAAGCTGGGTGTCGCTTTTTGAAACCGCCTTTATCATTTGGTAGCGGTTGTAAAATTCAGAAATATCTGAGCTTGTTAGAAGCGCCGCTATTATGCTTTCGTTGCCTGAAACATAAATTGCTCTCATTCTTGTGCAGTAAGCATCATATGTATCCTGAAAATCCTCCTCCAAGCCGGAAAGCTCCGTTTGGGTTTGCTCGTATTCCTCCCCAAGGTCTTTAAGTTCTTTTTTCAGTGAGCTAATTTCAGGCTTAAGTTGGTCAATATTACTCTGTGCCTGGGCAATTTCGCTGTCAAGAAGAGTAAGTTCCTCGTTAAGGTAACCGATTTTCTGGTCAAGGGTATCAATATACTCAGCAGTGGTTTTTGCGCTTTCCTCAAAGGTTTCAAGCTTTGCCTCGTTTTCGCTTAACTTTTTCTCCAGTTCGGCACGCTGCTGCTCAAGATTTTTTTGCGCCTCCTCAACAGTAACGGTGCTCTCCTGCCCCGACGGTGCAGTGGTGCTTTCCCCATCGTTAGCCAGGGTAACAAAATTTGTAGGTGCTGCAACAATTGTGCAAACGCATATTATTGACAGTATTTTTAACAGTTTGCGGGATTTCAATTAAAACTTACTCCTTTACGGTAAATAGTTTGCCGGGTTAACGGCGTAGGACTGGCTGGGGCCGCCTACCCTGACCTCAAAGTGGCAGTGGGGGCCTGTGGAGTTGCCCGTTGAGCCCGAGTATGCAATAAGCTGCCCCTTGCTCACATGCTCGCCCTCCGACACAACCCTTCTGTTGTTGTGTGCATAAAGGGTGTAAACGGTTTTGCCCGAGGATGTGGTTTTGTCGTGACGGATTACAATATATCTTCCGTATGAGCGGTATGAGCCGTCAGAATTTGTAAGGTCGGCAGATATAATAACCGTGCCTGACTCCGCCGCAACTATTTTTTGATTAACATTTCCCCTTGTGGAGAAATCGCAGCCTGTGTGGCCTGCGTAAGCACCGAAGCCGCAGGTAATTGTTGTGTATGCCGGGCAGGGATATGTCAGGCTGATGTAATTTGACTGTGGCTTTTTGGTGGTAGTAGTTGTGGTAGGCTTAGTAGTGCCGGGTTCGTGCTGTGAGTTATCCGCCCTTTGGGTTGTGGTTGTTGTAGTAGTTGTGGTAGTAGTTGTAGTGGTGGTTGTGTATTTTTTGTCAGCCTCTTCAATAGCAGCGTCGATTTCGTCAAGCTCTTCCTGTGTAATATCACGGTATTCGCCGTATTTTTTAGTTTTATCGTGGAGCTGCTTTAAAAGTGCATTAGCCTCAAGTTGCTGCTGTTCAATAACGCTGCGCTGTGACTGCATATCCTCCTGCTTTTCCAGCAAATCTATTTTTTCGGTTTTAAGGCTTTCCTTATCTTGGGCTAAGGTTATGCGGCTGTCCTCCAGCTCGGTGCGCTTATCCCCAAGCTTGTGAACGGTTTTAACTATTTCGTCCGTTTGCACCTTAACATTTGCAAGGAGTATTCCGTCCTGCCTTGATACCGCTTTAATCATTTCGTACCTGGTGTAAAGCTGAGCCATGCCGTCGCTTTCCAGCAAAAATGTAAGGGTGCTAACCTGATAGCCGCTCACATACATTGCCCTCATTCGCTGTGCAAAAAGCTCGTAAGTATCCTCAAACTCCTTGTTAAGCTCTGTTGTTTGCTTTTCAAGGTCTGTTATCTCCAGCTTTATATTTTTTATTTCATCCTCATTGTTTGAAATTGTTTTTTCAAGGTTTTCAACCTTTTCCTCAATGGCGTCCGCCTCCTGCTTAGCCAGCTGATACTGCTGGTTCAGGTATTGGATTTTTTGGTCCAAGGCGTCAATATATTCTTCGGTTTCCTTGCTTTCGGTGCCAAGCTCGTCAAGCTTTGCGTTAACCTCCGCAAGGTTCTTTTCAAGCTGTGTGCGCTGCTCATCCAACGACATTGAAGAATCTGCCGCAGAAACCGTGTTTGCCGGCATTGTAAATACAAATGCAAAAACAAAAGCAAATACCATGCACAAGCCCTTAAATGTGTTTGACTTTTTCAATGCGCCCACCTCCGAATTACTATTTTAAAGTTCTGATAATTACACATAATCATTGTAACACATTTATTATTATAAGTAAAACACAATTTATTACCAAATGTTAATTTTTTTAATAAAGAAAATCCCATATTTTACCACAAAGTGCAAAACGGCTTTAACCAAAAAGTTAAAGCCATTTTGTTATTTAAATATTGAATTATAAGTAGCTTAACGGGTTAACCCTTGTTCCGTTAACACGCACCTCAAAGTGGCAGTGAGGGCCTGTGGAGTTGCCTGTGGAGCCGCTCCTTGCAATTTGCTGACCCTTTGAAACGGTTTGGCCAACGCTTACCAAAAGAGTGGTGTTGTGTGCATAAAGGGTTGAAAGACCGTTGCCGTGGTCGATAATCAAATAGTGACCGTAGCTGTAATTAAGGTTTTTAGCACAGATTACTTTGCCAGATGCGGCAGCATAAACCGGTGTGCCTGAAGGACAGGGGAAATCAACACCGCCGTGATAACGGCCGCTTGAATAGTTGGGATAGCCTGCCGAAATTGAACGGTAGCTGGTAGGATAGCCCAAGGTGCCGCTGTAAGCGCCGTTGCCGCTTGAGCCGTTGATTGTGCCTGTGCCGTGTGAGGCGTTTGAGTAAGCCGCCTGAATTTCGCTTTCAACCTTTGCAAGTTCCTCTTGGTTTGAGCTGATGGATTCAAGGTATTCTGTGGTTTGACTTGCAAGCTTTTTAATCAGAGCGTTGCACTCGGCAACCTCTGCGTCAAGTTCGGATTTTTTGGATTTAATTTCAGCAATACTTGATTCCAGCGACTTTTTATCCTTTTCCAAGGCTGCCTTGTCGTCATCAAGTTGAACTCGCTTTTCCTGAAGGGTGACCTTTTGCTCCTCAATTTCATTCATCTTGTCAATAAGTGAATTTAAGGTGTCGCTGTCCTGCTTGGAAACGGATTTAATCATCTGCGAGCGAGTTAAAATAGAGCTTATGTCGCTGCTTGTCAAAAGCACCTCAAGGTTGCTTACGCTGCCTGAAATATACATTGCCCTAAGCCTTTGGCAGTATTCCTCAAACAGCTTGTCAAACTCTGCCTGCTTTTCGTTGATTTTATCCTGAATATCGTTAATTTCTTTTTCGGTTTTTGCTATTTTTTCGGTAATTGTGTCAATCTGGGATTGGAGCTCGTCAGCATCCTCCTGAAGCACATCTACCTGGTCCTGCAAAAGCTGAATTTTTTTGTCAAGAGCGCTGATATACTCCTCGGTATCCTTTTTTTCGGCAGATAATTCGTTTACCTTCTCCTGTGCGGCGTTTATTTGCTGCTGGATTTTTTCCTTTTCGGAGCGTAGCTCGCTTGTGGATTTTGCATAAGCGTAAACCGCCGTGCCGGAAAATGAGCAAAGCATAAAGCAAATGCTGAGAACCAGTGAAAGCGCCTTTAAAGTGAACTTAGATTGCACTTATCTCACTACCTTCCTTGTTAAGATATTTGCCCATTGTGATTAATGAGCCGCCAACGCCGCTGATAATGCCGATGCCAACAAAAGCGCCCAGCATATAAAGTGCGTAGCTCTTGAAATCAAGAGGAATCAGGCTCAGGGAATTTAACAAATCGCTGAATTGGTTAACCGCCAGCTCATAAATGCCCCATACAACCCCAAGGGACAGAACACCTGAGATTACACCGAGAATTACGCCCTCAACAATAAACGGCAGCCTTACAAATGAATTTGTAGCGCCCACCGATTTCATAATGCTGATTTCAAGGCGGCGTGAATAAACGGTAAGCTTGATTGTGTTTGAAATAATGAAAAGTGAAATTGCAAATAAAACTGCTATAATCGCAATTGCAATAATTGAAATGCCGTGGCTGATGGTTTGCAGCTTTTTGGCAAGGTCACTGTTTTCACGAACGGTGTCGATATTGTCAAGCTGCTTAATTTGGCTTACTGTTTCCTTAAACAACGAAAGGTCGGATACCGTAACCTTGTAAGCGTCCGGCAGAGGGATTTTATCCGGGTTGATTTCGGTAAAGAACTCGGCCTGTGCCTCGCCCATTGTTTTTAACTGGTCCTGCCAAGCGCTTTCCTTATCCACAAATTCAACGCTTTGAATGTTGTCCATAGCCTCGATACTGTCCTTCATAGCGGCAATATCCTCCTGGCTGGTGCCATCCTCAATGTAAACCATAATTACATTCTCATCCTCAATTCGGTCAACCAGCGAGTTGATGTTAAGGAAAATCATTGAGGCGGAGCCTATAAGAACAAGGCAGCATAAAAGAACGCTGATTGATGCAATTGACATCATCCTGTTTGTCCAGCTGTTCCTAAAGCCCTCTTTAATAAGATACTTTAAGCTTGAACCTGTCATTATTGCTCACCCCCATTGTTATCGTCTGTGCTGTCGGCAGAGCCAACCATTTCTTCAAGGTTATCAAAAACCTCGGTAACATTTTGTTGCTTAACATCCTCTTCAAAATAGAACATATCGGTAGCCTCTTCCGGCTGCTTGTTTTTAAACTTGGCAAAGGTTGGGTCCGGTGTGTCTGACACAACTTGTCCGTTTTGAATAACTATAACCCTTCTTTGGAAGGAACGAACCAAATCGTGCTCATGAGTTACCATAACAACCGTTGTGCCGCTGTTGTTGATTTTTGTAAGAAGGTCAACAATTTCGTGGCTCATTTCAGGGTCAACATTACCTGTGGGCTCATCTGCAATAATGAGCTTTGGGTTGTTAACCAGGGCCCTTGCAAGCGAAACACGCTGCTGCTCGCCGCCTGAAAGCTCGTTTGGCATTGAGCGTGCCTTTTTTGAAAGGCCTACAAGCTGGAGAATGTAGGGAACCCTTTTTCTTATATCCTTTTCCTTTGCGCCGATAACACGCATTGCAAACGCAACATTATCATATACCGACATTTTAGGGATAATTCTGAAATCCTGGAACACAATGCCCATGGTTCTTCTGTAATACGGAACATTGCGTTTTTTCATTGTTGCCGACGAATAGTCGTTAACTATTACTTCGCCCTCGGTGGGCTTTTCCTCATGCATAATCAGCTTCAAAAATGTACTTTTTCCGGCACCTGACGAACCTACGACAAATACAAACTCGCCGTCCTCAATCTTGATATTAACATTGTCAAGCGCTTTTGTGCCGTTGCTGTCATATACTTTTGTAACATCTCTAAATTCTATCACAGTTATTACTCCTAACCTAAAAAATCGTAAAAACGCCCATGGGGAACATTGCCCCATATTTTTATATAATATATCAATTTGCTTTATTATGCAATAGTTTTGTGTAGTTTTTTTGTAAATTTTGTTACCATTATGTAAACTAATTGCCGCCATCGCAGTTTTTTCAACAAATTATAGCAGGCAATAAAAAATTTTCAACTGGTAACAAATTTTGTGATTTTTTATTACAAAATCCAAAAAATGACAAAGGCAGCTATAAGCAATTACAAGCAAAGCACAAAGAAAACACCGATTGCACATAAATGCAATCGGTATTTTAATTTATAGCCGCTATTAATACTTAATAGGTGTTGAGCTAAGGTATTTGTTAACCATAAGGGCTACTTTAAATACTATAGCGTCGTCAAACTCTCTAAGGTCAAGGCCTGTGAGCTTTTTGATTTTTTCAAGACGGTAAACAAGTGTGTTTCTGTGAACAAAAAGCTTTCTTGAGGTTTCGGAAACATTAAGGTTGTTTTCAAAGAACTTTTGAATTGTGAACAGGGTTTCCTGGTCAAGGGAATCAATTGAGCCCTTTTTGAAAACCTCCTTAAGGAACATATCGCAAAGAGTTGTGGGCAGCTGATAAATAAGGCGGGCAATGCCTAAATTTTCATAGCTGACAATTGAGCGCTCGGTATCGAACACTTTGCCGACCTCAAGGGCAACCTGGCCCTCCTTAAAGCTCCTTGCAAGCTCCTTAATGCCTGTAACGCAGGTGCCGATACCCACAACGGCTGTGCAGTAAAATTCTGTTGAAAGAGTGTCGCAAATAGACTGAGCAAGCTTTTCCAAATCTTTGCGCTCAACATTGGGTCGAACCTCTTTAATCAACGCAATATCGTTTTCGTTAATGTTTATTACAAAATCCTTTGTTTTGTCAGGGAAGAAGTTTTGAATAACATCAAAAACGGAAATATCGTTTGTCTTTGTAACCCTGATTAAAAATACAACACGGGTAGCGTCGTTATTAAAGCGAAGTTCCCTTGATTTAATGTAAATATCGCCGGGGAGTATGTTGTCAAGAATAACATTTTTCACAAAGTTTGAACGGTCAAACTTTTCATCGTTATTTTTCTTGATTTGGTCAAGTGCAATTGCGATAATGCCTGCATAATGACGGCTCATTTCATCTGTTCCGTCAACAAAAACGGCATATTCAGGGTGAACCTTGTCGCCAAAAGCCTTATAGGTGCAGGAATCAACACAAATCTGTGTGCCGTTAAAAACTCCTGCGGCAACAATGCCCTTTCTTACCTCGCCAATCAAACCAAGCTCGCTGCATGATACAATTGAACCGCTTTCGTCAACAACGCCGATAGTTCTGTCAACCGCCTCACGCATTTGGTTAATTATGCCTTGAAATAATTTGTTTGGCATTAAAACCATCCTTTCATATAGGTGCACAAATAAGCTGATATTTAAATAGTGCACAAAAAAAATTCAAATCCATTGTAGATATTATACAAGAGATTTGAACAGATTTCAACCTTTTTAACAAAAAATCTTAAAATTAATTGTCGTTTTTGCATAAACTTGTCAATCGCCACTCAATATATTGTGTCGAATTTTGGGGCGTTGCGTATGTATTGTTATTATCAGGGCCTTTCTTTTATTAACAAAAGCTCCTGTTCTGTCAAAAATCTGCACTCCCCCGGGGCAAGCATATCGTCAAGGGGTAAATTGCCCATGGCAATTCTTTTAAGCTCAACCACTGTTATGCCGTGCTTTTTAAACATTCTTTTTACCTGATGATAAAGCCCCTGCTTTAAAACAACTTTAGCAACCGTGTGCTCGCCGTTAAGGGGCTCAATCTCCGCAGAAAGGAGTCTTTCCTCCCCAAGGAACATTCCCCGGTTAAAATCCTTTACCAAGGCGTCGTCAAAGGGCTTGTCCAGTGTGGCAATATAAGTTTTGTTTATGTGCTTTTTAGGGCTTAAAATATCGTGGGCAAATTCGCCGTCATCGGTTAAAAGCACAAAGCCAGTTGTATCCTTATCCAGCCTGCCGGCAGGAAAAAGCCCCCTGCGGCGCATTTGCTTTGGCACCAAATCAACAACGGTTTTTTCGTTTTTGCCCTCACTTGCGGAAATAACGCCCTTGGGCTTATTCATCATTATATAGACAAACCTGTTGTTAGCCACCGGAAGCGAATTAACGGTAATGCTGTCATTATCGCCGCATTTTAAATCGGCAGTTTTTGCAGCCGCTCCGTTAACTGCCACACAGCCTTTTTTTATTAAATCCTTTGCCTGAGAACGGGTTATATTCAGTTGTCTCGAAATAATTTTATCCAATCTTTCCATCGCCATTGTTTTTACCTAAGGCCACCAAAAAGCCGTCCTTTGCCGAGGGGTCGCACAGGTCGGCGGCTATAAGCTCGCCGTTGCAAACTATCAGGTCGGCAATTATATTGTCGTTATTATCATAATTAGTAACATTATATGTGTAAACCGTGGCAGGCTTACCCTTGTATTTGCTTAAATCAAAGCCCTGCTGCAGCTGAATTTTGTTGTATTTTGTGTAAACCTCGTTAAACTCCTGAGGAATTGTAATCTGCTTTTCGGTTTCCTCCGCCTTAACCTCCCAGCCAAGGGCGGTAATGTAGCTTTGCCTTTGCTCGGCGGTGCTGCAGGTTACCGAAACCTGGTTTGCCCTTTCGGCGGCACCGTTGTGGTTGCCGATAAATGTAAGCAAAATCACAATAACCCCGGTAAGTATTATTACCCCTGCAAAAATCAGCCTTGGGTTTGCTTTGATTGTTAACATGCGCATATTATCACCTGACAGCTTGGACACAACGCCCAATTATTTTGTTTCAGTTAATAATATGCAGGCAGGCTAAACAATATAATCATTCAAATCCTTAAGATATTGAATTTCCACTGTGGCGTCAAGCAGAAGGCCGTTGTCAAGGTATTCCTCGCTGTGGATTACCCCCTGCCTTACAATTGCGGCAAGCTTAAGCTTGTCAAATGGCAGCAGCACCTTTATACGCCTTTTGTTTTGGGGCAGCGCCTTTTCAACAGTGGCAAGCAGCAGGTCTATGCCCTCCCCTGTCAATGCGCTGATTTTAACGGTGTTTTCATAAAAATCAAAATCGCTGTTGCAGGCTTTGTCCGACTTATTTAGAACATTAATTATGGGCTTATCGGTGCATTTTAAATCGTTTAATAAATCCATTGTTACCTTAATATGCTCTGCACATTCGTCGCTGGAGGCGTCGCACACATTTAAAATAACATCCGCCCACACCGCCTCCTCAAGGGTGGAGTGAAAAGCGTCAACCAGCTGGTGGGGCAAACGGCGCACAAGGCCGACAGTGTCAATAAGCATTATTTGCTGACCGTTTGGCAAAACCAATTTTCTTGCCGTTGGGTCAAGGGTTGCAAAAAGCTTGTCCTCCTGCAGCACCCCTGCGTCTGTTAAGCGATTCATAAGGGTTGATTTGCCTGCATTTGTGTAGCCCACAATGGCAACGCAAAGTGCGCCGTTTTTGCGCCTGCGCTCATGCATTGCGGTTCTGCGCTTTTCCATTTGGCTAAGCTCCTGCTTAAGGCTTTGAATACGGTTTCTGATATGCCTTTTATCCGTTTCAAGCTTAGTTTCGCCGGGGCCCCTGGTGCCTATTCCGCCGCCCAAGCGTGAAAGTGATGTGCCCTTGCCCGTAAGCCTTGGCAGGGAATATTTAAGCTGTGCCAGCTCTACCTGCAGTTTGCCCTCGCTTGACCTTGCTCTGCCGGCAAAAATATCCAAAATCAGGGTGGTTCTGTCAATAACTCTGGTATCGGTTATGTTTTCAATATTGCGTACCTGAACCGGGGAAAGTTCTCCGTCGGCAATAATCAAATCTATTTCGTTATTGTGGCAAAAGTCGCTGATTTCCTGTAGCATACCCTTGCCCAGGTAGGTTGCCGCCTCGGGAGAGGGTCGGCGCTGAATTACCTGCCCCATTACCAGCGCTCCGCTTGTTTTTGCAAGCTCGTCAAGCTCTGCCATTGAGGATTCTGCGTCATACTCTCCGCAGTCAAGGGAAATAAGCAGCGCCCTTTCCCTGTTGTCTTCGCTGTAATTTTCTATCATAATTATCCTTAATATTTATCAACAATTGCCTGCAAAACCTTTTTTGCAATAGGTGCGGCTGTGTAGTGACCCGAGTTGCCGTTTTCAACAACCACAACAAAGGCATAGGGGTGGCTGTCGTCGTTCATATAGCCCACAAACCAGGCAATGTTATGGTCGGGGTTATCGTCAATCTCCGCAGTTCCCGTTTTAGCACAAACATTTAAGCCCTTCGGCACAACATCGGAATACTGATTTTTGCCGTTATATTCCATTAAATCTGCAATTTTTGAGCAAACCGTTTTGTCAATAAGCTGTGTTTGGTTTTTAGGCAGTTCAATATCCATTGTGTTGCCCTTGTTGTTTTTAACATCGCTTATAACATTAAATGACGGAGCACTGCCGCCGTTGCCGATAGCGCTTACTATGCGGAGCATGGTAATGGGCGCAATGCGTGTGTTGCCCTGACCAAAGCCGGTTCTGCCAAGCAAATCCTTGCCGTCGTCGCCGCCGTCAAAGGTGCCTGCAAAGGATTCGATTTTACCGCTGATTGTAACCGCCGAGCCTATACCCAGCTCTTTTGCAGTTTTAGTGAGCTTTTCAGAACCCAGCTCAACTGCGATTTGTGCAAAAACGCAGTTACAGCTTTTTGCAAAGGCCTGTTCAAGGGTAATTGTGCCGTGAACACTGTGGTTTTCGCAGGTAATGGGAACGCCTGTGCCGGGCACATAGCTGCCGGTGCAGGTCCATTTTCTTGTCAGTGCGTCGTCAAAATTTTCAATGGCGCAAATTGCGGTTACTATTTTAAAGGTTGAGCCGGGAACATAGTGTGCCCCAAGCAGTCTGTTAATATACGCACCCTCGTATTTGTCGCTTGTGAGCAAATCGGAGGGTATGTTTTCAACATCAAATGAGGGGGAGGAAACCGAGCAAACCAAATCGCCGGTTTTGTAGTTAACCACCGCCACAGTTCCCTTTTTGCCGTTAAGCTGGTTATAGGCAAGGTTGCAAATTTCGCTGTCAATTGTAAGGTTAATATCGTTGCCCTTGCCGTTTTTTTCAAGGTTATAAACGCCGTACATAATGCTGTAGCCTGTTAAATCGGACCTGAAAGCAGCCTGCACCCCTGTTGAAATTGAGTTTGTGGGGTCGCCGATAACATGCAGGGTTGATTTTCTTGTGGTTTCGTCCTTGCTGTAAACCCTTTTGCCGTCAACGGTTTCTGCCAAAACATCGCCGTTGCTGTCATAAATTGTGCCTGCGCCGATTAACTGACCGTTGGTATAAATGTGGCTGTTAAAGCGTTTCATTGCCCAGGTGTTGCCGTTGTGAACAACGCTTACAGTTAAAATTACAAGACCCACCACAAAAAGTGCCGATAAAATCAAAAGGAAAATTCCTCTTTTTGCTATTGTTTTCATTTCTTCTTTGCACCTCCCAAATAGTTATAGGTGCGCACATCCGACGCCTTAATAAACGCCAATATTGCCCAGCAGCTTATCATCGATGAGCCGCCCTGACTTACAAAGGGAAGTGTTACGCCTGTAAGGGGCAAAATATCGGTTATGCCGAATATGTTTAACGCTGTTTGGAACAAAAGCATGCCTGCACCTGCAACAGCGGCTATGGAATAAAAGGTTGAGCGTGCCGCAACGGAGTTAACAAGAGCAGAAATAGCAATGCAAACAAACGACATTACCAAAACAATGCCGAAAATGTAGCCCCATTCCTCGCAAATAACGCCGAAAATAATATCCGTTGTTGAGGCGTAAACATTTCTTACAAAGCCCTTGCCGATGCCAAGGCCCAAAAGTCCGCCGCTGGCAATGCCCACAAGCACCCTTGTTTGCTGAAAGCCCGAATCTGCCGAATATTCCCAAACATGGCGGTAAACCGCAAAACGAGCCTTAACATACGCCTTATATTTAAGCACAATTACACCGCCCATAAGCGCACTGCCCACTGCAAGAATAATTGTTTTAATATCGCCCGATTTCATAAACGCAATTATAAGGAATGTGGCAAAGAAAATAAGCGCTGTGCCGAAGTCACGAATAAGGATAAGGGAGCCCACCACCGCAAGAGAAAAAGCAATAAACACAATAATATTTTTTGAGGTTTGTATTTTCTCCAAGGTTGCAGAGCCTACAAATATAAACGCTATTTTTACAAACTCCGAGGGCTGAAGCCTGAAGCCTGCAATTTCAATCCAGTTATACGCACCGTTGGTTGTGCCCTTAATTCTGCCCAAAACTATGTTAAGCAAAAGAAACAGTATTGCGCCGATAGCCACAATGGTTCTCATTTTCATGCAAAAATCCACATGCCCCATAAGGAACACCATAAAAATGAAAACTATAACCCCGGCAATTACCATTATAAGCTGCTTAAACGCCGCATCTGCATCAATGCTGCCAACGGTAACCAAGCCCACACCGCAAAGGAAAAAGGCTATTATTTCAAGTTCAAAATTCCTGCGGCGAAAGCCCACATAAAAGATAATTAAATAAAACCATTCCACCATAACAAGCACAGCAAGAGAAATGAAAACCTTTGACTCAAAGGTGTCCCCTGCGTTTGCGCCCACATAGCCGGTTATCAGCTGAAAGACCGATAAAACAAACAGTAAAAGAAAGTTATTTACCGGCTTTACTTTATGATATTTGTTGACCGATGCCATAAATAACCCTCCTTACCTGTCGTAAAATACGAATACCTTGTCGCCTATTGTTACAAGGTCGCCGTCAAAAATCAGCTGGGGCTGATTAATATACCGTCCGTTAAGCTTGGTGCCGTTGTGCGACTCCAAATCAACCAGTGCCCAGCCACGGCTGGTTCTGTAAATTCTTGCGTGGTTGCCGCTTACGGTGTCGCTTAAAATCTGAATATCGCAATCGTTGCCACGGCCCACAAGAACATCCTGCGATTTAAGGTAAACCGGCCGCTTGGTTTTAACATCAACCAAAACGCCGTATGCAACATTGTTGTTTTGTTGTGGCGGCATTTGGTTAATTGCATTTCGCAGCTCGTTGCGGCGCTGTGTTGACACCGCCTCGTCGCACACAAATTTAAGGGGCACAGAGCCGATTAGCAGTTCGTCCCCGTTTTCAATAACCGTGGGGCCGTCGATAATCTGACCGTTAACAGCCACATTGCCGCCCTTGTCGGTGGTATCGCTTATTACCCAATCTCTGCGTTTTTTTGCAATAACTGCGTGAAAACGGTAAACCGTTGTATATTGCAGGGGTATGTCGTTTGATTTACTTCTGCCTATTGATGTTTCCCAATGCATAATATCAACCGTTGTGCCGTCAAGCTCGTTTACAAGCTGCGCCAGCTTGTGAATACGGGGTCTGTTTCTGAATAGGGAAATTATGCAGGTTAGCAATATTACAACTATTGCCACCGGCGAAACATATCTCATTGCAGATACGATATATTCCATAAATACAGCTCCTTTACCGTTTGTAGTATTTAATGTTATACTTAATACTAATGATATTTTGCAAAAAAGTCAAGAACTTGAATTTATAAGCAATATAATATATACTAATATTAATCGCAATTTCAGAAAGGACAAAATCTATGAGCATAAAAAAATCTATTTTCGGCACCCTTGCCGACGGAAAGGTAATTGACCTTTACACAATAACCAACAAAAGCGGCGCATCGGTTTCGCTGCAAACCCTTGGCGCAGGTATTCAGTCGCTTTGTATGCCCGATAAAAACGGCAAGCTTGATGATGTGGTTTTGGGCTTTGACAACCCGCAGGATTACACCAACCCCGATTACGGCTATCAGGGCCTGGCAGTGGGCAGATGGGCAAACCGTATCCGTGACGGAAAATTTACCTTTAAGGGCGTTGAGTACCACACCCCAAAAAACCAAGGCAGCTGGACCCTGCACGGCGGCGGCCGTTTCAGTTTTACCCCCTGGGAGGTTGAGGGTTATGACGATAACTCCGTAACCTTTAAACGCTTTTCTCCCGACGGAGAGGACGGCTTTGGCGGCAACTTTGAAATTAAGGTAAAATACACCTTAACCGAAAGCAACGCCCTTGTGATTGATTACACCGTTTTAAGCGATACCGACACCGTGGCAAACCCCACCAACCACGCATATTTTAACCTTAGCGGAAAAGCCGGCGAAGCCATTGAAAACCACTGTCTTATGATTAATTCCGACTATTTTACCGAAACCGACGATAACCAACTTACCACCGGTGAGCTGGGCGAGGTTAAGGGCACAATGATGGATTTTACACACCTGCACAAAATCGGGGATAAAATCGACGAACCCTTCAGAGCAATTATTGACGGAATCGGATACGATAATAACTATTGCCTAAGAAGCAGCGATTTTACACAGGCTCACGCAGCAACCCTTTTGCACAGGGAAAGCGGCAGAAGGCTGGATGTTTATACCGACCTGCCGGGTATTCAGTTGTATTGCGGCGGCTGGCTCAGCAAGGATTACACCGCAGGCAAAGGCGACAGCAAGGTTACATACCGCCGTGGAGTTGCCCTTGAAACCCAATTTTACCCCGATACACTGAACAACCCCAATTTCCCGTTCAAATATGTTAAGGCAGGGGAAGAATTTAAAACCACAACCGAATTTAGATTTTCTGTTGAAAAATAACCTAATATGAGTAAAAAGAACTATAATTCCTTAGACATTGCCAAGCTGTTTATGGCAGTTTGCGTTGTGGCAATTCACACAAACCCCTTTTATTTTTGCAACAACACCCTTATCGTTAATTTATACAATCAAATAATAAGCTGGGCAGTGCCGTTTTTCTTTATTTGCTCAGGCTTTTTAATCGGCAAAAAGGTTGATTTTTCATCTGATAATGCATATTTGCCAATTAAAAAATCGGCTGTTAAAATGCTTAAGCTTTATGTGATTTGGAGCGTTATTTACCTACCCCCGGCAATAGCCGAGCGGTTAGGCGCAGGCAAATCTCTTGCTTACAATTTGCTGCATTATGCCAAGGGCTTTATAATCAACGGCGAGCATTATAATTCGTGGATATTGTGGTATTTGCTGTCCTCCTTTTACGCACTTGCGCTTATTGCGTTTCTTGTAAAGCGCAGGCTTTCGTTAAAGAAAATAACGGCAATCGGCGCAGGGCTTTTTGTGTGCTGGCTTTTGCTTAACACACTCGGCGATTACGAGTCGCAATTGCCCGCTGCAATAAAAAGGCTTATGCCGCTGATTGACGCAACCGTAAGCAGGGGCAAGCCCTTGCAGGGATTTTTATACGTTCCCTTGGGTATGTGCCTGGCAAAAGCAAAAATTAAGGTGCCCTATTGCGGCATAGCCTTTGTCCTTTGCTTTGCCTTAAGTTTTTTCATAAGCCCTACATTGGGCAGAGCGTTAACGCCCTTTACCGTTTCGGCGCTTTTCGGCATGGTTGTATCTGCCGATTTGCCGGATTCAAAGGCATACCCTGTTATGCGCAAGCTGAGCACGGGAATATATTTTATTCATCTTTATTGCTGGATGCTGGTTTATCTTGTGCTCTACGGCAAAAAGACCTACGGCCCAACGGCATTTTTTGCAACGGTGCTGCTGTCTGCCGCACTTACAGGGGTATGGATTGTAATAACCGCTAAAATCAAAAAGCGAAAAGCGCCTAAGGCACACGCCGCATAAAAAACATTTTCCCTTTGCCGATAATTCGGTAACCCTTCAATGCATTTCATTTTGTGTGTTGACAAATAACAGCCATAATGTTATCATTTGAAAAAAGAGGAATTCATTATGATTGATTTGATTGCAAAAGTGAACACCGCAGCAATGCGCAGACAGCCTATGCATTATGCATGGGCTTATTTGCATTGTGTTCAGCGGTAGTAATCAATCGATTTATAGCATAACAAAACTGCTGACGAACACTTATGTTTGCCGGCAGTTATTTTTTTATTTACGGAGAGTGAAATTATGATTAGAGAATTAACCCTTAACGATTTTGAAATTGCAGAAAATATTATTGCAAGGCTGCATAAATTGCATGTTGAAAACAGACCTGATTTTTATAAAGAAGATGAGCGCCCCATAGACAAAAAGGAATACAGGCAGCTGTTAAAAAGCCAAGACAAAATCAACCTTGCCTTTGTTGTTGATAACAAAATTGCAGGTATATGCCTTGCAACAGTTAAAAACAGAATTGAAAAATCAATTTATATTGACGACATTTTCGTACTTGAAGAATTCAGGCACCGGGGCATTGCCACAAGGCTTTTTGAACAAATCAAGGTTATCGCAAAAGATATTGGGGCAAAAAGAATTGATTTAACGGTGTGGCAATTTAACACCCCTGCCCTAAGCTTTTACAAATCCCTTGGAATGGAAACACAAAGAACAATATTAGAAACGAGGTTAAAATGATATGTTAAATCACAAAGGAACTCAAGCAATAAAAACCGAACGGCTATTGTTGAGAAAAATTAAAGAAAGCGATTACAAGGATATGTATGTATTTACAGTCAAGGAAGAGGTGGCAAAGTATGTATCCTGGTCGGTACACAAAAGCATTGAGGAAACAAAAGCCCTGTGCAAAATGTGGGCAAGCGAATACTCAAATAACAGCCGATACAATTGGGCTATTGTATATGACGGCAGGGTTATCGGCAGCATTGATGTTGTAAAAATTATTGACACAACAGCGATAATCGGCTGGCAAATAGACAGTACATATTGGAATAAGGGCATTGTAACGGAGGCTGCAACAGCTGTAAGAGATTATCTTTTCAGTGAAATAGGCATTGAGGCAATTGAAGCGGAATATGTTAAAGACAATATCGGCTCAGGCAGAGTAATGCAAAAAATCGGAATGAAGGAAACTCCCCTAAAAAACTCTTTAACCTATCAGGCAAGGCATATTTCACAAGTTGACGGAATACCGATAATCTGCTGCAAGCTGACAAAAGAGGAATGGAAACACAAAGAACAATATTAGAAACGAGGTTAAAATGATGAAAGAAATAATTGAATTTTACAACAATTATGATGAAGACCGCAGGCTAAAAAGGAAAAACCATTTGCCCGAATATTTAATAACTATGAAATACATAAAAAAATTCCTGACTCCTGACTCAAAAATACTTGAAATAGGGGCAGGAACGGGTAGATATTCCATAACGCTTGCCGATATGGGGTATGATGTTACAAGTGTTGAGCTTGTGCCCCATAATATAGAAATTTTAAAATCAAAAATCAAGCCTGAACACAATATTACCGTTTATGAGGGTAACGCTTGCGATTTATCATTTATTGAAAGCAATAAATATGACATTGTATTATTACTCGGCCCAATGTATCACCTTTTCAATGATGAGGATAAACAAATGGCAATGAGCGAGGCTATAAGAGTTGCTAAAAAAGGCGGCATTATTTATTCTGCATATTGTAATAGCGACACTTGCACCTATAAAATGTTTTACCGAAAGAAAATTCTGCACTACATTGACGCAGGATTAATAGATGAAAACTACCACGTTATTTCAAATCCTAACGAGGTGTTTGAGCTATATAGGAAGCCGGATATTGACGAGTTAATGAAGAAATACAATGTTACAAGGCTGCATTTTGTCGGCGTGGATATGCTTTCGTATTTGTACAGCAACAAACTGAACATGTTAAATAAAAGAGAGTTTGAAGAATATTTAAAATTTTTATCAGCAATATGCGAGCGTGAAGATTTAGTTGGCTTTTCTCAGCACATGCTCGATATATTCAGAAAGGATTAGCAATGAATATTACATATATAACAGGCGCAACAAGCACAGGAAAAACAACATATACAAAGAGCATTTGCAACAATGAAATCATTGTAAGTTTGGATGCTTTGTCAAAGGCATGTCGTTTCACATTTGACGATTTCAAGTTATATACAGATAAGGTTTCAATCAAACCTACTGTCAATAATGATATATTTTTGAAATTTGTAAAAACATACATTGATTACTTGTCAACTGATTACCCTAACAGAAACATAATAGTTGAGGGTTGCCATTTTACACCTGACGAGTTTTTATCAATCTTTCCTAACGCTAAAGCAGTAGCATTAGGAATAACAGATAATTTAATTGCATTAGAGCAAATCAATAAAAGAGATTGGATGTCCAAACTTGATGATAAAATCAAAAATGAATACGCAAATCAAATTGTTGAATATTCAAATCAATTAAAGAATAAATCAAACATTGAATATATCGAACTTATAAGTTAGAAACGAGGCTAAAATGATATTAACTAAGCTGAATTCAAGCAATTACGATTTAAGCGACAATGTGTGGAACATGGAAAGCTGTGAGTTTACAAAGCAATTTACGGAGCAGGTTGCCTGCAAAAACCGTGAGCCCTATATTTTTGAACAAAACGGTAAATATATTGCCTGCTGTGATTTGGTGCTTGATTACGGAGAATACACTCAAAAAGATATTAAAATTTATTTATCAAGGCTGATTGTAAAAAAAGAATTACGCAATAACGGAATCGGGCAAGAAGTATTAAAAAATATGATAGATTTATGCAAAAGCAGAGGCTATAAATATGTTACCCTGGGTGTGGATGCAAATAACAAAAGAGCCTTGCATATTTATGAGAAAAACGGCTTTCAAATCTATGAAACCGCTGCCGATAACCACGGCGAATACCACAAAATGATATTAAAAATTTGAATATTGGCGCACAAAAAAATGCAACAGAAATCTGTTGCATTTTTTATATGTTATATTGTGTTTTTATTAAAGTTCTGCTATAAGCTCAACCTCGCAAAGAACGCCCTTCGGCAAATCCTTAACTGCCACGCATGAACGAGCCGGCTTCGATACGAAATATGAGCCGTAAACCTCGTTAAAAGCGCCGAAATCGTTAATATCCGCAAGGAAGCAAACTGTTTTTACTACCTTATCCATTGATGTGCCTGCTGCCTCAACAACTGCCTTAAGGTTTTCGCAAACCTGTGTGGTTTGCTCCTCAATAGTTGTTGCCTCAACAGTGTTGGTTTTGGGGTTAATTGCAATTTGACCCGATGTAAAAAGCAAGCCATTTGCCTTTACTGCCTGAGAATAAGGGCCGATTGCACCGGGTGCGTTTGTTGTTGATACATATTCCATAATAAATCTCCTTAACTTAATAATTTTTCTTTAACTTTATTCATAACCGCATTATACGGTATTGCAAGAGCACAGCAAGCAACCATGATAACCACCGAAAATGCAACAGCTGCCAAGGTGCATAAAATATTATTGTTTTGAATATCGGGTGAAATGATATTACATATCCTTATATCTATACTGCCGATAAGGAAAAAATAATGAACACCGTATATAAACAAAGTGTTTTTGCCTATGTATAACGATAATTTACTGTTGCATAGGTTTGCAAATGCAAGCACTGCGATTATACCTAAAAATGCGGCTGCGATTGTTAAAAACAGGTTTGCATATTCACCGAAAGCAAACATAACAATTTGATTTGTTATGGCATAATTGTAATGGGACACAATTATACATCCTAACAAAGCGACAACACCAAAAACGGAGTTTTTTGCAATATTCGAGCCGGTTGCAAAGGCGTTTATCTTGTCTTTAAACACATAGCCCACAGCCATAAAGAGTATTGAAAACGCAGCAACATCAATAAACCACGGGCACTGCAAAGAAAAATGTTCGGATAACAGGAAAGACAAAATGCATAATGCAGCGGATACCAAAAGAATTAAAGGCTTTTTGTTTTTTAACAATTTTATCAAAGCAAAGAGCAAGGTTTCACAAATAAATATACACGGCAAAAACCACAAGGGCTTAACCGAATATTCGCTCTGCCCCATTGCGCAAAAAATGCCCAAACATTCTTTCGCAACCGATTGAAGGGTTCTGTCATGCTGCAAAAGGCTCGCCGCCAAATCCTTGACTACAAACAATATCGAAAGCAGCACATACGGTAATATCAACGAAACCATTCTTTTTTTAAAGAATTTTTTTGTTTCACAAATTTTAAAGGTTAATCCGGTAAGTAAAAAGAACAACGGCATGTGAAAGGAATATATAAATATTTTGAGCTCATTGGGTATTGTTGCGTGCCCAAAAACAACTAAACAAATGCCAATTGCCTTGGCTGTATCTATATAATCTATTCTGCTTTTAGATATTTTTATTGCAATTATCTCACTATTACTCATAACAATTCCTGCTATTCACAAACCTTAAAGCCTGCGTCAACCAATGCCTTTTTAACTGCAACAATGTGTTCAAAGTTACGGGTTTCAACACCAAGTTTTAAGTAACAATCGGTAATGTTCATATCAAGGTCGGTAGAGTCGTAATTAACGCTGACAACATTTGCGCCCTGGTCTGCAATAACCTGGCTTACGCCTGAAAGCTGACCCGGCTTATCGGAAAGGGCAATAACAATATCTGCGGTTCTGCCGCCCATTTTCAAGCCCCTTTCAATAACTCTTGAAAGAATTGTAACGTCAATATTACCGCCTGAAACAAGGCAGCATACATTTTTGCCCTCAATATTTGGGATTTTGCCGTTCATAACAGCAGCAACGGAAACAGCGCCTGCACCCTCTGAAATAAGCTTTTGCTGCTCTAAAAGGGTTAAAATAGCAAGTGCAATTTCATCATCGCTTACGGTTACAACACCGTCAACATACTTTTGGCAAAGCTCGTAGGTTAAATCACCGGGGGTTTTAACTGCGATACCGTCTGCAATGGTGTTAACCCCGTCAAGAGTTTCGATTTCATCAGATTCAAGGCTCTTCAGCATTGACGGAGCACCCTGTGCCTGAACGCCGTAAACCTTGCAGCTTGGCTTTAACTGCTTAATGGTATAGGCAACGCCTGAAATAAGTCCGCCGCCGCCAACAGGAACAACTACAACATCAACATTTGACAGCTGGTCAAGAATTTCAAGGCCGATTGTGCCCTGACCTGCAATAACATCAGGGTCGTTAAAGGGATGAATAAAGGTGTAGCCGTTTTCATCTCTCAGCTGAATTGCTTTTTTGTATGCGTCGTCATAAACGCCCTTGACAAGGCAAACTTCTGCGCCGTATCTTTTAGTGGCCTCAACCTTGCTGATGGGTGCGCCGTCAGGCAGGCAGATGGTTGATTTAATACCGTTTCTTGTTGCGGCAAGGGCAACGCCCTGTGCGTGGTTACCTGCCGAGCAAGCAATAACACCCTTCGCCTTTTCCTCATCTGAAAGCTGGCTGATTTTAAAATATGAGCCACGGATTTTAAACGAGCCTGTAACCTGCAAATTCTCTGTTTTTAAATATACCTTTGCGGCAGGATTGATTTTAGGTGCGGCAATCATATCGGTTTCACGGATAATCTCCTTCAAAACCGTTGACGCCCTGTAAACTTTATCAAGTGTTAACATTTTTTTGACCTCTTATAAAATTAATGCATATATTTTAATACTAAAGCGGTGCTTTGTCAATCAATAACCAAGGTTTTCGTTAACAATAATTACCTTAATTCTGTCCTTATGCCTTTGCTGAGCGGTAACAACATAGTTGCAGCACACCCTGCCCTCACTTGCACAGCCGTCGCAAATATATTTTCCGTGCTTAAGCGAAATGCACTCCCCTGTTTTTGCGCAAGGGGTGTTGCAGTTAAGTCTGACTGTGTTTTTAGGTGCGGCAATTTCTTTAACACGCCTTATTGCATCGTCAATATTTGGCACAATTTTGTTTTTGCCCACAATAACAATTACCTGCCTTGGGCCGAAAACAATGCATGCCACCCTGTTTGAGTTGCCGTCAACATTGTAAAGCTCGCCGTTTTGAGTAACTGCGTTTGAGGAGGTAATAAAGGTATCGCACATAAATGCCTTGCCGTAGGCTTGGCGCAGCTCCTCCCCCTGAAGACCCCTTCTGTCAATAAAATCATATTCTCCGCTTTCAAGTATTTCTGTAAACACATTGGTTTCGTTAATTGTAACGGAGCCGCCGCAGGATACGCTTTCCCCCTTTTTCATAAGCGATTTTACAAGGGGTACAACCTCATGGGCGGTTTCAACATAATACGGCTTCATATTGTTTTTTTCCAAAGCCTGCATTGTTTGTTCAATATATTTTTCCATAACAAAACATCCTTTCTGCATTTTCGTTCACACAATATTACTGCTGCCAGTATTTTCTGTCAAGGCTTCTGTACTGTATAGCCTCGGCAATATGGGGCAGTTCAATAAGCTCGCTGCCGTCCAAATCCGCAACGGTGCGTGCAATTCTCAAAATTTTATCGTAGGCACGGGCGGAAAGCCCCATTGCCTCAAAGCTGTTTTTCAGCATTTTTTCAGCGTCCTCGCTTAAAATGCAATACTCCCTTGTTGCCCGAGGGGACATTTTTGCATTGCAGGAAATATCGGTACCCTCAAATCGCTTGTTTTGCACTGCCCGAGCCCTGTTAACCCGTTCTCTTATGCTTTTGCTGCTTTCGCCCTTTTCTTTGCCTGAAAGTCGGTCGTAATCAATGGGCTGAACTTCAATATGAATATCTATTCTGTCAAGGAGCGGGCCTGAAATTTTATCTCTGTATCTTTTTCTTGCCGCATCGGTGCAGGTGCACTGCCTGGTCGGATGCCCCAAATAGCCGCAGGGGCAGGGGTTCATTGCCGCAACAAGCATTAGGTTTGAGGGGTATGTAACCGTGCCCGACGCCCTTGTAACCGTTACCTTTGAATCCTCAAGGGGCTGCCTTAGGGATTCCTTTGCACGCCTGTCAAACTCGGGAAATTCATCCATAAACATTACGCCGTTGTGGGCGAGGCTGATTTCTCCCGGCTTGGGGCTTGAGCCGCCGCCCGTTAACCCCTGTGCCGACACGGTATGGTGCGGGCTCCTGAAGGGTCGCCTTGAAATAAGCCTTGCGTTTTTGGGCAGCTCACCTGCCACGGAATAAATTTTAGTGGTTTCTATTTTTTCCTCAAAGGTCATTTCCGGCAATATTGAACCTATTCGCTTTGCAAGCATTGATTTGCCTGTGCCGGGAGGGCCTATCATAATAACATTATGACCGCCTGCCGCCGCTATTTCAAGGGCACGCTTTGCCTCCTCCTGACCTTTAACATCTGCAAAATCAAGGCTGTCGCTGATTATTTCATCATCGGTAATTGTGTTTTTAACAGGCTCAATCAGCTTTTCTCCGTCAAAATGCGCCAATATTTCCAAAATATTGCTTGCAGGCAAAACATCAATACCGTCTATCACGGCACCCTCGCCTGCATTTTGCGACGGCACGAAAACCGCATCCACGCCTGACTCCTTAGCGCCGATTACCATTGGCAAAACTCCGTTTGCCGCCCTTATTTCTCCGTTAAGCGAAAGCTCGCCGATAAAGGAATAGTTATCAATATTGCCCTTTATTTGACCGCTTGCCTTTAAAATTGAAATAAGTATGGGCAAATCGTATATTGCACCCTCCTTTTTTACATCGGCAGGCGCAATATTAACGGTAATCCGTGATATGGGGAATGTAAGGCCGCAGTTTTTTATTGAAGCTCTTACCCTTTCACGGCTTTCCTTTATGGCGGCGTCGGGCAGGCCCACAACATCAAACCTGGGCAGACCCGAGCTTATATCCGCCTCTACAATCACATCAAAGCTGTTAAGGCCGTAAAGGCCCTGACTTTTAACCTTTGCAAACATTTTCATCACCAAAAACATTATACATAAAATATGAAATATTGACAACACCCAATAATAATATTAAAATAGAAAAGTAGAACCCGGCAGCGCAATAAAAATAAAGAACTGCGCTGCGGCCGCTTTTGTGTGCCACGCCGAAAGCGACCCATAAACCCCGTGGCGTAAAGGACAATGGTGATTATAATATGGATGTTACCGCTTTGTATAACCAATGGCTTGAAAATGCAACCGGCGACCCCGATTTAACCGCAGAGCTTGAAAGCATTAAAGGCAAAGATGACGAAATACTCGACCGCTTTTACCGCAGCCTTGAATTCGGCACAGCAGGTCTGCGTGGCGTTATCGGTGCAGGCACCAACAGAATGAACATTTATACCGTAGGCAGAGCTACTCAGGGCCTTGCGGATTTTTTGAACAAGAATTACGAAAACCCCTCAATTGCAATAGGATATGATTCAAGAATAAAAAGCGAATATTTCAGCAAGGAGGCCGCAGCAATACTTGCCGCCAACGGCATTAAGGTATATATTTACGACGAGCTGGAGCCCACCCCCTGTCTTTCCTTTGCAATCAGGTATTTTCATACATCAAGCGGCATTATTTTAACCGCATCACACAACCCTGCAAAATATAACGGCTACAAGTGCTATAACCCCAAGGGCTATCAAATGACCGATGAGGAGGCTGCCGAAACCTACGATTTCATCCAAAAGGTTGATTATTTTACAGGCATTAAGAAAATTGATTTTGACAAGGCTGTTGCAGAGGGAAAAATAGAATATATCGGCCAGGAGGTTATTAACGCCTTTCTTGACGAGGTTCAAAAGCAGTGCGTTAATCCGCAGGTTGTTAAGGAATCGGGCTTAAAGGTTATTTATACCCCACTTAACGGCACAGGCAACAAGCCCGTTCGCCAAATTCTTAAAAGAATAGGCGTTGAAAACGTATATGTTGTACCCCAGCAGGAAAAGCCCGACGGCAACTTCCCCACCTGCCCGTTCCCAAACCCTGAAATTAAGCAGGTATTTGAAATCGGCCTTGAAATGAATAAAAAAATCGGGGCAGACATTTTACTCGCCACCGACCCGGACTGTGACCGTGTGGGCATTGCCGTTCCCAATAAAGAGGGCGAGCTTGTGCTTATGAGCGGCAACGAGGTTGGCGCAATGCTGCTGAACTACCTGCTTTCACAAAGAAAGGAAAAGGGCACCCTGCCAAAATCCGCAATTGCGGTTAAAAGCTTTGTTTCCACCGATTTGGCAGAGAAAATTGCCAAAAAATACAACTGCACCTTTAAAAACCTGCTTACAGGATTTAAATACATAGGCGAGCTTATCACAAATTTGGAGGCTCAGGGCAGAGCAGATGATTTTGTTATGGGCTTTGAGGAAAGCTATGGCTATCTTGCAGGCACACACGCAAGGGATAAGGACGCCGTTGTTGCGTCAATGCTCATTTGCGAAATGGCGGCTTATTACAAAACCAAGGGCATGAACCTTGTGGATGTTATGAACTCCCTTTATGACGAATTCGGCTATTACTGCAACATTGTTGAGTCATACACCTTTGAGGGTGCGGCAGGCATGGAAAAAATGGCTCAAATTATGGACGGCTTAAGGAGCAATCCTCCAAAGGCGATTGCAGGCATGGCTGTTACCGCCGTGTCGGACTATAAAACAAGCGTTACAAAATATGCCGACCGTGAGGAGATAATTGAGCTTCCCAAATCAAATGTGCTTGCTTATGCCCTTGAAAACGGCAACAAGCTGATTGTTCGTCCGTCGGGAACAGAGCCTAAAATTAAGGCATACATTACCGCTGTGGGCGAAAGCAGAGCCGATGCCTCCGCCATTGCGGACACCCTGGTTGCGGCGGCAAACGAATTTATGAAATAAAGGCCGTACTTTCGGCTTAAATTTATGGAAAGGCAATATTAACTTATGAACAGAGGATTTGTAAAGATAACCGCTATTGTGCTGGCCGTGCTTATGGCAGCAAGCGGTTTGGGTGTGGGAATTGTAGCATTTATGCACTGATTTTTACATTTTAACCTAAATTTTAAAGGCGATTGGTTGCGTTTTTGCAGCCGACCGCCTTTATTTGTTAACTAAAAATTAACAGGTATTGACAAATGAAAAATGTGGGTTATAATATAATTAGCACTCGAGCATAAAGAGTGCTAATTCGTAAACTATAATTATTGAAGGTGATTATTTTGAGAAAAAAACAATTTAAAGCAGAATCAAAAAAGCTCCTTGATATGATGATAAATTCAATTTACACCCACAAGGAAATATTTTTAAGGGAGCTTATTTCAAACGCAAGCGACGCTACGGACAAGCTGTATTTCAAATCCCTTACAGACGACAGCATCCCTGCCGGCAAGGATGATTTGAAAATCAGAATCGACCTTGACAAGGAGGCTCGCACCATTACCATTACCGATAACGGAATCGGTATGACCGCCGAAGAGCTTGAATCAAACCTCGGCACAATCGCAAAAAGCGACTCAATGGATTTCAAAAAAGAAAACGCAGATAACGAGGACGCTAAGGATATTGAGGTTATCGGCCAGTTCGGCGTTGGCTTTTATTCAGCATTTATGGTTGCAGATAAAATTGAGGTTGTTTCAAAGGCAATCGGCAGCGACACCGCAAACAAGTGGACCTCCACAGGTGTTGACGGCTACACCGTTGAGGAATGCGAAAAGGATTCAAACGGAACCGTTATTACATTATATTTAAAGGCAGACACCGAAAACGAGGATTATTCGCAATACCTTGAGCAATACAGGATACAGGAACTTGTAAAAAAATACAGCGACTATATCCGTTACCCCATCGTTATGGAAATGACCTCCCAGGTTCCCGACCCTGAAAAAGAGGGCGAGTATTTAACCGAGGTTAACGACGAGGTGCTCAACTCCCAGGTTCCCCTTTGGAGAAAAAACAAAAACGAAATTAAGCCTGAGGAATATAACGATTTTTACAAGCAAAAGTTTTATGACTACAACGACCCCACATTGGTTATTCACAGCAAAACAGAGGGTCAGGCAACCTTTGACGCACTTATGTATATTCCCTCTGCCGCACCTATGGATTTTTATTCAAAGGACTATGAAAAGGGCTTGCAGCTTTACACCAACGGCGTAATGATTATGGACAAATGCGCCGACCTTTTACCCGATTATTTCAGCTTTGTAAAGGGTCTTGTTGACAGTGCGGATTTAAACCTTAACATTTCAAGAGAAACCCTTCAGCAGGATTATCAGGTAAAGCTTATTGCCAAAACAATTGACAAAAAAATCAAGTCGGAATTGGCTAAAATGCTTAAAAAGGACAGAGAAAAATACGAAAAATTCTTTGACACCTTCGGCACCAACCTTAAGTGGGGCGTTTATGCCGATTACGGAATGAATAAGGACGGCTTAAAGGATTTAATTATGTTTAAGTCATCCAATTCAGAGGGCTACACAACCCTTAAAGAATATGTTGAGCGCATGGCCGATTCGCAGGATACAATTTATTATGCCTGCGGCGACAGTGTTGAAAAAATCGCACTTTTACCCCAGTGCGAGGGCGTAAAGGAAAAGGGCTACGAAATCCTTTACTTTACCGACGAGGTTGACGAATTTGCCATTCAAATGCTTATGGATTACGACGGCAAACACTTTGCAAACATTTGTAAGGACGACCTTGACCTTTCAACAGACGCGGAAAAAGAGGCTCTCTCAAAGAAAAATGAGGATGCCAAGGACTTGCTTGAAAAAATGAAAAACGTCCTGGGCGAGGAGGTTTCATCAGTAAAGCTTACGGATAAATTGGGCTCACACGCAGTATGCCTTTCAGCCGAGGGCTATGTAAGCCTTGAAATGGCAAAGGTGCTTTCACAAATGCCGGGCGGCAACGGTAACGGCGTTAAAGCACAGCTTGTGCTTGAAATCAACAGCAACCACCCCATTGCCGAAAAGCTGGCAAGCGCCGATGACGAAACCCTTGAAAAATACACCAAAATTCTTTACGCACAGGCAAGGCTCATTGCAGGCTTAACAATCGACAACCCCACCGAGCTTGCCGACAGCATTGTTGCGCTTATGTAATTTACCCCCACATAGAAATCTGCCATAAATCCTACCATTGCCTTTTGGCAGGGTTTATGGTACTATGTAAATATATAACTATTGGAGAAGATGCTATGACTTGCTATTTAGTCGATTATGAAAATGTAAAACAAAGTGGCCTTAGTGGAATCGAACATCTCAACAAAGGTGAAAAAGTTATAATTTACTACAGCGAAAAGGCAAATTTGAACCTTAAGTTTCTCAATGAAATTTCACAATCAAATGCCGAAATCGAATACCGAAAGATTACTTGCGCCAAAAAAAGCGCTCTTGATTTTATCTTGGTTTGTGATCTTGGAATGCTTATCGCCCAAAATTCGTATGACCTTTGCTGTATTGTGTCAAATGACAAAGATTATGATAACGTTATGGCATATATAAACTGTAACTATGATTGTTCGGTTAAAAAAATCAAAGCAATATCGCAAAATATATTTCCTGTTAATGAGGAATGCAATCCTACATACAAAATCATCCGTGATATATTTAACGAGTTGTCCGGAGACTATGTCTCTAGCAATATTACAATTCAAGATATAATAGATGTTCAGAATATTATAGATACATCCCCCAACAAATTTGCCGTAAACAACGCACTCGTTAGGCGTTATGGCGTTAAAGGAGATTTAATTTACGAAAAAATTCAACCCCTTTTAAAAGGTAAAAAATTATAGCTAAACAAAAATTACATACAAGCAAAAACAGGCATTAATCCTTTGGGATTAACGCCTGTTTTATTATTTGTTACAAGATATAAAATTTTAAGATTAGAGAAGACCGTCCCAAGTGTCAACCTCTTTAGCCTTCTTTTCCTCCTCGGTAAACCAGTGCTGTGTAACTGATTTTGATTCGGTAAAGAATCTGTAAGCGTCCTTACCAAGGCAGTGGAGGTCGCCGAAGAAGCTTTGCTTGTGGCCGCTGAACGGAACAAATCCAACAGGAACAGGGATACCTACATTGATACCAACCTGGCCGCCGTCTGTAAACCTTGCAAACTGGCGAGCATAGTAACCGCTTTGGGTATAAATTACAGAGCCGTTTGCGTATGGGTTAGCGTTCATAATTTCAAGACCCTCATCAAAATTCTTGCAGGTTTTAATGCAAAGAACAGGGCCGAAAATTTCCTCATCGCCGATTGACATATCAGCTGTTACATGGTCAAATACTGTGGGGCCTACAAAATAGCCGTTTTCATAGCCCTCGGGAACAGCAGGGTTTCTGCCGTCAACAATAAGTTCTGCACCCTCTTTAATGCCCTTTTCAATATCTGCAAGCACCTCGTGATAATGCTTTTCATAAGTAATCGGGCCAAGGCGTGTTTCCTTATCCCAAGCAGGGCCACAGTTAACAGATTTAATTTGTGACTTAAGCTCTGCAACAAATTGGTCGTGAATTGACTCCTCAACAACGCAGCATGAAAGTGCCATACATCTTTGACCGCCGCAGCCGAATGCAGAGTTGATAATACCTGCAACGGTTCTTTCAAGGGCACAATCCTCCATAACAAGGGCATGGTTCTTTGCCTGGCAAAGAGCCTGGCACCTTTTGCCGTTTGCAGCTGCTTTTTCATATATTTTTAAGCCAACAGGTGTTGAGCCTACAAATGTGATGCCCTTTACATCGGGATGCTCAAGGATTGTGTTAATTTCGTTTCTTGAACAGGTTACAATGTTGATAACGCCGTCTGGAACGCCTGCTTCCTTATAAAGCTTTGCAATTGCCATTGCTGTTCTCGGAGTGAGTGACGCAGCCTTAAGCACCATTGTGTTACCGCAGGCAATACAAACGGGTGCCATCCAACCAAAGGGAATCATTGCAGGGAAGTTAACAGGAACAATACCTGCGAAAACGCCCAAGGCCTCACGATACTTTACAGTATCAAAGCCTGTTGAAGCGTCCATAAGGCTTTCGCCCATCATAAGTGACGGAGCCTGTGTTGCAAGCTCTGTTCCCTCCTGAGCCTTGCCCACATCGCCTGCTGCCTCTGCCCAGGTTTTACCGTTTTCCTCACAAACAAGCATTGTAAGCTCATCCATGTGCTCAATAAGAAGCTCTCTTACCTTAAATAATACAGCAGCTCTTTTTCTTGCCGGTGTGTTTTTCCAAGCCGGGAAGGCTGCCTTTGCGGCCTCAATCGCCTCAAGCACCTCATCATTTGTACAGCATGGTGCCTGACCTGTAACCTCGCCTGTTGACGGATTGTGAAGGTCATACCAAACATCTGTCTTTGAGTCTTTAAACTTGCCGTTTACAAAATATTGAAGCTTTTCCATAAATTTTACCTCACTAATTTTTATTACCAATATATATTAACATTATAGTTAAGCAATTTCAATAATAAATGCAAAAAACGCCCCTTGTTTTTTCACATTTTTTCACATTTTTAAAAAAAATCACAAAACCTATTGACTTACTATGCATTATGGTGTATTATTATGTCAAATCAAAGCCTACCTTTTCAGTGGGCAATAAGGAGATTTCTTATGAAAAACATATTTTTCACTTTGTTAAGAAACAACTTTCGCTTTGGACGAATGTGTTGCTGCTGTTAATTAAGTTAAAAATCAAACCAAAACAACAAACAATAACGTTCATTAACGAAAGGATTAAATATCATGGCTAATTATAAATTTGAAACATTACAACTTCATGTAGGACAGGAAGCACCGGACCCGGCAACAGACGCAAGAGCAGTTCCGATTTATCAAACAACATCTTATGTATTCAGAGATTCTGACCACGCTCAGGCTCGTTTCGGCCTTGCAGATGCAGGCAACATTTACGGCAGGCTTACAAACTCAACACAGGATGTGTTTGAAAAGAGAATTGCTGCACTTGAGGGCGGCGTTGCTGCACTTGCAACAGCATCCGGTGCGGCTGCACTTTCTTACACTTTCCAAACCCTGGCACAGGCAGGCGACCACATTGTTGCCGCTAAAACAATTTACGGCGGAACCTACAACTACCTTGCCCACACATTTCCAAACCACGGTGTAACCACCACATTTGTTGACCCTGACGATGTTGCAAACTTTGAAAACGCAATTCAGGAAAACACCAAGGCAATATTTATTGAAACCCTTGGCAACCCAAATTCAAATATTATCGACATTAAGGCTGTTGCCGACATTGCACACAAGCACAACATTCCCCTTGTTGTTGACGACACCTTCACAACGCCTTATCTTTTAAAGCCAATTGAGCTTGGCGCAGATATTATTGCATCATCTGCAACAAAGTTCATCGGCGGCCACGGCACAACCCTTGGCGGCATTATTGTTGACAGCGGCAACTTTGACTGGAAGGCATCGGGCAAGTTCCCGCAAATCAGCGAGGCTAACCCAAGCTACCACGGTATCAGCTTTGTTGACGCCGCAGGCCCTGCCGCATTTGTAACCTATATCAGAGCAATTGTATTGCGTGACACAGGCGCTACAATTTCTCCGTTCAACGCATTCCTTCTTTTACAGGGCACGGAAACACTTTCACTTCGTGTTGAGCGCCATGTTGAAAATGCAATTAAGGTTGTAAAATACCTTTCAGAGCATCCCCTTGTTGAAAAGGTTAACCACCCCTCATTGGACGAAAAGTATGTTGACCTTTATAACGAATATTTCCCCAACGGAGCAGGCTCAATCTTCACATTCAACATTAAGGGCGGCGAAAAGGAAGCAAAGAAATTTATTGATTCACTTCAAATTTTCTCAATTCTTGCAAATGTTGCAGATGTTAAATCACTTGTTATTCATCCTGCAACAACAACCCACAGCCAGCTTTCAAAGGCTGAGCTTGAGGAGCAAGGCATCAGCGAAAGCACAATAAGGCTTTCAATCGGTGTTGAGCATATTGACGATATCATCGCAGACCTTGACCAAGCGTTCAAGGCTGTAGAAAGCTTATAACCCCCTCATAAGCAACAGTAAAAGAGCCGTGGCAATTGCCACGGTTCTTTTATTTATGCTCTTACATTATACTGTTTTGGTTGTTTTGTATGCCCTTTTGATAAGAGCCTTGCGCTTTTTGCGTTTTGACAGTGAAATTGCTATTGAAATAATAAGCACCGCTCCGCCGGTTACAAAAATTGTTGCAACAACTAATTTTGAAACCTTAACAACCTTGCCAAAGCTGTTTGCATTGGCTTTCATGGTGTAATCATACTTACCGTCGCCGTCCTCGTCAACCTTAAGGGTGGTGGTGTCGGACACCTGAGCCTTTGTGTCGATAACGGTTTTCTTGGTAATGTTGATACCCTCAAAATCTCTGAAATCGGAGTATTCGCCGTTTTCATCCATAAAGCCTATGCTGTAATCCATCTCGCCGTCGTCATAGCCCTTAATCTGAATATCGTAATCAACACCCTCTTTAAGGCGAAGCATTTTGATTTTGTCTTCATCGCCCTCATTTTCGCTGTTGAAATCATATTCCTCGTTTTTGCTGTTTTCAGCGTTAAGATATGTAAGCGTGCCGAATGAGGTTCTTGTTTGATTTTCCTTGGTGGTTGAAAGGGTTTCGCCGTCATATTTAACCGTAACATCCACAGGGCATGCTATTTTAACATAAATATACCTTGTGCCGTTAATTTGGTTAGCTATGTCGTCAAAGAAATAAACAAGGTTGTTTGCATCGTCAACCTCATAGTGGCAGCCCTCGCTGGCAATGCCGTCCATAACCACCTGAGCGCTTGTTTTTTCGCTTTCGCTTAAGGCGTTAAAGAATCCCAGGGTATATATGTAAATTCCCTTTGATTTTAAGGTGCTTGCATAATCTATCAGCTCTTGGTCGCACTTGCCCTCGTTAGCGCAGCCGTCACTCATAAGAACAATTATTTTCTTTTCCGCCTTGCCGGAGGAAAGCATTGTGGCCGCCGCATTCAAGCCCGATTCAATATCGGTTCCACCACCGCATTCAAGGGAATTAACTACATCGTGCAGCTTTGTGGCATTGCTTGAAAACTCGCAGTCAACAGTTGCACCGGAGTTATAATCAACAAGCCCAATGTTTGCCTGGCTTTCATCCAAAACGGTTTTAATAAAGTTATTGGCGGCAATCCTTGTTTGGTCTAAAGGCTCGCCTGACATACTGCCGGAGGTGTCAAGCACCATCACAACATCACGGTTGGCGTCAAAATTATAATTTTTAAACCAGTCAAGTGTATATTCAGTATTTCCGAAAAGCACCAAGCTCGTTTTGAAAAAGCTCCAATTATGAAAGCCCTTGTCATATTCCCCGTTTTGTTCCTTGGAATATTCAAGCGCTGTTTGAGCGCTTTGGAGTCTGTCGTCACTGCCGTTCTTTGTGCACAAGGCCTCTGCAATGCTTTTTGCCGATGATTGAGCATAGGTTGTGTGAACTATATTGTCAAAGGCATAAACCGCACCTGCGCCCTTTGCAAGAAGGCTGCTTATCAAAAGATTATCTTCCCCGTTTCTGCCGCCGCTGCAAATTCCCAAATAGATAAGGGAATTTTGATACGCACCGTCGGGGACATATTTGTTAATGAACTCTCCGCCTACTGCATAAACGCCGCCTGTACACTGAATAATCACTCTTTCTCTGAGAAGTGACAATAAAATACCTTTAGAAATATTTGCCTCGCTGTTTAAACCTAAAACTATAAAGGTATTACCTGTTGAATCGTCATAACAGCCGTGACCCTCCCAAACGATAACACTGTCTTGTGTTGTGCCCAGGAAATTGTCGATTGTTACCTCGGAATCATCATAATTGCAATCGGTTTCAGTGCCGATATCATCAAAATAATATTCCTGCACGCTGTCTGAAATCAATTTAGCGGCATCATCCGGCTTTTGGCAGCTCTGCTCGGATACACCGTCTTTAATGAATTCTGTTCGTCCCGGCTGATATGTAGCAACTCTTAAAGAGTTTTCTCCGTATGCCGAGCCTAACACGCCGTCAACATCCGGCATATAGAAATAATATGAGCCGTCAGAAAGTGTAATTTTAATATTGCTTGAATTTACGGTATAATCGGTAATAGTTCCGTCGCTTTTTAGGTCTTCAAAGCCGTCGTCAACTATGTCAAGATAGCTTTCAACATCCTCAGGCTGTAAATCGGGATATTGCTTGTTTGCCGTTTTTTCAACCTTTTTAATTGAGCTTTCCAGCTGGATAACACATTTGTTGTGCTGCTCTACCTCATCATCGGTAACAGGGTCAACATCCACAAATGCCTTTGTGCTGTCCGTAGGTGTTTTAGCCTTATCCTCCGAACCGCCGTTGTCATTATTTTCATTACCGCTGTTATCGGAATTGCCGTTGTCGGTGCTTGTGGTTTTGCTCGCAGGCACGGCGGTCTGCTTAAGGCCGATATAATCAAGAACATTGGAATAAGCGGGAATATCCAGCTTATCGTAATAAACAAACACGCCTGTAACCGCAGTCATTGAAATAATGCAGGCAAGCACAACCGCCAAGGCCTTAAATATTGCGTTTTTGATTTTTGTTGACCTGTTGCGGCTTTCTATTTTTTCAGCCCTGTCAAGAGCCTTAATATCCTTTTTTGACCAACCTGAAACATCACGCACCGGCTGCGGTGTATATGCAGGCTGTGCAGGCGCCACTGGCGGCACAGGTGCGATTGGCATAACAGGCGGAACATTGGGCTGTGCAGGCTGCTGCACCGGATTAGGTGGCTGAACAGGAGAAGCCTGAGCGTTTTGCTCAGGCTTTTTTAGGTTTGCATAGCCGTTACTGTTAACAGTCGGTTGGTTTGGCACGCCGTTTTGTTGTGGTTCGGGTGCCTTTTTCAAATTGGAATACTTTTGCTCGGCGTCACAAATGGGGCAAAGCCCTGTATTTTCATCAATTCGTGAGCCGCATTTTTTGCAATACATAGTTTCTCCTCCCACTGCAAATCAACGAACCTTTGTATCAATTTCCTCTTTAATTCTTGCAACAAATTCATCAATGGTTGTTGCGCCCTCGTCGCCGTTCTTTCTTGAACGAACGGAAATTGTTCCTGCCTCAACATCCTTGTCGCCCACAAGAATCATGTAAGGGATTTTTTCCATTTGTGCGGCACGAATCTTAAAGCCGGTTTTCTCGCTTCTGTCATCAAGCTCGCAGCGAACGCCTGCCTCTTGCAGCTTCGCCATCATTTGGCGTGCGTAATCGTGGTGCCTGTCGGCAATCGGAAGAAATTTAACCTGAACGGGGGCAAGCCATGTTGGGAACGCACCTGCGTACTTTTCAATAAGCAGTGCAAGTGTGCGCTCGTAGCAGCCGATTGAGGTTCTGTGAATAATGTACGGATTTTTCTTCTGTCCGTCGGAATCCACATATTCCATACCGAATTTTTCTGCAAGCATCTGGTCAATTTGAATGGTTACAAGGGTATCCTCCTTGCCGAACACATTTTTAATTTGAATATCAAGCTTAGGTCCGTAGAATGCAGCCTCGCCGATACCGATTTCGTAATCAACGCCCAAATCGTCAAGAATATTTTTCATAACGCCCTGAGCCTCGTCCCACTGCTCCTTGGTGCCGATATATTTTTCCTTATCCTCGGGGTCCCATTGTGAGAAACGGTAGCTTAAGTCCTCCTTAAGACCGATTGTTTCCATCATATAATTGGTTAATTCAAGGCAAGCCTTAAATTCATCCTCTAACTGGTCGGGGCGGCACATTAAGTGGCCCTCTGAAATTGTGAACTGGCGAACACGGATAAGGCCGTGCATTTCGCCGGATGCCTCGTTTCTGAACAAGGTTGATGTTTCGTCATATCTTAAAGGCAAATCACGGTATGAGCGTGGTTTTGCAAGGTATGCCTGATATTGGAACGGGCAGGTCATGGGACGAAGGGCAAATACCTCTTTATCCTTTTCCTCGTCGCCCATCACAAACATACCTTCCTTATAATGGTCCCAGTGGCCGGAGATTTTGTAAAGGTCCGACTTTGCCATAAGAGGAGTTTTGGTCAGCAGCCAGCCACGCTTAGCCTCCTCATCCTCAACCCAGCGTTGAAGTGTTTGAATAATTTTTGTTCCCTTGGGAAGAAGAATGGGCAAGCCCTGACCGATATAGTCAACGGTTGTGAAAAGCTCCAGCTCTCTGCCAAGCTTGTTGTGGTCACGCTTTTTAGCGTCCTCAAGAGCGGCCAAATGCGCCTCCAGCATTGATGCCTTGGGGAATGCTGTGCCGTAAACCCTGCAAAGCATTTTGTTTTTCTCGTCCCCACGCCAGTAAGCGCCTGTGCACTGTGTAAGCTTAAATGCCTTAACTGTTTTTATTTCCATTATATGGGGGCCTGCGCAAAGCTCTGTGAACTCGCCCTGCCTGTAAAAGCTGATAGCCTCGCCCTTGTCTGCGTGCTCCTTGATAAGCTCGATTTTGTAGGGCTCGTTTTTCTCTGTCATCAAAGCAATTGCCTCGTCAACAGGGAGCTCAAATCTTTCGATTTCGGGGTTTTCCTTAACGATTTTCTTCATTTCAGCCTCAATTTTTTCCAAATCTGCGGGAGAAAATGAATTTTCCACATCAAAGTCATAATAAAAGCCGTCGTCAATTGCAGGACCGATTGTAAGCTTTGCATCGGGATACAGTCTTTTTACAGCCTGTGCCATAATGTGCGATGCGGTGTGGTTAAACGCCCTTCTGCCGTCCTTATCGTCAAATGTTAAAATTTCAAGTGTGCTGTCGGCATCAATTACCGTTCTTAAATCCTTAACGGTGCCGTTAATTTTGCAACAGGTTGCATTTCTGAACAACCCCATGGAAATATCTTTTGTAATGTCAGCCGCAGATTTTGCTTGCTCGTATTCGAGCACTGAGCCGTCCTTTAGTGTAATTTTCATAATTACAACCTCCTTTAAAAAAATAAAAAGCACCCTAAAATTAGGGTGCATAAAATACACGGTTCCACCTAAATTATACCGCAAATGCAGTATCACTCAAATCGTTAACGCCGATATACGTTCTGCCATTTCCTGCAGACGCTCAAGGGTGGTAACAGCCAAACCTTTGCGTGCTTTTTCACCAAACAAGCACTCTCTGAAGCGATGGAAAAGCTGCCTTGTCCCTATCACTGCTTTACATATTGGTTATATAATATCACTACTGTTTCGATTTGTCAATCTTAACATTTAGTATATTACACTTTACGAAAAATATTACCAAATGTTTATTGCCCTTTACGTTTTTTACAAATTGGTAACAAAACTTGAGCCGTCTTACTTGACAAACTGCCTTTATAGGTGTAATATAGTGTAGGATTTTTACATACAGAATGTTGTGCCGATTGGCGGCATTTTGTGCATTTTGTTGTAAAAATTTGCTATGCATAAAACTGTACCTTTTCTGATGAAATGATTTAAAATTTATGTAAAATTACTATTTAACAGAAGGAGGTGCTATTGATATGGAAGGTTCAATTTCAATAACTGTTGTTGTTATTGTTGGCATTGTTTGCGCCGCAATTTTCGGCGTAATCGGGTTTATAATCGGCGGTTTGTTTAAAGAAAAGCAGGCTCAAAACGACAAAAATTCTGCTCTTCAAGAAGCAACACGCATTGTTAACAACGCTTTAGCCGAGGCCGAGGCAACAAAAAAGGCTCGTCTTGTTGAGGCTAAGGATGAAATTCACAAGCTCCGTTCTGATGCGGATAAAGACATCCGTGAAAGAAGAACAGAGGTTCAAAAGCAAGAAAAAAGATTGAATCAGCGTGAGGAATATCTTGACAAAAGAGCTGATTCGTTAGAACAAAAAAGTGAAAATTTAAGCCAAAAGCTTAAAGATGTTGATGAAAAACTCACCGAAATCGATGGCATCAAGAAAAGTCAGTTTGATATGCTTGAGAGAATTTCAGGATTATCTCAAGAGGAAGCTAAAAACCAGCTTTTAGAGTCGCTTGAATCCGAATTGGATGTTGAAAAGAGCAAGCGTATTCTTGAGCACGAGCAAATGGTTAAAGACCAAAGCGATGTTTTGGCAAGAGAGATTATCAGCACCGCAATTCAACGCTGCGCTGCTGACCACACGGCTGAAACCACTGTGTCCGTTGTTGCTCTTCCCAATGATGAAATGAAGGGCAGAATTATCGGCAGAGAGGGCAGAAATATCCGCTCTATCGAGCAAATCACAGGCGTTGAGCTTATTATTGACGATACACCGGAGGCTATTACAGTCAGCTCCTTTGACCCTGTCAGAAGAGAGATTGCAAGGCTCACACTTGAAAGACTTATTCAAGACGGCAGAATACACCCCACCCGCATTGAGGAAATGTATGAAAAATCAAAGCGTGAAGTTGAGGCTACGATTAAGGCTGAGGGCGAAAAGGCCGTTATCAGCGCAAACTGCGGCTCAATCCACCCTGAGCTTGTTAAGCTTTTGGGCAAGCTTAAGTATCGTACATCATACGGTCAAAGCGTTTTGAAGCACTCACTGGAGGTTTCATATATCGCAGGTCTTATGGCAGCGGAATTGGGCGCAGACGAAAAGCTTGCACGCCGTGCAGGTCTTCTTCACGATATAGGCAAGGCTCTTGACCACGAGATGGAGGGCAGCCATATCGCCCTTGGTGTTGAATACGCAAGAAAATACAAGGAAAGCGAGGCTGTTGTGCACGCAATTCAGGCTCACCACGGTGATGTTGAATGTAAAACAGTTGTTGCCGCACTTGTTCAGGCAGCCGACGCCGTATCAGCCGCAAGGCCGGGCGCAAGGCGTGAAAATGTTGAAAACTATATTAAGCGACTTCAACAGCTTGAAGAAATTTCCACAAGCTTTGAGGGCGTTGAAAAGGCATACGCCATTCAGGCAGGCCGTGAGGTCAGAGTTATGGTTAAGCCTGAGGTTATCAGCGACCAGACAATGCCGTTGGTTGCTCGTGAAATTGTTAAAAGAATTGAAGAGGAAATGGAATATCCGGGCCAAATCAAGGTTAACATAATTCGTGAAAGCAGAACCTACGGTATAGCAAAATAATTTTAAGGCGATGCTTTGCAGCATCGCCTTTTTGATTTTGTGCTCTAATTTTATTCTGTAAGACTGCCGCAGGAAACTCTCACTCATGCAGTCGGAAAGGTTTGAAAAAGTTATGATTAAACACATTGTTTGCTTTAAGCTTGCTGACAACAGCAAAGAAAAATGCGAAAAGGCAGCAGAGGTACTCCGTTCAATGAAGGGCAATGTTGACCTTTTAAGGGATATTGAGGTGGGCATTGACTTTTTGCACTCACAGCGCTCCTATGATGTTATTTTGCAGGTTGTACTTGATGACGAAAAAGCCCTTGACCTTTATCAAAAAGACGAATACCACTGCTCCGTTGTAAAAAAGTATATGCATTCCGTGGTTGAAACTTCTGTTGCAATTGATTACAACATCTGACAAAAGCCGACGCAAAGTTCCCCCGATTTACTTCGGGGGATTTTTTATGTCAAAAATTATGGCAATAATTTGTTAATTATATATATAAAATATATATGTAATCTAATTGACTTTATATAATATTAATGATAAAATAAATTACATATCTGCAAATTATTATCGGCATGATAAATTATGCATAAGCGAGGTATAACTTAATGGATGAAACCAAAGAAATAGACATTGACTTACGAAAAATATTTTATATGATGAGAACCAAAATCATTTACATTCTTCTCATCACTGTTTTGGTGGGCGTTGCCGCAGGCGGATATACCCACTTTTTTATCGACCCTACATATAACGCTACCGTTAAAATGTATGTTTACAGCAATACCGACAGAGCAACCTCTGACACCTCGATTACCCCAAACGAAATCAATGCGTCAAAGGAGCTTGTAAACACATATATTTATGTGCTTGAAAGCGACACCGTTTTAAGCAAGGTTGCAACAGACTTAAATCTTAACCTTTCCCCTGCATCAATACGCAGCATGATTAACGCAAGCCTTATTGAGGACACGCAGGCTTTCCAGGTTACCGTTACCAGCACTGACAGAAACCTGGCGGCAAATGTTGCAAACTCAATTGCAAAGGTTGCCCCTGATGAAATAGTCAGGGTTGTTAAGGCAGGCGGCGTTGAAATTATCGACAAGGCGGAGGTTCCTAACTCTCCCTCATCCCCCAACCTTAAAAAGAATATAATTGTGGGGGCACTGGCAGGATTTTTGGCATCATTCCTACTGTTCTTTATTTACGAAATGTTTGATTCAACAATCACAAACGCTAAGGACCTTGAAAGAGAATTTGACATCCCCGTTTTAGGCACCATACCAAGGCTTGAATCGGTTGAAAACGAGCAGTCAAACAGTGGCACAGGCCTGCAGCTTGAAAAACCAGCAAGGTCAATACGGAGCCGGTCAACCCAAGGCCCGGTAAAATCAACGAAGGGAGATGTGAACAATGGCAAGTAAGATGCGTGAAAGAAGAAAGCTTGCGGAAAACAACGGCTTTAACAAATCAGACCCAAAGAAAATTCTTTGTCAGGAATCATCCTTTGCCGTTAAAGAGGCATACAATGCAATCAGAACAAACCTTTTGTTCACTCAGCAAGGGGAAAAATGCCCTGTTTTCGTTGTAACAAGCCCAACCGCAAACAACGGCAAAACCATTAACTCAATTAACCTTGCGGTAAGCTTTGCACAAATGGGAAAGCGCACACTTTTAATCGACTCCGATATGCGTAACCCCACAATCCACAGAATGTTCTCCATACCTGTTAAAAACGGCCTTTCAGAGATTTTGGCCGGCCTTACAGACAATATTGCAGTTTCAAAAACCGATATTGAAAACCTTTCGGTACTTACTGCAGGCAAAATCCCCCCAAATCCTGCAGAGCTTTTATCCTCTGCAAGAATGGATAAGCTTTTGGATTTTGTTAAAGAGCATTACGATTGCGTGTTTATTGACACACCGCCCATTAATCTTGTTACCGATTCGACAGTTTTCGCTCAAAAAGTTACGGGTTATGTGTTAATTATTAAGACAGACACCACAAACATTTACGATGTCAAAACCACAGTTACAAATCTTCAGCAAATTGACGGCAATATTTTAGGCTTTGTTCTTAACGATGTTAACAGCGAAAAGAAAAAATATTACTCATATTACAGAAGATACAACTACAATTATAACTACAACTATAATTACAACTACAGATACAAATAATTCGGAGAGATTTTTATGAACAAACGGGCAAAAGCACAGTTTTGGTTGGAGCTTTGGTCGGACCTTATTTGTTTATTGCTTGCCAACGGAATTTCATTTGTTATATTCGGAGTAGTGTTTGACAAGATTTTAAGCTACCCCAAATCGGAATGGCTAAGTTTTACATTAATTTTAATACTGTCCTATTTGCTGACATTTATCTGCTTTCACAGTAATATTGACATTCACAGAAGAAGCATGCTTAACGAGTTTATCTCGGTTCTAAAAAACGGCGTGCTTACATACACATCATTTTTGGCGATAATGGCGCTCACCAAAAACGACATTATTGAGTCAAGGTACATTATTGTAAGCGGATTTATAGTAACAATTATCCTTTCGTCAATAAGCAGGTATTACCTTAAGCGCTGGATAACGGGCTTTTTCAAGCACAGCAGGATAGCCTCCTACGCAGGGGTAATTACCACCCCGGAGATTGCCGAAAAGTTTTTGACGGGAATCAAAGCTGATTGGACCCTTAATTTTACAGGGATTGCCCTGCTGAGCGATTTCGGCAGCGCTGCTATTGAGCGCACGATTAATTTTGACAGCATTACCGCCCCAAGAAAGAATCTTGGCAGCGTTTGCGACATTCCCGTAATTTCAGACTCCAAGGAAGAATTTATGGATTGGGTACGCAGCGCTCCGGTTGACGAGGTATTCATTAACCTGCCCTACAAAAACCCTGCGGATGTGCAGGCGATTGTTGAGGAACTTGAAGATATGGGAATTACTGTTCATATTAACATTCCCACCCTTGATTCAATGCTCAGTGAAAGCAAGTTTAACAATGTTAACTGCAAAATGGTTTCGGGCTATCCCATGGCAACCTTTGCCGCATCGGTGCTTGATAGCAGGTGGATGATTGCAAAGCGGATTGTTGATGTTATCGGCGGCCTTGTGGGCTGCATATTATCACTGCCCATTATACTTATTACCGCAATTCCCCTTTTGATAGAATCCCCCGGCCCGCTGATTTTTAAGCAGCAGCGAGTTGGCAAAAACGGAAGATTATTTAACATTTACAAGCTTCGCTCAATGTATGTCGACGCAGAGGAGCGCAAGGCGGCGCTTGTGGGTCAAAATAAAATGGACGGCCTTATGTTTAAAGTTGATAACGACCCCAGAATAACCAAAGTTGGCCGCTTTATCAGAAAATACAGCATTGACGAGCTGCCGCAGTTTTTCAATGTTTTAAAGGGCGATATGAGCCTGGTGGGAACAAGACCTCCCACTGTTGACGAATTTGAAAAATACGAAAGCCGCCATAAAAGAAGGTTGTCAATACGACCGGGCATTACAGGCATGTGGCAGGTAAGCGGCAGGTCTGATATTCAAAGTTTTGAGGAAATTGTAAAGCTTGACTGCGAATATATCGACAAGTGGACCCCTGCCCTTGATATAAAAATTTTATTTAAAACGATTTATGTTGTGCTCACCCATAAGGGAGCAGAATAAGGATAAATTATGAAAATTGCTGTTATCGGACATAAAAGGATTCCCTCCCGTGAGGGCGGAATTGAAATTGTTGTGGGCGAGCTTTCCTCAAGAATGGCAAGCAGGGGCAACAAAGTTGTAGTATATAACAGAAAAAGCGAGCATATTGCCGGCAAGGGATATAATGCCGACAATAGCTTAAAGCAATGGAAAGGCGTTGACATAAAGTGGGTTCCTACCCCAAATTCTGCCAAACTGAACGCAATTGTTTACAGTGCCCTTGCCACCGCAAGGGCAGTTTTTGGAAAATATGACATTATCCATTTTCACGCCGAGGGCCCTGCGGCAATGGTTTTGCTTGCAAAGCTGTTTAAAAAGAAAACCGTTGTAACTGTTCACGGCCTTGATTGGCAAAGGTCAAAATGGGGCGGCTTTGCCACAAAATTTTTAAAGTTCGGCGAAAAAACAGCCGCAAAATATGCCGATGAAATAATCGTTCTGTCTGAAAATGTAAAAAATTATTTCAAAAGCACCTACAACAGGGATACCAACTACATTCCCAACGGAATAGAAAGACCCGACCTTGCTTCTGCAAGCATAATCGGCGAAAAATATTCCCTTAAAAAGGACGGCTACATTCTCTACCTTGGCAGAGTTGTGCCGGAAAAGGGTATTCACTATTTAATCGAGGCATACAATTCCCTTAACACATCCATGCCCCTTGTTATAGCCGGTGGCGCAAGCCACACCGTTGAATACGAAAACCAAATTCACGAAACGGCAAAGGGAAACAAAAACATAATTTTCACAGGCTTTGTTCAGGGTGCGGAACTTGCGGAACTTTACTCAAACGCATACATTTACTGCCTGCCCAGCGATTTGGAGGGTATGCCCATAAGCCTGCTGGAGGCTATGAGCTACGGCAACTGCTGCTTAACATCAAACATTGACGAATGCACGGAGGTTTGCGTTAACAATGCCGTATATTTTGAAAAGGGCAACGCCGCCGACCTTAGGGACAAACTTGATTATTTAATCAAAAATCCGCAAATTGTCAGCAGCTACAAGGAAAAAGCAAGGGATTATATTTGCAATAAATATAATTGGGACGATGTTTGCGATAAAACCCTGCAGCTTTACAAAAATATTATTTCGGGATGATAGTATGAAAATATTAATGGTTAACAAGTTTCTGTACCCCAACGGCGGGTCTGAAACATATATTTTTAAGCTTGGAAAACAGCTTGAAAGCCTTGGCCATCAGGTGCAGTATTTCGGAATGGAGCACGAGGGCAGATGTGTGGGCAACCATGCACAGCAATACACTGCCAATATGGATTTTCACGGCGGCTCAATGCTGTCCAAAATAACATACCCTGTTAAAACCGTTTATTCTGCCGAGGCTAAGCGAAAAATGACTGTTGTTTTAAACGATTTTCAGCCCGACATTATACATATTAACAACTTTAACTACCAGCTGACCCCCAGCATTATCTACGCTGCAGACAGCTACAAAAAGCGTGCAGGCAAAAGGGTAAAAATTGTGTTTACAGCCCACGATTACCAGCTGGTTTGCCCAAACCACATGATGTTTGACATTGACGGCAATGTGTGCGAGGACTGCGTAACCAAGGGCTATTCAAGCTGTATTAAAAAGCGCTGTATTCACGGCTCAAGGGCAAAAAGCATTATCGGTGCAACAGAGGCAAGCCTTTACAGGGCACTGAAAACCTATAAAATGATTGACTCCGTTATTTGCTGCAGTGAATTTTTAAAATCGAGGATGGACACTAACCCTGTTTTCGCAAGCAAAACAATTGCCCTGCACAACTTTATTGAAAGCGTTACCGACGACAACACCGAAAAAGATAACTATGTGCTTTATTTCGGCAGGTACGACAGGGAAAAAGGCATTGAGCTTATTATGAAGGCTAAGGACATAAACTTTATCTGTGCAGGCAGCGGCGAGTTTGAAAAAGAGATAAACAAGCAGCCCCACATTAAAAACGTGGGCTTTAAAAGCGGAGATGAGCTTAAATCGCTGATTCAAAGGGCAAAATGCTCGGTTTACCCCAGCGTTTGGTATGAAAACTGCCCGTTTTCGGTTATGGAAAGCATTATGTACGGCACCCCGGTTGTGGGCAGCCGCATTGGCGGAATACCCGAGCTTATTGATGACGGCAAAACAGGCATTTTGTTTGAAGCCGGCAACACCGAGGATATGGAAAACGCCATTAACAAAATTTTACTAAATGACGATTTGGCAAAGGAAATGAGTATTAACTGCAAAAACGCAAGGTTTGACACCGTTTCGGATTACACGGAAAAGCTACTTAAAATTTATAATTCATAACAGAGGTTTTAGCTATGGCACAAAAATTAAACGGCACGGTAATTGTTACATATCGTTGCAACGCCCGCTGCACAATGTGCAACAGGTACAAATGTCCGTCAAAGCCGGAAGAGGAAATATCAATTGAAACCATAAAAAAGCTGCCTGAAATGTATTTTACAAACATTACCGGCGGCGAGCCCTTTATCAGGGAGGATTTAAAGGACATCGTACGGGAGCTTTACAAAAAAAGCGACAGAATAGTAATTTCAACCAACGGATTTTTTACCGACAGAATTGTTGACCTTTGCAAGGAATTTCCCAATATAGGAATAAGAATTTCCATTGAGGGCCTTGAGGAAACCAACAACACCATCCGTGGCCTTGACGATGGCTTTAACCGTGGCTACACCACATTAAAAAAGCTTGTTGAAATGGGCATGAAGGATGTGGGCTTTGGTATGACCGTGCAGGACGCCAATGCAAAGGACCTGGTGGAGCTTTACAAGCTTTCAAACGATATGAATATGGAATTTGCCACCGCATCGCTGCACAACTCCTTTTATTTTGTTGAGGCAAAGAATATTATTAAGGACAGAGAAATGGTCGGCAAGGAGTTTGAAAAGCTCATTAACGAAATGCTCAATTCAAGTTCCCCTAAAAAGTGGTTCAGAGCGTATTTTAATCACGGCCTTATTAACTATATTTACGGTCAAAAAAGGCTTTTGCCCTGCGATATGGCATTTGACACCTTTTTTATTGACCCCTACGGCGATGTAATGCCCTGCAACGGCACCAAGGAAAAAGAGGTTATGGGCAACCTGAACACCCAAAGCTGGGACGAGCTTTGGAACAGCGAGCAGGCCGACAGGGTAAGACAAAAGGTAAGAGCCTGCGACAGACAGTGCTGGATGATAGGCTCGGTATCCCCTGCCATGCACAAATACATTTGGATGCCTGCCGCTTGGGTTATCAAGCACAAGTTTTTAAGGTATTTTAAGCAGAACAAATACTCAATGTATGAAAATAAAATCTGCCGTGATTACCGTGACGGCGTTGTTACCAAGGAAGAGCTTGACCGCCTTTCCACCTGTGACCTTAACGCAAATGTTAACGACGGCTTAAGCGAAAAATCCAAAATGGCCCTTGTGGGCACAACCGGCGAGGCAATTGTTGATGCCGATATTGCCCGGCAGGAAAGCAGCAAAGTAACCCAAACTAAGTAAAAAAGGTGATGTAATGCCCAAACGCAAAATAGAGCTTAATGAAATACAGCCCCTTGAGCTTGATATTTTATTTAAGCTTGTTGATTATCTTGAAAAAAATAATATTTCCTACTGCACAAGCGGAGGTACAACCCTTGGTGCAATCAGGCACAAGGGCTTTATTCCTTGGGATGACGATATTGATATTTACATTCCCCGAAAGGATTATGACAAATTAATGAAAATCAGCGAGGATGTGCTGATTGACGGCTATATTTCAATCAAGCGCCCCGGGGATAAAAATTATATCTACCAATTTTGCAAGGCATGCAACGAAAACACAGTAATAAACGAAAAAAATGTTAGCGACCCTAAATACGCTATCGGCATTTTTGTTGACATATTCCCCCTTGACAAGCACTATGACAGCAAATTAAAAAACAAGCTGCTCATTGCCAAAACAAGGTGGTACAGAAGCCTGCTTGAAACGGCGTCAAACCAGGTTAACCTGAGCAAAAAGGGCAGCAAAAGATACATAATTAAGCAGGCTGTTCGCACCCTGCAAAAGCCCCTGACCCTTTATTGGACCGTTGAAAAAACCGCAAAGCATATTGACGCCATGGGCAGAAAAATGGAAAGCAAAAGCACCCATTACCTGGGCGATTTGGTAATGAAGGGCAACAATAACGACGATTATTATAACGCCGATTATTTTAAAACCTTTATTGACGGCGAATTTGAGGGTCATAAAATCAAAAACCCCGTGGGCTACCACGAATACTTAACCGAAATGTACGGCGACTATATGAAGCTGCCCCCTAAGGAGCAACAAATTATGCACGGCTTTGACGCCTGGTACAAGGATTAAAAGGGGCATGTTGTAATGCAAAATAATGATTATACCAACAAAACTGAATACAACTCAGCTAACGGCATTGGCATTATCAACTTGCAAATTACAGACAATTACGGTGCCAACCTGCTGGCTTACGCAACCGAGCGCACTGTAAAAGAACTTTTCCCCGACAGAGAGGTTTTCACAATCAACGCTGCGGCAATGCCAAAGGAGCTTTCAAGGGCAGACCGAATAAAGCAGAAGATTACGGCGGTTTTAAAGAAAGCCGTAAAATACAACATTCGTATGCCCTATCTCTATTTTAAAGAGAAAAGCTATAACAGAAGCATTGAAAAGCGGCAAGGTGCAAGGCTCAAGGCATTTGAAAGTTTTAGACGCAATTATCTGAACCTTACCGAAAAGGTTTTTTCCGCCGAGGAAATAAAAGGGCTGCCCATAAACACCCTTGTTATCGGCAGCGATATTGTTTGGAGCCCTTCAAGGGCAAACGGCGAGGGCACCGATATGTTTTTTGCCACAGGCTTTGGCAGCGATTACAGGCGTATTTCCTATGCTGCAAGCCTTGGAACAAACGACCAAAAGGTATTGACACCCTTAAAGGATGTTTACCGTGAAAATTTAAAATCAGTTGACTGTATTTCCGTAAGAGGACCAGAGGCAAAGGCGTTTTTAGCCCCCCTTACAGACAAAAATATTCGCATTGACTGCGACCCGGTGTTTTTATTAAGCCCCGGCAGGTGGTCGGCGCTGGCAGACAGCATTGCCCCAAAAGACGAAAAATACATATTTGTCTATTTAATCGGCAGGAGCAACGACGGAGTACGCAGTGCAAAAAAATTGGCTGCCGAAAAGGGACTGAAAATATACTACTGCTGCAATTTTGCGGTTGATTTTAAAAATGCCCAAAACTGCTACGAATGTGGCCCCGTTGAGTTTTTAAGCCTGATAAAAAATGCGGAATATGTAATAACCAACTCCTTTCACTCGGTTATATTTTCGATCGTTTTTAAAAGGCAATTTAAGGTTTACTCCAGGCAGGGGCAATTTTCAAAGCTTAAATCAATACTTGATCGCCTTAATCTTCAAGAGCGTTATTCCTTAAACGAAAGCATTGACGCCCCCATTGATTTTGACAGTGCGGCCGAGGTCATAAGGCTTGAAAAGCAAAACTCGCTAAACTATTTAAAAAACGCAATTTTAGGGAGGGAGTAAATGAAAAAAATTGTACTTATTTCAACATATTTCGGCTCATTCCCAAACTACTTTAACCTGTGGCTGAAAAGTGCAGGCAGCAATGAAAGTATTGACTTTTTAATATTTTCAGACTGTGAACACTCAAAATACACCCCCCTGCCCCACAATGTTAAAATAGTAAAAACCGACTTTGAGGCTTTAAGAAAAAGAATACAGGGCTGCTACGATTTCAAACTTGCCCTTAACGCACCCTACAAGCTGTGCGATTTTCGACCTGCGTTCGGCGAAATATTCAACGCTGAAGTAAGGGGCTACGATTATTGGGGCAACTGCGACCTTGATATGATTTTCGGCAATATAGAAAAATACATACCTCAGGGGGATTATGATAAAATCTATTACGCAGGCCACCTTACCCTTTACAAAAACACACCGAAAATCAACAGTGTATATAAATCAAAATACGGCATGAACTATAAGGATGTGTTTACCACAAGCATTAACAAGGTGTTTGACGAATATGACGGCATTGAGCAAAAGTTTCAGCATGCAGGGCTTAAAACCTACACCGTTAGGCATTATGCGGATATTACAAAGCGCCGCCACAGGTTTACATTGTCGGATATGTATTTATCCGCCAAAGAGCGAAAAACAAATAATTTTGATTATCAGGTTTTCTACTACGAAAACGGCGGAGTATATCGTGATTATATTGAGGATAATCAAATTAAAACACAGGAATTTAACTACATTCACTTTTCATCAAGAAAAATGCCCGACAATACGAAGGGCGCAAACAGCTTTTACATAACCAACACAGGCTTTTATCCAAAGCAGGGCGCTGCTACAAGGGAGATTATTGCAAAATACAATCCTCCCACCCCGTTAAAGGACAAGGCGGTTGCCGCCAAGCGGAAAAAGGAAGACGCTGTAAGAAAGTTTAACAAAATTATTCAGAAAGGTAAGGAAACACGATGAATGTTGTTCATTTGCAATTATCGGGCGGTATCGGCGGAATATCCGTTTTAACAAGGGATATTGCCTTAAAATCAAATAACAACAATATTTTTTACTTTCTGTTTGAGGGCGGCGAAATAGCAGACCGCCTTAAGGCTGAGGGCAGCTCCGTTCAGGTTGAAAACGACAAAAACACAGGCTTTATAAAAGCTGCAAAAAAGTTTGTTGATTTTTGCAAAAGAAACAAGGCTGATGTAATAATCTGCCACACCGGCTCCCCTGTTTTAAGGTTTATTTTTGCATACTGTAAAAGGCATTATAAAAACGCCGTTTATCTTTTATATCTGCACTCCAACGCAAGGTACGGCTCCTACGAAAACAAACTAAAACGCCTTGCAAGCAGAGAACTTTTGATGGAAGCGTACCGAGCAAGTAAATACGCCGTTGCAATTTCAAAATCAGTAAAGGAAAGCTTTATTGAAAAATACGGCTTTAAAAGCGAAAAATGCAAGGTTGTTTATAACGGAATTGATTTAAACAAATTTTATTCAAACCGCCTAACTGATGATTACGGCACATTTAACATTATTTATGTGGGCAGGGTGCTGCCTGAAAAGGGAGTGCATATTTTAATTGACGCCCTTTCAATGCTGCCCGGCGACTGCAAGATAAAACTTTTTATTGTGGGCAGAGCCTACAACGGCTATGATAATGAGCTAACGGCTCAGGCAAAGCGCCTTGGGCTTGAGGATAAAATCCAATTAATAGGGCCAAGCCTTGATGTGCCCAAATATTTGGCGCAGGCCGATTTATTCGTGCACCCCGCTGTCAGTGAGGAGGGCTTTGGCATTGCCTTAGCTGAGGCCATGGCGGCTTATGTTCCCTGCGTTGCATTTAACGAGGGCGCAATGCCTGAAATTATCGATAACGGCATTAACGGCTTCATCGCAAAAGAAATGACCGCCGCCTCCCTTTCGCAGGAAATCGGCAGGGCATACAATTTATTCATTGAGGGCAAATATAACCGAATCAGAGAAAGCGCACACCAAAAGGCCCAAGCTTTCAGCATTGAGGCAATGGTTGAGAGCTTGGAAAATTTATACTGCTGAGGGGCTTTAAATGTTAGGTATTGCAATAATAAACTACAACAAATATGAAAAAACAATTGAATGTATAAAATCTATATTTAAAACCGCCAAGGCAGAATACAAAATTTATCTGCTTGATAACGCCTCCCAAAATGAAAGCCTTGAGGTTTTGCAAAATGAATATGAAAAAGAGCCGAGGGTTAAGCTTTTTTCATCAAAAACCAACTTGGGATATGCCAACGGCAACAACTTGCTGCTTGATGAAATAAAAAAGGACGGCTGCGATTACGCTTTAATTTCAAATAACGATATTATTTTTCAAAACGGCTCAATAGACCTGCTTTTGGAAAAAATACAAAATGAAGATTATTTGCTGATTGAGCCGTTTATTGAAAACATTGACGGCACAACCCAAATTTGCGTTAAAAAAAGCAGGCCGAGCTATAAGGAATATATGCTTTTTTCAACATATCTGCACAATTTTGTGCCAAAAAGCAAAAAGCGTGAATTTGCATTAAAGCAGCAGCCTAAAACCGCCGGCAGGGTTTACTGGGCGTCGGGCGCCTGCTTTATTGCCGATATGAAAAGCTTTGAAGAAATCGGCTTTTTTGACAAAAACACATTTTTATATTTTGAAGAATACATAATCAGCGAAAAGGCTGTAAAAAAAGGCCTTAAAATCGGCTTTGAGCCAAACGCTAAGGTAATTCACTTTCACGGTGCCTCCACAGGAGGTGCGGCAAGCCTATTTACAAGAAGGGCAAACTTGGAATCCGAAATGTACTTTTTCACACATTATTGGATGCTGAACAGGCTGCAATTAAATTTTTTAAGGCAGATTCGTTGCCTTGAGGTGCTTTTTACATTTACAAAGAACAAAAAGCTAAAGGACGCTTTAACATATATCTCTCAAAGCAAAAAAATAATGAAAGACTCTAAGGAAAGAACTAATGAAAATCAAAATTTATAAAAGCCCGATTTTCAATTTAATAGTGTTTGTAACAATACTCGACTCAGGCCTGTTAACCCTTATTAACATGCCTTATTTAAAGGAAGACCGTTACAGCGTTTTGATTACCGTTATTCTTGCAATAGCGCTGTTTTTTAACTGTATTATAAACAAAAACATTAACAAAGCACTATCCTCCTACCGAACGTTTTTAAACTTTTATCTGCTGATGTGGATAGTGTTTATTGCCGTGTTTTTGCTGTTTTCATACAACAAATACGGTCAGGGTATGGTGGAGCTTTACAACTGCTTCAGGTATTATTTGTATTTCTTTTGGGTGTATCCCCTTATTTATCTTTTTACCCGCCAAAACGGATATGAAAATCTTTTAAAGGCACTTGTTTTGCTTACGCTTATTATTTTGGCATTAAAGCTTGCCCACGCTTTGATTTATAATTTTACAGGCAGAGAGCTGTTACAGAATATCCCAATAGCAAAAAGGTATAACCGACTTAGGATTGGTGTGCATCCGCTTTTTTCTTTGGCACTCATATACTCTATTTTTTCATTTTTCAGAGAAAAACTTGTAAAAAACAAAATTAAATGGTTAGCTGTTATTGCCTTCATTTATTTATTTGAGTTTTATGTTAATATGACAAGGGGCTATATTGTAGCGATAATTTTAACCACCATGTTTATGGTTTTGCTTAAGCCCCGTAACAAGTCGAACCAAGTGTTAACCTGGCTGACGGTTGCGGTTATAATAGGTATATTATATTACACCGGTGCTATTTCCAGCTTTCTTGACTCCTTTTCCGATGCTAACGACGAAACCGGTCGGTCAACTCTGGCAAGGCAAATTGCAATTGATTATTACTCCCAATACCCCAAAAACAACCCTGTTTTCGGCATGGGCTTTGTTTGCCCCACAAACGATTATTTCACGGCTATTTTCAGGGGCCCTGATTTTACCTGCAGCTTTGATGATTTGGGCATTGTTAATATGTGGTATCATTACGGCATTATCGGTGTTGTTGTAACCGCTGTTACATTTATAAGAATTTTTTATTTGTTCATTCGCATTTACTATTTTTCAAACAGCCCCAACAAGCTTATGTTTGCGGGGATGATAGTGTATTTCATTTCCACCCAGGCGTCGCTTTCGGTGCTTGACGGCCAAAGAATGCTTACATTTGTATTGTTTTGGTCAATGTTTGAATACGAGGCAAAACAAATTTCGCCGAGGAAACGCAGGCAAATCACCGGGCTCACGGGCCGTGGCAAAAAATCCGACATAAAGGACAGGATTAAAATCTCACTATGACAGGGCAAAAACAAACCACCCTCAATTTAACAACCAGCCTTATGGCGTTTGTTATAAATGCGGGAATCAACTTTCTTTTAACTCCATATTTAATTAAAAAGCTCGGTACCGAATCCTACGGATTCATCGGGCTTGCCAATGATATAGTTAACTATGCTAACATTCTTTCAATGGCGTTAAACACAATGAGCAGCCGCTTTGTTTCGGTTGAATACCACAAGGGCAACAAGGAAAAGGCGGAGGTTTATATTAACTCCGTTATCATTGCAAACCTGCTGCTTGCAGGAGTGGTTGCCTTTGCAAGCATTTTTGTGGTTTGGAAGCTGGAATATTTAATCAACATTCCCGAAAACCTGATGTTTGATGTTAAAGTAACCTTTGCGCTGGTTTTTATTAACTATCTTATTTCAATTATTATTGCAATTTTAAACTGTGCACCCTTTATAAAAAACAGAATGAATCTTGTTTACACAAGAAATATGATTTCATACATAATAAAGCTTATTGTAACCATATTGCTTATAACCCTGTTTGATATTAAGGTTTATTTTATCAGCCTTACCAGCTTAATTTGCACAATATATTTAGCAGTTGCAAACAGTATTATTTTTAACAAGCTTTTGCCTGAAATGGTGCTGTCATACAAAAAATTCAGTTGGAAGGCGGTTAAGGAAATACTTTCAAGCGGCGTTTGGATGTCGCTGCTGTCACTTTCAAATTTACTGATTTCAGGATTAAATTCTTTGTTAACAAATCGTTTTATATCTGTAGTTGCAACCGGTTATTTATCGGTCGCTAAATCAATACCTAGCTATATCACGCAACTTGGCCAACAGCTTGGCACGGTATTTGCGCCGCAATTTACAGAACAATTTGCTAAGGGCGAAATTGATGAGCTAATTCGTGATGCTCAAAAAGCAATGAGAACAATGAGTTTTATAATGACCGTTCCTGTTGCCGGATTTATCGTTTTTGGAAAGAGCTTTTATACCCTTTGGCTTAATAATTACACGCCAAACGAAATTAACGACATTCAAATTCTTTCGATTATAATTACATTTCCGACAATATTTAATGCATTGACATACCCATTGATACAAATTCACAATGCAATGAACAAAGTTAGATTACCTGTAATCGTAACATTTATTATTGGTGTAATAAATTTTTTGATTGTATTTCCCCTTGGAAAATTTGATCATCTTACACTTATCACTCTTACAATTTCAAGTTCAATACTACAGACTGTAAGAAACTGTGTATTTCAACCGATATATGCCGCCCTCATATTAAAAAGGAAATGGCATACCTTCATACCAAGCTTGTTAAAAAGCCTGTGTGTATTCATATTGGTCTTGGCTGTTTTTTGGTTGACAAATCAATGTGTTCAAGCAACAGATTGGAAGTCGTTTTTTATAATTATTGCTATAAATGGAATATTTGGGTATATAATTTCTTTCTTTGCATCACTTAAAAGAAACGAATACAAAGAGGTTATATCAAAATTATTACACAAATAATTTACAAAGGTAATAAGTAATAATTCGATACCCATTAATTAAATCGTATTAAACAAGCGTAGGAAAATGTTATGGATAAGACTGCAAACAAAAATCATATTTTTATAATTGATTTTTTAAAGGGAATCGCTATATTAAGCGTAATAGTTCATCACATATTTTTACCAACAGCAACAAAAAATTTATTGCTAATACCCTTTTGGGGTGTTTTAGCAGTGCCCATATTTTTAACAATTAGCGGATTTACCCTTTCATTATCAAATAAATATAATGACTTGAATAACTGCAAAAATTACATAAATAACTACTATAATCAAAAAAACCTTATAAATAAAACAAAGAGATTATTTATACCATATTTAGTTATGTTTTCCATTGAAATTGCTGCCATAACCATAACTGATAAAATGCCTTCTTTAAAACATATTGCAAAGCTTTTTGTTCTTGGTGGCGGCAATGCGCCCGGTTCATACTACATACTTGTACTGTTTCAGATAATTACAGTATTTCCGTTCTTAACCCTACTGTATAACAAACTGAAGAACTATTCATTTATTATAATTGGCATTGTTCAATTAGTATATGAATTTACAATTTATGCCCTCAAAATTGACAGCAGCATCGCAAAATATACTGCATTTAGATACTTATTCTTTGTACTGTGTGGCATTTGGCTTTACAACAATTACAAAAGAAAGCTTAATTATGCTATGCTTAGCATATCAATGATAATCGGAACGACTTGGATTATTTGCACATCGTATTTTGCATACACTCCAAAAATATTCTTTGCAACATGGACTGATACTTCTCTTCCAACCGCATTTTGGTATGTGCCCATAATGCTTATTTTGTTTAACAAATTTGCAGGCACCGAATTAAAGCACAAATCATTAATTTGCAAATTCGGCCGGGCATCATACCATATTTATTTGGTGCAAATGCTCTATTTTCTGTTTGTGGGCAACCGTTTCGGCAACGATTTTGTCAACACCCTTGTTGCACTGGTTGCTTGCTCAACTGTGGGAACCCTGTTTTACCTTGCAGAGCAAAAATTTAACGCATACATAAAGAAAAAACGATTGAGTAAATAACGCTCAATCGTTTTCTTTTGCCTAATAATTTTGAATCATTTTAAAATCCTGTGATTTTATCATATCCAGCAAATCGGCATTGTTGCTGATTTTTTTATTTGTAATAATTCCGCCCCTTGCCAAATTTTTGGGAACATGGAAATCCGAGCCTGAAATCATAAGCTTGCCTGTTTGCTTTGCCCAGGCGTAGGCACTTTCATTTTGCTCCCTTGTGGATTTGCCGTTATAAATCTCCACACCGTCGATATAATCGGGGTTGCATCGCCTTATTCCCGGTCTGTATGGGTGCGCTTGAAAAACAAGGTAGCCCTCACTGTGCATAAGCTCATACATTTCCCTTTCCCAAACAGCCAGCAGGTTGCCCTGCTTTCTCAACCAGTTTTCATCCATGCCGTAAATTAAATAATCGTTTGCGGTGGCATAATGCCTTAGCTCAATGCCGAACATAACCGAAAAATCGTCGCTTTCGTATTTTTTAAATTCCTCGTATGCGGCAATGTAATTGTCTATTTTAGTTTGGGGTGCAAAATAGCCGTGGAAGGGCGAAAAGGTTAAGGGGCTGTAATGGTCGGTTACCACAATGCCCGAATAGCCCTTATCTCTGTATAACTTTGCAATGTCCTTTGGCATCATTCTGCCGCACTGCCTTGAACCTATTTTTGTGTGGCAATGCATTTCATATTTATATTCCATAAGTATTATTCCGCCGTATTATCCCATAAAATTTCTGCATTTATACCGTCTTAATCCCTTGCTGTGGGCGCCGTATTCAATTGCGCCTGTGGGGCAATAGTTGATACAAGCCATGCAGTGGGTGCAGTTGCCAAGCCATTGGGGCTTGCCATCTGTAATTTTAATATTATTTAAAACGCAATTTTTTTGGCAAATGCCGCAGCCTGTGCAGTTGCTGCCTGCTGTAAATTTTTTATCCTTAACAAACAGAGGATAAAACAAATCGTTAACCACCGAGCTGCTGATTTTGCCGGTAACGCTTGCCCTGTTTTCAGGCAGGCGTTTTTTGTTTGCAATTTGCTGTGCAACGGATTTTAGCTTTATATCCGCTTTTTGCATTATTTCATCCTCCTGCTCAGGGGTCGGGGAATCAAACATTGCAATATAATTTTCAGGCATTACAATCTCTGCACAGCCCATGTAATTCATATTGATTTTTTGGCAAAGCTCCTTTAAATATTTTTCAGCATTGCCGATTTCGCCGCCGCAGGTCATAACAAAATAAATATCCCTGCAGCCGCTTAAATTTGCCCTTAAAAGCCAATTTCTTAATATATGGGGTATTTGCCAGGCGTATGTGGGGGTGCAAATAACAAAGGGCGTTAACGAATTAAGCTCGCTGTAATCACAGTTTTTCAGCCTTTCAAACAAATTAACGCAGCCTTCGTTGATTTTGCTGCCAATGTATTCGGCGGCATATTTGCTGTTACCTGTTCCCGTAAAATATAAAATCATATTATCACTCCGAATAAAAGCCTATCTGTTATTTAATATTTTTTCAACGATTTCAGGGTCGGCGTTAAAATCAAACTTTCTCGCAAACATACAGCTTGACCTTGTTATCTCCTCATAATCCCCTGTTCTCCAAACATAGGGGTTGCCACGCCGCCAATCAATAAGGCGCATACAAGCCTCATGGTTGTTGTTGCAGTTTGGCATATAAAGCCTGTTTTTAAAATCGCTGCTTTCAACAATGGTTTGCAAAAAGATTTCGTCGCAGCAATAGCTGTGGGCAAAAAGTCTTTCATATTCAGCCGATTTTTTCACAACATATTTTGCCAAATCCCCTGTAATACTGAACCACTGGCAACCCTTTTGCACCTTTATATCGGTATTTTTAAGCCTGTTAACCCCAAGCAGCTTTTGAACAATTAAAAACGCCTGTGCAATAATTTTGTTAAAAAGGTTGCGCCTGCCCCTTAAAATGTGGTAATAGCGAACACGGTTAACAGCGCCCTGCTCAACGGTGTTTGAGGAATAGTGAACAAACTCACTGCCGCTGTTTTCGCTGAAAAAACGGTGTATGCGGTCGTTTGATTTAATGGGCAAATCCACACCTGAAAGCAGGTGGTAATATTCGTATGGGCTTTGAGGATTTTCATTCTCAATTGCGGTTTTTAAAAGCAGCGTTTCGCACCTTACAATGCTGTAATCGCCCCAAGCAATGCTTAAGCGCTCTTTTGTGAACACCAGCCTTGAATATTTTGTAATGCCCTTAAAATAATCAAAATCAAAATTATTTACCTTAGCGTCAATGTGCACGAAAATATCGTTTCGTGGGTCGTCAAGGGCTGAAATCAGTTTTTCCAAAAGCTCAAATTGATTGTGAGCTATAATCATAAAAGCGTGCATAAAAGCTCTCCGTCCTCTATTGGCTGTAATTATTTTTTGTTGATGAATGAAACAAAATCAAAGTGCCTTTCAAAGCTGTCATAATGAATAAAATTAATTCTTATATCCCTTATATCGCTGCCGTTGCCCTTAATTATCCCAACGGGGGGGCGTTAACGAAGGGCTTTGGGTCAACACATTCAATCACATCCTGCGCCAGGTAGTAATCAAGATTTTAGGAACGGCGCTTTAAAAATTTTTGCAGCACCTTTTTAAATGCGGAAATAAGATATTTAAATTCCGCCGTTCTGCCGAAAACTAAAACAATCATCAAATTTGATAATATTATGCAGGCAACGCACCTGAAAATCAGGTTAATATAAAGGTTTTCAAAAGCAACCTTTTCAAACAGCAAATATAAGCCTGCGCCGCATGCAAACATGCACAGGGTTCTGAAAATCAGCCGCTTAAATATTGCAAAAACCGATTCGTTAATAATGTATTTACCCACAATAATTTCGCTCCAAATTAAGGGAACAAAGCTGCTTGCAAGAGTGCCTATATAAATGCCGGCAATGCCGATTTTTTTTGCCAAAACAATTGAAACCACCAAGTTGATTATTGACTCCAAAATCGGCGAAAATCTGTCCTGCTCAAACATACCCGCTGCGGATTTAAAGGAGTTTGAGGGGGTGCGAACAATAGCAATGTAGTAATTAATGCAAAGCAAAAATACAACCGCAACGGACATTACATACTTTTCGCCAATCCATATTTTAATAAAGGGTGTAAGCATAAAAAACAGGCAAAGGCTTGTAAAGCTTGCAACCCAAAAGCACAAAAAGCTGACCTTTTTATAAAGGTTGCGTGCCTTTGTTTTGTCGCTTAAAACCAAAAGGTTGCCCACGCTTGGGATAATTATTCTGAAAAAGCTTGATGACAGATTTTTAATTGCGTTAATTATCATATTGTAGTTTGATACAAAACCAACCGCATTAACATTAATTATTGATGATGTGATAATGCTGTCGGTTTGGAAAACCACAACGGAGCCCACGGAATGGTATATAAGCGCCTTGATTTTTGTGAAAATGCCCTGCTTTTCCTCCTTTGATAGCCGTTCGTTGTTGCGCTTTCTTAAGAAAGGATAAAGCTTGCCTGTGTAGTAATTAAGATAAATATTCCTTGCAAATCCAATGCCGGCAGACACAAGCATATAAAAAATATAATTTTTAAACACAAGCAAAACAAGCATTTGAAAAATGACAATAATAATGTTTGTTGCGGTGTTTATATTTGTGATAATGTAATTTTTTTGGTCGGCATTAATAATTGTAGATTTATATGCAATTAAGTATGACGAAACCGTGTTAAAAATATAAATGCAATAAATAAAGGTTAAATGCTCAACGCCCTCGCTGCCCTTGGCGATTTTCGGCAAAAAGGGAATTAAAACCACGCCGATAACACCGACCACGGCAGCCACAATTCTGTATGCCCTGCGATAAAAATTAATAAGCGCCTGTATTTTCGGCCGGTCGTTTTCTGCCAAGGGGCGGTAAAGATTGTAGCCTATGGCAGTGCCAATACCCAGCTCGGCAAGGGACAGCATGCCCAAAATATTTGTGAACAAATTGCTTATGCCCACATAAACCTCGCCCAGGGTTTTTATTAAAATTGTACGCAGCACAAAATTAAGCACAAGTGTTACCAGGGTGCTGACATTATACCATATAAAGTTTTTTATTGACGCTTGCGTTCTGTTCATTTTGTCCTCACGGTATTAAAGCTAAAGTAAAGCATAAAAAATATTTTAAAAAGCTTTGGGCTGATTTTTAACAGCAATATGCCCATTCTGTTTGCCCTTGATATATTCAGAGCCGTAAAATCATTGGAATATTTTTTTATTTCATCCGTTATTTCGCCGAAATGACTGTTTATTAAGGCCTTGTTTTTTGTTTTTAAAATCTCTCTGGCTATGCAAAAAAGTTCCCCCGAATATTTGCAAAGCAGCGCAGAATACTGCTTGTCTGTAAGCAGACCGCTTTCCAAAATGGATTTTGTGTTTTTCCACCTGTTAAGCATTTCCTTTTTAAGGGTGTGCACCGCCGAGTTTTCCCTAAGCTCATAGTAATATAAGCGCTCCTCCAGCACAACCACCCTATGAGCATTTTTAAAGGCATAAAAATTAAATATGTAATCCTCCCCTATTTTTATGGAGGAGTCAAAACGCAGCCCCTGAATTACCTGCCTTGAATAAAGCTTTGCAGGTGTTGAGGGCTCGCACAGGCTGTCGCTTAAATAAAGGGATAAAACATCGTTTTCATAAACCTTTGCCTGCTCGTTTTGGGCGCTTTTATCAGAGCTTACCCTGCATATTGAAATATCGCAGTTGTTTAAGGTTGCCCCGTTTGCCAGCTTTTCAAGCATATTGAGGCTGATATAATCGTCTGCGTCCACAAAGGCAATGTATTCGCCGCAGGCAATGTCAAGCCCGGCATTTCTTGCGGAGGATACACCCCCGTTTTTCTTGTGGATAACCTTAATGCGGCTGTCGCTTTTTCCCCAGGTATCGCAAAGCCCGGGGCAACCGTCATGGGAGCCGTCGTCAACAAGTATTATTTCAAGATTTCGGTAGCTTTGGTTTGCTATGCTTTCAACGCATCTGTTTAAATAGCCTTCAACATTATATACAGGCACTATTACTGTAATTAACGGCTTCATATTTATTTCCTCAAATGCTTTATTGCAAATTTGTATCCACCGGGGGACAGCCACAAAAGCAGGGTTCTCAGCTTGGTTAAGCCCGAGTAAATGGGCAGGGTAAAAATTTGCTTTTTGTTTGACACAATTCTCCTTCTCATAAGAGAAAAGCGGTCCATATATCTGTTTGCCAAAATCATTTGGCGAATTGTTCTGAATGATTTGAGCACATCGCCCTTTATGCAGTGGGGCATGGTTTCGTTATCTGCAAGAGTAAAAATAATATCCATTACCCTGTGCTCGTCAAAATTATTTTCATTAATGGTTTTGCTTGTAACCGAGGAGGAGTTAAAGTTATAGTGGTACCTGTTAACATCGTGATAAACCATTTTGTTAATATTTTGGGCAACCGTAAAATTAAACAGGGTATCCTCGGCAAATTTAAACCGCAAATCAAAGCGGATATTTCCTATACATTCCGCCTTAAACAGCTTGTTGCAGGGGCTCACGGGCAAAATACCCACACCCTCGCCGACATCAGCCATAATTTCCTTTTTGTTAACAACCCTTAAGCTGCTGTCGCCGGTGCCCCAATTTTCGGTTTTGCCGTCGCCGAATTCTCTTACAATGCCGCAACGGGCAGCGTCGGCTTTATTTTCAATTATTTCGTCAAGCATAATTTGGTACATATCCGGGTCCAAATAATCGTCGGCGTCAACAAAGGCGATAAAATCCCCTGCGGCAAGGTCAAGGCCTGCGTTTCGTGCAGAGGCGGCGCCGCCGTTTTGCTTGTGTATAACCTTAATGCGGCTGTCATTTTCAGCAAGGCTGTCGCACATTTCGGCGGAGCCGTCGGTTGAGCCGTCGTCAACAAGTATTATTTCAAGCCGCTTGTAGGTCTGTGCAGCAATGCTTTCGACGCATTTGTTAAAGTATTTTCCCGGGTTGTAAACGGGAACAATAACGCTTATCAAAGGATTTTCCATTTTACACCTCGTCGTTTTTATACACCTTAAACCAGTGTCCCGAGGTGCGCTTGTCCTCAGGGGGCGGAGTCATATAATCACCGTATTGCTGTGTTAAAATTTCGTCATATCCCACATACACAGGTGCCTTAATGCCGTCAAAATCCATATAAACAACACTGCTGAAGGCCTTTGCCGGGACAAAGGGTATTTTTTGCACATGCTGGAACAAATAGCCGTAATAATTGCCCTTTTCACAGCCTGCAAGGCGCATATCCGCATGGGTAATTATTGCTTTTCTGAAGGGCAGGGTCGCCGTTCTGAGCGCCAGCTTTGCAAAATACCTGGGGCTGAACTGCCTGTGGTGTGAAAGCTTGTGCCCCAAAAGGTATGAAAACATAATCCAGCGGTCTGATTTTTTTGTAATATCCTCAAATATTTTTTCACGCTCCTCCGCCGGGGCGTTAATGTTAAAGCAATCAATGGGGAAAATATCAAGGAACAGGCCCATACCCTTTTCCGCACGCCATTCCTCACAAATGGAAGTGGTTTTGTCAACCATTTTGGCAAAGGGGTAATAGTAGCCCTTGGTGTATCTGTAGCTTTTTATTTCGTACCGCTCATCCTCATACTTAAGGCTCATAAGCTTTTCATAATCCGGGCGCTTTAGGTAAACATCAATATCGTCATCCCATGGTATCATGCCGTGATGCCTTACCGCACCCAGCATTGAGCCCCCTGCAAGGGAATATTCTATGTTATTTTCACTGCAAATTTTATCAAATTTTTTTAAAAGCTCCAATTCGGTCTGCTGAATTTCATTTAATGATAATTCCCTTTTACTCATTTGCCCTTCCTTTCGATTAAAAAACCGTAAAGCCTTGGGGAAAGGCTTAATAAGGCAGTTCTTAATTTGTATTTTTTTGAATACAGCGGAGATTTGTAAATTGTTTTTTTATATTGCAAAATTGATTTAATCAGTCGGTTTTTTTCTTCTTCAAATTTGCCGCTGCGAATACAGCCGCTTAATACTATGTAAGCTGAAAAAATATAGCCGAACACAGCGTCATCAATTATTTCGCTGTGCTCCCTTGCGTAATCAAGAATAATGCTTTTTGCCCTGATAATATCAAAGGCACCCTTGCCGAAGCTGTTGTTGGTTATTGAGCCCTCTCTTATAACATAGTGGTACTTGGGGGCGTCGCAAAACACCAGCCTTGTGCATTCGCTATACACCCTGAAATTGTGCAAAATATCCTCAGAGCAGCCGTCCTCTTTATTATAGAGGTGGGCTTTTAAGGTCTGCGTTTTGTAAAGCTTGCACCAGGGGGTTCCGCCGTAGCCGCTTGTTGCAAGGTCGCTTATTGCCTGAGAGGAATTAAGCACCCTTACCGAGTAATCCGTAAACTCGGTGGTTTCGGCACCGTTTGTATTTGTATAATAGCCGCACCTTGCCACATCGGCATTGTTTTCTGTAAGCAAATTATACAAAAATTCAAATATGTCATTATCAAGGTAATCATCACTGTCGGCAAAAGAAATATACTCTCCCCCTGCAAGGGCAATGCCTTTGTTTCTTGCTGAGGCAGCACCGCCGTTTTCCTTGTGGATAACCTTAATGCGACTGTCTTTTTTCGCCCAAGTGTCGCACATTTCGCCTGAGCCGTCGGTTGAGCCGTCATCAACAAGTATTATTTCGAGGGCTTGATAGGTTTGGCTGATTATGCTTTCGACACACCTGTCAAGGTATTGCCTTGTATTATAAATTGGTACAATAACGCTGATTAACGCATTTTTCATTACAAAAAGTTCCTTAATAATTTAATGTATTTTTGAAGCATAAATCTACTTCTTTTTTTTATGCTCAGGCACAAGAGCCTTGTGTGAGCAGGCAGCAGTGTGGGGTCAATATGCTCCATAGCTCCCACTATTTCATCATTATTCAGCAGGGAATCAATAACCGCCGCCCGCTGCTCCTTTGTTTTAGGGTTGTTTATATTCGCCTCGTTACGGATAACAAAGTTAACCAAATATAAAAGATAGTACGGCAGCTGCGCCGACAGGTCAACCTTAAGTTCTCTGCTTTTGTTAACCAAGGTGTAATAGGGCAGAAAAATAACATCCTGCAAAACAGGGTCATAAGCATTTGTCATTGAATCGGGGTTAAGCCTGTAATGGTAAAGGGGCCTGTCAATAAACGAAAGGCTTTCACATTCCATAAGGCAGGGATATGTAAAGGCAATATCCTCGCCAATACGGATTCTGTTATCCGTTTGGGTTAAATGCTTTTTCAGCAGCTCACGCCTGAACACCTTTGTCCAGCAGCAGGGGAAAATGCCAAAGCGGTAATACCTGTTGTCAAAAAGCATTGTGGGGAAAATCTCATTTTGAATTTCACTGCGGCTGTAAAAGGGCTTGTTAAGCTTATATTCGCTTTTTTCAGCCTTGCCGGGGTAATCAAAATAAAACTGGGTAATCACGCAATCGGCATGATTTTTGGCAATTTCATTGGCAATGAGGGAATACATATCCTTTTCAATCCAATCGTCGCCGTCAACAAAGCAGGCATATTCTGCCGTTGCCGCATTAAGACCTGCCTTTCGTGCGGAAACAAGGCCGCCGTTTTCCTTGTGGATAACCTTTATTCTGCTGTCCTGTTTAGCATATTTATCACAAATAGCAGGGCAATTATCAGGGGAGCCGTCATCCACAAGTATTATTTCAAGGTCACGGTAGGTTTGGTTGATAATACTTTTAATACATTCATCAAGGTATTTTTCAACCTTATAAATAGGAACAATAATGCTAATCATAAATATTTCCACTCCCAATCAAAGTGCATCCAAATAAGGGATGAGCCGTTGCACGCATACCAAAAATGAACAAGCGTGTATAAAACATATGCCGCATTTACAAGGGGCTTGATTTTTATTCTTAACGACTCACTTGCAGGTGCGTAATAATTTAAGTAGTTAATTCCCTTTTCCTCAATTTCGTTTGCCTGTATTTGCGAGCCGATGGCGTAAACCAGTGCGCCGATTACAGGCACAATCCAGCGTGCGGTTCTTAAAAACGCCATACCGCTTACGGTCATTCCGCCGATTAGGAAAAAGCAAATGGTTGATGAAAACTTGTAAAGCCGCCTTAAATGGGGGGCAAATTCCGATTCCGTAAAATATGAGGAATAATACCACACCAGCAGCGAAAGCACCACAACCACAGAGATATTAACCAGCATGCCCGTTTCGGTTGAAACGCCCGACTGCGAAAAATGCTCGGTTTTGCTGGCAACCGACTGAACAAAGCCGTTGTCTGTTATTGTTGAAAGCCAACGCATAAGCAGCGTGCCTGCGGTAAAACCGAAAAGCAAAACAAAGTTAATAAACTTGCCCGAGGTGTTAAGGGTTACAATGGTTACCGCAACCAACAAAACAATTATTATGCCGCCGGAATGGAAAAGGCAGGCGATAACATAACCCAAATAGCAAAAAATAATGCGTTTTCGCTCAACCATGTGGTAATAGGCGCAAACCATAATTATTGCAAACGCCAGGCCGTTGCGAACACCGCTGGCTATGTCGTAAAACCAATAGGTGGATATAAAAAACAGGGTTGCAAAAAACATATATGACTTGTTAATTGCAAATTTTACATAAGCCTTGTAAAAAATTAAAAATGTTGAGCCGTAGGCTATGAAAATTGTTGCCGCCGTAAGATAATGGGGGTTGCCCTTGCCCAATTGTGCCACAATGTAGTAATAATAAGCACAGCAGCGGTAGGTTTTCCACTCGAATTGGTCTGTTTTAATGTAGTAATCAAATGAATCCCTGCCCCCGGCGTACATATCCCGTATTACCTTAAAGTAAATTGCCAAATCGTCGGAGGAGTCGGGAACAATGTTAAAGGCTATAACCGTCATTGCCACGGTTATGAGTATAAAGGGCAACCAAATATGCTTTTGGGGCGTAAGCCAATAAATCAGCGCATAAACGCACACAACCGCAACAAAGCATTGCACCGCAGTTAAGCCAAACATATCAATTGCCCCCTTTCGTTTTAATTTTGATAAATATTTTCAAGCTCCAAAGCAATATTTTTAATGTCGTATTTTTTGATAAGTTGAGAGTTATCCGTCTGCTCACGGGGCAGTTTAACCATTTGTAAAATTTTTTCAGCCCATACCCGTGGAGGCTCATTAACAGATAAAAACTCGATATTTTCGTTTATTTTAGTTTCCTTTGCCACAGTATCCGAAATAATACAAGGCAGCTTTGACGCCTGCGCCTCAATCAATGTTAAAGGAAAGCCCTCGTGTATTGACGGGAAAACAAAGCAATCCATTGCCTGATAAAGCCGTGCAACATCCCGTCTTAATCCCAAAAACCTTACACAATCTGTTAAATTTAACGAATTGGTCTTTTGTTCAAGCATCTCTCTGTCTGTACCGTCGCCGATAATAAGTAAACAAGAATTGTTGTTAATTTTGTGAAATTCGTTAAACACATCAATAACAAACGACTGGTTTTTAACACTATACAACTGCCCTATATGCCCAAGCACACAGCTTGTTGAAGGTATGTTAAGTTGGGCACGGGTATTATTTCTGACGGTATCGTCATATATAAAGTTTTCGGTTTCAATGCCGTTATTAAGCACTGTTCCGTTTTTTTCAAACTCTCTTTTTCCAAACAAAAATTCTCCCGCTTGCCTGCTGCAGGCGATTTTTTCATTGCAAAACATTTTTAAAAAGACACGCATTATTTTTCGATAAATTACTGCGATTAACTGCTTTTTCTTTGAATAAATGCTCACATCTGTATAAGCTTGGGAAAAGTGTGCATGTGCAACTCTTTTTTTTATTCCGCATTGTCTTGCGGCAAATAAAACAATTCCGCTTATAAAAGGCAAGTGGCAATGAACAATATCAAAATGCCCTTGTTGCATTATTTTTTTATAAAAAATATAGCTTTTCAAATAACCCAGTTCGCTGTCGGGAACATGAATAACTTTAATACCCTTGTTTAAAATTTCCTGTTCAAGCTCGCCTGTATCATTTCGCCTGACGCAAAAAACACATTCAAATTTATCTTTATTAAGATATTGCTGAAATTTTATGGCTGCTATATTTAATCCACCGTAGGAAATAGCCTCGGTTATAATCAATACTCTTTTTTTCATACTTATTTTTTATTTATAAATGACACAAAATCAAAATACTTTTCAAATCCGTTCAACCCAAAAATGTCCCTGTTCATATAGGTTAATGGGTACGGTTTGTTATACATTGGCTCAATGTAGCGAGAATATTTCTGCATTCTGTTCTTATCCCTGGTTAGCATAATTTTATTGTTGCAACGGGCCTTTTCAAATAACATTAAATCCTCATCGGCAATAAAGCCTGCTTTTTCAACATTCGGCTCAAAATTATTGCCGATGTCGCAAACGATGATATACAGATTATCTTTAACTATCCTTGTTTTTCTTTCATTCCACTTTTTTCGGGCATATTCAAAGGTATCGTAGTGAACAAAGTTAACCCTAATATCTTCATGCTCGCTGTCGCCGAATATAACGCCAACGGGATAATCAAAATCATTATCTGCATCCTGAACAATGTCCTTTGACAAGTAATAATCCAAATCGTTAACCAAAAGCATAAAATCGTGGGTTTGCATTGCAGTATCAATCGTTGGAGAATTAAACTTTTCTCCAAGGCGATGGTATATCAGCCCTGCCATACAATTTGGAGTAAGCAAAGTAAAATTGCGGTTAGTCAATTTTTTTTGATAATATTTATTTTCTGCCTTATCAACAAATTCAAAAAACTTTGAATTTTTATAAAGCTTTTTTATTTTTGAAATCATATTATCCCCTTATTACTTATGTTTTCTTGCAAAGCTTTTAAAACTTTCCGGCAGCATCTGCGAAACAATCGGCTTTAACGAGTAAACATAATATTTTAAAGGCAAATTCAACAGTCTTATTCCGTCAAACACAATGCGGCTTGCATCTATTGAATACTTTAACTTTCTTTTTTTTAATGCATTTTTATCAACTCTGTAATAAAGCAATGTTTCGTTGATGTTATGCCCTACAAAGCCCTTGTGAAAAAAGCGGTACCACATTTCTATATCTTCCATGCGGCGTGTTCTTTCGGTGGCAGTATATCCGTTCAACGCATTGTATGCCGACTTTTTCATAACTATTGTAGGATGAAAAAATGGATTTGCCTTAGGTATATCATATATCGTGGGGTCGGGAGTTTTTCGGATTATTTCGCCCAAACCGTCTTTGTCGTTAAAAAACTGCACATTAGTGCCAACCACGGCGCAATCCGGATTGTTGTCAAGATATTCAATCTCCTTTTCAAGCCTGGTGGGTAACGATATATCGTCAGCGTCCATTCTTGCAATATATTCTCCCTTAGCATTTTCAAGGCACCTGTTTAGCGAGCCGGCAAGCATCATGTTTTCATCATTGTGAAGAATAACAAATTTGTCGGGATATTTATTTTTGTAATCGGTCAAAATTTTAAATGTTGCGTCCGTCGAAGCGTCGTCGCAAATCACAAATTCCCAATCAGTATATGTTTGTGCCAAGATGGAATCAACAGCGGCTTGCAGTGTTTTTTCTTCATTGTAAGCCCCCATAATAACCGATACCTTCGGCATATATAAACCAACTCCTATCGACTGAACAGTTTTTTAAAAGCCTTGCGCAGCATACCGAAAAAATAAAGCAAATTAAATTTTCCCGGTATTCTTAAATCAATAACCTCAACATTTTCCAATTTGTTATAGGTATGAATTCCGTCAACCCTAACGGGCTTGTTAATTTTAACATCGTTATAGCTTAAGCACTCTAAAAGTTCTTCTTCGTAATTATTCTCGCTAATATCAACAATTTTATTAAAATTCAGCTTTTCGCCGTAAGACGAACTGCAGTTTTGCGACGGCCTTATAAGCATATTGCCATGCATAAAAACATTGCCTGCGTTTCGTGCGTTTGATGAATCCCTTTTAACGGGATTTGCTTTACACGGAATAAACTTATTATCATTTTTATAATACAAATCCAACCTGTCAAACACATTGTCTTTTTCAACCTTTTCGGTTAAAAAAAGCTCTTTGCCGCCAATCACGGTTCTTACGGTGTCAACCAACTTGTCATTGTAAAGGGTGGCACATTCTTCCCAATTTCCCGGAAAATCGACGCACTTAAGCTTGTATAATCTGTTTTCCTTAGCGGATTCCGGAATAATAAATATATTGTCGCCATCCGTGTATATAAAAGGAAAAGATAAATGAGTTTTGCTTTCGTAACAAATTTGTATTTTACCGAAACCATCGTCACTTACTGTTCTGTAGCCTATAACACCCTTACACTTTAATAAATCAAACGCCTCAAAAAACAAATATAAAATTCCGTCTTTTTTAAACAAAAAGGGATCTGCAAGCCAATATCTCCGTGAATTCGGAACAATTTTAAATTCTTTTTGCTTATCGTTTAATATACAGGTATCGCTATCGTCGTTAAATCTTATTGCACAACACCACGACCACATAGTAAAAACATTTTTAATTTTAGAAAATATTTTTAACATTTTTATCCCCTATAGCTTTTAACCAATTTTTTGGAGCTGTCTGTTATATCCCAGCCTGAATTTTTCATAATTTCATAATTGTCTTTTCTCTCATTATTCAAAAGCTCAACTGCCTTTTTTGCCCAAGCCTCGGCAGGCAACGCAAGGGGCAAGGCAACAACCTGCTGTGTTACCGCTGCCTCGTCGGTTACGGAGTCTGACATAAGCACGCTGAGCCCTGCAGCCTGTGCCTCAATAACAGAAAGGGGCAAGCCCTCATTGGTGGAGGGGAACAAAAACAAATCCGCTCCCTGCAAAAGGCTGCTTACATCACGCCGCATACCCATAAACAGGGTGTTTTTTTCTATTTTATATTCCTTGCAAAGCTGTTCTAACCGCTCTGTGGGCTCTGCGCCTATAAGCATAAGTTTGGAGTGGGGCTTTATTTTTACTATTTCGCCGAATACCGCCAGCAAAAACGGGTGGTTCTTTTGCAAAACATCAGTTCTGCCGATATGGGCAAAAACCGTTTCATTTTCAAAGCCCAAGCTTTGCCTGATTTTTTGTCTTTCCCCTTGGTTGAACCTGTATTTTTGGCAGTCAATGGCATTTCTCAGCACGGTAAAGTCGCTATTGCCGTACCAATATTCCCCTGCCGCAGTGCTGCAAGCAAATTTTTCATCTGCCAAAAGCTTGGCAGGCTTGCTGAGCAGTTCGTTGCGCTTAAGATTTTCAGGCTTTAGCGAAAATAAGGTGGAATGGCAGTGGCAAAATATTTTTTTAATGCCTGCACGCCTTGCCGCAGGGGCAATAAACAAAGCAAAATGGGGTGCATTAATGTGCAGCGCCTGCCATTCTCCCCTGTGAGCCTTAAAAAACCTGTCCATTTCGCCCTTAACGACAGTTTTGGGGGACGGCGGATTAATTTTAAACACCCTGCCCCCAAGGGCCTCTATTTCAGCCTGCTTGGTTTCCTCTTTGTGGGAAAAATACACAACATCAAATTTTATATCCTCGGGCATAGCCTTGGCATAATTAAGTATTACACTCATTATTCCGTTTGATATTCCTATATCGGGAATCATATGTAAAACTCGCATAATAACCTCAAATTAACTTAAGTGATTTGTAAATTGACAGCATTTCTTTATTCACACTGTCGGTGGTGTATTGCTTAACCTTTTCTAAGTTATTCTTTTTTAATTCCTCTAAAAGGGCTCTGTTTTCATACAAATAATTTATTTTTTCCGCCATGGCAACATAATCGTTAAGGGGAACAAGAAAGCCGTTTTTGCCGTTTTCAACCAAATCGTTGTTGCCACGAACATCAGTTGCAACAATTGCGTTGCCGCAGGCCATTGCCTCGATAAGATTAACAGGCAAGCCCTCCTGCCTGCTTGTTGAAACCGAAACGTCGGCAAGGGCGTCAAGCTTTTCAATATCACGGCGGTAGCCTAAAAACTCAACCCTGTTTTCAATGCCCAGCGCCCTTGTTTTTTGCTTAAATTCATCAAGCAGTTGGGGCTGACCCGGGCAAAGAAGCCTAACGGATTTGTTATTTAACGCCTGCATAGCCTTAAACAGCATATCGTGATTTTTTCTTTCCGCCAAATCCGCAGGATATATTAAAATAAATTCATCGTCGCTGTAGCCGTATTCACTGCGAAGGCGGTGCTTTTCATCATCGTTCAAGGGTTTGAACTTTGAAATATCAACGCCCACACCGTGCACAAGCTCAATTCTGCCTGCGGCAAATTTTTTTGAAATTGCCAGGTGGTAATCCTCACGGTTAATGGTAATCAGGCAATCGGTATGCTTTGCAAGGGCCTCTTCAACCTTGTAAAAGGTAAGCCAGTTAAATTTCGGCGCACCCTTGTAAAAATGAAAGCCGTGGGCAGTGTAAATAACCTTTAAGCCCTTTTTCCGCAACGACTTTGCCGCAAGCCTTGTTACCACAGCGCCCATGGGAGTGTGGCAGTGAACGGCGTCATAATCATTTTCATTAAGTATTTTTTTCAACACCATGTATGCCTTAATATTATCTGCACTGTATGGGCTGCGTGAAAAGGGCACCTCAAACACCCTGTCTATTCCCGACAAATCCAAATTCGGCTTGTCGGCGGAATTATCCCTGTATGCCGCATCAACAGTGCAGCCCAGCTTTTTAAGTTCTCTTATAAACGGCATATGAAACTGACCTATATGGCTTCGCACAGTAGCTACAAATAAAACCTTCATTACCTTTTACCCACTATCTGCTGAATTATGTCAGCGGTTTTTTTATGCATTTCCAAAAAGAAACCGTCGTCCATATTCTCTAATTTCTTTTCATAATCTCTGTTTGCCTTAACCCCAAGGCTGAAATTTTTTTCTATTTCGCCAAAATCACTGACTGCCCCGGCATTGCAAAACGCCCTTGACAGTATAACCATTGACGACCCAAGGCGGTAATGCTCAGCAAGTATGTTTTCCGCAGGGAGCAAATCGCCGTTGAAAACCCTGCCTACTCCACCAAAACCGAAGGGAATGTTTTTTGCCTTGATTTTTTGAGCTATTTCGTCAACCGTGCCGTCGCACACCAATTCAAACAAAAATTTTTTGCCCTGGCTTAAATGCAAATCGTTTAAGCCGATATGTATTTCATCAATTCCGTTAAGCTGCAAAACATCGTCAAGGCATTTTCTTGCCTCGTCGGTTTCAAGAAGTAAAAGAGTTTTTGCCCTGCCGTTTACCAGGTTAATAAACTCCTGGGCCTCCTGCGCCGTTTTCCACATGGGCAACATTATTACATCTGCACCGGCATTTATTACAGAGTCGATTTCCTGTGGGGATTTTTCATATAACGGGTTAATCCGCACCAAAAGTTCTGCACGGCTGAGCACATTTTTTACCCTGCGTGCATCATCAACGGTGTGATGATTTTTAACGGTGTCCATTCCGCCCTGGCGCTCATCCTTGCCCATATATTCCATATCTATAAAAATTCTGTCAACCCCGGCGTTTTCCGCTGTTTTGGCAACCCGGGGGTCATTGGTTATGTAAAAATACTTTAGCATTATATTTCAACGCTTTCCTTTTCTTCGGCATAATTTTCGTCAACGGTAACGCCGTGGTTCAGGTTATCCTCATTTTTCAAAACCTTAAAAAATGTCATAAAAATAATTTTAATATCAAGCCAAAGCGAGCAGTGGTCAACATAGTAAACATTTTTCCTGATTCGCTCGTGCCATTCAACCTCTTTCCTGCCGTTAACCTGCGCCCAGCCTGTTATACCCGGCCTTACCTCAAACATTCTCAACTGGCTCAGTGTGTAGCTGCTAAGCTCCCATGGGTGATATGTAAGTGGCGGACGAGGCCCCACAAAGCTCATTTCGCCCTTTAAAATATTGATTAGCTGGGGCAGCTCGTCAATGCTTGTTGCACGGAGAAATTTGCCCACACGGGTAACCCTTGGGTCCCCTGCAAAGGAATATTGCCCTGTGCCCTGCTGCTCCGCACCCACGCACATTGAGCGGAATTTGTAAATTTTAAACACCTTTGCGTTAAGCCCCAGCCGTTCCTGTTTAAAGAAAACCTCCCCGGGGCTGTCGATTTTTATGGCAATTGCAACCGCAATAAACAGCGGAATAAACAAAATAAGCGCCAATAAGCTTAACAAAATGTCAAGCACTCTTTTAACTGATTTTTTATACATAAAACGCCTCGCATTCATTAGCCTGCAAATAATGATTATAATTATTTATATATTATAATATACAAACAAAAATGTCAATAAAATAAGCCCCTGCAAAACATTACGGCCTGCCGACACATAAGTATCGGCAGGCCGTAAAATTTAAAGCTTTTTTAAAAATCTTATCTGTTCCTTTTCGTTATCAAAGCCCATTGCTCTGTAAAAGGCATGAGCATCTTTCCTTACCCCGGCAGAATTAAGCCTTATCATTTTTAAATTTTTGCTCCTTGCCCAAATTTCCACCTGCTTTATTAAAGCGCTTGCCACACCCTGCCGCCTGTAATCCTCGGCAACTGCCAAGCCCAGCAAATTGGCAAGGGAATCAAAATAAAGGGGCTTAAAATCGGCAACATGCACATAGCCCACAACCCTGCTGCGGTATTCTGCCACATACACCTGCTCTCTGCTTAAATCAAGCTGCGAAATGCGCTCTTTTATCAAATCGGGCATGCAGTTATAGCCCAAATCATCGCAACAAATTTTGCAAATACCCTCTGCATCGTCAATACGGGCATTGCGAATAATCAGCTCTGCCTTATTTATAGGCTCATTTTTCGGCGTTTCCTCAATGGGTATCCACATTTCGTAATACCTGTTTTTTCTGCGCTCGGTTCTGTCCGTTGCCAAATGATAAACCTCAACCACATATTCATTTTTTATTTTGTAATTTGAACTTGGCAGCCAGGAATTAAAAATCAATTCGTGCAGGCGTGGCAGTTCTGCTCCCGCATAGCCGCCCTTTTCGGTTGTAAACACCGCATATTTACCGGCAGGAACGGTTATGCTTTCAAGACCGCCGTATTCAACATCCTCGCTTTTTCTTGCAATAGAATATAATCCATTGTCAAAAATGCCGTACCAAATGCCGTCATACCCATTGCAGATTTTTTCGGGATAATGCTCTGCGTCAACAGACCACATAATATTCTCCTGCTTAAAACGGTTGCCCGATTGGCAGCCAAATTGCTTTGACAGCCCAAAAACCCGAAAAGCCTCAACATCAACAATTTTAAAATCCATTTCTTTTGCTCCTTTAACATTAATTTCAAAGGAAACGGGTGGATATATTTTTACCGAGCCTATTTTATTTCTTGCATTGGTGGGGGTGGTGCCGTGCTGATTAAAAAACGCCTTTGCAAAGGAATCGGAGCTGTTCCAGCCGTATTTCATGGCAATATCAATTATCTTTTCATTGCCGCCTTGCAGGTCGTCAACCGCAAGCGATAGCCTGCGCCGCCTGATATACTCGTTAACGGTCATGCCCACCATATATCCGAACAGGCGCAAAAAGCCGTCGTTACCAAGCAAAGTGATTTTTGCCAGTTCCTCGGTATCAATATCCTCGGTTATATGCTCCTCAATATACTTTGATACCGAATTAAGCTCTTTCAAAACATCCATTTCGTTCACCTCACTTGCATTATAAAGCAGCCTCAAAAGCAATGCCCCGATTTTTCGGTGCAATATTTTCCTGTTTAAGCCCTGTAATTAATAAGCTCCAATATATGGCTGCCCTGTGAACAATGCTTGCATTTGCCTATGCAGGAATCGGTTATAACAAACTCAATTCTGTTTAAATTTTTCAAATATTCGTTCATTTTTCTCTACCTCTTTTTTTATGATTATACTATCGCATATGTACAAATGTCAACACTGCAAGGGTCTGTTTACACCGCCTGAAAATAATGTTATATTGCACAAATGATATGTTTTTGACAATGTAAAATTATATAAAATACACAAAAAGCGCAAAATTTATTAGTGTTTTGGTTAATTGTTTTTGAATATTTGTTAAGGTATAATATAAAAGCAAAGAGGCTTAATATTAACCGAAATATGCCATAAAAAGAGAGAGAAAAACTATGAAAGCGAAAACCTTAATACCCATAATTTTAACATCCATTGTTGTGATTGCGATGGCGATAATTTCGTTTTTTACACTGTCCTCCGGCGGGGATTATTCCGGCACCGTTACATACAACGGAGAGGGGCTGAAAGATGTCAGCGTGTCGGACGGTCGAAATGTTGTTAAAACAAACGAGGACGGCACCTTTACCCTTAAGGGCTACAGAAAAACACGCTTTATTACCGTGACTGTGCCTGCCGGATATGAAACCGAGGGCTACTATATTCCTGCGGAAAAGGGCAAGCATGAGGGCTATGATTTTACCCTTACAAAATCCGATATCGCCCCGGGGGAGGCCCACAGCTTTTTGCAAATATCCGACACTGAGATAGGCGAGGACGGCGTTGCCGCCTATGGCAGACCTGTTAACAGCACGCCCTTTTGGGCCACCTGGAGGGATTTGCCCGATGCAAATTATTATAACAGCAAATATTACACCGTTGCAGACTCCGACCAAATATACGAGGGCACCTTCTGCTCCCCTGCCCTTGCAGGCGACAAAACAGAATACGCCCTGCTAAGCGGTGCAGGCGGTGTAATGGTTTTCAAGGTTGGCTGTGATAAAACTATGGATAACCCCAACTCTGTTGCCTGCGGCATTCAAAACGCCTTAAACCGCCATTTATCAGATTGGTAAAACTTTTTAAACTCTATAAGGAGCAATACATGAAATTAAAAAGCGTAATTCTTACCATAACCGTAATTATCCTTGCTATGCTTTGCTTTTGCGCCTGCTCTGCGGATAAATCGGCGGCAGATTCTCCTACCGCAACAACCTCTTCGTCAGAAAGCTATTCCTATAAGGAACAAATGGATATAGCCATGAAAAATGCAAGTAACAATACCGTTTTAGCTAAGGTAAACGATATTGAGATAACGCAGGTTGATATAGATATATATTCCATAGACGGAAAAGAGCGTACTCTTGAAGATATAATTAGATATTCTGTTATCACTGATTATGGCGAAAAAAATTCACTTAAAATAGATAATTGGACTCAAAATTTGTACGATTCTGTTTACAGTGAAATGCAGGAGGATAACGAATTAACTGAGGAATATTGCCGTTCAACCTATGGTATTTCTAAATCAGAGGTAATTGAATACTCACAAAAAAGAATCTATCAGGTAGGAATGAACAGTGCATTTTCCGATATGATTATTGATCAGGTATCATCAGGGGAATGCCCAAAGCTTTATCCCGAGCTAAAAAGAGCATATAAAAAATTTGAAAAAGACAAATTAAAAAAAGGCTCTAAAGCCTGGGACGATATCGAGCAAGCATATTACGATATGATTGTAAAGGATTATGATATAGTTATATACTGAATATGTGAAACATAAAAAGACACACAAATGTGTGTCTTTTTATGGCTCCCCCTGTTGGACTTGAACCAACGACAACTTAGCAGGGCGGTGCCCGAAATTTTCTTCCCATTTTGCAATGCTCGAAAATTTCGACCGCTACTAAGTTCTTTTTGCTCCCTTCATCTTGCACTGCAAGCGGTCGCAAACGAACCAATTAACAGCCTTCGGCCGTTAACCTCGTTCCCACTTATTAAGAACTGTTAAAACAAAAGAAAAAAGACACACAAATGTGTGTCTTTTTGTGGCTCCCCCTGTTGGACTTGAACCAACGACAACTCGGTTAACAGCCGAGTGCTCTACCGACTGAGCTAAGGAGGAATATATATCACTTCTCTCAAGTGCTTATATATAATAACAGAATAACCAAGTAGTGTCAATACTTTTTTGAAAATTTTTCAAAAATTTTTGTGTCTTTAAATCCTGTTGCTTTAACTGCTGAAAACTAAATAATGCCCTCCCATTCGTCATAAAATTCATATAAAAATTCCTGCATATAATTTGTTCTTTCATCGGCAAGCTGTTTGCCGCATTCGGTTACAACATCGTTTTTCAAATTCATCAATACATTATGAAAATAGGAAATTGTATTATATGTATAATTTTGATAATCCCGTTCTGATTTCAGGCAATTAGGTGTAATTTCGGTGTTATACATGGTAATATCACGCCTTGCGTCATGGGCAAAGGCGCCTGCAATACCAACTGCACCCAATTTGTCTATAATCAGTGCGTCGTGAATACATTTTGCCTCTGTACTTTTCAGCCTGTTATTAATAACACCTCTTATGGTGTTACCAATAAGCTCGACAACCACCTTGTCAACGCCGTTAATATACAACAAACTCTCATAATCCATGCCATTTTCTCCTGCATAAATAAGTAGAGCCGAAAGCGAGGTAATATATTCATCACCGTCCTCATGCTTAGCTATGTTACAGGCGAGCTTTTGCACCCTAATGCTTTTATGATAATTTTCGCCGTAGTAATTGCTATCATACTCATTTCTGATAAAAGCTCTAACACAGTTAATCACATTAATTTGCAGCTGCTCTGTTATTGCTTTCAGGCATTGGTCTTTCCTGTTATCAGCGGAAAGCATAATTTTTAAATCATTAACCCCGGGCAGGTAATACTCGGCATAATCCTTTACAAATTCAAAACAATCCGCATTAATATTATAGTTATTTTCAAAGCAGCTTTTAGGAGAAATCGCAAACTCAATATCCTCACGAACAAAAACAAAATTATTTCTATCCTTAACCTTAAACCGTGCAAGCTCCATAGCCTTAAAAAGACTGTTGCACTTATCCTTTAACAAATCATCACTTACAAAAATGCTTATATCCTTACCGGAATTCTTTCTCTTAACTCTTAATTCAACTGCAAGAGAGCCGCAAAGAACAGGAATTTCATTAAGCTGCCTGTTTAAAATGCGTGCAACGTCTGTAAAAACTATATATTTATCCTGTGAATACTTATATTTCTTTGCTTTAGCCATTAATTATACCTTCTAACTGAAAAAATAATTCTTACATAAAATATAATCGCAGAAAAACGGCAAAGTGTGACAAAAAATTTTAATATTTTTGTAAAAATCACATATTTTTGGCGTTTTGCACAAAATTATTCTTTAAATTTGTTAAATACAACAAAGAAAAAAAACCACCTACAAAAAGTAGATGGTCAAGTGTGGTTGCCGACCTATTTTCCCGGGAGGCTGCCCTCCAAGTATTTTCGGCACGGCTTGTTTGCGAGCGCTGCCGGTGGCAGAT
>CAKTGF010000007.1 GCA_934561395.1 uncultured Eubacterium sp.
GTATGTCCGGGAGCCGGAATCTTCACACTGGTTTTATCGGTAATTTCTACCGATCCTGTTGCATCTGCGAACCACTTGTCACAGCCATCGCAGGTGTAGTATGCGGAATTGCCCGCAGTAGTGCAGGTGGCAGCTTTCGCAGCAACCAAAGTCAGATTGTGAGTGTGTTCTTCGTTTTTATTTTTGTAATAATATGTAACAACCGTTCCGTCCGAAACAATAGGCTTGTTCAAGCCGTCAGCCTTTACAAATTTGTAATCATAAAGTGTTTTTGCCGGTGTTAAATCAAGTTTTGTGCCATACGGTACGGTAAATGTTCCGCCGGCAGTGTTTGGAATTTCAGAGCCGTCCTCAAATTTATACTGAATTGAAACGGTTGTGTAGCGCTGTGTTTCCGTATTGTCGTCAGCAAGCACATTTTCGTTTTCGTCGAGCACCTGAAATGCCACGGTATCGCCGCTCTTAAGCTGTGCATCAGACGGAATTTGATAAATAAGCGAGCAACTCTTTAAGCCTGAATTAAAGTCGCTTTTGATGTGATCCAAAGCACCGAGCGGCCAGAAGTTTGCCTTGTCATTCCAAACAGGAACATCAAAGGTTTGTACTGTTTGAAGCGGATTCCCCGATGAATCGGTCGCAATGCTTCCGTCGGAATGCTTAATCCACATTTTGAATTTAATCTGACGAGCTTTCTTATCCGAAATATTTTGAATAACGGTTCTAAGCTCGATTTTTTTGCCGTTCATATCGGCATTGAATCTGCTTTTGCTGTTTCCGCTCAAAAGACGGTCATTGCGATTGTATGTATAATTATAGTATGCGCTTGTTTCAAGGTCCGCAAAATCGGAGGGGCTTGAATAAGCACCCGTGTACTCTTTTACTTCCGGAGGAGCAACATACAGGTCTACATCTTTAACAAGTTGCGACATTCGCTTGAAACCCTGCAAACGGCAAACTTCGCAGAACTGATAGTTTGTATCTCTCATTATACATTCATAGCTTGAAACAAGCATTTTTGAGCCGTAAGCATTGCGGCAGGTATATGTGTTTCTAAAACCTAAAAGCTGTCGCCATTTTATCTTTTCCGGGTCTTCAACCGAGGAAAGATTGAGAGATTTCAGTTCCTTATCATCAAGCAAATATCCGTTGCTGTATTCATCACCAAGTCCGAGCAAACCGTGTCCGAACTCGTGAGCAAAAGTTTTTGACGCACGATAACTGTCTGATGGCGAAATGAAATAATGGAAGCCGTATTCACGGTTATTATAAGCACCGCCGAAATCTGATTTTGTGTTTACAACCATAGCGAACTGAGCAATATAATTGTGAACATAATAATACGGTTCATATTCGTTCCAATCACCGTTTGGCTTCATCGGAATTGTGTTTGGGTCGGTTGTTTTTTTGATATGTGCATCGTGAATTTTCTCAATAAACTCAGGTCCGATACATCTTTCAAAAATATGATTTTTCCACTGACTTCCGTGGAGGTTGTTAGAAATAACAGGAGAATTATATTTGTCAACTATAACATCAAAGAAGGTGCTTCCACCATTGTCAAAAGTCGATTCGGAAGCTGTGCAAAGAGCGTAAACATTGAACCTGTCGGCATAACTGCGATACGGTTCATACTTCATAGCGTCCTGCCAAAGTCGTTTGACATCATTGATGAATTTGCCCTGCTGACTTTTTGTGTATCCCTCGCCGCAAACGACAACAACCATATTTTCAAGGTCGCTTCGTGTCTTTTGAATAGTATATACAGGAATGGTAGGGTTAGAGTATTTTCCGTCATTTGAATACCACGGTCCTAAAGTGAGTTGAATACTTTGCTCGGTGCTGACATTCCAATCGGGATTAGCATCCTCGGCAGGTTCCGAAATTGTATAATCATCTTCTTGCTTATTTGGAGCAGAGCCGATATAAGGATTGCTTTGTGAGCCGCTGCCGGCAGTTGCAACAAAATATTCGGAATCGAGATAAAATGCGGGTCTTACGCCCAAATCGGAATACCACGGAGCATAACGACCGACCTGACCCGATGAACTGATATAACGCATATCGTGGTTGCAGTCGGTAACAGGAGTGCGAAGCCAATAGGGCCAAGCCATTCCGTTGCTATTGTAAGAAATATAATAGCCTTTAAGATTTTTCCACACGGCATTTGCTTGCTTAACGTCGAGAAGAAATACCTTTTCGGTTGTGGTTTCAAAATATGAACTGTCATAATTTGCCACAGCCTCTGAAATATCGGTATAATATAACAAATCCGAATTTGCGTCTCCCTCAACGATGCCCTTGTTGTATTCCGGATGAGAAACAAGAGAACGCTGAGTAACGGTTTTCATAGCCGCAATTTCCGATTTTGAAAAAGCGTTAAGAAAGCCTGCTTTTTCGTTGTACGCTCCTACACTGCTTACATAGCCGTCTTTTGGAGGATTGCCGCAAAGCCAATCAACCTTGCCTGCAGCTGCGGTTGAATTGAGCCAAGAGCGCATATTACTGTCTTTCCAATAATTAGAACCGTAATCATCACGCTTATAGCTTCTGCTGTGTGATTTTGAATTGCTGTTGTCATTTGTTTTGGCATCATATGCAAGGGTGTCAATAATTCTGTCTGCAAGCATAAGCGGGCCGTTATCGTCAATGCTTACACATCGCCAAAGAATCGAAGCATTATTATATGTGCCCATTTTTACATAATCGCCCACTTTGATATCCGGCTTTGATGCCGCCTGAACGCTCATCGGCAAAATTGAGATTGCCATGCACAATGCCAACAATATTGCCGTTATTTTTTTCGTCATTAAGTCACTTCCTCTATAAATGGTATATTTGCTTTTATTATATTGTAAGGAATAATGTGTGTCAATGAAAATTCTGTTAATTCTTTGTCAATTTTGCAGCCGGTACATTTAATATTATACGAAGAAGAAAATCTTATCAAATATGCAAAAAGGCTTATGCCCAAAACAGGGCAGAAGCCTTAAAAATTATGCGATTTTTAGGTTTAGTTGCAAGCCGAGGGGGACTATTTCATCTGCCCGAAAACATGTTTTTGAAAAAAGTGTTGCAAAAGCGGTTGAACACAAAGATTTTCATATCCGATAAGCCTGAATTTTGCGGTGCAATCGGTGCGGGATTGTTTGCCGTTGACAGTGACAGATTGTTGGAAAGGCTCTAATGTAACGCCTTGAACATAAACCCGAAAAATCTTGTGATTCTAAACGGTTATAAATATGATTTTCTGTATTCGCTCGGAGTTTTGCTCATTTCAATTCGTGTTACGATTTTGATTTGAGCGATGTCTCTCAAAAGTCTCAGTCATAAATGACCTAAATCGCACTAAAATGACTTTGAACACTATTCTCTGACGAAGGCGAAGGTGCTTTGTCAAATGTTCTGAGCATTTCTTCAATTTCTTTTTCTTGTTCGTCCATTTGATTTCTCCTTGTTCGATTTCTTTTCGAAAATCGGCAAAGCGCTTTTTTTGCCGCCTTTCGGAAAGGAACTTTTGAAGAAATCCTTTTCGTAAGGAAAAGGCGGCAGCGGAAGCTCCGCTACCGCCATCCTTAAATGGTTAGCTATCTGTTATTTCTTTGTTGTAACAGTCTTAGCTTTTGACCAGCCTGAATAAATCCTTATGGATTTGCCGTTAATCTTAACTGTCTTATAGGTGCGAACTCTTACATAATACTTTTTCTTGCCCGAAAGCTTTGAAATTTTCTTTGATACTGTTGTATTCTTGCCTACTGTTACGGTCTTAGCCTTGCTGAAATTACTTGAGGCACTGTACTGTACCTGATAGCCTGTTGTCTGTGTAGCCTGCTTCTTCCACTTTACTGTAAACTTCTTTGAACCTGCTGTAAGTGAGGAAATACTTGTTGCCTTTGGCTTGATTGTGAAATAAAGCGTCTTTGTTCCGCTGTATTTACCCTTAAAGGTAATCTTTACTGCGTACTTGCCAACATACTTTCTGCCTTTTGCATAAGACACAGTATAGTCAGTATTCTTAACAAGTGTCTTTCCTGTTCTGTCCTTAACAATAACCTTAGGTGTTCTAACCTTTCCGTTATATGTTAATGATGTTGCTTTAAGCTTTATGCTTGATGCCTTTGGAATTACTGTTGTTGAAAGAGTTTTCTTACATACCGAACAGTAATTTACTATCTTGCCGTTTGCTGTTGGGGTTGCCTTTGTTACAGTTTGCTTTGTGGTGTGGGCAATCTTAGCAATATTGCCCCAAGATGCAAGGTCGGTTATTTCCTTTGTACCGAGTACATCTTCATAGAACTTGCCACAACCTTCGCACTTGTAGTATGCTTCCTTACCGCCCTCTGTGCAGGTGGCAGCTTTCGCAGCAACCAAAGTCAGATTGTGAGTGTGCGGTACAGTTTTGTCATATCCGCAGGTGTCGCAAACATTGTCAGAACCGTAATCGTGAGCCGCTTCGTCCTTTTTGTCGTGGCAACGAGAACATTCGTGCCAGTGGTTTGTAGAATCGTATTTCCAATCAGAACCATATGCATGACCGAGAGCAGTATTCATCGCTACGAAGGCATCTGTTGTGCTGATTGCACCGCAGGAGCAGCTCTTGAAATATACTGCGTTGCGTGTGCAGTCAGCAGGGGTTTTAAGTGCTTCCGGTTTTACAGTTTCCTGATTATAGGTGTGCGTATGTGGAGCGTTCTTGTAGGTCGCTTTCACACTTACTGCACTTGCAGGCATTGTAAATGTTGTGGTTGCACTGTTTGCGTCTGCAAGTGTAATGCCGCCGCTTACAACTTTCCACTCATCAAATACCTTGCCGGTCGGAGCTGCACCTGCGGTCAGAGTAACGGTTGTACCCATTGTTGCCTTGGTGATCGGAGTGCCTGCGCCTACTGTCGCCTTACCGTCTGTTACGGTGATGTCATATTCAGTGACAGGAGCATCCTTCCAAATTGCAGTCAGCGTCGCCCCGTCGGCAGAAGACCATATAGTTTTTGTGTCTCCCGGTTTGAGATAACTGTCATCCTTACTGAACTGCCACTTGTCAAAAACCTTATTTGCCGGCGCTGTGAATGTACATTCCGGAGCGGTTAATGAAAAATAACCATAGGTATTTTTTATTATGATTGGCTCCATCGTGCCGCTTCCTTCGCCTGCCGCCAAGTTAACAGTGATATAAGTGGTATAGGTTGCTTTCACGCTGACTGCGCCGGCAGGCATTGTGAAGGTGGTGGTTGCGCTGTTTGCGTCCGCAAGGGTGATGCTTCCGCTTATAACTTCCCACTTATCAAACACCATATCGGTAGGAGCCGCATTTGCAGTCAAGGTAACGGTTGTACCCATTGTTGCCTTGGTGATCGGAGTGCCTGCACCAACGGATGCAGTACCGCCTGTCACGGTTACATTGTACTCAACAGCTTCCCAAACTGCGGTTACGGTAGTGTTAGCAGTAACGGTAATCTTGTCGCCGGCAGCCTTTTCAACACCGCCAACGCTCCAAGCCTTGAACTGCTTACCGGCAGGAGCAGTGAAGCCGTTTGCAGGGAGCGTGTATTCACCGGAAACATCGGTTACATCTGCCATAGTACCAGTTCCACCATTTGCATCAAATGTTAGTGTATATTTATTTTCTGTCCATTTTGCATAAAGAGTCATACTATCAGTAATCGGTGTGTTGAAATCAAATTTCTTACTGAATGTTGAATCTTCATACCATCCATCAAAAGTAAATCCTACTTTTGTTGGAGCTGGGGTTGGTTCTGTTAATTTCTCTCCAGCATTCACATTTTGTGGTGCAACTGATGTTCCATCATTTGAATTAAATGTTATAGTATAAACAACTGGTGTTCCAATTGCTTTTCCCAAATCAACAGTAACATAAGCACCCCAAGAGGCCTTCATTATATCAACAGTTGAAGTAACATCTTCACCATTATAGATAACTTTTAAATCTGAAGCAAGTTGATATCCATCATTTGTCACTATACTGAAATCATATCCATAATTTGTTTTGCCATCATTTACTGCAGTTGGTGTTTCTAAACCAAATCTACTCCATAATCCGTTTTGCATTTTATATGCCCAGTCACTATTTGTTCTATCAATAGTAATACTATCAGTAGTAGTTCTAGGATTAAATGATGGTAGTGTTCCTACTGAAACAGTTCCATATTGAAAATCTCCAGCAAGTCTAATCTCGTTGATAGAATTTGCAGCTTCCCATTTTGCATAAAGAGTCATATCAGATGTAATTGGTGTATTATTAAAGTCAAATGGTATACTAAATGTATCGTCTTCATACCAACCTCTAAAAAGATATTTATCTTTTGTTGGTGTTGATGGTGCTTTAATTTTCACTCCACTTACAACTTCTTTTGGTGCAATTTCTGTTCCACCATTTGAATTGAATGTTACAGTATGAGTAGTAGGGTTTTCTCCTATTGCTTTTCCTAAATCAACAGTTACATAACCACCCCAAGCATACTTTAACACTCTTACAGATGAGGTAACATCCACACCATTATAGACAACTTTTAAATCTGAAGCAAGCTGATATCCTGTCTTAGTTTCTACTGCAAAACAATATCCATAATCTGTTTTGCCATCATTATATGCAACTGGTGTTTCTAAACCAAATCCGCTCCATCCTCCAGATTCCATTTTATACTCCCAGCCACTATTTGTTTTATCAATAGTAATACTATCAGTAGTAGTTGCAGGATTAAATGATGGTAATATTCCTGCTGGAACATTTCCATATTGATAATTACCTGTCAAATTAATTTCGGTAATATCAGTTGTTTCTGCACTACCCGCCGCAAATGCCGTGGTGGGGAGCAGCGAGAGCAGCATCACAAGGGCGAGCAGGATGCTGACGATGCGATTTCGTGTGTTCGTTTTTGTCATATTATCATTCCTCCTTTTTTCTTTCCGGCATTTTGCCGGGTGATTTGACCGTGTGAATCCTTTTACCGGCTCTCCCACACGGCAAAGAGAGCGTCCGCCATTGCCCATCCGTTCGGAGAACGAAGAAGCGTCAAATACATTCATATCATTCCATCACCACCGTCCTCCTTACAAAGCATCGATGACCGCCGAAAGATAGGTGGAAGAAACAGAGCCGTAGATGAAATTGTCAACAAGCCCGTCCTTCTTCGCCTGACGCACCTTGTCCGCCAGCTTCTTTTCGGTATTTTCATCCACCACAAGAACGATTTTGCAGTTCGGGAGTTGTGCTTTTACTTCATCTCGAATTTTCATGCGTTCCTCAAGCTTCCACGGAGTATAGGCGGTGACCTCCATAATCAGGACATTCGCCTGTATATCGAAACACATCTCGGTTGTTTGCTCCGGAGCTTCGCTTTGATAAACGCTGAAATCCGAATCAAAATTTTTTAGTGCTGAAGATATTGCATCGGCAAACAAGGCGTTCTGCATATCCACAACCACTCTGCGCATGATACCACCTCCTCGTATAATACGGCATAATATTTCTATCGTACTTTTATTATACAAAGCGATTTCCTAACGCACATCATCCATATGGGCGATTTTTTAAAGTTTTTTTCAAAAAAAATAACCCCGACCTCAGATGAAGTCGGGGAAACGGTCTGCCTGTATTCAGATTTCTTCTTGATCTTCGGGAATACTCGGAATAATAAAATTCTTGTTGGTGACCGCTATGGCAAGGCGGGTTTTATTGGCATAGCCCGTTTTTTGCAGAATGTGGGAAACATGGGTTTTTACCGTGTTGACAGACACATTCAGTTTCTCTGCAATCTCACCGTATTCCAAGCCCTCACATACGAGCCTCAAAACCTCAATTTCTTTGGATGTAAACTCTGCACTGGTTGCAAGTCCCAATTTTACCCTCGGTGTTTCACCCGGAAAAAGGTGTTCGCCCGCCATTGTGCGGTCGATTACATCGATCAGTTCTTCCCGGCTTAAATCCTTATACCAAAAACTGTCTGCTTTGGCGCCTTTGGCACGCTCAAGATAACTTACCTCAACCATAGAGGTTACAATAATAATTTTTATATTCGGAAACTGCTGTTTGATTTCGGCGGCAGCATCAATACCGTTCTTACTGCCTTTTGTGCAGACATCCATCAAAATCAAATCAATCGGCTGCTGCTTACACTTTATAATGGCAAGTTCCGCACTGCTGATATTTGCCGCAACCTCATAGCGGCCGCTGGCGGCAAGTATTTGTTCCATATTGTCACGAGGCATTCTCTGGTCATCAACGACAAGCACCTGCATCATTTACATACCCTCCTTTGCAAATGGTACTGTTACGGTCAAGGCAAACACCGGCGATGACTGTATTTTTACAGTACCCTGCAGATTTATAATATAGTGTTCCATATTCTTCAGTCCGCCTTTCGGCACAATCTCTCCTTTGGGAACGGTTCCGTTGTTTGTAATGCGCATAGACAGGCTGCTGTCGTCTTGCCGTATGTCAATCTGAAGTTCTGTTGCCCCCGCATGGCAAACACCGTTGGTAAGACATTCCCTCATAGCAACGATAAAGGCGTTGTAAACCTCCGTCTGCTCGGGCATCTCTCCGGTCAATATTATCTTTACACCAATTGCATCTGCATCGTGCATAAATTCCGCAAGTTCGCTTCGTTCCAGCGGATTTTCATTATCAATTTTCATCATATTTACAGCTTTTCTAAACAGGCGAATAGCCTCCACAATGTCTTTAGTCGTCTGCTTTTGCTGTAACATTCTGCGCACGGCAATCATGCCTGCGCCCATTTGATCGTGCAGATTTGTTTTCGCCGCAAGAACTTCCTTCTCCTTAGTCAAGGTCAGAACATTATCCGAAAGGAACTTTAATTCAAGAGAAATCTTCTTGAGCTGTTTTGTCTGTGCTTTTAGCTGCAGATTTTTTTCATAAAGTTTGGTTACATCAAAAAAGATAGCTTCCGTATACTTGCCGATGCTTGGCGCAGTTACCTCGGTCTGTGCATAACGCCACACCGTTCCGTCAGGAAAAAGGTAAGTCTGTCTTTCATCGGAAAGTTTTATGACGCCGCTTTTTCCGTCACATTCTTTGAGTGCCTGCTGTAATTCATTGAATGTTTGCAAATCGCTTTGTGCCAAGGTTCGAAACAGGCGATGCATTTGAAAATTACACAGTTTAACAATACCTGATGGAGCAAAATAGCAAACAGCGCTTGGCAGGGTATCAAAGGCTTGTTTGATTGAATTACGGCCGAGTCCTCGGTTTTTCTGACGAAAAAGAGCAATTGCACCGAAAATGAGAAAAACTCCTATTGTGCCTGTAATGCACCACAGCGACCACATAGGAAGCGGCAGCAAGGTGCGATACTCTCTGCCTTCCCGAATTTTTGAAAAACTCTCTGTCAAAACAGACAGCAGGGCAAACAGTACCAAATATATTCCTGCATTCAGGACTGTAATCCACCGTTTTCTGCTTCGGGTAAGAGACACGATAAAGCAAAACAAACTCAAAACCAACGAGAAGAACAGACATACCAATAATACCGATTGTTCCGTTGAAGCAGAGTTATAAAAGGTTGTCATAACTGTTCACCCGCCTTTCCTATTCTCAGCGTAAAGCACCATACGCCATCCTCAAAGAGACAGTTTTCGCAGGACTCTGTAAAGTCCGCAAGCGGGCAGCTGCTCTCCACTTCCAAACGAAAGATAACGGAATCGGCAGCACTGCGTGCTTTCATTAAGACGGATTGCAGGTCATCTATGGCGGTCTCTATCACTTTCTCGAAAAAGTCATATACCCGAATGGCGTCCTCGACGAGAATTCTGCTGCCGCCAGGAATATCCATCGCACAGTCTATATCCATAAGTTCCAAATTGGCAAAGGATTCCTCCATGCAAAGGGACAGTTCCGCCGTATCTGTAGTTTTTGACTGTTCACCGATAAAGATTAAGTTGCCGCAGCGTTTTATGTAGGCACCGATTACGGCGATTTTTGCAAGCAGACTGCGGCGCTTTTCATAATCTGACCCTGCATTGTACTGAGAAAACAAGCGCTCTAACAAATCAACTTGTTCTGCTGTCTTGTCCTGCAAAAGGTCATACAATCGGTTCTTTTCCCGCAGTGTTTTGATTTTCAGTTTAACACGATAGTTTTCCTGTTCCAGATAATTGCTTTCTGCAATCGTCTCGTTGTTTTCTTCAAGCCGTTCAAGCAGTGCGGTAATCTCGGTAATATCCTCCTGCCAAAACACATGACCGCCATCAATGGGATGGCTTTTCAGTAATGTATTTTTATCAAGACTGACAGCGGCGGTTTCCGCTTTTTGCATTATTCCTTTTGAAATCTCAGGGGAATTAGCAGAGGTGTAACGGATTTGATAGTCATTATCGGTAATTTGTGCACCGAAAGTTCCTGCTTCAAAGAGTGCCGCATACCCTGTATTGGTGGGAATAAGCCCCACCTGAATACAACATTCCAACATTCCAACAAACATAAGGCACTGCGCTGCCGTGATGTCTCCGCCGATGATTTGCATCCACTCTGCACCGCTTGCATAGATAACCGCATACACGATGGAGCAGGACAGCACAAGTACAGGCAGATATTTTTTACGCTGTGCCAATCGGCACTTGTACAGCGTGATCGCAAAGGCGGTCAGTGCACAAACGACCACCCAAGCGATGATAAAATAATAGCCAACCGCATATGTATAGGTTCCGCTTTCGCCGATACAAATTCCTCCTGACGGAAAAGAAAATACAAACTGATGCAGGTCATTGGTCAATACCAGCAGCACGCAAAGCACAGGGGGAAGATATAGCAGCAGTTTTGCCCATATCGGCAGACGGAATGTTTCTGATTTACCGAGATACAGGGAAACTGCAGCAAAGAGAAGCGGTATGAAAAGCATCGGGACATAGTAGCCGTACCATAAATGCCGTATCACATTGGGAGAAGCGACGAAATGATATTTCAGCGTTCGCAGCATAAACCAAAAAACAGCCAAAAATGAGACACCGACCATATAGCGTCGTACAGGTGCATAAAGGATACGCCTGTAAACAGAAATTCCCCATCCGATATACAAGCCGATATAGATCAGCGAGCGGGCGATCCCACCCGGAACTCTCAAGATATCAAACTTTCCCAAAACTCGTAAAACGACAGCGCAGACAATTAACACCGCTGCAATAATTCCATTATTGTGATTATTTCTTTTCTTCCTCGTCACCCGCAATACCTCACCTTTATCTTAGGCTTATAAGGGTTGTTTGTTGGTTACCGTGTAACCAACAAAGGGATATCCCTTTGAAAATTTTTATTTTCCCTTACCTTTCGGAATTAGGTACATTTACTCAAATTAAAGTATAGCATAAATTCTCACATTTTTCAATGGAGCTGTCCGACTATAGTAAAACAATGGACAAGTTGTAACTGCATCCAGTTTTCCCAAAACTATTTATGTATTAAGCCGCCTGCATTTGCAGACAGCTTGTGCTTTTAATACGCCGGAATACCGTAACCGTAGATATTGCTGCTTCCGACTGCGTACTGTCTTTGCTTTAGCTTTTTGATGGCTACCTTTGCATTTTTGATGGATAAACAATATAAAAGGCTAAAATAAAAAAAGTCCTGAAAATCAGGGCAGGACAAAAGAAAAAAGAGCTGAATTATCAGCTCTTTTTTGTGGCAGAGGTATAAGGATTCGAACCTTAAATGACGGAGTCAGAGTCCGGAGTGTTACCGTTACACTATACCTCTATATATACAATTGTCTTTTGACAGGCAATAATATAACACATTTTTCAGAAATAAGCAAGAGTTTTTTGCTTTTTGGCAAAAGTTTTTGAAAAAGGTGCTGCGAAAAATACCGCTTGGGTAGGAACATCTGCGGTTTTACGGCTGTTCTTTCTCTTTTTACATATTTTTTAGTTTACGGATATGTCGTTTTACTTTGCCACTATTTGATTTATATCAAACTCTCTGCCGCTTACTATTTTAAAATCGCTGCTGCCGCACTTGGGGCAGGTAATGCCAAGGCTTTTGACCGGCGCAGAATAATTGCATGTCGTGCACCTTGCCGTAGCAGGGATAATATTCAGCTCCAGCTTGGCGTTTGGGTAGGCAGTAAAATCCTTTGCAGACTGCCACGCCTCCTCCAAAAACTTTGGCACCACATCGCACATTTCGCCCACATCAAGGCGAATGCTTTGAATTTCGGTCAAGCCCTGCTCCTGCTTAACCTCGTCAACGGTTTTGATTATTTGATAAATAATTCCCAACTCGTGCATCAGCTATTCCATTCGTTAATTTGGCCCCTGAGCCAATCTGCCCATGCATCTACGCCTTCGCCGGTTTTTGCGCTGATAAAGAAAATTTCTGCCTTTGGGTTAAGCTTTTTAATGCGCTCAACAACGGCGTCATCGTCAAAATCGAACACCGATTTGGTATCAATTTTATTGATTAAAACCGCATCGCAGATTGTGAACATTAAGGGGTATTTTAAAGGCTTGTCGTCCCCCTCGGGAATGGATAAAATCATTGCATTTTTGCTTGCTCCGGTGTCAAACTCGGCAGGGCACACCAAATTGCCAACATTTTCAAGCACCACAAAGTCAAACTCGTCGGCGTCAAAGCTGTCAAGCCCCTGTTTGGTCATGCCTGCGTCAAGGTGGCACATTCCGCCGGTGTGCAGCTGAATTGATTTTGCCCCTGTTTGGGCAATTGCTTTTGCGTCAACATCGCTGTCAATATCAGCCTCCATAACGCCGATTTTGTATTTATCCTTAAGCCTTGAAATTGTTGCCTTAAGGGTTGTGGTTTTGCCTGAACCGGGGGAGGACATAAGGTTAAGCAAAAAGGTTTTTTGCTCCTTCAGCTGCCGTCTTACCTTGTCAGCCTCCTTGTCGTTATTGTCGAAAACAGATCGTTTAATTTCTATTACCTTATAGCTATCCATTATAATAAGCTCCTATTCAGCTTTTTTGTATTTGCTGGTGGTTGTGTAATTTGTTTTGCCGTTAACGGTTCTGGTTAATGTATAAACGCCGTCCGACGATTTAATGTTGATTTTTACATTGCCCACATCAATTTTCTTTTTGCCATAAAGCTTGCAAATCAAATTGCCGTTGTTGCAGGTCATTGTAATTCTTACATCACAGCCCAAATTGTTCTTAAACTTAAAATCTTTGCTGTTCCACTGAACGGTGGCGTCGCCCCCAAGGGGAACATAGCCGATTTCGAGGGTGTGGTTTGTGCGTGATACAATTTCAACATTTGCCCTCAGCACACACTCAAAAACCGTGCTGCTAACCTGGCAAACGCCGCCGCCCAGGCCGTCAACAAACTCGCCGTCCTTAATTACGGTGGCGGTTTCATAGCCTGCGGTCACGGTGCGCTTTCCTACGGTTTGGTTAAATGAAAAAACGCTGCCGTCGGGTATTTTTATATTGTTAAGCTTGTTCACTGCCGCCTGCAAATTTGCGGTTCTTGCGGCGTCCTTTGAATTGTAGTGGGTGGTGTAGGAGGCGAGCTCGTAGGGGTAACTGCCGTTTGCATCCTTTGCTAAGCCTGCATAAACCTTTTGGGTTGCCTTTTCGGCAAAGGTAGTGCTTAAATCCTCGGTGGTAGGCTCCGTTGTGGTTTCCGTTGTTGAGGAGGTGCTGCCCTCTGTTGAGCCGGCAGTGCTTTCCTCGTTACCGCCGCCTTGGCTTGCGGAGCAGGCACAAAGGCTTATGCCGATTATTAACGCACTTAACACCACGCAAAATATTTGTTTTGCTTTACTTTTCTTCATTAGCTTGTTTCCTCGGTAAGCCGTAAATTATTTTTCTTTATACGGCTTTTTCTTTTCAACCCAATTTTCCTTATTTACCTGCCTTGCCCTTGCAATTGACAAAGCGTTGTGGGGAATATTGTCGGTTATGGTTGAGCCTGCGGCAATATAAGCCTTTTCGCCCACTGTTACCGGCGCAATAAGGTTGGTGTTGCAGCCGATAAAGGCACCGTCGCCGATAGTGCAGCGATATTTGTTTTTACCATCGTAGTTGCAGGTTACCGTTCCGCAGCCGAAATTAACCCCTGCGCCCACATCGCTGTCGCCGATATAGGTTAAATGGGCGCTCTTGGTGCCTTCGCCTACAACAGAATTTTTAATTTCAACAAAGTTGCCCACATGAACTCCTTTTTTGAGAACGCTGTTGGCTCTTACCTTAACAAACGGGCCGCAATCTGCGCCGTCCTCAACGGTTGAGTCTAAAATCTTGCAATTGTCAAGAATAACATCGTTGCCGATTGAGGAATTGTTAATGTATGAATTTGGGCCGATAACGCAATTGCTGCCGATTACGGTGTTGCCGATAATAATTGTGTTTGGCAAAATTTGTGTGTTGCAGCCTATTTTAACATTCTTGCCAATCATAACACCGTCGGTGCAGGGAATATCAACGCCGTCAAGCATAAGGGCCTCGTTAATATTTCTGCGCATTATGTTGTTAAGGTCGTTTAACTGCTTTCTGTCGTTAGCGCCAAGGATTACCTCCTTGTTTTCGCAAACATAGGCGCCTGCGTTTTCGCCCTTGGAGATAAGAATTTCAAGGCAGTCGGTTAAGTAGTATTCATTTTGAACATTGTTGTTGGTAATGCGGTCGATTGCATAAAGGAGCTTGTCGCCCTTAAACCAATACACGCCTGCATTGCTTTCTCTGATAAGCTTTTCCTCGGGGGAGGCGTCCTTATCCTCAACAATTCGCAAAAGCTCGCCCTTTTCGTTGCGCTTAATGTGGCCGATACCCTTTGTATCGTCTGCAATGGCGCTTAAAAGAGTGATTGCGTTGTCGTTTTCCATGTGATAGTCATAGGTTTTGTTAATGGTTTCGGCATCCATAAGTGGGCCGTCGCCGTTTAAAATCAAAATTTCATCGTTAATGTGGCTTGTGATAAAATCCCTTGCCTGCATAACTGCGTGGCCTGTTCCCAATTGCGGGCTTTGAAGGGCGGTTTTTATTGAGCCGTCAAGCCTTGCAAGGTATTCCTCAACAATTTCGTGCTTGTAGCCTGTGATTACGCAAATATCCTCAACGCCTGCCTTTTGAACGGCGTCAACCACATATTTTACCATTGGCTCAAAAATAACTTGGCACATTACCTTTGGTTCTTCGCTTTTCATCCTTGTGCCCTTGCCGCCGGCAAGTATAATAGCTGCTTTCATAAGTAGCCTCCAATTCCGAGATAAACTCTGAGTGTTATAATTATTTTGTGAACGGTACACTAATTATGCACCAAAATACTAAAATTTTCAATATCTTTTACAATTTTCCGGCAAATTATTAAAAAATGTTTGTATTTCTTCCTATGATATGTTATAATTCTATCGCATTATATTGACTTGGTGCGTCAGGCACCGATCTGTATAAACTAAAATTGTATTATTTTACGGAGGTAAAACAAATGGCAAACAAATGGGTTTATATGTTTAGCGAAGGCAATATGACCATGCGTAACCTGCTTGGCGGTAAGGGTGCAAACCTTGCAGAAATGACCGATATCGGTCTTCCTGTACCACAGGGTTTCACAATCACAACAGAGGCTTGTACTCAATATTATGAGGATGGCCGCCATATTAACGACGAGATTATGGCTCAAACCATGGAAGGCGTTAAAAAGATGGAAGAGATTAACGGCAAAAAGTTCGGCGATCTCAAAAATCCTCTTCTTGTATCAGTTCGTTCAGGTGCTCGTGCTTCAATGCCCGGTATGATGGACACAATCCTTAACCTTGGCCTTAATGATGATGTAGTTGCTGCTATGATCGCAGGCAACCCTGACCCATCATTTGAGCGTTTCGTATATGATTCATACAGACGTTTCATCCAAATGTTCTCAGACGTAGTAATGGAAGTTGGTAAGAAGTATTTTGAGCAGCTTATCGACAAGATGAAGGAAGAAAAGGGCGTTAAGTTCGACGTTGAGCTTACTGCAGCAGACCTTAAGGAGCTTGCAAGCCAGTTTAAGGCTGAGTACAAAAAGCAGCTTGGCGAAGATTTCCCTTCAGACCCTGTAGAGCAACTTAAGCTTGCTATTGAGGCTGTATTCCGTTCATGGGACAACCCACGTGCAAACGTTTATCGTCGTGATAACGACATTCCTTATTCATGGGGTACTGCAGTTAACGTAATGCCTATGGTATTCGGTAACTTAAATAACGAATCAGGCACAGGTGTTGCATTCACCCGTGACCCTGCAACAGGCGAAAAGAAGCTTATGGGCGAGTTCCTTATCAATGCACAGGGCGAGGACGTAGTTGCCGGTGTTCGTACACCTATGCCAATCGCTCAAATGGAGCAGGAATTCCCTGACGCATACGCTGAGTTCATTCAGGTTTGCGATACTCTTGAAAATCACTACCACGACATGCAGGATATGGAGTTCACTGTTGAGAACAAGAAACTCTATATGCTCCAGTGCCGTAACGGTAAGAGAACTGCACAGGCTGCTCTTCAAATTGCTTGCGACCTTGTTGATGAAGGCCACAAGACAGAGGAAGAGGCTGTTGCAATGATCGACCCTCGTAACCTTGACACACTTCTTCACCCACAATTCGACGCTGCTGCTCTTAAGGCTGCAACACCAATCGGCAAGGGCCTTGGCGCTTCTCCAGGTGCTGCTTGCGGTAAGGTAGTATTCACTGCCGAGGATGCAGAAAACTGGAATGCAAAGGGCGAGAAGGTTGTTCTTGTTCGTCTTGAAACTTCTCCTGAGGATATCACAGGCATGAAGGCATCTCAAGGTATTCTTACAGTTCGTGGCGGTATGACCTCTCACGCAGCAGTAGTTGCTCGTGGTATGGGCACATGCTGTGTATCAGGCTGCGGCGATATTAATATGGACGAGGAGAACAAGAAGTTCACACTCGCAGGCAAAACATTTGTTGAAGGCGATTACATTTCAATCGACGGTTCAACAGGTAACATTTATGACGGCATCATCCCAACAGTTGACGCTCAAATCGCCGGCACATTCGGCAGAATCATGGGCTGGGCTGATAAGTACAGAACCCTTAAGGTTCGCACAAATGCCGATACTCCTGCCGACGCTAAAAAGGCAAGAGAGCTTGGCGCTGAGGGCATTGGTCTTTGCCGTACAGAGCACATGTTCTTTGAGGAGGACAGAATTGCTGCATTCCGTGAAATGATTTGCTCAGACACTGTTGAAGAGAGAGAAGCTGCTCTTGAGAAGATTCTTCCTTATCAGCAAAACGACTTTGAGCAACTTTACGAAGCTCTTGAGGGCTGCCCTGTAACAATTCGTTTCTTAGACCCGCCTCTTCACGAGTTTGTTCCTACTGAGGAAGAGGATATTATGAAGCTTGCTGACGCACAAGGCAAGTCAGTTGAAGATATTAAGGCTATCATTGCTTCACTTCACGAGTTCAACCCAATGATGGGTCACCGTGGTCTTCGTCTTGCAGTTACTTATCCTGAAATTGCAAAGATGCAAACAAAGGCTGTTATCCGTGCTGCAATCAAGGTTCAGTCTGCTCATCCCGATTGGACTGTATGCCCTGAAATTATGATTCCTCTTTCATGCGATACTAAGGAATTAAAGTATGTTAAGGATATCGTAGTTGCAACTGCCGATGCAGAAATCGCTGCTGCAGGCGTTGAAATGAAGTATGAGGTTGGTACCATGATCGAGATTCCTCGTGCTGCTCTTACAGCAGGCGACATCGCTAAGGAGGCTGAGTTCTTCTGCTTCGGTACTAACGACCTTACTCAAATGACCTACGGCTTCAGCCGTGACGATGCAGGTAAGTTCCTTGACGCTTACTATGATGCAAAGATTTTCGAGAACGATCCGTTTGCTAAACTTGACCAAACAGGTGTTGGCCAGCTTATGAAGATGGCTGTTGAAAACGGTAAGAAGACCCGTCCTTCACTCCACTGCGGTATCTGCGGTGAGCACGGCGGCGATCCTTCATCTGTTGAGTTCTGCCACAAGATTGGTCTTGATTATGTATCATGCTCTCCGTTCAGAGTTCCGATTGCTCGCCTTGCTGCTGCACAGGCTGCAATTGCTGAAAAGGCTGCAAAATAATCACTAACCGATTATAAGGTCTATAAACATATTAAAGGGATAGCCTCGGCTATCCCTTTTAGACTGTCGATAAAGGTCCTGAACCACGCCAAAGTTGCTTTATGAAATATTAAGTATATGATAGACAAGCCTATTTTGAAACAAAACTTTATAACGATATAATTTAAAGAAAATCGGTATAGGGAGTGATACTATGACTATTGCAGAGGCTACAAGGGCGAGGATAGAAGAATTGTGCAATGAAAAAGGCATAAACTTTTGTCAGCTGGCAACTGTTTCCGGGATACCTTACACAACGGTAAAATCAATAATTTATCAACAGAGCAAAAATCCGGGAATTATCACTATAAAGAAAATTTGTGACGGATTGGATATTACAATAACTGAATTTTTCGATACTGACACATTTAAAAATCTTGAACAGGAACTAAAATAAAGGGCAGGCTGCGATAAACAGTCTGCCCTAAAATTTATATGGTTATTTTAGCCGAAATATCTTTTGAGGAGTCCCTCGAATGCTTTGCCATGGCGAGCTTCGTCACGAGCCATTTCATGAACGGTGTCATGGATAGCGTCAAGACCTTGCTCTTTTGCCTTTTTAGCAAGCTCAAATTTGCCAAGTGTTGCGCCGTTTTCAGCAGCAACTCTCATTTCAAGGTTTTTCTTTGTAGAATCTGTGATAACCTCGCCCAGCAGCTCTGCAAACTTTGCTGCGTGCTCTGCCTCTTCATAAGCAGCCTTTTCCCAATAAAGGCCGATTTCAGGATATCCCTCACGGTGTGCAACCCTTGCCATTGCAAGATACATGCCAACTTCTGAACATTCGCCGTTGAAATTGTCACGAAGGCCCTGGATGATTTCAGGGTCAACTCCATTTGCAACGCCGACAATGTGCTCAGCAGCCCATGTGGTTTCTGCACCGTCTTCTCTTACAGCCATTTTTGCCTTACAGATTGGGCAAATATCAATTGGTTCATCACTTTCGTATCCGCATACGGGACAATAATACTTCTTTTGCATTTTAAAAATCTCCTTCAACTTTTTAAAATTAATTTATTTTTTGTTTTTACAATCAAGGCATACGCCGCTGAAATAAACATCTCGCTTGGCAATGTCAAAGCCTTCAATTCCGCTGTAGGTTATTTTATCAACCTTAAAATCAAAAATGCTTTTGCATTTGTCGCAAACGAAATGGCCGTGCAAGGATGTGTCTGCATCATATCTTACACGATGGTCGTCAATGCTGATTTTTATAATCAAGCCCTGCTCCTCAAGCGCCTGCAAAGAATTATAAACCGTTGTTTTGGAAAATGACGGATGCAGCTTTGTAACGCTTTTGTATATTTCATCTGCATCAGGGTGAGTGCGATTTTCACAAAGGTATTTATAAACCTCTATACGCTGGGGAGTTGCCCGGAAATGATTATCCTTAAACAGCTTTGTAATCTCTATTTCATTCAACCAACCACCACCTTGTTACGATTGTTAAGTTGTAACGATTACAATTTATATTATACACATAAAATTCGATTTGTCAATAGTATTTTTTGGATTTTTATTTTCCTAAAGATTTAGTGCTTTATATTTTTATGCAAACGTGATATGATAATTGTATAAATTACATTGGCATTTGGGAAATCGGCACACAAAAATGCGCCTGTATTATTTTCAATTGCTAAAAGGATATGGTGGTATTATGAACACACAAAATATAAAACCGTTTGGTTTTAAAGACAAAATCGGCTATATGTTTGGTGATTTGGCAAACGATTTTACATTTTTGCTTTCATCCGGCTTCCTTTTAAAGTTTTATACCGATGTTATGGGTGTAAAAGGCAGCGTTGTTGGCACGGTTATGATGATTGCACGGTTTGTCGACGCCTTTACCGATGTTGGCATGGGCAGAATTTGCGACCGCTCAAAGGTAACCAAAAACGGCAAGTTTAAGCCTTGGCTGTTAAGAATGTGCGGCCCTGTTGCGATTATGTCGTTTTTAATGTATCAAAGCTCCCTTGCAGATATGTCCATGGCGTTTAAAATTGCTTACTTGGCAATAACATATATATTATGGGGCTCTGTATTTTACACCTCGGTTAACATTCCCTATGGCTCAATGGCCTCAGCTATTTCCGGCGACCCGGGCGACAGACAATCCCTTTCCACCTTCAGAACCATGGGCGGAACCTTGGCAGGCGCCGTTATCACAGCGGGCTTACCTATGATTGTTTATAACAGCAATTCAGAATTAGAGGGCAAAAAGTTCACAGTTGTTGCAGGCATACTTTCCGTTGCCGCAATTATTTGCTATTTGCTTTGCTACAAATTAGTAACAGAAAGAGTGGTTGTTAAGGTTGACAACAGGGCTCTTAAAAACAATAATGTGGGCGTTATGCTGAAAAACGCCGTTAAAAACAGAGCGCTTATTTCAATTATCGTTGCATCAATAGCAATGCTTTTGGCGCAGCTTACTCTTCAATCAATGTCAAACTATGTGTTCCCCAATTTTTACAGGAACGCAAAGGCAATTACCGCAGGCATGGCAGTAATGGGCGTTACAATGATTATTGCCGCAGTTTGTGCAAAGCCCCTTGGCAATAAAATCGGCAAGGCAGAACTTGGGGCATACGCCGCAATTTTCGGTGGCTTGATTTCGCTGCTTGCATTTTTCATCAGGCCAAGCAATGTTTGGGTGTTTGTTATAATGCAAAGCTTTACCTGGCTTGGTCTTGGAATGTATCAAATGATAGGCTGGGCTCTTATTACGGATGTTATTGATTATTCAGAAATTAAAAACGGCATCCGTGAGGACGGAAGCGTTTATGCCCTGTATTCATTTGCAAGAAAAATCGGTCAGGCTGCGTCGGCAGGGCTTTCCGGCTGGTTGTTAGACCTTGTGGGCTACACCAAGGAAACCCAATTTGACACCGATGTTGTTAACGGAATTTTTAACATTACAACAATTGTGCCGGCAATCGGCTTTATCGCACTTGGATTAATCCTTTTGCTGTGGTATCCGCTGCACAAAAAGCAGGTTGATGAAAATGTTGCAACACTTAAGGAAATGCACAAGGAGGAAAATTAAGTGAGAAAAACCAAAATCATTAATGACGCTTGGGAATTTTCAAAGGATAATTCCGCCTGGGAAAAGGTAAACCTGCCCCACACCTGGAACGGCGTTGACGGCCAGGACGGCGGCAACGATTATTACAGGGGAAAGTGCTACTACAAAAAGCAAATTGACGCTGAGGATATGCCGGGAGAAAAGTTGTTTGTAAAGTTTTACGGCGTTAATTCCTCTGCCGAGGTATTCTTTAACGGCACAAAATGCGCTGCCCATGACGGCGGATATTCCGCATTTGAGGCGGAGCTTAATGCCAAGAAGGGCGAGCTTGTCGTTGCGGTTGATAACTCTGCTAACGACAGCGTATATCCCCAGCAGGCAGACTTTACATTTTACGGCGGCATTTACAGAAATGTTGAATTAATTTCCCTTGGCAAGGTGCATTTTGTTGACGAATTTCACATTACGCCGGTTGTTAAAGGGGAATGTGCCGAAATTGAGCTTGAGGCATTTACTAATGACGATGCGGATATTGAATACGAAATTATAAATGACGGCGAGATAATATACCGCTCCTCAAATTCAAAAACGGTTATTGAAAACCCACATTTATGGAACGGAAGAATTGACCCACATTTATACACCGCAAACGCTTATGCAAGCGTTAACGGTCAGGTGGTTGACAAGGTTTCAGCCCGTTTCGGTATTCGTTCATTTGAATTTGACCCTGACAAGGGCTTTATCTTAAACGGCAAGGAATATCCGTTAAGGGGTGTTTCCCGGCATCAGGACAGACCGCAAATCGGCAACGCACTGCTGCCCGAGCACCATAAAGAGGATATGGACCTTATCTGTGAAATGGGTGCAACAACAATCAGGCTTGCACACTATCAGCACGACCAATATTTTTATGATTTGTGCGATGAGCGAGGCATGGTGGTTTGGGCAGAAATCCCATATATTTCAAGGCACATGCCCAAGGGTTTTGACAATACAAGAAGCCAGCTTACAGAGCTTATCAATCAGTGCTACAATCACCCATCAATTGTTACCTGGGGCCTTTCAAACGAAATTACCATGGCAGGCGCAAGCGACAAGGGGCTCATTGATAACCACAAAATGCTTAACGATTTGGCGCATAATTTGGATAAAACAAGGCCTACAACTCTTGCGGTTGTTACCATGTGCTCCCCTGATGAGGAGTATGTTCACATCAGCGATATTGTTTCATACAACCATTATTTCGGCTGGTACGGCGGCAATGTGGCAATGTACGGCCCTTGGTTTGACAGCTTTCACAAAAAATACCCAAACAAGGCAATCGGCATAAGCGAATACGGCTGCGAGGCCTTGAATTGGCACACCTCCACCCCCGAGCAGGGCGATTATACGGAGGAATACCAGGCATATTACCATGAGGAGCTCATAAAGCAGATTATTGACAGACCGTATCTTTGGGCAACCCATGTTTGGAATATGTTTGACTTTGCCGCAGACGCAAGAAGCGAGGGCGGCGAGAACGGAATGAACCACAAGGGCTTGGTTACCTTTGACAGAAAGTATAAAAAAGACAGCTTTTATGCCTACAAGTGCTGGCTTTCAGATGAACCCACCCTGCATATTTGCTCAAAAAGATATGTTGACAGGGTTGAGGATGTTACCAAGGTAACCGTTTATTCAAACCAAGATGAGGTTGAGCTTTTTGCCAACGGCGAAAGCGTGGGCAAGCAAAAAAAGGGTAAATATCCGTTCTTCTACTTTGAGGTTAAAAACTCGGGCGAAACTCAGCTTAAGGCTGTTGCAGGGAATCTTGAGGATACTGCTAAAATCAATAAGGTTGACAAGCCCAACCCCGATTATGTAATGCAGGAGGAGGGCGCCGTTATCAATTGGTTTGAAATTGATACCCCAACAGGCTATCTTTCAATTAACGATACCTTTGGCGATATTATGGCAACCTTCAGGGGCAAGCTGGTGCTTTTGAGCATGATACCCATGCTGAAAAAAGCCCTTTCCGGCGGCGACGATAAGTCCGACGATAAAAAGAAAAAGGGCTCGGGTATGTCCGTTGCAGGCTTTAAAATCAGCAAAACCATGGTTGAAATGGCAAAGGGCTTTTCACTAAAGCGTGCCTTATCAATGCTTGGCGGCAAGTTCACTAAGGAGCAAATGCTGGCAATCAACAAAAAGCTGAACAAAATCAAAAAGAAAAGTAAGTAAATAATAAAAACGGCAAGTATCATTTGATACTTGCCGTTTTTTGGTCGGAGTGACAAGACTTGAACTTGCGACCCCTAGACCCCCAGTCTAGTGCGCTACCAGCTGCGCTACACCCCGATATACGCTTTGAGCAAATACTAATATAACATTAATTGGCGGCTAAGTCAATATGTGATTTTAAATTGATTAAATAAACTATGCATTATAAACAATTTATTTGATTGATATGCCGCTGTTTTCGTGCTATAATGTTACTATTACCGGGCAAATTTTACAAAAGCAGGGTGATTGCTATGATTTACACCGAATGGATGAGGTATATTAAGGATGATGTTAAGCTTACGAGCCTTGTTATCCCCGGTGCGCACAATGCAGGCAGCTACGGCATGAACAAAACTGCCGAATGCCAGAGTGACAATCTTTTGGTGCAGTTTGAGCACGGTATAAGGCAATTTTGCCTGCGGCTTGACACCAAGCGAAACGGCGATATTGTGCTTGCCCACGGAATAAGCAAGGGGGATTTGTTTGAAAACGCCTTAAAGGATATTCAAAAAATTATAGCAAATTATCCTACAGAGTTTTTACTTTTGGATATTCGTGAATACTATCCCCAAAAATTCGGCCCGATTACCCTTAAATACAGGGCAGACAAAGATAGGGTTAACGAGCTTTTGAAAAAACACCTTAACCCCGAGAAAAACGCCTATTACACTTTTGATAAAATAAATGAAGTAACTGTTGGGGACATAAGAAACGCCGGCAAAAAATTTATTCTCATTAATGATGAGGAAAATTACAAATTCAGCAAAAGCTGCCAACAGATTTTACCTTGGGAAAAGGCGGTAAACGGCGCAAGAGCCGAAAAATTTGCAAAAGAAACCCTGCGCTTTTTTGACGATTACAAAACCGATGGCCTTTACTGGTTCCAAACCCAGCAAACACCCAACCCGGGCACGGAAATCGGCTTAAAAAGCCCAAAGACTCTTGATGATGAGCTGATAAAGTATTTTGGCGCTATTATTGACGGCATTGCCGCAACCCCACGGTATTTGCAGCAGGCAAACATAATTGCAGGGGATTTTATGACCCGAAATTATAATAAATCAAGGGCAATTTTAAGGCTTAATTTGCTGAAAAACAATGTTAAGCCGGAGATGGAAGCGGAATATGACAGATTATTAAAAGAGAATTGAGGGCTGAAAATGGAGCTTTTTGTGCTTGGAAAGTACGGGCCGTACACAAAGGGGCAGGGCTGCACCAGCGGATACCTTGTTAAAAACCAAAACGATTATTTGGTGCTTGATTTAGGCAGCGGAACCCTTGCAAGGCTTTGCGAAAAAGTTGACATTACAAAAATCAAGGATATTTTTATTTCACATTTGCATTATGACCACACGGCGGATTTGCTGGTTTTAAGGTATTTGCTTGAGGATTTATCCCACACCGTTAACATTTATACACACCGTGAAAGCACCCCTTGGTACAATATTTTATTTAACCACCCCAATTTTAACATTGTGAATATTGATGAAAATTCAAAAATGAAAATCGGCTCTATGGAGCTTAGCTTTTTACCCATGGAGCACAGTGTAACGGATTATGCCGTAATTATTAAGGGCGACAAGACCCTGTGCTACACCGGGGACACTGTTTTTAACCAAAACATAATAAAATGCTTTGATTTAAGCGATTGGGTGCTTGCAGATTGCAGCAAGCCAAGGGGTTTCGGCGGCCCTCACATGACTGTTGACAGCGCCAACCGCCTTGGGGAGAAATATCCGCAAAAAACCATAATCGCCACCCATCAATCCTATGATTACAACCCCAAAAATGATTTGAAATTTGATAATATTATCAGTGCAGAAGAAAACACAACATATAAAATTTAAGGAGCATGGAATGAAGCAATACGACAGCCTTATTATCGGGCAGATAACAAAGGATTATAATATTGACCACACAGGCAGTGTTAACGAAATCTGCGGCGGAGCGGTGCTTTTTTCCTCTGCGTCGGCACACGCCTTGGGGCACAATGTGGGCGCTGTTACAAAGCTTGCCCCAAAGGATATTAAACGGCTTGACAGTTTTACCCTTGACAGCGAGGATGTTTATTATACTCTTTGTGGTCAATCAACCACCATGAAAAACGAATATTTTACCCCTGACAAGGAAAAACGCAGGTGCACCTGCCTTTCCTGCGCAGAGAGCTTCGGTATAAGCGACATTCCCGGGGTTGAGGCTAAAATATACCACCTTGCAGGCCTTTTATACGGCGAGTTTCCTGACGAAATGATTGTTGAATGTTCAAAAAGAGGTGCTGTTGCTCTGGATGTTCAGGCGTGCCTGCGCCACAGAAACAGTGAAAACGGCTCAATGTTTTTTGAGGATTGGGCAAACAAAAGGGAAATGATACCTTACATAACCTACCTGAAAACCGACGCCGCCGAGGCAGAAATATTAACCGGTACCGGCGACAGGGCGGAGGCCGCAAGGCAGCTGCACGCCATGGGTGCAAGAGAGGTCTTAATAACCCACAACACCGAGGTTTTGGTTTATGACGGCAATAAAATTTATACCTGCCCCATAAAATCAAGAAATTTAAGCGGCAGAACCGGCAGGGGCGACACCACCTTTGCCGCATATATCAACGAAAGGCTTTATAACAGTGTTGAGAAATCACTTTTATGGGCAACTGCAACGGTTTCGCTGAAAATGGAAACCCCCGGCCCCATTAAAGCCGACAGAGATGATATTAAACTTTATATTGACAAATTTTATAAGGATTATAAGTAAGCACTTCCTGTGCGTTGTGATACTTGTAACTTTATGTTATACTATAAAAAACGGAGAGGGATTAATTTAATATGAAAAGAGAAAAGCTCGGAAGCAGATTGGGCTTTATACTCCTTAGCGCAGGCTGTGCAATCGGAATAGGAAATGTTTGGAAATTCCCATACATGGTGGGGCAATACGGCGGCGGAGCCTTTGTGCTTATATACCTGTTTTTTCTTGTGATTTTGGGTATTCCTGTTATGACTATGGAATTTTCAATGGGTCGTGCAAGCCAAAAAAGCCCTGCAAGGCTGTATCAGCAGCTGGAGCCTAAGGGCAGCAAATGGCATTTTCACAGCTATTTTGCAATAGCGGGCAACTATTTGCTTATGATGTTTTACACCACCGTTGCCGGCTGGATGATTAACTATTTTGTGTCAACAGCCTCGGGCAAATTTAAGGGTGCAACACCCCAAGAGGTAGAGGGCTTGTTCTCCCAAATGCTGGGCGATCCTGTCAGCTCGGTTATTTATATGGCAATTGTGGTTGTTTTTGGCTTTTTTGTATGCTCGTTCAGCCTGCAAAAGGGGCTTGAACGCATTACAAAGGTAATGATGCTTATGCTTTTAGGCATTATGGTGGTGCTTGCAATTAACAGCATTTTCACCGACGGCGGCCAGGCAGGACTTAAGTTTTACCTTTTGCCCGATTTTAACAGAATGAAGGAAATAGGCGTTGGCAATGTTATTGTGGGCGCTATGAACCAGGCGTTCTTCACATTAAGCCTGGGTATCGGCGCAATGGCTATTTTCGGCAGCTATATTAATAAGGAAAGGTCGCTTTTGGGCGAATCCGTTAATGTCGCCGTGCTTGACACTCTTGTTGCATTTTGCTCGGGTTTAATTATTTTCCCCGCCTGCTTTTCTTACAATGTTGAGGTTACAAGCGGCCCCAGCCTTATTTTTATTACATTACCTAATATATTTAACAATATGCCTCTGGGCAGGCTTTGGGGATCATTGTTCTTTGTATTTATGAGCTTTGCGGCGCTTTCAACAGTGCTTGCAGTGTTTGAAAACATAATATCCTGCACCATGGACCTTTTCGGCTTCAGCCGCAAAAAGGCAAGCCTTATTAACTGCCTGTTAATGCTTGTGCTTTCGCTGCCATGTGCTTTGGGCTACAATGTATTGTCGGCCTTTGCACCGTTAGGGGATGGTACAACCGTGCTCGATTTAGAGGACTTTATTGTAAGTAACATTTTACTTCCCGGCGGCTCGTTGATATTTGTTTTGTTCTGCGTCAGCCGTTACGGTTGGGGCTGGGATAACTTTGTTAACGAGGCAAACACCGGAAAGGGTCTGAAAATCAAAAAATGGATGCGCCCGTATATGACCTATGTTTTGCCGATAATTGTTGCAATTATTCTTATTTTAGGCCTTGTGAAAAAATAAAAACAGTAAAGGAGCTACTGATATGTCAAATAACAAAAACACCAAAAACTCCCTTGCGGCTAAAATAGGCCGTTGTCTGCCAAAGAGCATGAGAAAAAAGCTTGTAACTTTTTACAAAATGCACTTTGACGAAAATTACAAAAAAAGAGAACGCAGGATTCAACTTGTTATGCAGGATTCCGGCTGGGACCGTGACTATGCATACAAGCAAATGCAAAAATCTAAGAAAGAACTTGGTATAAGCTTTAAGGAATATCAGATTAACAAATACTGCAACTATACCATGCACGAGCAAATGCGCATGCACAAAATGCTTGTAAGCAAAAAGAAAGCATCACATGAGCTTAGGGAACGCCGAATTCAAACAATAATTACCGAAACAGGCTGGAGCAGAGAAAAGACCCTGGACGAATTAAGGGCTGCCAAGGAAAAGGGCATTTCCAACTACAATTATGTTGACCTGCGCCTTTACAAGCTGCCGCCGGAGCAGCATGTGCAAATATTTAACGACCATCAAAACCAGGTTGAACGGGAAAAGCAGCGTCAAATTAACGAATATTACTGCAAAATAATGGACGTAACCGGCTGGTCAAAGGAAAAAACAATTTCCGTTGTGTCAGAGGCAAGGGAAAGAACAGGCTGTGCAGTAAAGGAATTTTTTATTTACCACTTTTATGAGTTCACACCTGAGCAACAGGCTGAAATTTTCCTTTCCTGCGACTCTAAGGCGCTGATGAAAAAATTTGATGTTGACCGTGAGCTTTTCGGCATTTTATGCAACAAGGCACTGACTAACCAACATTTTTCAAAATGTGTTAAGCGCCCCTGGTGCGTTAATATTTACACCTCCCGTGAAAAATTTATTGAGCTGTTTAAGGACAGCGGCAAGATTATCTACAAGCCCATAAGGGGTCACAAGGGCTTTGGGGTTGAATCAATTGCCGTTAATCAAGATAATATTGACGAGGTGTATGACAAGGTTTCCTTATGGCCCGAGGGCGTTGTTGAGGAATTTGTTAAACAGCACCCTGATATGAACAAACTGACCGACAGCTCGGTTAACACAATAAGAGTCGTTACTCTTTCATCAAACGATATGCCCGTAACAAGCGACGGCAAAATGTTTGACATTGCCTATACCTCTTTGAGAATAGGCGGCGGAAAATCAATTGTTGACAATTTCCACAGCGGCGGTATGGTAGCCGTTATTGACAAGGAAACAGGCTGCATTTGCACCGATGCTACCGACCAATACGGCAATGTGTTCACAGAGCACCCTGTTACCAAAACCAAAATCAGGGGCTTTAAGGTGCCCTATTATGAAGAAGTGCTCCGCCTTATTACAGAAACCTGCACCGAGGAAAAGCTTGAGGGATACCTTGGCTGGGATATGGCGATTTCCGTTAACGGCCCCGAACTTATTGAGGTAAACAATATGCCCGGCATAGTTTTGCTTTCTACTCCTTATGCCGCCGAGGGCAAAAGCTCCAGGCAGGTTATGCAAAAATATACCGAGAATATTGAGCCTATAAAGAACCGCAAAAAGAAAAAGCGTGATAAATACATTACCAAAACCGTTAAGGCCACCGGCTGGAGCAGAAAGGACGCCAAGGCTAAAATGGAAAAGGCAAGGAACGAATTCGGCATATCCTTTAAGGATTACGCAAACCACGAATTTTACACTGTTCCCGAAGAAAAGCAAAAGGAGGCTTACGATGAGATTTTAGCTCAAAAAGCCAAAAACAAGGAAAGAAAACAAAATTGCATAAACCAGGTTGCAAGCATTACCGGCTGGCCTTATGAGCAGGCGGAGCAAAAGGTTAATACTATCAAAAAGCAAACCTTTGCCACATATAACGATATTCTCAGGGGCAAGCTTTATAATTATGACGACAGTGAATTGCTTGCAGCTTATGAAAAATATAAAGAGAGGCTTGAGGCCCACAAGGCAAAGCGTGAACGCTATATGAAGCAGGTTATGGAGGCCTGCGGCTGGAGCCGTGAACTTACAAGCGAGAAAATGAACAAGGCTTGGGACGAGGTCGGTGCCTCTGCCGAAATGTTTGCCGTTTATAAATTCTGGGAGGTTCCCGAGGAGGAATGGCATACATATTTTACCAAGGGCGATGTTAACGCCTTGCGTGCAAAGTATAACAAAAATCAAGATATTATCGACCTGTTTTTGAACAAAGACCGTTTTTGCGCCAAGTTTGACAAATATATGGGCAGACCCTGGTGCACAAGCGAAAATTTAACCTACGATGTTTTTTGTGAAAAATTCGGCAGCATAGGCAAGGTTATTTACAAGCCAACCACAAGGTCGGGCGGCAAGGGCGTTCAGGTTTTCGATTTTGACCAAAGCAATATTAAGGAAACCTATGAGCAAATCAAGGCTTTGCCTGACGGCTTAATTGAGGGCTTCTTCAAGCAGCATCCCGATATGCAAAAATTCTCTTTAAAATCGGTTAACACCCTGCGTGTGGGCACAATTGTAAGCTATGATAATATTCCCGGCACCGTTAACGGCAAGGTAAACATTGTTTATGCAGGCTTAAGAATGGGCACCGGCGATAAATATGTTGACAATCTCCACTCCGGCGGCATAATGACCGATATTGACATTGACACAGGGGTTATCGTTACCGACGGTGTTGATTTCAACAACAATGTTTACACCAAGCACCCGGATACCGGCGAGCCTATAAAGGGCTTTAAAATCCCGTATTTTGAGGAGCTTAAGCAAATGCTTATGGAGGCAGGCGACGGAATAGAGGGCTATTACGGCTGGGATGTGGCTATCGGCGAAAACGGCCCTGTAATTATCGAGGTTAACACCAATGCAGGCCCAACTGCCCTCCAGGCGCCCTATGTTCCCGATAAAATCGGCATGCGCCATAGGATTGAAAAGTATTTGTAAGCGCAGCCGCTTAGTGTGTCTTATGTTATTTACAATTTAATAAAAACACATATTTTCTTTTCATACGCTTTCTCTCTTAGAGGTTCGTTGGTTTTTATCGCAAAAATTTAGAAATTATGTTTTTTTGGGGCGTAGCTTCGGCTACGCTCTTTTTGTATTTTTGAAACGAACAGAAAGGAAGGAAAACTTAAGGATTTAAAAACATATTATAGGGATAGCCTCGGCTATCTCTTTTTTGTCGATATATGTTGATTTTTAAGAAAAATTAAGGTATAATGAATTGGTAGATTTAATGTATTTAGTATATAATACGGAGGAGAGAGTATGAATTGTCCAAAATGTGGGGCGTTTAACACTGATGACGCACTTAATTGCACCACTTGCGGAGAGGTGTTAAAAACAAGCTATGAGGGTCCGATTGAAACGGCGGATCCGAATAATAACGAATATCAACCGCAGCCGCAGCAGCCTGTTTATCAGGCAGCACCGGGCTATCAGCAGCAGGGCTACGACCAGTTTCAGCCTCAATATCAAACCATTGAGCCTGCAACGGCGCCTACACCTAAAAAAGATACAAAGAAAATTGTTACAATTGCAGTTGCGGCAGTTGTCCTTATTGCTGTAATAGTCGGCGGTATTTTCATTTATAAATATTTTTCATCACGAGTAAATGTTGACGATTATATCGGCAACGAAAACGAGGTTGTAACTTTCAGCGGATATGACGGCTACGGCGTAGTTAACTACGCAAACGAGGACATTATTGATTTCTTTGAGATTTATAACGACCTTGGGGGCGAGCCCTTCGGCGATTTCAGCTCTTATGACGATTATGCGGCAATGTCTGAGAAAAAACAAAAGCAGGCAGACAAATTTATGAAAGCCTTTAAGGTTAAATTTGATAACGAAACCGAATTGAAAAACGGCGACACGGTAACATTAACCATTTCTATTGATTGCGACAGAATTAACGATAACTTTGAGTTTGAAAACAAGCTTGTGGGTAATGAGGAATACACAAAGACATTAACCGTAAGCGGCCTTAAGGAAATGCAGGAAATTGACCCGTTTGAGTTGGTTTCGTCAGTTGTTTATGACAACACCGGCTACAGCCCTTCAGCATCGCTTACATTCAGCGATACCGAAAAGACCTACGGCGATTTTACCGTTAAAATTGACAATAGCTACGGTAATGGTGAAATATTAATTTACGATTCGGCGTCAAATGAAATTGCATATTATTACTATAATGTTGATGCAGAAAGCTATTCGGGCTCAGGGGATATTACCGTTTCTATTGACGACAGCAATTATCCCGTTTCAACCCTTAATGAATCGGGTATTAACCTTACAACCACATCAAAGGATTTCACACCTGATACAGTAAGCTATCTTTCAAAGGGCGACAATCTTTCGGAATCCGATTACAACGATTTTAAGGACAAGGCAGATACCTCCGCCAAGGAGTATTTTGACGGCGAGAGCCCTAAATTTAAAAAGTCATACTTTGGCTATGATTCATCGGATAACGATAATGTAATAGTATTTGTATATTCATACACCTATGAAAATTGGGACGGCAGCAAGGAAACCTACTACGGCTATGTTGATTTTAATGACATTAAGGTTGATTCAAAGAACAACATTGTAAACGCCGACAGCATTGATTCATATCGTGGCGGTAGCTATTCTTCACTTTCAGACCTTGAATCAGCATATAAAGACAGCTATCCCCAATTAAATTCAATTTCAGTTAAATAAATGCTTTAAAGGAGGAATTAATTATGGCATTTTGTAAATATTGTGGCAGAGATATTCCTGAGGGCGAAAACTGCACATGCCCACAAGCACTTGCCGACCTTCAGGCAGCGGCAGAGGCACAGGCTGCACAGGCAGCACCTGTTCAACCTGTAAATGATGTTGACCCAACAATGGGCTATCAGCCACCGGTTCAACCTGTTCAACCACCGGTTCAGCCACCTTTGACACCACCTATTCAACCTGTAAGAGCGCCAAAATCAACAAAGCCTCGTTCAGCTTATGTTGCGGCTATTTTACATATTTTGTTTGGCGTTTTAGGCCTTGGTTATTATTACCGTGGCGAAAAAGAAAAGGCAAAGAACTGCTGGATTATGCTTATTGCAGGTGCTGCAGGCTCATTGGTTTTCGGACTTGGTGCAATTGTTATTCTCGTTTGCCAAATCATCAACTTTGTTGAGGGTGTAAAGCTGTTTGCAGGTGAATATCCTGTTGACGCTTACGGCAGAGAACTTGTTCAGGAATTTTAATTACTTATTGTAACTAAGCATTAATCCCACTGTCTATGACGGTGGGATTTTGTTTTGCCTTTTGCGGCACAACAGCTTGTGCCTATTGCAAAAATGTCTTTTTCACAATATTACAAATTGTAATATTTGCTTTATATGAAAAGTCGTTTTTGCTTTGTTTTTGGGAATTTGTGTATTTTTGACACACTACATTTAGTATTTATCCCTTTGGGTTGCTTAAAAATTAACACAATATCTTGTATATTTTTTCAAAAACATATTGACAATGCACAAGGTATTTGATATTATGTAAAAGGTTTCATATTTAAAGGTTACATTTTGTAATAATTAGGGTAAAGTTTAGAGGTAGATGAAAAATGAAAATTATTAAGAGAAACGGCTCCGAGGCTGACTTCGATTTAGAAAAAATAGTTGTTGCCGTATCAAAGGCCAACCAGGCAAGTGAGAAAAAGGAGCTTACAGCCAGCCAGATTCATGACATTGCCGAGTATGTAGAGTTTAAAATTGCAAAGGCAAGCAGGTCGCTGTCGGTTGAGGAAATCCAGGATATTGTAGAAGACCAAATCATGGCAAAGGGTGCTTTTGAAACGGCAAAGCGCTATGTAAGATACCGTTACACACGTTCCCTTGTTCGTAAGGCAAACACAACGGATAACCAAATTCTTTCTCTTATAGAATGTAATAACGAAGAGGTTAAACAGGAGAATTCAAACAAAAACCCAACCGTTAACTCGGTTCAGCGTGACTATATGGCAGGCGAGGTTTCAAAGGATATTACAAAAAGAATTCTTTTGCCCCAGGATATTGTGGAGGCTCACGAGCAGGGCTTAATCCATTTCCACGACGCAGACTATTTTGCACAGCACATGCACAACTGCGACCTTGTAAATCTTGAGGATATGCTGCAAAACGGCACCGTCATTTCGGAAACTATGATTGAAAAGCCCCACAGCTTTTCAACAGCCTGCAACATTGCAACGCAAATTATTGCGCAGGTTGCATCGTCACAATACGGCGGCCAATCAATTTCGCTGGCACACCTTGCCCCCTTTGTGCAGGTAAGCCGTGAAAAAATCAGAAAGCAGGTTGCCGCAGAGTCAGAGGAGTTCGGCTACAAAATGAACGAGGAGCAAATTACCGCTCTTGCCGAAAAGCGCCTTAGGGACGAGGTTGCCCGTGGCGTTCAAACCATTCAGTATCAGGTGGTTACTCTTCTTACAACAAACGGTCAGGCTCCGTTTGTAACCGTGTTTATGTATCTTAACGAGGCTAAAAACGAGCAGGAGAAGAAGGACCTTGCCCTTATTATTGAGGAAACACTCCGCCAAAGAATTCAGGGCGTAAAAAATGAAGAGGGCGTGTGGATTACCCCTGCATTTCCAAAGCTTATTTACGCTTTGGAGGAGGATAATATCAAGGAGGGCGCTCCTTACTACTACCTTACAGAGCTTGCGGCTCAATGCACAGCAAAGCGTATGGTGCCCGATTATATAAGCGAAAAGGTAATGCTTGAACTTAAGGGCGATGTTTACACCTGCATGGGCTGCCGTTCATTTTTAACACCTGACCGCTTTACCGATAACGGAATAGGCAACATTGCAAACGCAAAGAATTACGAGCCGGGCAAGCACAAATATTACGGCAGATTCAATCAGGGCGTTGTTACAATTAACCTTGTTGATGTTGCGTGCTCCTCAGGCGGCGATATGACAAAGTTTTGGAAGATATTTGATGAAAGACTTGACCTTTGCCACAGGGCGCTTATTTGCCGCCACAACAGGCTTATGGGCACTGTTTCAGACGCTGCACCGATTCTTTGGCAGCACGGCGCACTGGCAAGGCTTAAGAAAGGCGAAACCATTGATAAGCTGCTGTTTGACGGCTATTCAACAATTTCGCTGGGCTATGCAGGCTTATATGAATGCACAAAGTATATGACCGGCAAATCACACACCGACGAAAACGGCGGCAAGGAATTTGCACTTTCAGTAATGCAGTATATGAACGACGCCTGCGCAAAGTGGAAGGCAGCGGAAAACATAGATTATTCAATCTACGGTACTCCTCTTGAATCAACCACGTACAAATTTGCCAAAAACCTTCAAAAGCGTTTTGGCATTATCAAGGGCGTAACCGATAAAAACTACATTACAAATTCATATCATGTTCATGTAACCGAAAAAATTGACGCATTTACAAAGCTTAAATTTGAAAGCGAATTTCAGGCTCTCTCTCCCGGCGGAGCAATCAGCTATGTTGAGGTTCCCAATATGCAAAACAACATTCCGGCAGTTTTGCAGGTAATGAAATTTATTTACGACAATATTATGTATGCCGAGCTTAACACCAAAAGCGATTACTGCCAGGTTTGCGGCTACGACGGCGAAATTCAGATTGTTGAAAATGAGGACGGAAAGCTCATTTGGCGTTGCCCCAAATGCGGTAACGAGGACCAGGACAAGATGAATGTTGCACGCCGTACCTGCGGCTATATCGGCACACAGTTCTGGAACCAGGGCAGAACCCAGGAGATTAAGGAAAGAGTTTTACATTTATAATTTAAGCTTATCGGGCTTCAATTTAAAGGCAATTTATAAAGCAGGAGCCCGCAGCTCCTGCTTTTTCTGCACCAAGGGATTTATCACAAACTGCAGGGGATGTTAAATTTTAAACCGCATTGACATTTTATGTGCCAATGTGTATTATAGAATCAAACAGCTACCGGCGAAAGTGGGAAAAGAGGTTTTTGTATGAATTATGCTGAAATCAAAACAACTGACATTGCCAACGGCGAGGGTGTAAGAACATCATTATTTGTTTCGGGCTGCAGGCACCACTGCAAGGAGTGCTTTAACGAGGTAACCTGGGATTTCGGCTACGGAGAGCTTTTTACCGAGGCAACGATGGAGGAAATTTTTGACTCCGTTGACCACAGCTGGATAAACGGCATTACAATTTTGGGCGGCGAGCCCTTTGAGCCTGAAAATCAGCGAGTGCTGGTGCCGTTTCTTGTAATGTTCCGTGAAAAATTCCCGGATAAGAATGTTTGGTGCTACACCGGATTTACAATTGAGCAGATTTTAGGCAAAAGCGAGCCTAAAAGCAGGGCGGCAACGGATATTTCAAACGAAATGCTGTCCCTTATAGATGTTTTGGTTGACGGACCCTATGTGGCGTCAATGCACGATATATCGTTAAAATTTCGTGGTTCGTCAAACCAAAGAGTAATTGATGTGAAAAAATCAATTGATGAAAACAAAATAGTTTTGTATTTGGATTAAGAAATAAGAAAAATCCCGTTAATACGCAAGTATTAACGGGATTTTTTATGTGTATTAATCAGCAAAACATTATAATAAGTTTTGATGCAAGCACAATTGTAATAAGTGCAATGGGGTATGTTGCTGCGTAGGCAGCGGCAATATCTTCAGTGCCTGCAACGCTGATAAGTGTGCCCAGCGCCGGTGTTGATGTCATACCGCCGGTTATTGAGCCCAGGTTGTTAAGAAGTGGCAGCTTCAAAACATGCTTTGCAAATAAAAATCCTATAACCATTGGCACAACGGTCATAATTGCGCCGTATAAGAAATAGATGGGTTCAAAATACTGAACGAATTTTGCTCCGCCTGAAATGCCTGCGCCGATTAAAAACAGCATAAGCCCAAGCTCACGTAGCGAACGCAGGGTGCTGACAGGCGGTGTAATAGATATTTTGCCCACTTTGCCGAAGTGGCCGAGAACCAGGGCAACCAAAATACAGCCGCCGGTGGTGGTAAGCGAAAAGCCTGAAATTTTAATTGAGCCGATGATAACGCCGAAGATTGCCGCCAATGAAAAGGCCATAAAGCCGAAGCTGTCAATTTTAATCAGCTTTTCATCGGATTGCTTGCCTTGCTCATTGCCCGAAAGCTCGGAAATATTTTTGATTTCCTCAGCCATATTTGCCTTTGAAAGCTTTGGCACAAGTTGAACAAAAAGCACAACGCCGATAACGCCGAACAAATATGCAATTGCGTAGCCGGCAGACACAGCGTCCTCAAAATCTGCGCCCACAGCCTCCTTTGAGGCGGAAAACGCAGGGGTTGATGTTAACGCACCTGCCAGCAGGCCAACCATTGTTGACTTGAATTCTTCGTGTGAAAGCTGGGTTATGCTGCCGCCGATAAAAATGCAGGCAACGCAAACCACTGCGGCCGATAAAATGATTACCAGGCCGATTAAAACATAGGACTTAAAGTTACGCTTAATATCCCTGAAGAACTTAGGGCCTGCAATGTAGCCTACGGAGGTTACAAAGAATATTAAACCTAAGTTTTCAATAATTTTTAGGGCGTCCTTTACAAACACCTGGTCGCCCACAACAAGCTGCGCCGACAGGGTGGGGAAAAGGAATGCCCCGAACAGCAGGGCAATGATGAATACTCCTGCTGTTCCAAGGCTTACGCCTTTAATTGTGATTCTGCCCAGCATATATCCCACTGCGGTAATTGCAAAAACAACGAAAATCAAAAATGCAGTACCGCTTATGGATAAAACTCCGTTAAATAAATTCATAAGCTAACCGCCTTACTTTGCCTCAAAACGAGGGTTACCGTGGGTGTAGGTAGGAAGCAGCTTGGGAGAAACGGTATCGCTTTCAATGCCGGAATCCTTAATCTGCTTCTCAAATTCGTTAATATGCTCAAGAGTAAGGTCGCCGAGTTTAACGTTCTTTGATTTTTCAGAGGCATTTTTGCCTGCGTTTCTGCCGAAAACGATAATATCAAGCAGTGAGTTACCCATAAGTCTGTTTCTGCCGTGAATACCACCTACAGCCTCGCCTGCAACATAAAGGTTTTCAATATTTGTCATACCGTTTGCGGCAATGTCAAGGCCGCCGTTTTGATAGTGTAGGGTTGGGTAAACAAGGATTGGCTCCTTGCGAATATCAATGCCGTATTTGCCGAACATTCTCATCATGGCAGGTATTCTCTTTTCAATGGTTCCCTCGCCGTTTTTAAGCTCAATCATAGGTGTGTCGAGCCAAACGCCGATTCCGTCGTCGGTATGAACACCGTTGCCGTTGGTTGAACATTCTCTGATAATTGACGCAGCGGAAACATCACGGGTTTCAAGGGGATGCATAAATGCCTCGCCGTTAACATTAATAAGCTTTGCGCCCAGGGAACGAACCTTTTCTGTAACAAGAGCACCGAAGATTTGCTCGGGGTAAGCGGCGCCTGTGGGGTGGTATTGAAGGGTGTCGGCATAAAGGAGCTTTGCGCCAACCCTGTAGCCGAGAACAAGACCGTCTGCGGTTGCACCGTAGTGGTTTGAGGTTGGGAATCCCTGATAGTGAAGCCTGCCTGCACCGCCTGTTGCAATAATAACTGTTTTAGCCTTTGCAACAAGAAGGTCGCCGGTTTCCATATTCATAAGAACTGCGCCGGCAATTTTGCCCTCGGTATCCTTAATAAGCTCAACAGCTGCAGTAAAATCAACAATAGGAATTTGCCTGTTTTGAACCTCGTCACGCAGGGTTCTCATAATCTCTGCGCCTGAATAGTCCTTTGCGGCATGCATTCTTTTTCTTGATGTTCCGCCACCGTGGGTGGTAATCATTGTGCCGTCCTCTGCCTTGTCAAATTCAACACCAAGGTTGTTTAACCACTGAATAGCCTCGGGTGCCTCGTTAACAAGCTTGTATAATAATTCGGGCTTTGCGGCAAAATGGCCGCCGCCGAATGCGTCGATATAGTGGATTGCAGGGCTGTCGTTTGGTTTGTCGGCAGCCTGAATACCGCCCTCGGCCATCATTGTGTTAGCGTCGCCCATACGAAGCTTTGTGGCAATCATTACCGAGGCACCGTTGTTATCAGCCTCAATTGCGGCAGATGCGCCTGCACCGCCGCCGCCGATAATAAGCACATCAACATCATAATCGGGGTTGTCAAGATTTACGCTGTCAGCCTTAATTCTTGAATGAGCCTGTAAAAGTTCTGCAAGCTCGGTGGGAACTTTTTCCCCTGCGTTAGGGCCGATTTTAAGGGTTCTGAACTCGCCGTCCTTATAGTCGGGGTGGTATGTTGCAAGGAGAGTGTCCTTTTCCTCGGCAGTCATTCTGCGTGGCTCAAGCTCTGCATTTTTTGCTCTTGCCGCCGCAACCTTTTCCATTGATTCAAGCATTTCTTTGTTATACATATCGGTGCACCTCCTTACTTCTCAATCTCTCTGTTGTTATAAAGCTCTTTCATTTCGTCAAGGGGCTTTTGCATAAGTTTTTCAAGCAGCTCCTCAAAGGTGCCGTCCTTGATTTCCTGAACTCTCTCTGTTAAGTGCTTGCTTTCCGGTGCAAGATATTTTCCGTTAAGTCTTCTTGCAAGCAAGGCAACCTGTGGGTGCGAAATGCCGGCAGGGCATCTTGATGAGCAAACGCCGCACATTACACAGTCAAAACTTTCCTCGGCGCATTTTTCAAATTCGCCACGCTGAGCATAGGCGATGTATTGCATAACATTTAAGCCCTGGGTGCAGGCATTGGTGCAGGCATTGCAGCCAACGCAAGCATAAATTTCGGGATAAAGCTGCATCATAATTTGCTCTGTGGGTGCAACCTTTTCAATGTCGTAAGCCTCTTTAACAAGCGGAAAGAAGGGAAGAGTTGCAATATACATATTGTCCTCAACCTTTGTTTGGCATGCAAGGCAGGCCTTTAACTCCCTGTCGCCCTTAATTCTGTAAATTGTTGCACAAGCACCGCAGAAGCCGTTACGGCAGCCGCAACCTCTTTTTAACTGATAGCCGGAATATTCCATAGCGCCCATAATTGTAAGGTTTGAAGGTACTTCGTATTTTTTACCGAAAAGGTAAATGTTTACCATATTATTTTCCATAACTGTTCCTAACCCCCTAAATTAATATTCATCTGGCAATTCGTCAAGCTGGTCACAACGGAAAACCGGTCCGTCCTTGCAAACATACTTATTGCCAATGTTACATCTGCCGCATTTACCAACGCCGCATTTCATTTTTAACTCCATTGTGGTGTAAACCTGGGTTTTGTCAAAGCCCAGCTCAATTAAACCGGCAAGAGTAAATTTAATCATAATAGGCGGGCCGCAGATAACAGCTGTTTTGTTTGTATCAAAGCCAAGCTCCTTAACATAGTTGGGAACAAAGCCAACATGGCCGTCCCAGCCCTCCTGCTCTCTGTCGATGGTAAGGTAAACGTTAATGCCGTCCTCCTTGCACCATTCGTCTATGATTTCCTTGTAGTCAACAAGGTCATCCATTGAGCGTGAGCCGTAAACTATATCAATTTTGCCGTAGTTTTCTCTGTTGTCACGGCAGTAGTTGATTACCGAGCGCAGCGGCGCAAGGCCGATACCGCCGGCAATAAACAACAAATCCTTGCCCTTAAACTCGCTTTCAACGGGAAAGCCGTTGCCGTAAGGGCCACGAATGGTAATTTGCTGGCCAACCTCCATATCGTGGAGCCAGTTGGTAAGGCAGCCGCACTTTTTAATGCTGAATTCCATAAAATCCTTGTTTGTGGGCGATGAGGTAATTGAAAACATAGCCTCGCCGCTGCCGGGAATTGAAAGCATTGCGCATTGACCGGGAATGTGCTCAAACACCTTGCCGCCGCCAAGGGCGTTAACTCTAAAGGTTTTAACATCCGGTGTGTCAATTCTTATATCGGTAACCTCGCCGATAGCAGGAATTAAAGTATCGTTATTCATTACTCATTCACCTCCAAAGCCTTTGCAACCTTAACAATGTTCATTGAAATCGGGCATTTTGCAAGGCATCTTCCGCAGCCTACGCAGCCGAATTCGCCGCCGTTATTTTCAGGAAAATAAACAAGCTTGTGCATAAAGCGCTGCCTAAAGCGCTCAAGCTGTGATGTTCTTGGGTTGCCGTGAGCCATTTTTGTGAAATCGCTGTACATACAGCTGTCCCAGCATCTGAACTTTTTAATGCCGTTGCCGGTGTCAAACTCTCTTATATCGTAGCATTGGCAGGTTGGGCACACAAAGGTGCAGGTGCCGCAGCCCAGGCAGGATTCCGAAAGGCCTGCCCATTTTTCACTTTTGAAAAGGTCAAGGAGTTGGGCGTCCTTAAGGCTGTCAAAGCTTACTTTCGCAAGGGGAAGCTTTGACATAACGGTTTTAATGGCAGCCTTTGCGCTGTCAACCGTGCTGTCCTCTGCCTCGGTTAATACAGATTTAATTTTTTCAACAAGAGCAACACCCTTGTCGGTAGCAGGGTCAAGGTAAAGCTCGTTTCCGATTACCCAAGCCTTAACATCGCCCTCGGGGTCTGAGGAATCTATGCCAAAGCTTTGGCAAAAGCAGGTTTCCTCGGGTCTGCCGCAGGAAAGTGAAATAATTGTTCCGTGGTCACGCCTGTTTTTGTAATATGTATCAATCGGGTCAACAAGATAAACCTTGTCAAGAATACCGAATGAGCGAACATCGCAGGCCCTTACGCCGAAAACAACAAAATCTTCACACTCCGAGCGAGTGTCTGTAATTTCGATTTTCTTATCCTTCATTTTAACATCGTAAAGATTTTCTGTTTGAGGGAAGAAGAAATCCTTTGCGGAACGGTTGGTGTTGAGCTTTTTGGTAAGGCTCATACCGTCCTTATACTCGTCAAAAACAGCAACGCCGTTTTTGTCTGTGGGGATGTATAATTTTTCAATATCGTTAATTGCGTTAAAAAGCGCCGATATATTATCCATAGAAATTTTAAACATTACTCGGCACCCCCTCTTTCATAAATAATGCCGGGCTCGGGGTCGTCAAATGTAAAGTTAACAACAGGGGGCCTTGTTTCAAAATCGGCGCCTGCCTGGTATTCCCCGTAAAGCTCGTTAGCGTCTTTAATGAATTTTCTGTTTAAAAGATGAAGCGGAATATGCTGTGGGCATACTCTTGAACATTCGCCGCAGTCTGTGCATCTGCCTGCCACATGAAAGGCACGGATAATGTGGAACATGCTTTCCTCAAAGCTGTTTGCGGCAGCCTTTTGAGCAACGCCTGAATTATCGTTATCAAACACACATTTTTCGCAGCTGCATGCAGGGCAAACATTTCTGCAGGCATTGCAGCGAATACATTTTGAAAGTTCGTTTTGCCAAAAAGCAAAACGCTCCTCAGGGGTCATAGCCTCAAGCTTTTCTACCATATCAAAGCGGTTGCAATCCTCAACAATCTCGCCGTTGTCGCCAAGCAGTTCGTCATAAATAACAATTTTCTTGCTTTTGCAGGATAAGCAGCGCTCTGCCATAACCTCATGTTGTGGAATTTCAACAGTGTCGCCGTAAATGGTTTCAACCTTGATGGTTGAGCCGTCATATATCTTTGAAATGCCGCTGATACCCCGTGCCTTGATTTTTTCAATATCCGTTTTGCCAAAGCACTCAATGCCTATAATATAAACATTGTCACGGTTAACTCTGTGCTCCTTGATAAGCTGAACAAGGCTGTAGGAATCGCAGGGCTTAAGGAAAACAAGGATTTTGCCGTCCTTTTTGCTTTCTTTAATAAGGTATTTTGAAAGGTTAGCGCAGGCAAGGCTGTTATAAACGAATTTGGCGTCAAGCTCCTCTGTCGATGTGAAAACGGCAGGGGTAATGTCGTAATCAAATTCGCCTGTTTCCCATGCAAGCACTCTGTTTACTGTTCCGTTTTGGAGGAGCTCCTTTGCACGGTTAATCATTCTGTCTTGCATCGTAAATCCTCCAATCTCTTGTTTTCGCCGAGTGAAATAATGGTTTCAACAAATGAATTCATGGTTTCGGCGAATTTTTGACCCTCTGCGGCGGATACCCATTCAACACGGGTTCTGCCCTTTTCAATGCCAAGATAATCAAGCATTGAGAAAAGCAGGGTCATTCTTCTTCTTGCATAATAGTTGCCTGTGGTGTAGTGGCAGTCGCCCGGGTGGCAGCCGCACATGATTACACCGTCTGCTCCTCTTTGAAACGCCCTTAAAATAAACATTGGGTTAACACGGCAAGAGCAGGGCACACGAATAATTTTAATATCTGCGGGATAATTAAGTCGATTTGTGCCGGCTAAATCAGCACCGGCGTATGAACACCAGTTGCAGCAGAATGCAACAATAGTAGGTTTAAATTCTTTATTTTCTATTTGCATATTGCATCTACCTCCGCCATAATTTGCCTGTTAGAGAAGCCGTTCAAATCCATAGCGCCGCTTGGGCATGCAACGGTGCAGGCACCGCAGCCCTGGCAAACAGCCGGGTTAACGCTTGCAACCCTGCGAATGGCAGTTGTTCTGTCAGGCATTCTGAATTCCTTGTCAACATAGGTAATTGCGCCGTATGGGCAAACCTTTTCACAGCTTGAACAGCCGTTGCACATTAATTCATCGCTGTGGGCAACACATGGGTTACAGGTTAATTTGTCTTTAACCAAAAGGCCGATTACCTTTGCCGCACAGGCACTTGCCTGTGATACGGTTTCGGGAATATCCTTGGGACCCTGGCACATACCGCTTAAAAATACACCTGCGGTAGGGCTTTCAACAGGTCTGAGCTTTGGATGAGCCTCTGTGAAGAAATCGTTGGTATCTATTGATGCGGTAAGCATTGTTGCAAGGGGTCTTGCGCTCTTGTCAGGCTCAATTGCCGCAGCAAGAACCACCATGTCGGCATCAATATGCAGCTGCTCGTTGGCAATAAGGTCAGACGCCTGAACCTTAAGTTTGCCGTTTTCGGGAACAACCTTGCCAACCATTCCCTTAATATAGTGAACGCCGTATTCCTCAACGGCTCTGCGATAAAATTCGTCAAAATTCTTACCCGGGGTACGAACATCAATGTAGAAAACATAAACATCGGTGTCGGGGTATTTTTCACGGGTAAGCATTGCGTGCTTTGCTGTGTACATGCAGCAAACTTTTGAACAGTAGGGCTTGCCCTTGCTGTCAACACCATCGCAGCGGGAGCCTACGCACTGAACAAATACTATTGTTTTCGGATGCTTGCGGTCGCTGGGACGGAGAAGTGTTCCGCTTGTAGGGCCGGCGGCATTCATAAGTCTTTCATATTCAAGTGAAGTTACAACATCGGGGCTTTGGCTGTAAGCAAATTCGTCAAACTTGTCAACCTTAATGGGGTTAAAGCCTGTTGCAACAACAATTGCGCCGTACTTAGCCTCAACAAATTCGTCCTTAGCGTCGTAATTGATAGCGCCTGCGGCACAAACCGTTGAGCAAAGTCCACATTTTCCTGTTTTAAGCTTGATGCAGTAGTTGGGGTCGATTGTTGCAACCTTCGGCACTGCCTGAGCAAAAGGAATATATACTGCGTGGCGATTGTCCATTCCCAGGTTAAATTCGTTTGGAACCTTTTTCATGGGGCATTTTTCTGTGCATAAGCCGCAGCCTGTGCAAATGTCCTCGTTAACATATCTTGCCTTTTTCTTAATTTTAACGCTGAAATTGCCTACAAAGCCCTTAACCTCTTCAACCTCGCTGTAGGAATAAATCTTAATTTTTTCCTGCTGAGCTGCCTCAACCATTTTTGGGGTCAAAATACATGCTGCACAGTCAAGAGTGGGGAAAGTTTTATCAATCTGCGCCATTTTGCCGCCGATGGTGGGAGATTTTTCAACAATGTCAACCTCAAAGCCTGCCTCGGCAATATCAAGGGCTGTTTGAATACCGGCAATGCCTCCGCCGATAACAAGGGCACGCTTTGTTACAGGGCTTTCGCCTGCTGTAAGCGGTGTGTTAAGATGAACCTTTGCAATGGCTGCCCTGCCAAGTATAATTGCCTTTTCTGTGGCGGTGGCCATATCCTTATGTATCCAAGAGCATTGCTCACGAATGTTGGCAATCTCGACCATATAGGGGTTCAAGCCCACCGAAGCGGCAGCCTTTCTAAAGGTATTTTCGTGCATTCTCGGAGAGCAGGAGCAAATAACAACACCTGTTAAGTGATGCTCTTTGATAGCGTCCTTTACCAGGTTTTGACCTGCCTCGGAGCACATATATTGGTAGTCGGTAGAGAAAACAACGCCCGGTTCGTTTTTAAGTGTTTCGGCAACCTGATGAACATCAACGGTGCCTGCAATATTACTACCGCACCAGCATACAAATACGCCAATTCTTTGCATTTTTGTGTTTCCTCCTTACTTTGTGTATTTTCTGAACGCACTGACAATCGCCTGCTGGGGAATGTCGTCGTTAACAATTGCGGGAATATCCTGTGGCTTTAAGTGGTTTGCGCCCTGCTTGCGAATAACCTCAAGCCTTACAGCCTCAACAAGGTTTGCCGGCTCAACGCCCCTTGGGCATCTTTCAACACAGGCAAAGCAGGTTAAGCAGTTGTAAAGGGAATCGCTGTTAAGCAGCGGCTCAATGTTGCCGCTTTCAACCATATATACAAATTGGTGTGGATGATATTCCATGTTATCAAAAGACGGGCAGGTGGCAGAGCATTTGCCGCATCTCATACATTTACGAGCGTTAGTGCCTGAAACTTCAAGGATACGCTCTTTTAATTCTTTATTCTTATCCATAGAGTCCTCCTTATTTCACACCAAGCGCCTCGGCAAGTATTTCTGTAAAATACTTAACCGGAATATCGTAATCGGTAGCGTTTTTGTCAAGGTTGTAAAGGCAAAGGGGGCAGGCGGTAATTACTGCCTCTGCACCGCAGTTAACTGCATTTTCAAGCACTGCGTTAGCCTTTTTCTTTGCAATCTCATTATTTTCAACGGTAATATAACCGCCGCAGCATTCGTTACGCATTGAATATTTAACAGGCTCTGCGCCCAATGCCTTAATGAAATCCTCTAAAATGGTAGGATTTTCAGGGTCGTCCATTTGCATAACCTTGCTGGGCCTTAAAAGCAGGCAGCCGTAATATGGGGCAATTTTCATGCCCTTTAACGGGTTAACAACCTTTTTGCGGATTTCGTCAAAGCCGATTTTGTCACGCAAAAGCTCAAGATAGTGAATTACATTGGTTTCGCCGTTGTATTCCTCGTCAAGCTTAAGGTATCTGTTTACCTTTGCGGCAATCTGAGTGTCGGTTTTCATAACATTGTTTACCTGCTTTATAACATTGTGGCAGGCGGAGCACATGGTTACAAGGTCCTGGCCCTTTTCCTTAGCCTGATTAAGAGCTCTGACTGATGAAAGCTTTGTTGCAACATCATTTCTTCCGATTGTGAAAACACCGCCGCAGCATTGCCAATCCTCAAGCTCTTGCAGCTCTATGCCAAGAGCCTGAGCAGAAAGTCGGGCATATTTATCAAGGTCCTTTGCCTTTGTTTTTAATGTGCAACCCGGATAATAACTGTATGTCATTGCTATTTCCTCACTGATAATAAAAGTTTTATTTGGCTGTGGTTAAACCATTTGCTCGGGGTGGAATACCTCGTCGAATTTTTCTGCTGTAAGGAAGCCTAATTCAACGCAGGCCTCTTTAAGAGAAATATTGTCTTTAAATGCCTTTTTAGCGGTTTTTGCCGCATTTTCGTAGCCGATGTACGGGTTAAGTGCGGTTACAAGCATAAGTGAGTTGTGAAGATTGTTATACATTTTATCTTCGTTTGCCTTAATGCCCACTGCGCAGTTGTCGTTAAAGCTTATCATAACCTCGCTTAAAAGCCTTACAGATTGTGTAAAGTTATAAATTATAACGGGCATAAATACATTAAGTTCAAAGTTACCCTGTGATGCGGCAAAACCGATTGCTGCGTCGTTGCCCATAACCTGAACTGCAACCATGGTTACAGCCTCGCACTGGGTTGGGTTAACCTTGCCCGGCATAATTGATGAGCCCGGCTCGTTTTCGGGGATTTTGATTTCTCCAAGGCCAAGCCTTGGGCCCGAAGCAAGCCATCTTACATCGTTTGCCATTTTCATAAGGTCTGCGGCAAGTGCCTTTAATGCACCGTGTGCAAAAACGATTTCGTCCTTTGATGTAAGTGCGTGGAACTTGTTTGGTGCGGTAATGAAATCTTTACCTGTGATTTGTGAAACTGCCTTTGCGACCTCGGTGTCAAAGCCGGCAGGTGCGTTAAGACCTGTTCCTACCGCTGTGCCGCCAAGTGCCAGCTCCTTAAGCTCGGGAAGAGCAATTTCAAGCAGCCTTCTGTCTTTTTCAAGGCTGGTTCTCCAGCCGCTGATTTCCTGGCTGAAGGTAATAGGTGTAGCGTCCTGAAGGTGAGTTCTGCCGCTTTTAACAATGCCCTCATGGTCTTTTTCAAGCTTTTTAAGTGTTGCAATAAGCTTGTCAAGAGCAGGAAATACCTTTTCCTCAATACCCAAAACAGCCGCAATGCTCATAGCGGTTGGGAAGGTGTCGTTTGAGGATTGGCTCATATTAATATCGTCGTTTGGATGAAGAAGCTTTTTGCCTGCAATTTCGTTGCCTCTGTTTGCAATAACCTCGTTAGCATTCATATTTGACTGCGTGCCTGAGCCGGTCTGCCAAACAACAAGGGGAAAGTGCTCGTTAAGAGAGCCGCTCATTACCTCGTTGCAGGCTTGAGAAATTGCCGCTAATTTTTCGTCAGTCATTTTTTCAGGCTTCAAAATGTTATTAGCAATAGCTGCTGCCTTCTTTAAAACGCCGAATGCGTGTGTGATTTCTCTGGGCATAACCTCAATGCCCACACCGATTTTAAAGTTTTCGTGGCTGCGCTCGGTTTGTGCTGCCCAATATTTGTCGGCAGGCACCTTAACCTCGCCCATTGAATCGTGTTCAATACGATATTCCATAACATCTACCTCCATAAAATACTAATATAGTTTACCGTCAATTATTATAATATAAATTTAGAAGTATTCAACCCTTTTTGTTAAAAAAATAACGATGTTATATCAACTTTGTCTGTTTCAACAAATATAAACAAAAAATGCGTTAAAAATATAACAAAATAACAATACCTATGGAACACAATTCCATAGGTATTGTTATTAATCCCTAATCGGGCTGAATATTAATGTAAACCGCCATTTCGTTTTCGCCCCTGTTGCCCCATTTGTAATAGGGTATAAGTTTTATTTTTACAGGATTTTTATTGCTTTGGGTGTAGGGGGAATATAATTCATCATCGGCGTTTTCACGGCAGCCGTTTGCGGTTATAATGTCGCCGTTTACCTTAAAATCGGGGTTTTTTGATATGCTGAGCATTTGCAGGTTGCTGCCGTTATCAACCTCCTCCATGCAATAAACAAAGGGTCCCCTTGTAACGGCAACCTTGCCGATATTGGCACGCACTCTGTTAGAACATTTAATAAGCCGTGGCTTAATTTCAAATTGGGCGTCGATTTCCGTCTGCTGGTCAATTTCAATATATGCATAGCCCTCCTTGATTATTGCAGCGGGTGAAATTTTATATTCCTCCGCCCAAGAGGGCAGCCTTAACGCAAGGGTGGTTTTCTCCTTTGGGTTAACGCTTATTTTTACTTTTCCGTTTGAAGAATAGGAGGAGCTAATGCTGATTTTTGCCTTTGATGCATTGATTTCTCCGCCTATGTATTGATGAATAAAAATGCAGGAATCGCTTTCGGTAAAGCAGTATTCCCCGATAGATGAAAGCAGCCTTGCCAAATTAGGCGGGCAGCAGGCGCAGCCAAACCATTTTTGGCGAACCGGCTTTATGTGCCTTTTTCGTGAATCGCTGCGGCTTGCCAAGGGTAAAACCTCTAACGGGTTAACATAGAAAAAGCTTTTGCCGTCCTGCCCCATGCCTGACAGAACCGTGTTGTAAAGGGCTCTTTCAACAGCGTCGGCATAACGGGCGTCGGGCTTAATTTCCAACATTCTGCGTGCAAAAAATATCAACCCTATTGATGCACAGGTTTCGCTGTAAGCAAGGTCGTTGGGCAAATCGTAGTTAAATGAAAATGATTCGCCGTCGGCATTTGCACCTATTCCGCCGGTAATATACATTTTTTGGTTAATGATATTATCTAAAATCTTTTTGCAGGCGGAATATAAGCCCTCATCGTTGCAGCGCTTTGCAAGGTCAGCCATGGCACTGTAAAGATAAACGCCCCTGACAGCGTGGCCCACAGCCTCCTTTTGCAGGCGTGGCTGCATATGGGCTTGGTTGTAGTGGTAATTGTCGTGGGTGGTTTTTTTGCCTAAAACAAGGTCGTAATAATAGGGCTTTTTGCCCCTTTCATCCACAAAAAATTCCGCCGTGTTAAGGTATTTTTTGTTGCCGGTTAAATCATACAGCTTAACCAAAGCCATTTCGGCTATTTCGTGGCCTGGGTAGCCCTTTATTTTGTCACGCCCAAAGGTGTTGCAAATTAAATCCGCAAATTTTATTGCGGCGTTTAACAGTTTGTCATCCCCGGTGGCGTTATAAAAGCTGATTGCCCCCTCAGTCAAATGGCCAAAGCAGTAAAGCTCATGAAAATCCTTAAGATTGCTGAAAATATCATTGTGATTGTTGATAATATATAGGGTGTCAAGGTAGCCGTTTTCAAGCTGTGCATTGCAGATGATGTCAATACACTCCTTTGCTTTTCGCTCCAGGACGCTGTCCGGATGATTCGTGAGGGAATATCCCACAGCCTCAATCCATTTGTAAACATCGCTGTCCTGAAAAACCCAGCCGTGAAAGGCGCCCTCCTCTGCGTTTTTAAGGTCGTAGCACCATTTGTCAGTGGGGTAAACAGGCACGTTTTCGCCGTTTTTTATTTTTTGTGCGATTTTGCCTGCCTTTATGAAATTTTCTATGCAGTAACTTTTTTCCGCACCCTCAACCAGGTCGTTCAGCGCCCTGTATTGATAGGGTATTACCTCTGTTCTGACCAGCTCGGTTTCCCTTGACCAAAAGCTGTCGTTAACAGTAATATTTTTTAGCGGAATATGCGCTGAGAAGCTTTGACTATCCATATTTTGCCCCTTAAATTAATGTTAAAACTTGCCGCCTAAGCTGCCGATTAAGCCCTCAAAAAGTTCCTTATCCTCAGGCGTTACACGAATGTTGGTGCGTTTTTTTGCCCCGTCTGCTTTGGTTATGCTGATTTCCAGCACATCGCCGCTGTCGGTACCTGCAAGCACATCCTTAAAAAACAGGCGCAACTTTGGGTGGCGACTGTTAAAGGTCTCTAACTGTTTTTTTATTTGCATTAAAAACATTGGATTCATATTCATCACCTGCCATCATTTTAACACAAATATTTAATATGGTAAATAATTATTATAAAACATTATACTTAATGTTTTACAAAACAAGTTTGGCGTGTTTCAGGGCCTTTATTAACAGTCTAAGGCGGGAAGTGATTTTTAATCACTTCCCGCCTTTTGCTTATTGTCTGCTTCTTGGCATTGTAGCCGTAAGAATTTTAATCAGCCTGTCATAATCGGGTTTGCTTTTTTGTGCCTCGTTAACGGTTAATCCGCAAAGTGCGCTTGCCCAAAATACAACAGAATACTGCTGCGCCGCATCGTTAAGATGATAATGCTTTTTAAGTATTCTATCTGATAGCTGCTTGTATGAGCTATGAATTAAATTGTAAATATCGGTAAAATATTCGGTATGAAGTGACGCAACAATCAACGGATGAATGGGCTTGATAAATTCGCCGTAGGCCTTAACAGACTCCGCAAGGCTGTTTGATTTATCAATTGTTGCGGCAGACTTGCTGACATTATCGCTGAAAATCCATTCAATCATAGAATATATGTCGTTAAAATGGTAATAAAAGGTTTGGCGGCTGATATTGCACTTTTCAACCAAATCGGTAACGGTTATTTCCTCAATGCTCTTTTTTTCAAGGAGCTTATAAAAGGATTTAACTATTGAATTTTTTGTTTTTATTGCCATTTGTTTATCACTTCCTAATATAAGGCAGCTGCACCGCTCAATTAAATTTTACTGCGTTTTTGCCTTGCTTAAACGAAAATACGATTTTTAATATATCATAAATAGACAAATTCTGCAACTAAATTCCATTATCTTTATATTTATTTAACAATTTGCATCAGCAAATTCTGGGCAAACCCTCGCCTATCAGCGAATTAACAATTCGTTTGCCGCCCAAGGGGGTAACAAGGCTTACGCCGCTTCCGTTTTTAACACTGCCGATTATTGCGGCGTTTTTGCCGTATTTGCATCGCCTGATAATTAGGGCTGCCTTTTCCGCCTGTTCACGGGGCACAATTGCCACCAGCTTTCCCTCGTTGCCCATGTGCATAATGTTAAGGCCCAAGATTTTTGCAAAGGCGCTAACCTGTGGGGTTACGGGAATTTTGCTTTCTTCAACCTCAATTTCAACACCCGAGGCCTTTGCGAGCTCGTTTAAAACTGTGCCCAGGCCGCCACGGGTAATATCACGCATGCAGTGCACATCAATACCGCCGTTAATCAGCGCCTTTACCATTTCAACAAGGGGTGCATTGTCGGATTCAATGGCGTTTTCTATATCCATTCTTGCCGACAAAATGGTTGCGTGGTGGTCGCCCATAGTGCCGCTGACAATTACACTGTCGCCGGGGCGAAGCCCTGTTGATGTAATATCCGTGCCCTCATTAACAAAACCCACGCCTGTGGTGTTAATGTAAATTCCGCCGTTGCCCTCAATAACCTTTGTGTCGCCGCAAACAACGGTTACACCTGCCTCAGCGGCGGTTTGCGCCATTGATTTTGCAATTCGGTCAAGTGTGTCGGTATCTGCGCCCTCTTCAATAATAAAGGCGGAAGTAATGTATTTCGGCACGGCGCCACGCATTAAAAGGTCGTTAACGGTGCCGCACACCGCAAGCCTGCCTATGTTGCCGCCCTTAAAAAACAGCGGGGTAACAACAAAGCTGTCAGTGGTTATTGCAATTTTAGCCGAGCCGCTTACAACGGCGCTGTCCTCCATCATATTTAAAATCGGGTTTGAAAAGTTTTTGGCAAAAACGCTGTCAATTAACTCTCCGGTGGATTCTCCGCCGCTGCCGTGCGCTAATGTAATTTTCATATTACTTATATGCCTTTCCGCCACGGCTCATTAAAGCGCTGTGGGCAAATTTTGTTTATGGGGGCAGCTTTAAAACTGTCAGCCCCTGTTGTTTACATAATAATTAAAGCAGGCACCTTCGCCTGAAACCATGCAAGCACCCCTTGGGTTTTCAGGTGTGCAAAGCTTTTTGAAAAGGGGGCATTGGTTGGGCTTTTTTTTGCCGATTATAACATCGCCGCAGCTGCAACCGTTTTGAAAGGAAAAATCCTCAACAAGCTGCTGTGAGCCTGCGTCAAATTTGCTGTATTCATCTTTGATTTTCATTCCGGAGCCCTTAATAACTCCCAGTCCACGCCAAGGGGCGTCGTAGGGCTCAAGGTATTTGTTAACTGCCATGGCAGCCTTTTTGTTTTCCTGTTCCCTTACCACCTGCTTGTAAAGGTTAAGACATTTTCCCTGACCCTGTAGCTTTACAAGTGCGTAAACAGACGCTAATATTTCCTCCCCCTTAAAGCCGCTTACAACAAAGGGCACATTGTGCTTTTTTGCAAGCCTTTCAAAAGCATCGCTGCCTGTGATTGCGGCAACATGGCCGGGGGCTAAAAAGCCGCTTACGGTTGAATCGCTTTCGCAAATGGTTGAAATAACATTGGGCATGGTTTTCAAGGCGGTTAAAAGCCTTAAATTGGTAATGCCCTTTTGCAGCATTTCATCAATCAAAACCGCATAAATTGGGGTGGTGGTTTCAAAGCCCACTGCGGCAAAAACAAATTGCTTGTTTTTGTTTTTCCTTGCAAGGGTGAGAGCCTCCATGGGGGAATAAACCATTTTTACCTCGCCGCCCATTGCCTTAATATCCTTTAGGGCATATTTTGAGCCGGGCACTCTTATCATATCCCCAAAGGTAACAATTGTGTTGCCCTCCAGGGCTAATTGGCAAAGCCTGTCAACATAAGATGACACGGTAACGCAAACAGGGCAGCCGGGGCCGCTGATCAAGTGAATTTTGCTGCTGATTATTGAGTCAATGGCATTTTCAGATATTGATGCGGTGTGTGTTCCGCATACCTCCATTATGGATATATCCTCGCCGTCATATTCCCTTAAAAATTGTATAACACTGTTAATATCCATTATAATCCAAGCTCCTCAAGGTCCTTGAACAAATCGGTCATATATTTTGCCTCGTCCTCGGCAAGCACTTGAATAACAAGCCCTGCGTGCACCAAAACCCAGTCGCCTACCTTGGTGTCAACAATGCCGATATTGGCGTGGGTAATGTTTGACGAATATTCAATTGTGGCATCACTGCCGTTAATTTCAATAATTTTTCCCGGTGCCGCAACGCACATAATTATTCCTCCATTGCTGATAAATAGGCCTGCCCCAGGCAAAGCCCGTTGTCGCCGCAGGATACCCTGCTGTTGGTAAATACCATAATTCCGTTTTCTTCAAGCAGCCTTTCAGCCGTTTCTAAAAGAATTCGGTTAACAAAGCAGCCGCCGCTAAGGGTTACCGCTTTTGCACTGTATTTTTGTGAAATTTTCAGTATAAGCTCCCCCAGCATACAGTGAAAACCAAGGGCAACTTCCTCCTTTGGGGCGTTTGCCGCTTTTACGGCACTTATAATTTCTTTCGGATTAAGGCTCGGCTTAATATAAAAGGCTTTTTTTGCACTTTTTGCACAGGCTTCAAGCTTTATTGCACATTCTCCCTCGTAGGTGTTGTAATGGGCAATGTCAAGGGCGGCGCAAACAGCGTCAAACAGCCTGCCCATGCTTGATGAATTTACAATATTTATGTTGCCCTCAATAGCTTTGTTGATTATGGGGTTTGTGCCGTCATAGCAGGCAAGTGCCAAATCTGCGTTTTTTGATATTTCATCCCCGGCAGGCATTTTTACATAGTCTAAATGCTCAATACGCCGAGTGTTTAAAAAAACTTCGCCGCCCCAAATTGCGCCGTCGTCCCCGTAGCCGGTGCCGTCAAAAACAAAATGCAGGGCGTCAATGCCTTGGCACATTGGATTTTCGGCAACAACGCTGTAAGCGTGGGCAAGGTGGTGTTGGTACTTTTTATCCGCCTTATAAACCCCGGTTGAGTGATAAAGTGGGTGCTTGTCGCAAACAATTTGCTCAGGCTTAAAGGAATGCAGGCGGCAAAAGCGCTTTATATTTTTCTTGTATTCGTTAAAGCAGGCAACCTCCTCCAGGTCGCCGAAATATTGTGACGGATAGGCGTAGCCGTTGTGCACAATGCAAAAGCTGCTTTTTAAATCGCCGCCAAGGCAAAGGGTGTCCCTGCCGTTGGCGCCAATGTCAATTGCAAGGGGAACATAGCCCCTGCCACGCCTTATTGTTTGAAATCTGCCGTTGTTAATTTGCACAACGCTGTCGTCAATAGGGGTTAAAATATCCCTGTTGTGGGATAAAATCTTAACGCCGAATTTTTTGATTTCCTCATCATCTGTAATTATGGGTTCGCCGCTTATGTTTGCGCTGGTCATTATAAGGGGTGAAACCCTGTTAAGTATCATAATTTGAATGGGATTGCAGGGCAAAAATGCCCCGATATAATCGCTGTCGCTGCAAATTCCCTCCGGCAAGTCCTTGATTTTCTCCAGCAAAACAATGGGCCTTGCCGCAGAAAGCAGAGCGCTTTCCTCATTGTGGCTTACACGGCAGTATTTTTTTATTTGCTCAATGCAGTTAAACATAACGGCAAAGGGCTTTTTCTCCCTGCCCTTAATTTCCCTGAGCCGCAGTGCAGGCTCGGTTTCGCAAAGGCAGGCAAGGTGGTAGCCGCCAATGTCCTTAACAGCCAAAATTTCTTTGTTATTTAAAATATCAACCGCTTGGTCGATGGTTATGTTCGTTTTAGGGCCGCAGCTGTTGCAGGCAATTGTCTGAGCGTGGCAACGCCTGTTTTTGGGTGCGGTATATTCCTCCTCGCAATCCGGGCACAGAGGGAAGTTTCCCATTACTGTTCGCTCCCTGTCATAGGGGAGGGAATTTATAATAGTGTATCTTGGGCCGCAGTTGATACAGCTTATAAACGGGTGGCAGTATCTGCGGTTATTTTTATCCAAAAGCTCTTTTTCACAATCGGGGCAGGTGGCAAGGTCCGGGGTAATAAAGGGTATATCGTTATCGTTGGTGGAATGAACTATTTTAAAATCGGTGTATTTTTCCCCGGCAGACTCCCACTCCTCAATTTGACTTTCGGTAATATCAAACATTGTATCAAGGCGTTGGACAAATTCATCCAACGCCTCTTTTTTTCCTTGTGCGATAATTGTTACATTACCGCCTGAGTTTTTAACCTCGCCGTTAATTTTAAGCTCTTTTGCAAGCCTCAGAGCGGAGGGGCGAAAGCCAATGCCCTGAACAATACCATAATAGGTAATTTTACAGTTTATAGTTATGCTTCCTTTTTGTAGGTTACAACGCCGTATTCCGCATCATCCTCGGCATAGCCCAGGCAGTGGAATTTTGCACAGGCGTCAACGCACATGCCGCATTGCAGGCAGGTGTCCCTGTCGATTGACCAGGTTTTTGTTTCCTTGCGATCAACGGTAATCAGGCCCAAGGGGCACTTTTTAGCGCAAAGGCCGCAGAGAATACAGTTTTCAATATCGTTTGCAATTTTGCCGAACCTTAATTCGGGGTCGGGCTTTTGCGTTGAAAGCTTGCCAAGGGTAACATCAGCCTTGGGCTCCTCCTTTTTAGGAGCAGGGGCAGGCTTTTTTGGGGCAGGCTTTGCAGGTGCGGCAGCGCCGTCCTTTGCAAAAACAACCTCTCCCGTCTCGCCGTCGTCCTCTGCGTAGCTTAAGCTGTGGAACTTTTTGCAGGCGTCAATGCAGGCGCCGCATTGCATGCAATCGTCACGGTTAATGGTCCATGTTTTGGCGTTGCGGTCAACTGTAATGCACTCGGCAGGGCATTGCTTTGCACAAAGTCCGCACAAAATGCAGGTGCTCATATCGTTTGTGATTTTGCCAGATGTTAAGGCAGGCTTTTCCTGGGCGGAGCCGGTGTCGGCAGCCTTTTCGGCAGGCTTTTCAACAATGGGCTGCGAGTATGAGTCCACAACAAATTCCGTTGAAGGCTCTGTGTAGCCGGGAACAATATGTAAGCACTTTTTAGGGCAGCCGCTTACGCAGTTTTCACACTGCACGCAGCCCATTCTTTCAATTGACCAGGTTTTTGTTTTCCTGTCAACGGTTATAGCGCCCGACGGGCACTTTCTTTGGCACATTCCGCACATAATGCAGCTGTCAATATCAATTTCAATATGACCTCTTGAACGCTCAGGATAGGTGGCAGGCTCAAAAGGATAATTGCAGGTTGCCGGCTTTGAAAAAAGGTTTTTAAGCGCAAAGCCTGAAAATTTCATTAATCCCATAATTGCCCCTCCTTATCTTTCTGTGCAGCTGATACAAGGGTCGATTGTTAAAATTTGCATCGGAACATCGGCAAAATCCGAGCCGGGCAAAATATGAATCAGCGATTGTATGTTGGTAAATGTGGGGGTGCGAATCCTGAACCTGTCAAGGAATTTGGTGCCGTTTGCTTTTGCATAATAAACTGCCTCCCCACGGGGCTGCTCAATTCTTACAAACGCCTCGCCCTTCGGCATACCCTTTTGAGGGTTGCAAATTGCGCCCTCGGGTATTTTTTGCGCCACCTGGCGAAGAATGGCAATTGATTGGAATAATTCGCCTATTCTTACCTCGCAGCGGCCGTAGCCGTCGCAGGCATTTGAGGTGATAATATCAAAATCAATCTTGTCGTAAGCCTCGTAGCCCGTTTTTCTCATATCATACTCAAGACCGCTTGCTCTTGCCATTGCGCCTGCCGCACTTAAGCGATAAGCGTCCTCTTTGGTAAGAATACCAACGCCCTTAAGCCTTTTTTGCACTGTGTAATCCTTAAGGAATACATTTGTCATTTTTCTAAGGTCTTTTTCCATTGAGTCAAAAACATCAATAAAGCCCTTAATCATTGCAGAGTCCATATCCTTTAAAACTCCGCCGACCTTGTTAATTGAAAAAATAACTCTGCCGCCTGTTGACGCTTCAAACATATCAAGAACCTTTTCTCTCATGCGCCAAGCCTGCATAAACAAAGCGTCAAAACCAAAGGCGTCGGCAAGCAGGCCAAGCCAAAGAAGGTGACTGTGAATACGGCTCATTTCAAACCAAAAGGTGCGCAAAAACTTTGCTCTTTCGGGCACCTCTGCGTCAAATATTTTTTCAAGTGCCTCGCAATAGCCAAGGCCGTGGCCGAAGGAGCAAATGCCGCAGGTTCTTTCAACCACATATTGATAATCGTTAAAATCTCTTTTCTCGGCAAGCTGCTCAAGCCCTCTGTGAACAAAGCCCACCGATGGGATTGCCTCAACAACCTTTTCATCTTCAAGCACAAGGTCAATGTGAATCGGCTCGGGAAGAACAGGGTGCTGGGGACCAAATGGAACTGTTGATAAATTTGCCATTATTCTGTCTCCTTCTTTTTGATAACATTGATTTGCTTTTTAAAAGGTGTGTCTTTTTCAATGCGATAAAAGTTGTTTTTATAATCAGTTGACATACCCACAACATTAACGCCCCAAAGCTCTTTAATCTCATTTTCATAAAGGGTGGCAGCGGGGAATATGTCTGAAAACGACTTGATTTCCTCATCAACGGGGAGCTCGACAACATAGTTTTCCATTGCATATTCCTTGGCAACGGAATAAATAACCTCGTTGTATCCCTCGTAGGCGGTGCTGCAAATTTGAGCAAGCCTGTAGCCGTCCTCATATTTTTTTTGCATAATATCGTATAATTCTGCCTTTGTTACTCTTTCAAAGGGAAAATCATTATAATTATTCAACCTTGTCAGCCTCCTTTACTGCTGCCTTGTTAGCCTCAAGCTTTGCGCTTTTTTCTTTAAGCAGGGCAAGTGATTTAACCACGCCGTCAATTATTGCCTGGGGCCTTGCGGCACAGCCGGGAACATAAATGTCAACCGGGATTACCTTGTCAACGCCGCCGATAATGTTGTAGCAATCCTTAAACACACCGCCGTTGCAGGCGCAAATGCCTATTGCGCAAACAACCTTGGGCTCTGTCATTTGGTCGTAAATCTGCTTAACAACATCCTTGTTTTGCGAGTTAACCGAGCCGGTAATAAGCAAAATATCCGCATGCTTTGGGTTACCTGTGTTAATAACGCCGAACCTTTCAACATCATAAACAGGTGTAAGGCAGGCTAATACCTCAATATCGCAGCCGTTGCAGGAGGAACCGTCATAATGCATAATCCAAGGGGATTTTGTTACATCAGCCATAATTATTTACCTCCCTTTACAACTTCAAGAACAATCAAGTTAACCGCACCGAGCACAGCTGTTACTATCCAGCTGGCGGTAAGCATATTGTTCCATTTAACCCTTGCGTTGGTGTTGTCAATGAGAATTTCAATAAAATAGCACACTGCAACAGCAACAATTGCAATAAGAGCCGACCATGGGTTGCTGTTCATAAAGAACAGGCCCACAACGCCTAAAAGGAAAATGTTTTCATACCAGTGTGAAATTTCAACCACTGCAAACATTTGACCGTTGAACTCGGTGGTTAAGCCCTTTACCATTTCCTGGTGGGCATGGTGGCTTGTTGACAGGTCAAAGGGGTGCTTTCTTAGCTTGATTGTCAAAACAAACATAAACGCAATGAAAATGCCCGGCAAATAAATAATGGGCAGCATTCCGTCATGGGTGGCAATGCTTGCAACCTTAAACGAGCCTGTTGTTACATAAAGGCCGATTACGGTTATAAGCACCATGGGCTCGTATGCAAGCATTTGGATAAGCTCCCTGCTTGCGCCCATAAACGAATATGGGGAGTGACCGCTTGAAGCGGCGATAACAAGAAAGATGTTTGCTGTTGTTAATGTGAAGAAAACCAGCAGCAAATCGTAGCCGCCGAAGAACAGCGCACCTGTTAATACAACAAAGAATAAGAAGGTAAGCAGATAAAGAATTTGAACTCTGTTAATTACCTTTGTTTGCTTTTTCATAAGCTTGTAAACATCATATAGCGGCTGAAGCACCGACGGACCCTTACGGCCCTGCATTCTTGCACATATTTTGCGGTCAATGCCCGAAAGCAAAGCGCCTGCAAAGGGTGCAAGCAGCAAATATGCAACAGCGCTGATAATTTGCTTTGCAATATTCATTAACAGCCACCTCCTAAAACAAAAGCAAGAACAATGCTAACCAATATAACACCGATTGAGGTATAAACGCTGGGCTTGTACATCTTGTCTTCGCCGAATATATCCTCCATATACCAGTTGGTAAGAAATTCCTTCTTTTCGTGACCGAAGGAGTCGACAAAACCAACCTGGTCGCCGCAGCCGGCACCGTTGAAATATCTGTCTGCTTTAGGAAACGGTCTGTTTCTTGCGATTAAGAAATATGTAAGTGTTGGTATTACAAAGATGAAAACAATCATAATGATAGTAAAGTAGATATTTTCCCTTGAAATTGCCTGTGCACCTGTTCCAACATAAGGCACAACGATTTTTGATGAAATGAACGGGAATAGGAAAACAATTGCTATCATCATAACGCTGTGGGCGATAAGTGAAACCCACTGGTTGTTTGAAAGGGTGTTTTTGTGCTTTCTGTCTGCCGGGTTGCTGGCAAGAACAGTTGCAAGCCACTTTGCCCAATACAAAAGTGTGGTTGCAGAACCAAAGCAAATGCAAAGCACAAGTATTGTTGAAACGATTGAAAGTATAACGTTTCCGCCGCTGTGCAGGCCTGTGTCAACAAAGGCCTTAAGGGCAGCCCATTTTGAAATGAGCATACCGAAGGGAGCAAGGAACATTCCGAAAATACCGATAACAAGCATCCATGTAAGTGCGGGGTAACGTCTTACAAGGCCGTGCATGGTTTCGATTTCCCTTGAGCCTGTTTGATGCTCGATAGAGCCCACTGTCTGGAAAAGCAAGGCCTTTGAAACGGCGTGGAAAATTACAAGGAACACGGCCGCCCAAATTGTTTCGTGGGTGCCGATACCTGCACAGGCTGTAATAAGACCCAGGTTTGAAAGTGTGGAATAAGCCAAAACCCTTTTGCCGTCAGACGCTGTGATTGCAAGCATTGACATGGCAAGGAAGGTTAAGCCGCCCACAAGGCCTACCATATAGCCGGAAATTTGACCTGACATAAGGGGCGCAAGTCTGATTAACAAATAAACTCCGGCCTTAACCATTGTTGCACTGTGCAAAAGTGCAGACGATGGTGTGGGCGCAACCATTGCACCCAAAAGCCATTTTGAAAATGGGAGCTGTGCGCTTTTTGTTAAAGCTGCAAAGGCAAGGCAAATTACAGGTATAACAAGCTCTGCACCGTTGCCTGTTGCCATTAGGGTTTGAATATCGCTGATACCGGTTTTAACACCAATCCAAACGATGCCCACTGCAAAGCCGCAACCGCCTAAAAGGTTCATCCACAGTGCCTTAAAGCAATTGTCGATAGCCTCCTTGGTTTTGGTGTAGCCAATAAGCAGAAAAGAGCACACGCTTGTGATTTCCCAGAAAAAGTATATCCAAATAATGTTGTTTGAAAGCACAAGGCCGAACATTGCGCCGATGAAAACATACATAAGGGCAAAGAAATAATTTCTCCTGTCCTTAATCTCGGTGTGATGATGGTGGTAATCGCTCATATAGCCGCATGCATAAACTGTAATAAGAGTGCCCACAATAGCAATTATAAGTACCATAATTACTGTAAGCTGGTCAACATAAAGATAATCGCCCGTTGCGCTTGGCATTGTGCCGCTGAATTCATACCAAAAAATAAACGCTGTTTGCGCTATTGAAAGCAGGGCAGCATAGTACTTTTTGTACTTTAAGCTTAATACGGTTATCAGCACAACCAAAAAACATTCAACGCCGATAATTCCGTACTCCGAAAACTCCATAATGCCCTCGGACAGCCTGATTGCGTTTGCATGCTCAACTATCTCATTGTTATAGTTTGTGAAATAGGTAAGAGCAAATACCACTGCGTTCATAATAAGCACAGCCGACGACAGATAGGTTATTATTTTTCTGACCGTGTTGTTCTTAAAAATTGCAAGAGCCAACGCACTGAGAAAAGGAAAACCTATCATAAATGTTATCATACTTTCCATTTTCCAACCTCATTTCCATCGGTAATTTTGTTTCTCCGATCAATAATTAATATAAAAGTATAATCTTTACCGCATAAAATACTAACACAATCCGTATCAAAAATCAACAAATTTGCAATAAAACAGTATACTAATTTAGTGATTTTACAAAATTAAGATATCTTAATAGAAAAAGATATTGACAAAAACGACGCAGGTTATATAATTTGTTTACACACAAAAAATAACGAAAAAGAAGAGTGTATTATGTCGAAGAAAATTAGAGTAGCGCAGTATGTTCTTGTTGTGATATTTATTGCTATTTTTATTGGTATTTTGCTTATGGCTGTGTTCCAGTCCAAAACCGTGGCTGATGTAAAAACGGTTAAAATCGGCACGGTCGGCAGCAGCGATGTTGAGCTTAAGTGGCACGGCGACAGTTCGGTTGACGGCTACTTTGTTTATCAAAATGATTCTGAAAGTGATAATTTTGACAAAATTGCAGATTTGTCATCAACGGTTTGCAGCTATGAGGTTAAGGAGCTTACCCAGGCAAGCGACTATAAGTTTTATGTAACTGCCTACAAACAAATCAAGAACGAAATTATCGAAAGCAAAAAATATAATATAGTTGAAGTAAAAACTCTGCCTGCAAAGCAGGAGCTTGACGACGCATATTCCGTTGACGAGGGCTGTTTGGTGGTTAAGTGGCAGGCAAACCCCAGGGCTGACGGATATTATGTTGAATATTCCCAAAACGAGGATTTTGAGGATTTTCAGCATATAGATATTGACAATGCCAAGGAAACGGAAAAGAGCATTGAGAATTTAACCGTTAACGAGGATTATTATGTAAGAGCCTGCTCTTACTACAAAAACGGCGACAAGGCCGTAACAGGAGAATGGAGCGAGCCTGCAAAGGTTAAAATTGCCGAGAGCGCTTATTTAAGCAACAACATTGACCCCGACAAGCCCATGATTGCCCTTACTTTTGACGACGGGCCGCCGTACAGCCAGTCATCGGAAAGAATACTTGATGTTTTGGAAAAGTATAACGCCAGGGCAACCTTCTTTATGGTTGGCACAAATGCAGCAGACCATCCTGATAACCTTAAGCGCAAGGTTAAGCTTGGCTGTGAAATCGGCAACCACACCTACACCCACCAGCATTACGGCAAAAATGTTACCACGGCTGATGTGAGCAAGGCCTCTGACGCAATTTATAAGGCTTGCGGCGTGCGCCCCACAGCCTTTCGTTCCCCGGGCGGCAATACAACCGAAACCATAAGAAATGAGTGCAAAAAAGAGGGAATGGCTCTTTACTATTGGTCAATTGACACTGAAGATTGGAAATCACGCAACGCCGATAAGGTGTATTCAAATGTGATGAAAAATGTTAAGGACGGCGACATTATCTTAATGCACGAAATTTACGGCTCCACCGCCGACGCCGTTGAAAAACTTGTCCCCGCATTAATCAAAAAGGGCTACCAGCTTGTTACCTGCCAAGAGCTTATTCAGGCAAAAACAGGCAAAAATCCACAGCCCGGCCAGCAGTATTACAACGGCACCACAATCAACAACAATACAAAATAATAAAACTAAAACCGCTCCCAAGGCCTTGGGGGCGGTTTCAGCGTGTCGAAAAATTTTTTCGACACGCTGTGAGGCTGTTGAGAAAGGTTTTGAATTTCGTTTTCTTGCGAACTATGCTGTACGATGGTACCGCTTGTGAGCAAAAAACGAAAAACGCCAAAATCGCCGCAAACTCGATGTTTGCGGCGATTTTATTTGAATTATGTTGACATAAAATTTTGTTTCGACATTAGATTGCCTATCCATATACTTAATGTTTTTACAAAGTGATTTCGGCGTGTTTCAGGGCCTTTGTCGACAGTCTAAAACCGCTCCAGGGAGCGGTTTTGTGTTTGGCGGAGTTCATAAAACTATTGAATAATGCTTTGCTTTGTGTTAAAATTGTTTAGTATCATACAAAAAGGGGGAGTCTTTATGGATTTGAAAAAAATCATAGACAAAAAAGATAAGGCAGCGCAATATATGATTGATGAAATCACTCATATAATCAAAACCTTTGAAAAAAGAGCGCCCGGCACAAAGGGCGAACTTCAATCCTGCGAGTATATGGCAGATGTGCTTAAAAAGGATTGCGGCTGCGAATATGCCGAGGTTGAAAGTTTTAAGGAGAATCCCGGTTCGTTCTTCGGCTGGATTTATTTTACAATTACAATGGTGCTTGCAGCTGTTGTATTGTATTTCATTTTTCCCATTTTATCAATTGTTCTTGTGGTATTCGGTCTTTTAATCGCATTTATGCAGTTTGGCCTTTATTATAAGTTTGTTGACCGTTTCTTTAAGGAAAAAACAGGCCACAATGTTACCGCAATGAAAAGCTGCACAGGTGAATGTAAAAGAAGAATTATCTTTAACGGTCACCCTGATGCCGCTTGGGAATGGCCTGTAAACTATGCACTTGGCGGCGTGGGCTTTGAGGGCCACGCAATTATTTGCGGCATCGGTGCGGTTTTCTATTTGGTAATTTCAATTATCTATATTGCAAAACATGGCGTTTTGGGCGTAGCTGTTAATCCCGATGTTGTAATCGGCGGCAAAACAATTGCCACAGCAGGCCTTTGGGGCCTTGTATTTGTTCCGTTCCTTATCGGCCTTTACTGGATGTGGAACGAGCACAGAATTGTTGACGGTGCTAACGATAACCTTACAGGCTGTTATATGGGCATTGCAATCCTTAAATACCTTAAGGATGAGGGCATTGAGCTTGAAAACACTGAGATTGGCGTTGTTCTTACAGGTTCAGAGGAGGCAGGCCTCCGTGGCTCAAAGGCGTGGTGCCAGGCTCACGCAGGAGAATTTCAGGATGTTCCAACATTCTTTATTTCATACGATACCATTAATGACCCTAAGTACCTTATGGTAAACTACCGTGACTTAAACGGAACCGTTAAGGCAGACAAGGATGTTTCAGACTTGTTCCTTGAGGCTGCTCAGTCAATTGATGTTCCCATTAAAAAGGGTTGGGTTCCGCCCCTTGGCGGCGCAACCGACAATGCCGCTTTCTCACAGGCAGGCTTCAGGTCAACAGGTATTACAGGCCTTAACCACAAGCTTGAGGATTATTATCACACAAGAAGAGATACATACGATAATATGAACGCAGAGGGTCTTGCAAACTGCTTTGCAGCATCTGTAAAGACGCTTGAAATGTTTGACGACGGCGCAAAGCAATAATTTAATCCTATAACAAAAATCTCCTATCGCTTATCGCTGATAGGAGATTTTTTTGCGTCAATTTATATCGTTTCCTCTTGGTTATTGTGCTTTCCGCCGGTTAAAATTGCGTCTGCGGCAAACACAAGCCTTTTAGCGTCGGTATTTTTTCTGAAAATTTTGCCGGGTATTTCAATAATTGCCATAATCAGCTTGTAATAGCTGCTGTCACGGCTGTGAGGGTGCAGTGAGCCGTCCATGGCGGATAGCAACATATCGTCAATAAATTTTGTTATTTTAACATTGCCGTAATCAACAAGGCACTCACGGTCAATACCCTTTGCCAAGCCCAAGAGCTTTAATTTTTTAAAGGCGTCGTTAACCGTGGCGGTTTTTATAAACTTCAAAAACGGCGCAATTAAGGGGTACAGCCTTTGTGCATCCTCGCCGTTTAATTGCAGGGCGGTAATTCTGTCTGCAAAATCCTGTTTATCGGTGCAATCAAGCACATTGTGCAAAAGGGCAGTGCAGTGGCTTGCAAGAAAGCTTTGAGCGTCAATCCTTTTGCCGTTTAATGTAAATTCTTTTAGGTGCTCAACACGGTATGAAAGAGTTAAATTCTCGTTTACAGTAACCCTTACCATAGGCGCAGGGTAGCCGCACAGCGAGCCGATATTAATTTCCGTAAGCTTGTTGCCCAAGGGCGAGGTGTAATCGTCCGTTCTCTGAATGTGGCTGTGGCCCACAAACATATATTTTAAGCCTCGATCGGCAAGCCTTTTTATCACCTTTTCTCTGTCGCCCACGCAGGTGCCGCCACCTGTTATAAGCGGGTTTATGTGGGGAATGAGCAGGTGGTGCTCCATGCCTATTAACAGGCAGTTATCCTGCTTTGCAAGGTCAATTTGGCGGTCAATCCACTTAAAATGCTCCTCTGTAAAGCCGGCTCTGCCCCTGCCGTTTTGGTCATCGTTCAGCGCCAAAAGCCGCACATTGTCGCTTAGCTGCATAACATAGGAATATGTGCCCAAATGGGTTTTAAATTTGCTTATGGCGTCCCTGATTGTGTAATCGTAATAATACGGATACAGTTCCTGTGGGTTCATTGTGGGCACAGCCTTTGAAACGGTGTTGCCGTTAAAGCTCCTTGGGTTGCGGTCGCAGCACCAATCGTGGGTGGCGGTTATTAAATACACTTTTTTGTGCTTTGTAAGGCGGTCAAGCTTTTCCTTAAATTCCTTATGGGATATTCTTTCCCCATCGTTGGTAATATCCCCTGCGATTAACACAAAATCCGTGTCGCTCCTTGCAATTTCATCAAAGGCGGCGTTTATTATTTCTTCAGTTTCTCCAAGGCATTTTTGGTCGCTGCCCGAGCGTAGCTCATACTGCCTGCCGGTTGTGCCGAGGGTTTTGGAATAATAGTGGGTGTCGGCAATGAATGTTAACTTAAGCGGCTTTTTCATAATAAATCCTTACTTTATCTGTTCGATTTTGCTGCCTGTTACAAGGAAAACATGGTCTGCAATATCCATCATGGGTTTGTCGTTCATTGAATCGGTGTAAAAATTGTCAATATGGGCGTTGGGGTAAAGCTTATTGAAAATTTTTACCTTATTGTCAAGAAAGCAAAGCCTTACAAACTTGCCGGTTTTCTTGTCAATTGAGGAGCCCACATAGTTTTTAACCCCGATTTCCGGCATTATGCCGTCAAGCAAAAAATCCGTTGTGCCTGAAACAATAATATCGTCTTCCTTTTTAACCTTTGCATACCAGGGCTTTATTTTATGGCGGTTTTCATCCCAAAATTTCTTGACCGATTCGTCAATATTTTCAACATTTACATAATATCCCTCTAAAAAACCTGCATATTCCTCAATTGCCTTTTCAACGGTAAAAAGGTGAAATTTGTCTTTAAAAGCAATGTAAAGGAGCTTTGGAATGTATTTCCAAATTCTGCGGTCGGTTTTCACAAAATAAAGTATAAAATCAACCAGCGTTTCTCCGTCATATATAGTGTTGTCAAAATCATAAACATTCATTTTTATCACCCTATACATTATAACACACAATTTTATGGGTGTAAATCTATTGACTTTGGTTTAAAAAAAATATATATTAGAATAAGTATAGTTAAAAACTGTGCAAATTTTTACTTTATATATGGTAGAAGACGTTATGGAAAAAGGAAATTATATTAAAACAGACACAGTGGTTGTCGGCTCGGGGGTTGCCGGCGTGTTTGCCGCTTTGTGCCTGCCTGAGGACAGAGATATTCTCGTTATCACTAAAGACGAATTAAAGGAATGTGATTCATACCTTGCCCAGGGCGGAGTGTGCGTTCTAAAAAGCATTGACGATTTTAATTGCTATTTTGAGGACACCATGAAGGCAGGACATTATGAAAATAACCCTGAATCGGTGAGAATTATGATTGAATCCTCCCGTGATGTTATCGGCACCCTTATTGATTTGGGCGTTAAGTTTGATACGGATGACGAAGGGGAGTATGATTATACAAGAGAGGGTGCTCACAGGCAAAACCGTATTCTCCATCATAAGGATGAAACCGGCAAGGAAATTACAGCAACCCTGCTGCAAATTGCAATGCAGCGCAAAAACATTACATTTGTTACCCAAACAACAATGATTGATTTTATTGAGCGTGACAATAAGTGCTACGGCATTGTTTGCGAGGATGAGTTCGGCGAAATGGGCGCAATTATTGCCCACGATGTTATTCTTGCCACAGGCGGAATCGGCGGCTTGTTCCTTAATTCAACAAATTTCCCCCACATTACAGGGGACAGTTTTGCACTCAGCCTAAAGCACGGCGTTGAGCTGCAGGATATTAACTACATTCAAATTCATCCCACAACCCTTTACAGCAAAAAGAAGGGCAGGCGCTTTCTTATCAGCGAAAGCGTAAGGGGCGAGGGTGCAATACTCCTTAACGAAAAGGGCGAGCGCTTTACAGACGAGCTCCAGCCCAGGGATGTTGTTACCAACGCCATTGTTGAGGAAGAAAAGAAATTCGGCACAGACCATGTGTATTTAACCCTTCCCAATATGACAAGCGAGCAGGCAAAAAAGCGCTTTCCCAATATTTTTGACGCTTGCATGGAGGAGGGCTACGATATAACCAAGGATATGGTGCCCATTACCCCGGCACAGCATTATATGATGGGCGGCGTTAAGACAGATGTTAACGGCTTAACATCAATGCAGTATTTATATGCCGCAGGGGAAACCGCCTGCAACGGCGTTCACGGCAAAAACAGGCTTGCATCAAACTCACTGCTTGAAAGCCTTGTTTTCGCAAAGCGTGCCGCCGATTATATTGCAAACGACAAATCCGTTAAGGATGACGATTACCCCGAGGTTGACCTGGAGTCGTACCCTGAAAAATCGGTAAGAGAAAAGCAGTTTAAAAAGCTTATTATGGATGAAATTAAAAGAAAGGACGAGGACTTCTATGCTAAATGGTGTGACAATGAAGATTAATGTTGACGATTATATTCTCAACACACTTAAAGAGGACATTACCTCGGAGGATGTTAGCACAAATGCGGTTATGCCCGAGGATAAGCAGGGCAAGGCTGACTTGATTTGCAAGCAGGACGGCATACTTTGCGGCCTTGAGGTTTTTGTGAGAACCTTTGAGCTCCTTGATAAAACAAGCCGCTTTGAAACAAGCTATAAGGACGGCGATAAGGTCTGCAAGGGCGATGTTATCGGCGTTATCTACGGCGATGTTAAGGCAATCCTTTCAGGGGAAAGAACCGCACTTAACTATCTTCAGCGTATGAGCGGCATTGCAACAATGACAAGGGAATACATGAATGAACTTAAGGGTTACAGCACCGTTTTGCTTGACACAAGAAAAACCACTCCCAACATGCGCCCCTTTGAAAAGGAGGCTGTAAGGGTGGGCGGTGCCACCAACCACAGATACAACCTTTCAGACGGTGTTCTTTTAAAGGATAACCACATCGGTGCAGCGGGCTCTGTTACCAAGGCTATCGAAATGGCAAGGGCTTATGCCCCCTTTGTTCGCAAAATAGAGATTGAAACCGAAACTCTTGATCAGGTTAAGGAGGCGGTTGAAGCAGGCGCCGATATAATTATGCTTGATAATATGGATAACGAAACCATGAAAAAGGCGGTTGCGTTAATTGACGGCAGGGCGCAAACAGAGTGCTCGGGCAATGTTACCAAGGAAAGGCTTAAGGAAATTGCTCAGGTGGGCGTTGACTTTGTTTCTTGCGGAGCGTTAACACATTCTGCGCCGATTATGGATGTCAGCCTTAAGAATTTGACTGTAATTGATTAAGGAGGCTTTATAAAATGCTATTTAAACCCGAATATGACGAAAACGGAAAAAAGATTCTTTGCCAAATGAACGGCGTTAATTCGGAAATGCTAATGGATATTTATGTTAAAAAGCTTAAAAAGGGCGAGGAACTTGCAATTAACGAGGATAAAAACGAGTGTGCGGTTCTTCTTCTTTCAGGCAAGGTTAACTTTACCGTTGGCAACGCAATTAATGAGGATTGCAAGCGTGCAAATCCTTTCCAAAAAACACCTTACGCTGTGCATTTTTCACACGGCACACCTGCAAAAATTACCGCACTTGAGGACAGTGAGGTTTTGGTGCAGATGACTGATAACGAAAAAACCTGGGAGCCTGTATTCTATAACCCGGATAATTGCCTTTATCAGGAATTCGGCAAGGGTCAGTGGAATGGCACCGGCCACAGAATTGTTTCAACAATGTTCGATTTGGATAATGCGCCATACTCAAATATGGTTATGGGCGAGGTGTTTAACCAACCAGGCCGTTGGTCGTCATATCCTCCTCATCATCATCCCCAGCCGGAGCTTTACTATTATCAGTTTGACCATCCGGAGGGCTTTGGTGCAGGCTTCGAGGGCAACACCCCGTATAAAACAGAAAACGGCAGCTGTCTTTGCATAAGGGGCGGCAACGCTCATCAGCAGGTTACCGCACCGGGCTATGAAATGTATTATGTTTGGCTGATTCGCCATCTTGACGGCGACCCATGGGATAAAACAAGAATTTATGTTCCCGAATATGAATGGCTTGCAAATGCCGATTAAGGAGTAGCTATGAGTGTGATTTTGGAAAATTACACGGATATTGAAAGGGTTTTTGAACAATTAAATGTTCAAAAGCCTTTTCTTTGCTGTGGAAAAAGCTTTCAAAAAACGAAAGCCTTTGAATATATTAAAAAATTTAACCCCGTAATTTTTGACAGCATCAGACCCAATCCCCGTTTTGAGGATATGGTTGACGCCGCAAATATTTTTAAAGCCAAAGACTGTGATTTTATGATAGCCGCAGGTGGCGGCTCTCCTATGGACAGTGCAAAAATGATTAGGCTTATGGCAACAAATGATATGTCAACCTGCCTTGCCGAGCCTATGAAAAATAACGATATTAAGGCGCTGTTTATCCCCACCACCTCCGGAACTGGCAGTGAGGCCACAAAAACTTCGGTTTTTTACATTAACGAAAATGAAAAGATAAGCATTTCAAATTATGATTTTATACCCAATTACGTAATTTTTGACGAAACCTTGCTTGAAACCGTGCCTTTATACCAAAGAAAGTGCACCTGTCTTGACGCCCTGTGCCATGCTATTGAAAGTTTTTGGAGCGTAAAGGCAACAGATGAAAGCCGGGAGTATGCCCAAAATGCCATAAAACTGTTTTTTGAGGCTAAAGATGGCTATATGAAAAACGAGGCCGCCGACAACAGAAAAATGCTTATGGCTTCCTACTACGGAGGCAAGGCAATTAACATTACCGGCACAACTGCAGGCCACGCAATGTGCTATAACATTACAATGAACTGCTCAACCGCCCACGGCCACTCTGTTGCGGCAGGGCTTTCCAAAATATGGGAATATATGCTTGGGCATAACGATAATGTTAACGATAAAAGGGGCAGAGATTATGTGTTAAGCAATTTTAAAGCCCTGGATGATATGATGAACGGCAACGCTTTAAAAACCTTTAACGGCTTGATTGAGGAGTTTGAGTTAAAGCCGCCGAGAGCGGATGAGGGTATGATAGCCGACTTCGTTTCAAGGGTGGATGTGCAGCGGCTTACAAATAACCCCACGGTGCTTACAGCCCCGGAGGTTGCCCAAATATACAGTAAAATTTTGCTATAATTTTTAATAACCTATAAACAACAAAAATAATTTGTTGCTAAGTACCCTTGTTTATAGTATAATTAAAACACCATTTAAGACAGGAGAATAATATATGAGTGATAAAATTCCTAATATGGATTATGACGCTGACGAAGTTATCGAAAACTTCAAGTCAAAATTCAAATGGCCTTCAAAGGATGATGTTGAGGTTGTGGTTGCACCACCAAAGCTTCCTTTAAAACTGCTTATTTCAGCACTTATTACCTTGGTTTTGGGCTTTGGCTTATACTATATGCTCATTCCCGCATTTAATTTAAAAACAACCGATTTTTATGTGTTTGTTGTTGCGCTTATTGCAATTTTCTGGGCATCCTTTTATATGCTCTGCGGCGCAAGAAAAAAGGTTGAAAGACGAGAGTATGTCAAGAAAAAATCAATTGTGCCACTGATTATAGTGGGTGTGCTTTTGGTAGTAATGGCAGTGGGCTATGTTGTGGGCTGCACCCTTTTCAGGGCAAAGGATTATGCCGAGCTTATGCCTGTTAACAGCAATGCCGATTTCAGCGAGGATTTTGCCGATGTTAATTATGACGAGGTTCCTCAGCTTGACAGCCAAACCTCCGCAGTTCTTGCCGACCAGGAGCTGGGCTCACTTGATGAATATAAGAGCCAATATGTTGTTTCTTCAACATCCACACAAATTAACTTTACCGGCTCCGTTAAGGATAAGCGCACCGGCGAAATTAAGCAGTTTACAGACGACCACCCCTGCCGTGTTGCTTATCTTGAATATGTTGATGTGTTCAAGTGGTTTAATAACACTAAAGACGGCCTTCCCGCATATATGCTTATTGACCTTGTTACACAGGATGTGACCGTTGTTGACTGCGTTGACCAATTCGGCGAGGGCATTAAGTATTCCCCCACAGAGTTGTTTAACGAAAAACTTGTTCGTCATCTTCGTTTTCAGTATCCTCAAGCAATTATGGATACCTCTAATTTTGAAATTGACAATCAGGGTCACCCCTATTGGATTACCCCTGTTTTAGACAAAACCATCGGCTTGTTCGGCGGTGCGGATGTTAAGGGCGTTATTATTACAGACGCACTTAACGGCAAAAGCGATTATTACAGCATTGACACTGTAAAAACCAGCAGCGACCTTGAGTGGATTGATGTTGTTTACAGCGAGGATTTAATTATTAACCAATATAACTATTACGGCAAGCTTTCAGGCGGTTTTTGGAACTCCATTTTCTTCCAAAACGATGTTAATGTTACCTCAAACGGCACCGGAATGATTACACTTGGCAACGATGTTTGGGTTTACACAGGCGTTACCTCATCAAAATCAGACGCATCAAACTTCGGTTTCATACTTTGCAACCAGCGTACTAAGGAAACAAAGTATTATAAAAACGGCGGTTCTATGGAAACCTCTGCAATGGAATCCGCAAGGGACGCTGTTCAAAACTACGGCTATAGCGCAACTTTCCCGATTTTGCTTGATATCGGCGGTCAGCCCACATACTTTATGTCACTTTACGGCGACGGCTACACCATTAAGGGCTACGCTTATGTAAACCTGAGCGATAAAACAATTGTTGGTTACTCGCTTATCGAGTCTAAAAAAGAGGTAGCTCTTACCAAAGCAAGGGATACCTATATTGAAGCTCTTTCCGATAAGGGCAAGATTGACAACGAGGTAGCTACGGAAATTATTAATGATGAAAATGTAACCGACGGCGGCGACGATTCTCAAACCGATACCAAGCCGGAGGATAACTCGGCGGCTCAGGAGGATAAAAACACAGTAACCGCAAAGGTAACCGATATTAAAACCTCTGTTAATGACGGCAACACAATTTTCTATTTACAGCTTAATGACAAATATTATTATATTGCCGTTAACGATTGTATGGATGTGCTTTTGGTTGAAAAGGGCGACAGCGTTACCGTAACCTTTGACAGTAACGACGGCACCTTTGTTAAGGCTAAAACAGTTAAGGTTAACAGCTAAAACTGCATAATAAAAGGGATTGACCCGTTTTAACAGGTCAATCCCTTATTTTATTTCTCTAAAAATGCTTTTACTTTATCTATGGATTCCAAGCCGTGGCGATAGCCCAGCTGATAAATGCTTTCAAGCTTGGAAATATTCTTTTCAAGGCTGGGGCAATTCAGCGGTGCAGAGGGCTGAATAACCAGTGCGCAGCCCTTTTCTTCCATATCGTGCACAAAGTCAAGCTGTTCGTTATACATAATATGGCGGTTTGCCATGGCTTTTGCAACATTTGGATATTTTTTCATAACCTTTGTGAACTTGGGCTTAATTGGCGTTTTTCTGTATCCCCTGTGCTGGGTTAAAACGCAAACACATTTTTCGCAGCCGTCGTCAAAGGCTCTTTCAAGAGGAATGGAATCAACTAAGCCGCCGTCATAGTAAAGCTGACCGCCTATTTCAACGCCCTTTGTAACAATGGGCATCGAGCAGCTTGCCCTGATTTCCGGGCAGCCTCTCAGCCTTAAGGTTTTGGGGTACATATATTCTGCCTTGCCTGTTGCGGCATTTGTAACAACGCAGCACAAAACGCTGCCTGAATTTTCGAATACGTCCTGGTCAAGGGGATACATATCATAGCTCAGCTCGTTAAAAATCCATTCGCTGCCTAAAAATTCCCCCTCCTTAAGCAGGTTGCCTATACCCATATATTTTTTGCTTTGCACAGAATTGATCAGCACATCATGCTGGCGATGAATGCATTTGCCTAAAAACGATGCACCGTGGCAGCTGCCGGCGGAAACGCCGATTACATAGGGAAAAGTTATATCGTTTTCCATAAAAGCGTCAAGCACGCCACTGGTGTAAATTCCTCTTGAGCCACCGCCCTCAAGCACCAGACCGGATGAATACATAAGTTAACCTCCAAAATCCTACAAAATGAAATGGGCGGCTTTGAGCCGCCCGTGTCTTTAAGTATTAATTACTCTGCTTTTTTAGCAGCCTTCTTTTTGGGAGCAGCCTTTTTCTTTGGCGCAGCTTCCTTCTTTTCTTCAACCTTTTCCTCAACAACAGGTTGTTCTTCCTTTACCTCAACAATTTCAATTTCATTATCGCACTCGAAGAAATCGTTGTCGTCAAAATATTCGGGCTCGTCCTTAGCGGTAAGCTTTTTAACTGCATAATAAGCGGCTGCAGCCAATGCCACAAGCGCAGCAATAACGCTGATGATTTTTAATATTTTTTTAAAGTCCATAAGGCAGACCTCCTTTTAGTTCTTACTCTATTATAAATATAAAAAACTTTAAAGTCAAGGTATAATTTGCCTTATGCGTCAAAAAATAACGGCTGAACAAAGTCAGCCGTTTCAGTGCAATAATTAAGCCTTGTTAAGCTTTGTAGCAAGATTGCTCTTCTTTCTTGCAGCACAGTTTTTGTGGATGAGGTTGCTGCTTGCAGCCTGGTCAATCTTCTTGACAGCTTCCTTAACTGCTGCATCCTTATCATCTGCATTTGTTTCGATTGCAATGTTAGCCTTTTTGATAGCTGTTTTAAGAGCAGAATTCTTTGCCTTGTTGTTTTCAGCCTTTGCTTGGTTAACCTTAACTCTCTTCTTTGCTGATTTGATGTTTGCCATGTCTTTTTTCACTCCTTTAACGAGAAAGATGGATATACCGGTGTTTAACACCTAAATTCTATTTAATGCTAATGTATATTATCACAACTTTTGTTAAAATGCAAGTATTTTTTTATTTTTGGGCATACTTTTATTAAAAATACTGCAATTTTAGGGTGAAAATTATGTCTAATCGCACAGATTTAGCATTAGAAAGCTATGAATCGGTTGATAAAACCGTTATTGACGGAGTAAAAATCCGTGAGCATGACAATGTTACTGTGGTTCAAATTTTAAACGAAAAGGGTGCTGCCGCATTGGGCAAGCCAATCGGTGATTACATTACCCTTGATGTGGAATCCTTTGTTAACAACACCGATATTTTTGACGGCAGGATAGAAGCTTTTGCAGATGTTTTAAAAACCGTTATTCCCAAAAACATAAATTCCGTTTTGGTGGCAGGCCTGGGAAATGAAAATATAACCGCCGACGCTCTCGGCCCCAAGGTTAATAATTATGTTCTTTCTACACGCCATGTTGTTAACGATTTGCAGGCAAAGGCATCGCTAAAGGATTTGTTCAGCGTTGCAACCATCACAACAGGAGTGCTTGGAGAAACAGGAATAGAAACCTGCGAAATAATAAAGGGTGTTGTTGAGCAAATTAGGCCCTCCTGCGTTATTGCGGTGGACGCTTTGGCTGCTTCCTCTGCGGATAGGCTGGGTAACACCGTTCAATTTTCAACAACAGGAATATCTCCCGGCTCGGGGGTAGGCAACCATCGGCATGAAATATCACAAAAAACCTTGGGTGTGCCTGTTGTTTCAATCGGCATACCCACTGTTGTATGCACCTCGGCATACAGCGGCAACAACAGCGATTCCGCTTTTGTTACCCCTCGTGAAATTGACAGAATAACCGAGCAGGGGGCAAAGCTTATCGGAATGGGCATAAATCTTTGCCTGCAAAAAAATATTGATTTGCAGGAGATGATTGCCCTTGTGGGATAACGGTGCTTTTTTCTTCATATATATAATGTGTATATAATAATTAATATAACTGTGTAATTATATCCATATATACACACAACGGCGGCAGAAAAGCTATGCCCCCGCAGAAAGGCTATGAAAACCAATATGAAGGCTCAAATTGTAAAGCTTATTGCAAATACTGTTATTATTTTTTCGGTTGTAGGCATTATTGTTAATGTTTCCCCTTATATACAAACGGACATTAACCAAATGGGCAAGGCGGCAGGCTACGCTTATTCTCCCGATAAAATCGCAGAAAGTTTACAGTTAAAATTTTCAAGCTTTATTTCAAGCGATAAGGGCGATACTATTACTACCCGGCCCGAGAAGAGCGAGCAGGTTATGAACACGATAGGTTCAAAGGATAGCGATGACGATTGTGACATTACCGAAACTCCGGCTGATATTGCAAGCCTTATGCAAGCTGCAAAGAAAACCGAAACCGAATCTAAATCCCTTGGCAAAACAAGCGAAGCGCCCTATCAGGGCGGTGGAACCATAATTTCCTATAAGGATGTTGAGATTCAAAGCAAAATTCCATCATCCGTTTATAAACCGGATATAAAGGCCTTGCTTGAAAAGGGTGCAGATTTGAAGATTAAGGATAAATCAAAGCCGACAATTCTTGTGTACCACTCGCATACTACCGAAGCATACTCACTTCTTGACACCGGTTATTATATTAAGTCCGACTCGCGCTCAAAGGACACGGCAAAAAATATGGTGCGGGTCGGAGATGAACTTGTTGAGTATTTGGAAAAGGCAGGCTTTGTGGTAATTCACGACACGGAAATACACGACCTTGACTATAACACAAGCTACGATTCCTCACGAAAGATAATTGAAAAGTATTTGGAGGAATATCCCTCAATTGAAATTACGATAGACGTTCACAGGGATTCAATTACATATTCTAACAAAACAAAGGTTAAGCCCACAGCCGAGGTTAACGGCAAAAAGGCGGCACGAATGATGATAATATCCGGCTGCGAATACGGCAGGGTAGAGGATTTCCCCGATTGGGAATATAATTTGCGTTTTGACCTGGCAGTGCAGCAGCAGGTTAACTCGATGTATGAGGGCGTAATGCGGCCTATTCTTTTCTCCGAGCGTAAATATAATATGTATGAAACCCACAATTCCTTTCTTCTTGAAATAGGCACCGACGCCAACACCCTGGATGAGGCCTGCTATTCGGCAAGGCTTTTCGGCAATGCTTTGGGAGAGTTGCTTAACAATAAATATGTTTCTGAATAATAATGATATATAAGTATTAAATAATTAATATAGTAAAGGAAGATAAATATGAAGGCTGAAAGGCGAATACTTGCGGCTGCTGCCCTTGCTTTAATGTTGGGCACGGCGGTTGCCTATTATAACACCTGCTCGCTGGGATATGATAATGCCAATATAGTTTCTTTTAACAGTGAGGAGGTAAAAATATTCGATTACAATATAAAATTCAGCGAAATTGAGGAAATAAAAGATAAAATTTCAAAATATATCCCAAAGGATTTTATAACTATATAAAAGTGTTTTTATGTGCAAAATAGGGCCATACCATACATATTGTATATAAAATATGGCAAATTCTTGCATTTTGTGGATAATCTGTATAACAAACGCAAAGAAACACACGGCCGGGTGTAGAAACTGTGAAATTTTTTGAAAAAAAGTGTTGACTTTTGGGTTTGAATTTGGTATTATGGCTAAGCCGTCACGAGAGAGGGCACAACGAAAACAGCTTGACAGTCTGGTTTTCGGTGCTTGAAAGAGATGGCAACTTAGGACCTTGAAAATTAAACAACGATGAAAAAGGAACCCGATAAGATTCAAGAGTTTAAATAAACTCCGATACTT
>CAKTGF010000008.1 GCA_934561395.1 uncultured Eubacterium sp.
TGTTGACAAAAAATCTGCTTATATTATCGGCACAGGACTTGCAGGACTTGCCGCAGCATTCTATCTTGTTCGTGACGGACAAATGAAAGGCGAGCACATTCATTTGCTTGAAAAACTTGAGTTGGCAGGCGGTAGCTGTGACGGTGAAAAGGATGTAACAAAAGGTTTCTATATGCGTGGCGGCAGAGAGATGGACAACCACTTTGAAGTGATGTGGGATATGTTCAGGGATGTGCCTTCAATAGAAACGCCGGGCGTATCTGTGCTCGATGAATACTATTGGCTGAACAAACACGACCCTAATTATTCCCTTTGCCGTGCGTCAATCAATAGAGGTCAAGATGCCCATACTGACAAAAAGTTTAAGCTTGACAAAGAATCTGCGATGGCGCTTTCAACTCTATTCATCACACCTGAAAAAGAGCTTGAGGGCAAAAAGATTTCAGAAGTTCTGCCTGATTCATTCTGGTCAACAAATTTCTGGCTCTATTGGCAAACTATGTTTGCTTTTCAGCGTTGGTCAAGCGCTCTTGAAATGAAAAGATATTTGTGCCGTTATGTTCATCATATTGACGGCTTGCCTGATTTCAGTGCACTTCGTTTTACCAAATATAATCAATACGAAAGTATGATTTTGCCACTTGTAAAATATCTTGAATCACACGGTGTTAAAATAGAATTTGGTATGGATGTTAAGAATGTTGTGATTGAAGACAAGGGCGGCAAAAAAATTGCAAAGCAAATTGTTTATGTTAAAGACGGCAAAGAGCAAAGCATTGATTTGATTGAGGATGACCTTGTATTTATTACAAACGGTTGTTGCACAGATACATCTTGCTACGGCGACCAAAATACCGCTCCCGATTTGTCAGGTATCAAAAACGGCTGCGGCGAATCTTGGGATATGTGGAAAAACATCGCAAAGCAATCTAAACACGGTGAATACGGTAACCCAAATGCGTTTTGCAATGATGTTGAAGCAACAAACTGGATGAGTGCAACTGTGCAAACATCTGACGAGGAGATAATCAAGCACATCATTAATGTTTGTAAGCGTGATCCTCGTGAGGGCAAAGTAACAACCGGCGGTATCGTAACTGTTAAAGACAGTACGGAAAATTGGTATCTTTCTTGGACAATTAACCGTCAGCCTCAATTTAAAGCACAGGATAAAAACACCGTTCTCGTTTGGCTTTATGCTCTTAACACGAACAAAGAGGGCAATTATGTTAAAAAAGCCATCAGAAATTGCACGGGCGAAGAAGTTTGCCGAGAATGGCTTTATCACATCGGAATTGACGATAATAAAATCGATTACCTTGCAAAAAATGCGTGCAACACTACAACCTGCTATATGCCATATATCAACGCTTTCTTCCAACCAAGAAAAGAGAGCGACAGACCTAAGGTTGTGCCTGACGGAGCAGTTAACTTTGCGTTCATCGGTCAGTTTGCAGAAACTCCGAGAGATACGATTTTCACAACCGAATACTCAATCAGAACAGGTATGGAAAGCGTGTATACACTTCTTGATGTTGACCGTGGCGTACCTGAAGTTTGGGGCAGTAAATACGATGTAAGAGAGCTTTTGCGTGCTTGCTATTATGCGATTGACAAAAAGACGATTGACGAAGTACCTCTTTCATTCAAAGAAAAACTCCTGCTCAAAACAGTGATGAAGAAAGTTAAAGGTACAGATGTGGAACTGCTTTTAAAAGAAAGCGGATTAATTAAATAACCAAAAGCATGGGAGGCAGTTTAAATCGAATTGCCTCCCTATTTGAATAGTTTATGAGAAATCATTAATATAAATGGATACACATTCAATTGATTCAAAAGACGAGATATCAAATGAAATAACGAAAACTATTTTGAAAAACAGTAATATCAAAGAAGTTAATGAATTGATTTTAGACAACTATGGTAATGGACACTTTATTGGTTCGGCATTTGTTGTACTATATGACGATACCAAATCGGAGGACACTTTATATAATATTGAGAATGATATATATAGAAAATTGCACGTTATAGTAAAATTGCACTTGAATTAAAATTACTTAATCTTTGTATTAATTAAGTGAATCTACTATTATTTGTCACTGACTCTAATAGTAGGGTGCGTCATATTTGAGTTATGAATACGGTTCATTTTTCAAGAGCATGAAAAAACATCAATCTTCAACAAAAACGATAAAGACAATCATAACCACCAGTTCAACTGGTGGTTATGATTTTACAGAGGTGCAAAAATGAAAAGATATCAGTTGTTCACAGGTTTAAGGATAGAGCGCTTGTTATCGCTGAGGTATGTGGAATTGCTTTTGCTTTGATTACGCTTTTGTTTACAACAGTCACTTCCTTTAAGGGGTTCCTGTGGTGTATTTACATCGGCTTCTCATTAACAATGGCTTCTGCCGCAAAGAAGGGCGAATATAAAAATTGTGCTTGCAGCCTTTTGGCAGGATATATGTGGTCACTCGCCTATGTATTCTTTCCCTCTTTTATGGAAAAAACATTTCATATTCCTTCCTTTGCCGCAATGACCGTCGGTGAACTGATCTTAACTTTTCTGATGCTGTTTGTGCATCTCAAATTTCTCCGCAACACCTGGCTGAATAAAATACCAATGGTGTTTGCAGGAGTAGGAAGGCATTGTGCTTGACGGCACCGCTCTGTTTTTTTGCTGTTAATAGTAGCTTAAACTGGTAAAAAAATAACCGCCACTTGGCGGTTGTTACTGGTTTATATCTTTTTTATCTGTAATTTCTAAAATATAGTCTGTGCTGACATTATAATAGCGGGATAATTTAATGAGTATTTCTGTTGGAATATCAAGGTCGCCTCGCTCGTAGTTGCTGTAAACACGCTGCGAACAATTTAAAATTTCGGCAATTTCACGCTGCTTTAAATCATTGTCGGTTCTTAACTCGTATATCCGCTTATACACAACACCATCTCCGTTTAAAGTATGGTTATAGTATATTATATGCATTATTTTGTGTTGACAAATAGCGGAAAATCCGCTAAAATATCTTTATCAAAATAAAACGAGAGAGGATTACAGACAATGAAAAAATCTAAAAAAGTATTAAAGGTTTTTGCAATTATTATTGCGATTGCGGTTTTAGGGTGCATTATTTACGGAGTCGGCTTTATGATTCATAACGAGGTTGTCCGCCGAAGAACCTTAGAAAATGTTTCAAGTGACCTTACTACCTCAGTCAGCAATACAACAGCAAATGACTATACCGAATATAATTATTATACTTTTCCACAAACTACCGAGCCGGAATTCAGTGAGCCCGAAGAGTTTGGATTTGAAAATATTGACAATTATGACGCAGACAGCAGATTGTGGATTAGTGTTAATTCTGTAGATAATGGATATGTATATACACGTTATCGTGAAGATGAAGGAATTCAGTTTTACAGAGGAATGTTGTTTGAAGGTGACAATGTTGTAACATCGGTTCGCAATATAAAATCATCTGAAAATTATCAGGTTGGAAGCAGTCTTAGATATAGCTTAGTTAATAATAATCAAATAACCTATTTAGGATTAGACGAATATAATAATGATTTAATTATCGTAAAAAGAGTTTTAATGAAAACCCTATCGGATAGTGACGGAGCCTTGTTGCTTAAATGCACAGAGTGCGGAGATGAAATGTTCTATATGTTGGCCTCATCAATAGATTGGTCAAGCGGTAAGGTTGTTACTAAGGATGGCGATGAAATGGTAAGATACACACTACTTTGATTGAATCGCTATTATTTTCATAAATCATTTGTACTTGCTGTTGAATTATGATATATTTAATTGAGATATGCAAACTTAATTAAGGGAGAATGTAATATGGAATACCCGTGGCTTGATGAATATTTAACTGCAAAAAAAGGTGTTGTAAAGGATTTTAAGGTTGAATGGAACTGGATACGCTATATGATTGACGATAAGCTTTTTGTTGCGGTTTGCCTTAGAGAAAACGGCAGCCCCAAATACATTACCTTAAAGCTTAAGCCTGAGGAGGGCGAATTTTTAAGGGGGCAGTATGAGGATATTATACCGGGTTACTATATGAACAAGGTGCACTGGAATTCAGTAAAGTATGACGGAAAAATCCCTGACGATTTGCTTAAAGATATGCTTGATAAATCGTATCAATTGGTTTTAAGCGGCTTAAGCAAGAAAAGGCAAAGGGAGATATTGGCTTAGCATTTTTTCTGCGGCTTTTGAAAAATTTTTCCTTGCACAAGCTAAAATTTGTGCTATCATACACTAACAAATTTAATAAAACACAAAATACGACATTAAATATCGGTGTAGCTATTGTCCGGTGGCTATCCAATATATTTAATGTCGTTTTTGTTATGTAAAGGAGATAGACTGTGCAATGACATCAAGGCTTAAAATAATGAATTTATATTAATTACGCACACGGTATAGTTAATGCTACGTGTATTTTTTCTGATTTTCACGCAAACACTACAATACCTATTGACAAAGTAGGCAATGAATGATATAATTCAATCACAGTAAAAATTTGCCGAAAATTCAGGTGATTAATTTGAAACAACTTTTATGCTTTGGCGACTCCAACACATGGGGCTTAATTCCAAACACAAAAAACAGATATTCTTTGGGCGTTAGGTGGACCAGCATTTTGCAGGAAAAGCTTGCACCGTATAATGTGCGGGTTTTGGAGGAGGGCTTGTGCGGCAGAACCACAATTTATGAGGATTTATACCGTGAAAACCGCAACGGTTTAAGGTCGCTGCCTGAAATACTTGAAACAAGCTATCCCATTGACGGTGCGGTTATTATGCTTGGCACCAACGATTGTAAGTCCTGCTACAAATCAAACCCATATAAAATAGCAAAGGGTATCGGCATGTGCGTTGATGAATGCCTTAAATATGTTACCCCGGATAAGATACTTATTATTTCGCCCATTTACCTTGGCAACGAGGTTTGGAAAAGCGAGTTTGACCCTGAGTTTGACAAAAATTCGGTAACTACCGCAAAGCAGCTTTTTAGGGAATACAAAAAGGTTGCAAGGGAAAAGGGCATAAATGTTATTTCCGCCGCTGATTACGCACAGCCAAGCGATGCCGACCGTGAGCATTTAACCGTTGAGGGGCATAAGGTTATGGCAGAGGCCGTTTTCAACACGCTTTTAAGCACAAAAATGGTTTGACCCCGGATAGGAGAAAAAATGAATTCAGCAATTACAAGAAACGATGCATTAAAACTTTTGGAAAAATATAACAAAGAGCCTTTTCATATTTACCACGGCTTAACTGTTGAGGGCGTTATGAAATGGTTTGCTAACGACCTTGGTTACGGCGAGGACGAGGACTTTTGGGGCACGGTAGGCTTGCTGCATGATATTGATTTTGAGGTATACCCTGACGAGCACTGCATTAAAGCCCCGGAGCTGTTAAGGGCGGCAGGAGTAAGTGATGAGGTAATCCACGGCGTTTGCTCACACGGCTACAATTTAACCGTTGATGTTAAGCCCGAACACAAAATGGAAAAGGTGCTTTACGCAACAGACGAGCTGACAGGCTTAATCGGTGCCGCAATAAGAATGCGCCCAAGCAAAAGCGCAAAGGATTTTGAGGTTAAAAGCCTTAAAAAGAAATTTAAGGATAAAAAATTTGCCGCAGGCTGCTCACGGGAGGTTATTAAATTAGGTGCGGAGCTGCTGGGCTGGGAGCTTGATTACCTTTTTGAAAGGACAATTCTTGCTATGCGCTCTTGTGAGGATCTTGTTAAAAACGAACTTGAAAAACTGGGTTATGAGCTTTAAATTTGCCTTTATAGGATTGCTTAACTTTATGTTTGGTAATCCTTTTTGTTTTCTTGATTATTTAATTAATAGTGATATAATGTGTTTAACTGTTAGAGAAAATTTTGCTATATAATTTTAAATTTTGTTTTTGATGGCGGCTTTAATAAACTCAATCTGCATTAAAAACGCAACAGATAATTTGAGGTGGGCATATTTTCGGCTAAAGCCATATCGTTGCCTTGTTCCGTGTTCTTTTCTGTAACATTTGCCGGGCATGGTATTAATGAGAATTTTTACCCATACTCTTGACAGCACCAAGGCAAAATCAAATTGGATAGAGCTGATAACAAACACAATCACCGGGGCGCTCTTTTAATTGGAATAATTTTAGCCCTTTATTTATAATTTATTGACATAAATTCATTAATTTGATATATTAAAATTATAAATACATCAGGAGGAATTTTTATGAGAAGCTTTTGCAGGAAAATCAGTTTATTTGTAGCATTTACCCTTATTTTCACAGCATTTACCGCTTGCCTTGACAGCAGCGCCATTGAAGCGCTGGCTGCTGCAAACACCGCCGTTTCAAGCGTTTCCAACACAGCAGACGGCGTTAAGGTTTCTTGGACTAAGGACACAGCAAAAACCGGTTACTATGTTTATCGCAAGGCAGGCTCTGCAACGAAATGGTCAAAGGTTAAAACCGTTGCAAAAAACACAACCGCCTCTTGGACGGATACAAACACCAAAAACGGCACAAAATACACCTACAAGGTGTGCTCATACAAGGGCAAAAAGGTGTATTCAAGCAGCAAAACCAAGGTTATTTATCGTTTAACCGTGCCAAGCGTAACGGTTAAACGAAAAGGCGCAACCTCAATTAATGTCAAAACAGGCAAAAACAGCTCGGCAACAGGCTACCAAATCACTTATGCAACAAACAGCAAGTTTTCAAACGCAAAAAGTGTTTATGTAAGAGGAAACACTGCCGACAAGACAATTACAGGCCTTAAAAAATATACAAAATACTATGTAAAGGTCAGGGCGTATAAAACCGTAGGCAGCGTTAAGTATTACAGTGCATATTCCTCGGCAAAAAGCGTTATTACCTATGTTACTGCTTACACAACAAATGTTTATACCAATATTTATAATATTCCCGATTCAAAAAAGGGCAAGGTAACCACAATCCGCTATATGTCAAAGGTTTATCTTTTTGAGATTACCGCTCAGTATTCATCGGGCTATTATCAAAGGCTTAAGTATAACGGCAAGTTTTATTACGCCTTTAACCCCAAGGGCAGCTCAAAGTTTACAACCAAAAAGAACCCTTACGATTACTCAAACGCATCGAGCAACAAATACCAGCAGGACGTGGTTGACAAGGCTGTATGGATTTTCAAAAACTGGGATACAAAGTATGTTCACGATCAATCAGAGGGCGTTAAGGACACCGACGGTAAATATGGCTTTGACTGTTCGGGCTTTGTTTCCTATGTTTTAAACCAAACCATGACAAAATACTGCAAGGCCTACAAGGTTGATAAAAACATTACAACCCTGGGTAACACAGGTGTAATTTTAAACGAGGGCTACAGCTCGGAGTTCAAAGCAACCCTTGTATGCAAGGGCAAGTATGATTATTCAAAACTCCAGCCCGGCGATGTGTTGTTCTTTAAAAACACCGAAAGCGACCCCAAGGCTTGGGACCACTGCGGAATTTATCTCGGCAACAAGCAGTTTATACACTGCACAAAGGGTGCCGACGGAGTAGAGATTTTACCGATAGCACAAAACTTTGTTGATGATTTTGTTAAGGCGATAAGGTTTGTGCCCGATGAAAACGGCTTTAAGGAAATTGACAAGTCAACAAATGCACTTAAAAATTTCTCCGTTTATTCAAGGCAAAATGCCAACTCTGAATATAAAATCGGCAGTGTTAAAAAGGGCGACAGCGTTAAGCTTTTATACACGGTTCATACTTGTGGCTCAAAGGATTACGCTTATATTTACGATTCAACCCAAAATCTTTATTGTTATGTTTGGTTTGACAGCAACAGGCAGCTTGATTCAATTCTCAGCTTATAATAACGGTACAAATTACTAACAGGGCTGTATTTTACAGTCCTGTTTATTTTGTAATTCTTTGTAACACACTTGACATTTTTATACAATATATTGTATAATTCAATCTGTATGTACACTTCTAACGGAGGTAATGTTTTGGCTAAGAAGCAAGAATACGGAAATGACAGTATTAAGTCATTAAAGGGCGCTGACAGAGTAAGAAAAAGACCTGCCGTAATTTTCGGCTCGGACGGTATCGACGGCTGCCAGCATTCAATATTTGAAATTATGTCTAACTCCATTGATGAGGCAAGGGAAGGACACGGCAGCAAAATTATTGTTACAAGATTTTTAGACGGCTCTGTTGAGGTTCAGGATTTCGGCAGAGGTATTCCCGTTGATTGGAACAATAATGAGGAAAAGTACAATTGGGAGCTTTTGTTCTGCGAGCTTTATGCCGGCGGTAAATATGACAACGGCGGCGACAATTACGAATTTTCTTTGGGATTAAACGGCCTGGGCCTTTGTGCTACACAATATGCCTCGGAATATATGGATGCAGAGATTAAATCAGGCGGCTTTAAATACAATCTTCATTTTGAGCACGGCGAAAACGTTGGCGGCTTGATTAAAGAACCTTACGGCAAGCGTGGGGACACCGGCACAAGAATTAAGTGGAAACCCGATTTGCAGGTTTTCACAGATATTAATGTGCCCATTGAGTATTTTCAGGAAACCATAAAAAGGCAGGCCATTGTTAACGACGGTATTACCTTTATTTTTAAAAACCAAACAACTGCAACCCAGTTCGACACCTACGAATACTGCTATGAAAACGGTATTCAGGATTATGTTAAGGAGCTTGCAGGGGACAAGGCCTTTACTACCCCTCAATACTGGGAATGTGAGCGTATGGGTCGTGACAGAGAAGACCTTGACGATTACAAGCTGAAAATTAAGGCTGCACTTTGCTTTTCACTTAACACACAATTAAAGGAATATTACCACAATTCAAGCTTTCTTGAGCACGGCGGTGCACCGGAGAAGGCTTTTAGAAGTGCGTTTGTTAACCAAATTAACGCATATCTTAAGGCAAACAACAAATACAATAAAACCGATTCTCAAATTAATATTCAGGATATTGAGGAGTGCGTAATTTTTGTTGTTTCGTCTTTCTCAACCCAAACCTCCTACGAAAATCAAACCAAAAAGGCTATTACAAACAAATATATTCAGGATGCAATGACGGATTTCTTCCGCAAACAGCTGGAGGTATATTTTATTGAAAATAAAATTGACGCAGACAAAATTGCCGACCAGGTAATCATAAATATGCGCTCCCGTGTTAAGGCGGAGAAAACCCGTAAAAACCTTAAAACCACCCTGCAAACCAAAATTGATATGACAAACCGTATTCAAAAGTTTGTTGATTGCAGGTCAAAGGATGTCAGCGAGCGTGAAATATTTATTGTAGAGGGCGACTCTGCTCTCGGTGCCTGCAAGCAGGCAAGAGACGCTAATTTCCAAGCCCTTATGCCCGTTAGAGGTAAAATATTAAACTGCTTAAAATCCGATTATGACAAAATTTTCAAATCAGACATTATAACCGATTTAATCAAAGTTCTGGGCTGCGGCGTTGAGGTTAAGAGCAAGGCGGCAAAGGATGTTTCAATGTTTGATATGAACGCCCTGCGCTGGAACAAAATTATGATTTGTACCGATGCCGATGTTGACGGCTTCCAAATCAGAACCCTTATTTTAACAATGATTTACAGGCTGATGCCAAAGCTTATTGAGGCAGGCAAGGTGTATATTGCAGAATCCCCCCTTTACGAGGTAACCTGCAAGGACCAAACCTATTTTGCCTATAATGAAATTGAAATGGAAGATATTAAAAAGCAAATCGGCGATAAAAAATACACCGTTCAACGCTCTAAGGGTCTTGGCGAAAACGAGGCTGAAATGATGAGCTTAACCACAATGAATCCGGCAACAAGGCGCCTTATTAAGGTTACGCCTGCCGACGCTCAGGCCACTTCGGATATGTTTGAGCTTATGCTGGGCGACAATCTTGAGGGCAGAAAGCAATATATTTCCGATTACGGCCACTTGTATATTGACGCTGCCGATATCAGTTAGGAGGGAGGATTGATTTATGGCTAAAAGAAAAAAGGACCAAGAGCAGGAATATGTTAATCCTCTTGCAGACAATGTTCATATTGAAGGCGCAGGCACGATAGTTGAGCAGGAAATTGTTGATACCATTAGGCTTAATTATATGCCTTATACAATGAGTGTTATTTTATCCCGTGCCATTCCTGAAATTGACGGATTTAAGCCCTCTCACAGAAAGTTGCTTTACACTATGTATAATATGGGGCTTTTGCAAGGTGGCACAATCAAAAGCGCCAACATTGTGGGCAGAACCATGCAGTTAAATCCCCATGGCGACGCCTCAATTTATGAAACCATGATTCGTTTGTCAAGGGGTAACGAATCGCTTTTGTACCCTTATGTTGAATCAAAGGGTAACTTCGGTAAGGCTTACTCAAAAAATATGGCCTTTGCCGCATCAAGATACACCGAGGCAAAGCTTGCCCCTATTTCAAAAGAGCTTTTTGAGGATATTAACAAGGACACCGTTGATTTTGTTGACAATTACGACAACACAATGAAGGAACCCACCCTTTTGCCGGTAACCTTTCCCTCTATTTTGTGTAATGTTACCACCGGTATTGCCGTTGGTATGGCGTCGTCAATTGCGTCATTTAACCTTAAAGAGATTTGCGACACCACGGTTGCCCTTATCAAAAATCCCGACCACGAGGTTTCAGACACCCTGTTAGCCCCTGATTTTGTAGGCGGCGGTTATATTGTTTATGACAGGGACGAGCTTGATAATATTTACAGAACCGGCAGGGGCTCGGTTAAGGTTAGGGCTAAATACAAATACGATAAAAAGTATAACTGTATTGATATTACCGAAATTCCGCCCACCACAACATCCGAGGCGATTATTGATAAAATTGTTGAGCTGGTTAAAACAAACAAGGTTAAGGAGCTTTCCGACCTGCGTGACGAAACAGATTTAAAGGGCTTAAGAATTACCCTTGATTTAAAGCGTGGCGTTGACCCTGACAAGCTTATGACCAAGCTTTACAAAATGACCCCCCTTGAGGATACATTTTCCTGCAACTTTAATGTGCTTATTAACGGCTATCCAAAGGTTTTGGGCGTTGGGGCCTTGCTTAATGAATGGATTGATTTTAGGCTGGAGTGTGTTCGCAGGAGAACACAGTTTACCCTTAACAAAAAGGCTGAGCGCCTGCATTTGCTTGAAGGCCTTGAAAAAATACTTTTGGATATTGACAAGGCAATCAAAATTATCAGGGAAACCGAAAGCGAGTCGGAGGTAGTACCAAACCTTATGATTGGCTTTGGCATTGACCAAATTCAGGCTGAATATGTTGCCGAAATTAAGTTGCGCCACCTTAACAGAGAGTATATTTTAAAGCGCACCAAGGATATAGAAAATCTTAAAAGTGAGATTGAGGAGCTTGAGGGTATTCTTTCAAGCAAAAATAAGCTTAAAAAGATAATCATTAATGAGCTTGAAGAAGTTGCCGCAAAATACGCAGGGGAGAGGAAGAGCCAAATCCTTTATCAGGTTGAGGAATTTGACGATTCGCAGGAGCAGGTTGCAGAGGATTATCCCGTTACTTTGTTTATTACAAGAGAGGGATACCTTAACAAAATCAGAACCGCTAATTTGCGTATGTCCGGCGAGCAAAAGGTTAAAGAGGGCGACGAGGTGGTTAACACCTTTGAGTGCTCAAACCGTGACGAGCTTTTGGTATTCAGCGACAAGGCACAGGTTTATAAGGCTAAGGTTGACGATTTTGCAGACGGTAAGGCATCACAGCTGGGCATTTATGTTCCCGGCAAACTTGAAATGGAGCCCGATGAAAAAAGTGTGTTTATCTGCGTAATTCACGAGTACAAGGGTTATATGATTTTTGCCTTTGAAAACGGAAAAATCGCAAAGGTTGACATTACCGCTTACCAAACCAAAACCAACAGAAAAAAGCTGCTTAAGGCTTATTCAGACAAGTGCCCGTTGGTGGGCTGCGCTTATATTGAGGCTGACAGCGAGTTTGTATTAACCTCAACAAGCGGCAAAATACTTATTTTCGACACCGCATCAATTTCGTCGAAAACCACTAAGGACACTATCGGCGTGGCGGTTATGAGCCAAAAGAAAACCAAAAAAATTACCCACACCCTTGAATCAATGCGCCCCTATGTTGAAGGGGAGTTTGAAAAGGCGTGGAGGTTCAGAACTAAAAATTTACCCGGCGCAGGAGCAATGCCGACCCCTGCCGACAATAGCGACCAAATCAGTTTTTAGCTGTGTTTTAAAAAAACACTTGCATTATTATCTAACTTATGCTATAATGCACGAGTGTTAAATTCTTACGGAGGTATTAATTATGCTTTGGTATCATTATGTGCTTGGTGCCGTACTTATTGTTGCATCAATTATTATAACTATCATCGTTCTTATGCAAGAGGGCCGTTCGCAAAACCTTTCGGGTGCTATCACAGGCGGTGCGGATTCATTTGTTGGCAAATCCAAGGGCAGAACCATTGAGGGCAAGCTTGAAAGATTAACAAAATGGTTAATTGTTTTGTTCTTCATTGTTGTTATGGCTGCTGTTTTAGTATTTCTTTTTGTATAACAATTGAGTGATAACCTTGCGTTATGCAAGGTTATTTTTTTTGGAGTTTGATTTGAATTATATTATTTTTGATTTGGAATGGAGCAACTACTACAACTATGCCACAAAAACAGGCATAAACGAGGTGGTTGAAATAGGGGCGATTCGTTTAAACGATTCGTTAAATATTGTTGACGCTTTTAAGCAGCTTGTTAAACCGACCTTTGCAAAGAAAATTTCAAACCGCTGCAAAAGTATTACCAAAATCACTAATGACGAGGTAAAAAGCGACGGTATTTCCTTTACTGACGCAATGGCGGATTTTACACGCTGGTGCGGCAACGGCGACAATGTGTTTTTAAGCTGGAGCAATTCGGACCTTTATGTTTTGGCAAACAATTATCTTAAGGTTTTGGGCAACTGCCATGTTAGCTTTATCAAAAAATACTGTGATGCTCAAAAGTATTGCATGGCATTTTTGCCTAAGCAGGAGCTTAAAAGCGGTAATCAAGTGGGCTTGTCAAGGTGCGCTGAAATGTTCGGTATCAGCGTTGACACGGAAAAACTGCACCGTGCGTTGGCAGATTGCTATGTTACCGCAGAATGCCTAAAAAAGGTGTATAATTCCGATAAAATTAAGGGTTACATAAGCGTTTGTGACAGCAGCTTTTTTGAACGCATGCTTTATAAGCCATATATGATTTTGGAACCTCATTCAAGCCTGTTTGAGGTTAACGATGTTGTAATAAAATGCCCCGAATGCGGCATAGCCCTTGAAAGGGCGTCAAAAATTGAGTGTAAGAATAAGGCGTTTAATTTTGCGGCAAAGTGCTCAAAATGTAATAAAGCATATTGGACCTATGTTCGTGCTAAAAAGACCTATGACGATGTTTTGGTGTCAACCCACACGGTTTTAATGAACAAAAAAAGGGCCAGAAAGTATTAACATTTGCTTTTATAGTCATAATTTACAATTTTTGTCTTTATTTTTTTGAAATTATATTATATAATAACTTATCTCGGTTCACGAATATTAACTTTTTTACTTTTAAGGAGGTATAGTATGGCATCAAATGATTATGATGATTTGCTCGAATCATTTATGAATAACTCTCAAAAAGTATATAATGAGGATAAGGACGCCCAAAGGAAAAAGGCGGATAATTTGCCCAGCTCCTATAAGGTAACCTCTAATAAGGATAAAAAAGAGGATAAAGGCAAAAGAGCAGGGGGTAAAAAGAAAAAAAAGCCCACCTCTCCCGTTCGCAGTTTTTTCAATGTAGTATTAAAAGCTATTTTGGCTGTTTTAATGGTTATCGGCGTTGTGGGCGTTGTTTGCCTTTCTGTTATCACAATTTACGGCTACACCGTTGTTTACGGCGACGCTGTATTTGATTTGCAGGAGGAGGCGGCAAACCAAAACCAAACCTCCTTTATTTACGGATATGATAACGACGATAAGCTTGTTCAGATTACAAGGCTACACGGCGAGGAAAACCGTATTTGGCTTGACCTTGACAATATGACTGAATATATGCCTGAGGCCTTTATTTCAGTTGAGGACGAGCGCTTTGAAAAGCACCACGGCGTTGACTGGAAGCGAACCATCGGCGTTACGGTAACCATGAGCGGGCAGGGCGGTTCAACCATTACCCAGCAGCTTATTAAAAACCTTACAGATGAAAATTCGGTTACCTTTGTAAGAAAGTTTAACGAAATTCTCTCTGCCTTGAACCTTGAAAAAAATTATTCAAAGGATCAGATTATTGAGGCTTATCTTAACACAATTTACTTATCACACGGCTGCTATGGCGTTAAAACTGCCGCTGAAACCTATTTTGGCAAAGATGTTGACAAGCTTAATATAGCGGAGTGCGCCTGCCTTGCGGCGATTACAAAATATCCCACAAAGTACGACCCACTTATTAACCCGGACAATAACAAAGAGCGCCGTGAGTGGATTTTGTATAAAATGAATGAGCTGGGTTATATTACCGACGCCGAGTACCAGGAGGCGCTTAATTACAAAATCATCTTTACCAACAGCAAGGATTACAAGGGTAGCCAGGTTACAAAGGACGCTACCGACCTGCAAAAGGAACAGGATGAAAATGTAATTAACTCCTACTATACCGACTATGTAATCGAGGAGGTTCTTTCAGACCTTCAAAAAATGGGCTACAGCGAAAAGAAAGCCAAAAAGATGCTTTACGGCGGTGGTTTGAAGATTTACTCTGCCATTGATTTTGATGTTCAGGAAGAGGCGGAGAATATTTACGAAAACCGTAAAAAAATGGGCGACGACGATGTTCAAAGCGCCTGCGTTGTAATGGATTACAAGGGCAGAATTATGGGCATTGTGGGCGGTGCAGGCAAAAAGAAGCTTAACAGAGGACTTAACCGTGCATCACAGTCAAAGCGTCAGCCCGGTTCTACAATCAAGCCCTTATCCGTTTACGGCCCGGCTATCCAAAAGAGCCTGGAGGATGATTCCGTTAACATTTATTGGTCAACCCCTGTTAAGGACGCACCGCTTATGAATGTAAACGGCAAGCCATGGCCTACAAACGAGGGCGGCGGATATTCAAACTCTATGGTAACGCTGCAAAAAGGTCTTGCGGATTCCAAAAACACAATTTCAGCACGCACCCTTGATCTGATTGGCGTTGATTATTCCTTTGATTTCATAACAAACAAGTTCCATATTTCAACCCTTGACCCTGTAATTGATAACGACTACGCCCCAATGGCAACAGGTTCGTTAACTCACGGCGTTTCGGTGCTTGAAATGACAACCGCATATCAGTCCTTCGGCAACGGCGGCTACTACTACGGCAGCTATTCTTATTATAAAATTGAGGATTCCCAGGGTAATGTTTTGATTGAGAAAAATCCTGAGGAAACCAAGCAAACCGCACTGGCTGAAAATTCTGCCGGAGTTATGAACAAGCTTTTGCAAACTGTTATGAACTCGGGTACAGGTAGGTATTACAAAATCAGCGGTGTTGAATGCTTTGGTAAAACAGGTACAACAACAGATAATAATGATAGGTGGTTTATCGGCGGAACACCTGAATATGTTGTGGGCGTTTGGTACGGCTACGATATTCCGAAAGAGGTTCATTACAGCTATTCCTACAACCCCTGCGGAACAATATGGAACCTTTTGTTAAATAATATTTACGACAAAAAGGGCAAAAATGTTAAGGAATTTACCATTCCCGAGGGTGTGGTTCAAAGGGAATACAGCTATGCTAACGGCCTGCTGTGCAGAGGCACAGGCAATTGGGGCTGGTATGATGAAAATAACCTCCCTGAAACCACAAGCTATTCGGGCTACAGTGAGAGCCAGCATACCACATCATCAGGCGGCTCAGGTGATGACGAGGAGGACACCACCGCACCGAGCGACGATGACCAAACCACCGAGCCGACAGAACCGACCTCTGAGGCTGAAAGCACTTCCAAGGCGCCAAACGAGGAAAAAACATCTTCAGGTTCTAAAAAGGACGAGGAATAATATTGTAACAGTTAGGAAAATCGGCTTTGCCGATTTTCCTATTGTTTAAAGGCGAAATATGAGAATAATGGCAATTGATTACGGCGATGCAAGAACAGGCATTGCCTTTTGTGATAAAAACCAAATATTGGCATCCCCCTATACTGTTATTAAGGAAAGCTATCAGCCAAAGCTTGTAAAAGCAATTCTTGATATTGTTGAAAAGGAAAAACCCGAGAAAATAGTTATCGGCTTGCCGAGAAATATGGACGGCAGTTATGGCTACAGGTGCGATGAATGCAAAGCCTTGGGTGCCGAACTTGAAAAAGCTGTTGATATTCCCGTTGATTATCAGGACGAAAGGCTTACAACGATAATGGCACACAATGTTTTATCCCAAAACAATGTTAGGGGAGCAAAGCGCAAAAACAGCGTTGACGCAGTTTCGGCTGTTATGATTTTGCAAAGCTATATAGACAGGAAATAAAGCGGCCTGCAAAAACATACCATTATTAAGGTGGTTGTTTGAGGTTTTCTTTGTTCGGCACTGAAATTAAGGTTGAATACACCTTTTTTCTTATGCTTGCTTTTTCGGTTTTTGTTTCAAATTACAGCTTAATATATGTTTTAGTCTTTTCCGCTCTGCACGAATTGGGGCATATTGCAGCCTTAACCGTTCTTGGGGAACGAGCAGAACTTATAACCGTTGCTTACTATGGCATCGGCTTGAAATATAATTCCCACACAGGACCGTTAAAAAGCATAGTTATTATTTTATGCGGACCTGCCGTAAATCTTATTTTTATGCTGTTAGGTATTGAAATTGAAATTAACACGGCGCTCTTTGTGATTAATTTACTGCCGATTTATCCACTTGACGGCGGCAGAATTTTAAAAATAATACTTAACAGGGTATTTTCATTGGCGTTGTCCGATAAAATTTATTTTTACATTTCATTTGCGTTCACTTTGCTTTTGCTGACGCTGAGCGTTTATTTAAAAAGCTTTTCGCTTTTTTTGATAATAATTTATCTTTTGATATATAGTTTGAACAATTCGTTTGATTGAGGTTATTTATGATTAAAAAGGAAGTTGAAAAAATTCTTCAATATGTTCAAAAGCCTGCCCGCTATGTTGGGGGCGAGCTTAACAGCGTTATAAAGAATAAGGACGAGGTTGATTTAAGATATGCCTTTTGCTTTCCCGATACCTATGAAATAGGTATGAGCCATTTGGGAATGAAAATTCTTTACGGCCTTGTTAATGAGCGTGAGGACGCCTGGTGCGAAAGAGTTTTTGCCCCCGATACCGATATGGAGGAGCAAATGAGAAAGAACAATGTTCCGCTTTTTGCTCTTGAATCAGGGGATTACATAAAGAATTTTGACATTATCGGCTTTACTCTTCAATATGAATTGTGCTATACCAATGTTCTTAATATGCTTGACCTTGCAGGCATACCTATTTGGTCAAAGGACAGAACGGAACTTGCCCCCATTGTTTGCGTTGGCGGCCCATGCGCCTGCAACCCCGAGCCGATTGCCGATTTTTGCGACATTATTTTTCTTGGGGACGGCGAGGAGTCAACCAATCAGGTGCTTGACCTTTTAAAGGAATGTAAAAAAAGCGGCTCCACAAAGCAGGAGTTTTTGCTTAAGGCAAAGGATATTCAGGGGGTATATGTGCCCTCATTTTATGAGGTTGAATATAACGATGACGAAACCGTAAAGGCGGTTACACCTATTAATAATGCACCGCAAAAGGTTAAAAAGGCCGTTGTTGCGGATATGAACAAGGTTTATTACCCTGATAAATTTGTTGTACCTTTTATTGACATTGTTCATGACAGAGCTGTTGAGGAAATTTTCAGGGGTTGTATCCGTGGCTGCCGATTTTGCCAGGCAGGCTTTATTTATCGCCCCATAAGGGAAAAGAGCGTTGAAACAATTAACAAGCAGGCTATGGCCCTTATTGAATCAACAGGCTATGACGAAATATCACTGTGCTCACTTTCCACTTCAGACCATTCAAGGGTTAACGAAATGCTGACCACCCTTATTGATTGGACTGTTAAGGAAAAAATCAATCTTTCATTGCCCAGCCTGCGTGTTGACAATTTTTCAGACGAGTTGGCTGAAAAACTGAACAAGGTAAGAAAAAGCGGCTTGACCTTTGCCCCCGAGGCAGGAACCCAGCGAATGCGTGATGTTATCAATAAAAATGTTACAGAGGAAGAGGTTTTAAGAACCTGTAACAAGGCATTTGACAACGGCTGGACAACCGTTAAACTGTATTTTATGATGGGGCTTCCTACCGAAACCATGGAGGATATTGAGGGCATTGCCGATTTAGGTATGAAGGTTATTGAGGCTTATGCCAAGAACCCCAACACCAAAAAGGGAACGGGCGTTCAGGTTTCAATTTCCTGCGCCTCATTTATTCCAAAGCCATTTACGCCTTTCCAATGGGAGGCGGAGGACACGATGGACTCCCTTATGGCAAAGCAAAAGCATTTGCTTGAATCAATCCCCACAAGGAAAATCAAGGTTTCATACCACGAAACGCCAACCTCCATGCTTGAGGGTGTGCTTGCCCGTGGGGACAGAAGGCTGTCAAATGTAATTTACGACGCATTTTTAAACGGCTGCAAGTTTGATTCCTGGGATGAGCACTTTAAGTTTGACGCCTGGATGAACGCCTTTAACAAATTTAATATTAACCCTGATTTTTACACCCACCGTCACCGTGATTTCAGCGAAGTTTTACCTTGGGACCATCTTGATTACGGCGTTAGCAGAAAGTTTTTGGAAAAAGAAAATGTAAAAGCACACGAAAATACCACGACGCCCCATTGCCGCATTAAATGCGCCGGCTGCGGAGCAAACCGACTGAACGGAGGGCACTGCGATGCGAGAAATTAGAATCAGATTTTCAAAAACAGGCAGAGCCAAATATATCAGCCATTTGGATATTAACCGTGCTTTTTCCAGGGCAATTTCAAGGGCTAAAATACGCCTTTGGTACACCGAGGGCTTTAACCCACACCCGTATATGAGCTTTTCTTTGCCTTTATCCTTGGGGGTCGAAAGCCTTTGCGAAAATGTGGATATAAGAGTTTTAGACGATATTACAAACGATGAAATTAAAGCAAGGCTTAATAACACCCTGCCCGAGGGTATAAGGGTAATGGATGTTTATGACAATTTCCTTGAATGCCACGATATTGTCTACAGTGATTATGTTTACAAGTTTGAGTTTTCAGATAATGACGCTGCTCTTGAAAAAATAAAGGCTGTTCTTGCCGGCGATGAAATCATCGCCCTTAAAAAGGGTAAAAAAGGCAAGAGAAGAATTACTAAAGAAACCAATATTAAGGATTTTATTGTAAAATACAACATTTCTTTAAGGGACGGTCAGATTGTGCTGAACATAAGGCTTTTTGCAGGACCCGATAAGAACCTTAACCCATCGCTCCTTTTTGACACAATCATCCGTTTAATAGATATGGATTATGAATGGAAAACCATTTCACGCATATCTCTTTTAACCGCAGATTTAAAGGAATACCGTTAAATTAAAAAAATGCTTGCATTTTGCCGCAGTATATGCTATTATATACCAGCATTTGTTCCGTTGCTAACTTCTGCAACGAGTTTAGATGTCAGCGTTTCGCATTTAAAAGGATGGTCCGCTTTCAATTTATTTGATATGAACATCTCATAAAAAATAAGGAGGAATTATAATGGACGCACTTAAGATTATTGCTCAGGAAAGCACAAAGGCAGAAACACCAAAGTTCTCAATCGGTGATACAGTAAAGGTATCTGTTAACATCCGTGAGGGTCAGAGAGAGAGAATTCAGATGTTCGAGGGCACAGTAATTGCAAAGAAGGGCTCAGGCGTTTCTGAAACATTTACAGTTCGTCGTGTATCATACGGCGTAGGCATCGAGCGTGTATTCCCGCTTCACTCACCAAATGTTGTTGATGTTCAGGTTATCCGTCGTGGTAAGGTTAGAAGAGCTAAGCTCTACTATCTCCGTGACAGAGTAGGTAAGGCTGCCAAGGTTAAGGAAGACCTTAAATAATTTAAACAGAGCATCGGTCGCACCCATTGGGTGCGACTTTTTCTTTTATATGCATTTTTTATTTGTGTTTTGTTGACTTTTATTTTTTTATATGATAACTTAAGATTAGTTAATGCTTAAGGAGTAATTTATGGAAAAATATTTAATCAACCCAAACCAAAAAATCGCTAAAATAAATAAGGACATTTACGGCAATTTCAGTGAGCATTTAGGCCGCTGCATATATGAGGGCTTATATGTGGGCAAGGACTCAAAAATCCCCAATGTTAACGGCATGCGTACCGATGCTGTGGAGGCCTTAAAGGAAATGGGTTTGCCTGTTTTGCGCTGGCCCGGCGGCTGCTTTGCCGACGAATACCATTGGAAAGACGGTATCGGCCCTAAGGCTTCAAGAAAAAAGATGATCAACACCAACTGGGGCGGCGTTACAGAGGATAACTCCTTTGGCACACATGAATATTTTGAGCTTTGCAGGCAAATCGGCTGTGATACCTATGTTAACGGCAATGTGGGCTCCGGCACTGTTCAGGAGCTTAGCGAGTGGGTTGAATATATGACCTCAAGCGCTTATTCAAAAATGACTGAGCTCAGGGCTGAAAACGGCAGAAAAGAGCCTTGGAATCTTAAATATTTAGGCGTAGGTAACGAATCCTGGGGCTGCGGCGGAAATATGGACCCCGAGTATTACGGCTGCTTATTCAAGCGCTATAACACCTTCTGCCGTGATTATGACAATAAGCATGTTTTGCGTGTTGCAACAGGCCCTAATGTTGACGATTATCACTGGACTAAGGAAGTTATGGATAAGGTTAAGCACCATGCCAACTGCATTTCTCTTCACTATTATACAATCCCCACAGGCCGTTGGGAGCATAAGGGCTCGGCAACAGACTTTGATTTGAACGAATATAACTCAACCATCTGTAAGGCTTACAGAATGGAGGAACTTATTACCAACCATCTTGCAATGATGGACAGTGTAAATCCACAGCGCTGGGTTAAGCTTATTGTTGACGAATGGGGCACCTGGTATGATGTTGAGCCGGGAACCAATCCGGGCTTTCTTTACCAGCAAAACACCATGCGTGACGCAATAGTTGCAGGCCTTACACTTAACATTTTCAACAAGCATGCCGACAGGGTAATGATGGCTAACATTGCGCAGCTTGTTAATGTTTTGCAGGCCGTTCTTCTTACTGACGGCGAAAAAATGATTAAAACCCCTACATACCACGTTTTCAAAATGTATAAGGAGCATCAGGATAACACCCTTGTTGGTTCTTATATCACAACAGATGATATTTCGTCTAAAAACGATAATAAAAGCTTTCCGCACCTTGTTGAATCTGCCTCTGTTGACGAAAACGGCACCGTTTATTCAACAATTACCAACACATCTGCAACAAAGGCTGCTAAAATCAAATGCCAAATTGCAGATACCAAGGTTAAGTCGATCACAGCGGAAATCCTTACAGGCGACATTCACGATAAAAACGATTTTGAAAACACAAATACCGTTCATACGGTTAATTTTGATGATTTCCGTGCACTTAAGGACGGCTTTACAGCTACAATACCTGCTTGCTCAGTTGTTAAATTTACAATTGAAAAATAATGAATAACAATTGTAAAAAATGTCTGCTTTATGAGGCAGGGGGCAGCGTAACCCTTGCGGAGATAGAGGCGTATATAAAAACTTTAAATTCTGACGATTTAGTCAGCGAGGAGCTTGCGGCAGAAAGACTTTCTTACTGCAAAAAATGTGAATATTTAATATCGGGCATGTGCAGAAAATGCGGATGCTATGTTGAGGTCAGGGCAAGGCTTAAAAAATCCGATTGCCCAGATTATGACAACAGAAAATGGTAAACAGGCGGTGCTTTTGCACTGCCTGTATATTTTTATACGTAGCTGCCAACAATGCTATTATGAATATGCTGCTTATAAAAATGAAAAAACTTTATCACACACTGTCATATCCCTTAAGCATAACGGCTGTTATTCTGCTGGCGGTGGGGGTTATCTCAATAATACCTGCCGCAAAATTTTCTGAGCTGGCGGGGCATATAAACAATAACCTCAGTCAGCTGCTGTGCGTGCTATTGCCCGGGTTTATTGTGTATAATGAATGTAAAAATGTTAAAGGCTCAATAATGGTTTCTGCCTTTGTGCTGCTTTTGAATATGTGCTGTTATGGGCTTTTGGGCTGGCAGCTAAGCATTGTTATTATTGTTGCCTGCACCTTTTTGCTGCTGCTCGGCTCAAGGAGCGACAATGTTTTGCTTAATGCGGCGGCAATGCTTATGATTACTGTGGCGCTTTTGCTGCTGTTCTTTATTTTGCATAGGCCGATATCATCGGTTATAAGCTCGCTGGCATCTGCGGTAGGCAGCAGGGGAATGCTTTTTGCTTTGTTTGAAAGCCCACTTGATTTGCTGCTGAATTCAAAATTTTCAAGCCTTATTTATTTTACGGATTATTCAACGGCACAGATTATTGACGAAAAAATCGTTAGCGGAGTAATAAATATTTTTAAAGCCGATACCGCTAACCCCTCCGTTACGGTGGCAAGGATGTTAACCGGCAAATATTATGTTAATATTTTCATTACCGTGGGAATGTATTTATACATTTTTAAAAGAGTTGGCAGAAGGGAACTTAACTGCATAACCTTGCTTGCATTGCTGTCTGTTGCTTTTGGAAACAGCACTTTGTTTGCATTTTTTATACTTTTATATAACCCGATTTTATATTTTGCTTATTTGGCGGTTTCCGGGCTTTCCTATTTGATTTCCTCACTTGTTGATATAAGAATCGGCTTTGTGGGCAGCGCATCTGTTTTTGAGCTTATAAGATACGGCAACAGGTGGGTGTATTTTATATTAATCGGCTTTGTTATCGGCTTTATTTCTTATCTTTCTGCTATGATTGTTAACACAAAATACCCGTTTCAGGATAAAAAGATTTACCCTAAGGAGGTTAAAGTAATCATCGGTGCCCTTGGGGGTGTAGATAACATTGAAAGGCTGACCGCCAACAGAGTTATAGTTAAAAATCCAAATTTAATTGATATTATTAAGCTTGACTGCGATGTTCATCAAAATGAAATTAATTTGCTTTATGACGATTTTGACTTGTTGAAAAAATACTACTGATATGCTATAATCTACCCGGTGATGAGATGGATTTACGGCAGACTCTTTTTGACAACAGAGATTTAAAATATAAGGATTTTCACACAAAGCTTGTTCCTAATATCAGCCCTGACAGATTTATAGGTGTCAGGGTTCCTGTTATAAGAAAAATCGCAAGGCAGGCGTTCAAGGAAAATGCCTATAATCCCTGCGAGTATTACGAGGAGGTAATGGTTAAGGGCATAACAATCGGTATGAAAAAATGCTCAACAAACGAGCATATCAATGATATTGCCGAATTTGTACCCCTTATTGATAATTGGGCAATTTGCGATTCCTGCGCTGCCTCATTTAAGTTTATAAGTGATGATTTACCTGCATATTATGATTTTATCAAGGGCTATATCGGCAAGGGAGAATATGAAACACGCTTTGCAGTTGTTATGCTTATGAGCTTTTATATTAACGATGAGTATATTGACGAGATGCTGGAAATTTTAAAAGGCATAAAATCGGATAAATACTATGTTAATATGGCGGTTGCCTGGGCATTTTCCGTTACTTATATTAAGTTTAAGGATAAAACCCAACGGATAATTGAAAGCAGGTGCCTTTCTCCTTGGGTGCAAAACAAATCCATTCAAAAAATCAGGGAATCTTTTAGGGTTAGCAGTGAGGACAAGGCCTACTTAACCCAATTTAAAATATAGGTGAATTATGATTAAATGTATATTGTGGGATATTGACGCAACTGTGCTTGACTTTCTTTCGGCAGAAAGTGCGTCGCTAAAAAACACTTTTAAAAAGTTGAACCTTGGGGAATGTACCGATGAAGCGGTTGCCGTTTATTCTAAAATAAATCAGGGCTATTGGCAGCGCCTTGAACGGGGCGAGGTTACCAAAAGCCAAGTTTTACATAACAGATTTGTTGATTTTCTGCAAACACAGGGCATTACAAATGTCAGTGCAGAGAAAATTTGCAGGGAATATGAAAACGGCCTTGGGGATATTGTTGTTTTTATTGACAACTCCTTTGAGCTTTTAAGGGAGCTTAAGGGCGAATACAAGCAGTATGCGGTAACGAACGGTGCTTATGCCGTGCAAACACGAAAGCTTGCAAAATCAGGCTTGGACGACATTTTTGACGGTGTGTTTATTTCAGATTCGGTGGGCTACGAAAAGCCCAGCAGCGAATTTTTTGAATATGCCCTTGCGAATATTGAACCCTTTAGCAGGGACGAAATCTTAATTGTGGGGGACTCCCTTACAAGCGATATGCAGGGTGGAAACAATGCAGGTATAAAATGCTGTTGGTATAACCCAAACAACAGTGTTAACGATAAATCAGTTAAAATTGATTTTGAGATACATAATTTAAACGAAATAAAAGATATAATTAAGCACAATTGAAATAATTGTGCTTTTTTGTTGCTTAAAACCGATTTTTTTGTTATTATAAACTATATTATTTTGTATTGGCGGTGTTATTATGCCTGAATATATAAAGCAAAATGTGCAATGGTTCCCTGGTCACATGGCTAAAACCCGTAGGCTTATTAAGGAATCCTTAAGCCTTGTTGACGGTGTTGTCGAGCTTGTTGACGCTCGTATTCCTTTCAGCTCACGGAACCCTGAGCTTGATTCTATCATTGAAAAAAAGCCCAGAATTGTGTTGCTTAACAAATGCGACGTGGCTGACCCTGCCGCAACATCATTGTGGCTTAAATACTTTCAGGATAAGGGCTGTTATGCAATTGCGGTTGACTGCCGCACCGGCAAGGGACTTAATAAATTTGACAGCGTTGTTAAGCAGGCACTGAAGGCGACCATTGAACGAAACGAAAAAAAGGGAATGTCAGGCAAGCCCTTAAGGCTTATGGTTGTGGGAATACCCAACACCGGCAAATCTTCTTTTATAAACCGAATGGGCAAAAATGCCAAGGCCAAGGTTGCAGACAAAGCAGGTGTTACAAGGCAAAATCAATGGTTTGTTGTGGGCAACGGCATTGAGTTGCTGGACACCCCCGGTGTTTTGTGGCCTAAGTTTGACGACCCGGAGGTTGGGGACAAGCTTGCCTTTATCGGCTCGGTTAAGGATGAAATAACCGACAAGGAAACCCTTGCCTGCCGCCTGCTGGAGGTTCTTGCAAAAACAAGACCCCAAGCTATTGAGGAACGCTATAAGCTTGATTCCGTTGCCGACCAGCAAGGCTGGGAAATACTTGAAATGATTGGCAGAAAGCGTGGCTTTTTAATCAAGGGCGGAGAAATTGACTATGAAAGAGCCGCAGTTATTGTTGCGGATGAATTTAGGGGAGGAAAGCTCGGCAGAATAACGCTGGAGCTGCCGTAACGGTATGGAAAAGGAAATTATTGATTGGCTTTATTACGAAAACAGAGCACGCAATAATGGTTACAGTATTATTTGCGGAGTTGACGAGGCAGGCAGGGGACCCCTTGCAGGCCCGGTTTACGCTGCCGCAGTTGTGCTGAAAAAAGGGCAAATTATTGAGGGCGTTAACGATTCAAAAAAGCTTTCGGAAAAGAAAAGGGAGGCTCTTTTTGACAAAATCATTAACGAGGCTGAGGATTTTTCAATTGCAAGCGCCTCAGCAAGGGAAATAGATGAATATAACATTTTAAATGCAACTTTTCTTGCAATGAAAAGAGCGGTTGACGGCCTTAAAACCAAGCCCGAATACGCTATGATTGACGGCAACAGGTTGCCGCCCCTTGATATTCCTGCCGAAACAATTGTTAAGGGCGACGCCAAATCCCTTTCAATTGCCGCAGCATCAATACTTGCTAAGGTTTCAAGGGACAGGTATATGCTTGAAATGGCTGAAAAGTACCCCCAATATCAATTTGAAAAGCACAAGGGCTACGGCACCAAGCTGCATTATGAAATGCTTGATGAATACGGCCCCTGCGAAATTCACAGACAAACATTTTTAAAAACATGGTATGAAAGAAAAAAGTAATGAACGCTTTGGGTGCAATGGCGGAGCGAAAAGCCGCCAACTATTTAACTAAGAAAGGCTACACTCTGCTGGAGGCTAATTATACCTGCCGTTTCGGCGAAATTGACCTTATTTTGAAAAATGCAAAATATCTTGTTTTTGCCGAGGTTAAAATGCGAAATGAAAATTCAATCGCTCAGCCGAGAGAATTTGTTGATTTGAAAAAGCAGAAGAAAATTATTGCCTCTGCTCAAATGTATTTAAGCGTAAATCCCACAGACTTACAGCCCAGATTTGATGTAATTGAGGTTTTTTCTAAAAACGGTAAAATTAAATCCGTTAAACATCTTGAAAATGCCTTTGATTTAGTATAAAATACTATGTAACAAATTTTAGGAGAGAAAAATTATGCTTTACACTTCTACAAGAAACAAAAGTATCAGAGTAAACGCTGCCCAGGCAATTGCACAGGGCATCAGTGAAGAGGGCGGACTTTTTGTTCCCTGCGAGTTACCTGATTTTTCATTGGATACAATCGGCAAAATGGTTTCAATGCCTTATACCGAAAGGGCTAAAACCGTTTTGAAAGAATTTTTAACTGATTTTACCGAGGAAGAACTTGACTATTGCGTTGAGGGTGCTTATGAGGCGTCTAAGTTTTCTTCAGACAAAATCGCACCCACAGTTTGCGTTAATAAGAATGAAAATATTTTAGAGCTTTGGCACGGCCCAACCTGTGCCTTTAAGGATATGGCTTTGCAGCTTTTGCCCTATCTTATGACCGTTTCTGCAAAGAAAACCGCTGACGGCAAAACAATCGTAATTTTGGTTGCAACATCAGGCGACACAGGCAAGGCTGCTCTTGAGGGCTTTAAGAATGTTGATAACACCAAAATTTTGGTATTCTATCCCGTTGACGGCGTTTCGCCCATGCAAAAGCTTCAAATGACCACACAGGAGGGCGACAATGTTGCCGTTTGTGCAATTAACGGTAATTTCGACGATGCTCAAAGCGCAGTAAAATCAATTTTTACAAACGATGATATTAAAGCGGAGCTTGCAAAGAAGAATATGATGTTCTCATCTGCAAACTCAATTAACTGGGGCAGGCTGGTTCCGCAGATTGTTTACTATTTTTCAACCTACTGCGATTTGCTTGACCAGGGCAAAATCACTCTCGGCGAGGAAATTAATGTTGTTGTTCCCACAGGTAATTTCGGCAACATTCTTGCCGCTTACTATGCAAAAAATATGGGTCTGCCCATTAAAAAGCTTGTTTGTGCCTCAAACTCAAATAATGTTTTAACCGATTTCCTTAAAACAGGGGAGTATAACAAAAACAGACAGTTCTTTACAACAACTTCTCCCTCAATGGATATTTTGATTTCCTCAAACCTTGAAAGGCTTTTATATCACATCAGCGGCGAGGATGACACCCTTGTTTCAAAACTTATGGCAAGCCTCGGCGCAGAGGGCAAATATCAGGTATCTCCCGAGCTTATCACAAGCATTAAAGAGCTTTTCGCCGCCGGCTATTGTGATGAAAACTCTGTTGACGCAACAATTAAGGAGCAATTTGATAAATACCATTACCTTTGCGACACTCATACCGCCGTTGCGGTTAAGGTTTACGAAAACTATGTAGAGGATACAGGGGATGATATTGTAACCGTAATTGATTCTACCGCTTCTCCCTACAAGTTCTCAAAGAGCGTTCTTACAGCCGTTATGGGCGGCAAGGCTCCTAAGCTTGACGAGTTTGACATGGTTGACGAGCTTAACCGTGTAACAGGCGCTGAGGTGCCCACACCCCTTAAATCCTTAAAGAATAAGGCGGTTCGCTTTACCAATGTTTGCGATAAGGAAAATATGAGCGAAATGGTATTCAAACTTTTGAATTTATAAAAATTAAAACGGTGACATTTCGTCACCGTTTTTTCACTATTTACAGCCGCAGCTGTCGCAGCACTCAAATGTTTGGCAGTTTGTTTCTGTATTTGTTGTTGCTGTTTGTGTGCCAACTTTGATATGGCCTGCGGTGCAGCAGTTTGTGCTGTCGTGATATACGCAGTTTTTAGCCTCACAAGAGATTCCTTTGATTTCGTTATCCATTACTTTTCACTCCCTTCAATGTTATTTTTAACAGTATCAATTCTTTTATTCAGGTGGTTTTATGTCATTATTTGCAATTGCAGACACTCATTTGTCCTTCGGCACCGATAAACCGATGGACAGCTTTGTGGGCTGGAACGATTATGTTTCACGGCTTGAAAAAAATTGGAACAGCGTTGTGGGCAATGACGACACTGTTGTAATTGCCGGCGACATAAGCTGGGCAATGAATTTTGACGAATTAAGGACGGATTTTGATTTTATAAATTCGTTAAACGGAGAAAAAATATTAATTAAGGGCAATCACGATTATTGGTGGAACACCGCAAGAAAAATGAACGCTTTTATTGAGGAAAATCATTTTGACACCATAAAAATTTTATTTAACAACTCATATACAGTTGAGGGCGTGTCAATTTGCGGCTCACGTGGCTGGATGTTCGGCAGCGAGGAGGAGCATGATGAAAAAATTTTGAGGCGTGAGGTTAACCGCATTAAGCTATCCCTTGACTGCGCCCAATGTGATGAAAAAATCATGTTTTTACATTATCCGCCCATTACAACAGACACAAAATGCGATGAAATTTTGGAATTATTGCATCAATACGGTATAAAAAAATGTTATTATGGGCATCTTCATGGTGTTGCTGCTAAGCTTGCCGTGGATGATGTTATAAACGGAATTGAATTTAACCTTATTTCCTGTGACAGGCTGGGCTTTATGCCAAAACTTATCCGTTTGCCTAAGCCGTAACCGCCGCAAATTAGATATTTTTGACAAATGTGTTGTTTTTTTTACATTTATATGTTATAATGCTTGCTCGATGATAAATTTATTTATAATATTAGGAGGTCATTTCTATGGCATTAAAGTCATCAAATAAGGTAGATACTAATACCTATGAAATTGAAGTAACCGTTGATGCTGCAACCTTTACAGAGGCTTGCAAATCAGCATATATGAAACAAAGAAAATCAATCCAAATCCCCGGCTTCCGCAAGGGCAAGGCTACAATGGGCATGGTTGAAAAGGTTTACGGTGAGGGTGCTTTCTATGAGGATGCTCTTGATATTGTATATCCCGACGCTGTTCAGTCAGCTATCGAAGAGGCTGAATTAAAAATTGTTGCACAACCCGAGCTTACAGATGTTCCTGTTCTCAGCAAGGCAGACGGTGTTGAAATGAAATTAACAGTAACTACATATCCTGAGGTTAAGCTTGGCGAGTATAAGGGTCTTGAGGCTAAGATGCTTGATACCGAGGCTACCGACGAGGATGTTGCAGAAGAACTTAAGAATATGCAGGACAGAAACAGCCGCCTTGTATCTGTTAATGATGAGGCTGCTAAGATGGGTGACACTGCAGAGATTGACTTTGAGGGCTTTGTTGACGGCGTAGCATTTGACGGCGGCAAGGGCGAAAATTATCCCCTTGAGCTTGGTTCTGGCTCATTTATCCCAGGCTTTGAGGAACAAGTTGCAGGTCACAAGGTTGACGAAGAGTTTGATGTTAACGTAACCTTCCCTGAGGAGTATGCAGCAGAACTTGCAGGCAAGGACGCCGTATTTAAGTGCAAGATTAACGAAATCAAGCACAAGGAACTCCCGGAGCTTGACGATGAATTTGCAAAGGATGTTTCAGAATTTGATACTCTTGACGAACTTAAGGAAGATCTTAAAAAGCAAATCAGCGAGAAGAAGGAAACAAACGCAAAGACTGATTTTGAAAACCAATTGTTAGAGCAGGTTGTTGAGAACATGGAGGTTGAAATCCCAGAGGTTATGTTCCAGCAAAAATGCGACGATATGATGAACGACTACAGCTACAGGCTTCAAATGCAAGGCTTAGACCTTAAAACATATCTCGGTTACCTTGGCCAAACAGAGGAGCAATTTAAGGCTCAGTTTATGGACGGCGCAAAGCAGCAGGTTAAGGTTGAGCTTGCAATTAACGCAATTATCGACGCAGAGTCAATCAATGCTACTGAAGAAGAGATTGATGCTGAGGTTGCAAAGCTTGCAGAGCAATACGGTATGGAGGCTGACCAAATTAAGAAGGCAGTTCCCACTGAAAGCATTGCAAGAGATGTTAACACAAAGAAGGCTGTTGATTTGGTAGTTGACAGCGCTAAAAAGGCTTAATTTTAGTATTAAAGGATAGTGATTTATTATGCCATCAATGCCTTATGTAATTGAACAATCAAGCAGCGGCGAACGCAGTGTTGATATTTTTTCACGACTTCTTTCTGACAGAATTATAGTTTTGTCAGACCAGGTTGACGATACAAGCGCGTCATTGGTTGTTGCTCAGCTTTTATTTCTTGAAAGCCAGGACAGTGAAAAGGATATTTCATTATATATCAATTCTCCGGGTGGCTCTGTAACCGCAGGCTTGGCAATTTACGATACAATGAACTATATTAAGTGCGATGTATCAACTATTTGTGTGGGAATGGCAGCAAGTATGGGTGCATTCCTCCTTTCAAGCGGCGCTAAGGGCAAGCGTATTGCTCTGCCTAACAGCGAAATACTTATTCATCAGCCACTTGTTGGCGGAAATGGCATTACAGGCCAGGCAACTGATGTTGAAATAGCCGCTAAAAACCTTTTAAAAACAAAAGAAAAGCTTAACAGAATTCTTGCCGAAAACACAGGCAAGGACTATGAAACCCTTGTTAAGGATACCGACAGAGATAATTGGATGTCGGCACAGGAGGCTTTGGAATATGGTCTTGTTGACAAGGTAATTGAGAAAAGATAGGGGCTTAACTGATGTCAAGAGATGATTCAAACATTCATGCTGCAAGGTGTTCCTTCTGCGGCAAAAGTGAATCAATGGTTAACAAGTTAATAGAGGGTCCCGGCGTATTTATTTGCGATGAGTGCGTTGCCCTTTGCAACGATTTAATTGGCCCTGATTCTGTTGCAAGAGTTAACGAAAAGGAACCGGAGGATTTTATTCTTCCCAAGCCTATTGAAATTAAGGAAAAGCTTGACGAATATGTTATCGGCCAGGATGATGCCAAAAAGGCGTTGTCTGTTGCCGTTTATAACCATTACAAGCGTATTTTCTACGGCGGCGACGGTAATGTTGAGCTGCAAAAAAGCAATGTTTTGCTTTTGGGCCCAACAGGTGTGGGCAAAACCATGCTTGCACAAACCCTTGCTAAAATTCTTGATGTTCCTTTCGCTATTGCAGACGCCACAACTCTTACTGAGGCGGGCTATGTGGGCGAGGATGTTGAAAACATTCTTTTAAGGCTTATTCAGGCGGCCGATTTTGATGTTGAAAAGGCACAGCGTGGCATCATTTATGTTGACGAAATTGATAAAATTTCAAGAAAAAGCGAAAACCGCTCAATTACACGTGATGTAAGCGGTGAGGGCGTTCAGCAGGCTCTTTTGAAAATCCTTGAAGGCACTGTTTCAAATGTACCTCCCGGTGGCGGCAGAAAGCATCCTCAGCAGGAGTTTATACAAATTGACACCACAAATATTCTGTTTATTTGCGGCGGCGCATTTGACGGTATTGAAAAAATAGTTGAAAAGCGTATCGGTAAAAATTCTCTGGGTTTTGGTTCAAACCTTAATCAAAATAAGATTGAGCTTGAGGATATTATGAAAAATGTTAACCAGCACGATTTGGTAAAATACGGCTTGATACCCGAGCTTATCGGCCGTATCCCCGTTGTTACAGTGCTGGAAAATCTTGATAAAAAAGCTCTTGTCAGAATTATGACCGAGCCGAAAAATTCAATTGTAAAGCAATATACCAAGCTTTTTGAAATGGACGGCGTTCAGCTTGAATTTAAGCCCGAAGCTTTAGAGGCTATGGCTGATGTTACCCTTGAAAGAAAAACAGGGGCAAGGGGCTTGCGCTCCGTATTTGAGTCCGTTCTCAACGAACTTATGTTTACCGTGCCCTCAAACTATAATATTGAGAAAATCACTATTACCGAGGACTGCATAAAGAACGGCGCAAAGCCGCTTATGCGCACAGGTAACAAGCGCAAATCCGTGTTACTGCACGCAAATGATTTGAAAAATGCTTAATTTTAACCCACGATTATTCGTGGGTTATATTTTTTTGTTGCGTTTTATTTGAATATATATTATAATATTAACCAACTGTTTATAAGGAATTGTAAGAATGGAAAATATTGAGAAAATAGAACAAATTAAAGAGGGACTCAGGGGCACTTATGATTTTGCCGATATACCCATTATTCCCTTAAGGGGCTTGGTGGTGTTCCCAAATATGAATCTGCATTTCGATGTGGGCAGAAAAAAGAGCATTTCAGCATTGAAAACCGCCATGAATAAAGACCAAAAAATCTTTCTTGTTGCTCAAAGAGACGCTTCGGTTGATAATCCCCAAATTGAGGATATGTATGAAATGGGCGTTGTTTGCGAAATTAAGCAAATGATTAAAATACCCAATTCTTCAAATTTCAGAGTTATTGTTCAGGGCTTAATGCGTGCCGATTTGGTAACTATATTCCAACAAACTCCGTTTATTTCCGGCGTTGTTGATATTATTGATGAAAACCCCGTTGAGCCAAATTCAAAGGATAAGGCTTATATAAGGGTACTTAAAAAGGAATTCGAGCGTTACGCCTCCAAAATTTCTAAAATTTCAAACGAGGTTATAAGCCACATTATTTCAATTAACGATATAGGCGAGCTTTGCGATTACATTTGCTCAAACACCTTTTTTGATTTTAGCGACAAGCAAAAAATTCTTGAAACCGTAAATCCGCAAAAGAGAATACAAAAGCTTTTGGTTTTGCTTAAAAATGAAAACGAAACCATAGATATTCAGGTGGAAATACAGGAAAAGGTACAAAAGGAAATTGACCAAAATCAGCGTGAGTATTACCTGCGTGAAGAAATGAGAGTTATTGCCGAACAGCTTGGCGACGGCGAAAATGTTCTTGAAGAGGCTGACAGATACAGAAAAGAAATTGACTCTAAAAAATGCTCCGATGAAATTAAAGACATACTTTTTGCCGAGTGCGACAAGCTTGCAAAAATGCCCCAGGGCTCACACGAGGCAACGGTTGTCAGAACATATCTTGACAAATGCCTTGAAATACCCTTTGGCACATACACAAAAAACAGCATAAGCCTTGAAAGGTCAAGGCGTGTTCTTGATAAGGACCATTACGGCCTTGATAAGGTTAAAACCAGAATTGTTGAATCGCTTGCGGTTTACAAGCGTAATCCCGATTACGCAGGGCAAATAATTTGCCTTTACGGCCCGCCAGGTGTGGGTAAAACAAGCATTGTTAAATCCCTTGCCAAATCAATGAACAGAAAATATGTCAGGGTTGCACTTGGCGGCGTTCATGACGAGGCAGAAATCAGGGGTCACAGAAAAACATATATCGGCGCAATGCCCGGCAAAATTGTTGATGCTGTTATCAAAAGCGGTGTTATGAATCCCATTATTTTGCTTGATGAAATTGATAAAATCGGCAATGATTATAAGGGCGACCCCTCATCTGCGCTGCTTGAGGCCCTTGACCCGGAGCAAAATGTAAGCTTTACAGACCATTATATCGACTTTCCCGTTGATTTAAGCAAGGTTTTATTTATTACTACCGCAAACGATACCTCAACAATTGCTCCGCCGCTTTATGACAGAATGGAGATTATTGAGCTTAACTCATACACTGTTGAGGAAAAATTCAACATTGCCAAAAAGCACCTTATTAAAAAGGAGCTTGAAAAGCACAGCATTTCCCCTAGGGAATTTAAAATTACCAACGGCGCAATTTATGATATTATAGAATGCTACACAAGAGAGGCAGGGGTAAGAGGCCTTGAAAAATGCATTGCAACCCTTTGCAGAAAGGCAGCCGTAGCCCTTGATAAGGGCGAAACGGTCTTTAAGGTTAATTCAAATAACCTGACTGATTATCTTGGTGTTACTAAATACGATAAGGAAGCCGTTGCCAAGGAAAACAGAGTAGGTACTGTTAACGGCCTTGCTTGGACTCAGGTTGGCGGCACAATGCTGCCCATTGAAATATCCGCCCTTGAGGGCACAGGCAAGCTGGAACTTACAGGTAACCTGGGCGATGTTATGAAGGAAAGTGCAAAAACCGCTGTCAGCTTTGTTCGTTCAAAGGCTGTTGAATACGGAATTGACACCGATTTTTACAAAACCAAGGATATACATATTCACGCACCCGAGGCTGCAATACCTAAAGACGGCCCCTCGGCAGGCCTTGCGATAACCACAGCTCTTGTGAGCGAGCTGACAGGAATACCCATTAAATCCAATGTTGCAATGACAGGGGAAATTTCGTTAAAAGGCAACGCAATGCCAATCGGCGGATTAAAGGAAAAATCGATGGCCGCTTACAAGGCGGGCTGCGATACCGTTATTATCCCTAAAGACAATGTTAAGGATTTGGCGGAAATCAGCGATGAGGTAAAGGCAAATATCGATTTTATATCTACAACCACCTTTGACGATGTAGTTAAGGTTGCCCTTGAATATAAGCCACGCCCTAAGGTTAAAAACATCCCAAAGGGTAAGGTTCAGGAAAATGCCGCAATAGCGCAGTAGGAGAATTATGAATTACAATAATGCAAAATTTGAAAGGTCATACGGAATCTCGGCTCAGCTGCCAGACTCCGTTGAACCTGAAATAGCTTTTGCAGGCAGGTCTAATGTGGGCAAAAGCTCATTGTTAAATAAGGTTTTTAACAGAAAATCCCTTGCAAGAGTAAGCTCCGTTCCCGGAAAGACAATAACCATTAATTTTTATGATGTTGACGGCTGCAAGTTTGTGGATTTGCCCGGCTACGGCTATGCAAAAATCAGCCGTGACGAAAAGGAACGCTTCGGCGAGCTTATGGAGGGCTACTTTCAGTCGGGCAGGAACATTAAGCTTGTGGTTCAGCTTGTTGATATGAGGCATAAGCCCTCGCAGGACGACTACGGCATGATAGAGTTTATGAAGCAAATGAACATACCCTTTGTAATTGCCATGACTAAGTCGGACAAGCTTAAGGTTAAGGAATACAAAAAACGGCTTGAGGAATCAAAAGCTGAGCTGGAAACTGCAGGAAATGTTAAAATTATTCCGTTTTCGTCGCAAAACGGCGATGGCGTTGAAGAATTAAAGCAGGTAATTGAGCAGGCTTTAAATAGTTAATCTGTTTTAAGAGGAGAATTAAAATGTCAAAAACACCATTTGTTAGCTTGGAAAAAGCACAGGAAATTATAAAAAAATATCCTACACCCTTTCATCTTTATGACGAAAAGGGCATAAGAAACAATATTAAGGCTCTTAAGTCTGCCTTTTCTTGGAACGAGGGTTTTAAGGAGTATTTTGCGGTTAAGGCAACACCGAACCCATTTTTAATTAATATTTTGCAGGAATACGGCTGCGGATGTGATTGCTCATCGAAAACAGAACTTATGATGTCCCGTGCAATCGGCGCAACAGGGGACGATATTATGTTTTCTTCCAACGATACCCCTATTGAAGAATTTAAGTTCTGCAACGATTTGGGCGGCATTATTAACCTTGACGATATTACACATATTGAGGCTGTTGAGAAGGCTTGCGGTAAGTTGCCTAAAAAAATGAGCTGCCGTTACAACCCGGGCGGCACCTTTAAAATCAGCAACGATATTATGGATAACCCGGGCGACGCTAAATACGGTATGACCACCGAGCAGATTTTTGAGGCCTTTAAGATTATGAAATCAAAGGGCGTTGAGGAATTCGGTATTCACGCATTTTTGGCATCAAACACAGTTACCAACGATTATTATCCGATGCTTGCAAAGGTTTTGTTTGAGCTTGCCGTTAAGCTTAAAAACGAAACAGGCGCAAACATTACATTTATTAACCTTTCAGGCGGCGTTGGTATTCCTTATCGCCCCGACCAAGAGCCAAACGACATTGCTGTTATCGGCGAGGGCGTGCACAAGGTATATGACGAGGTTCTTGTTCCTGCAGGCATGGACAATGTAAGGATTTGCACAGAGATGGGCAGATTTATGATGGGCCCCTACGGAGGACTTGTTACAACAGCAATTAACGAAAAGCACACACATAAGGAATATATCGGTGTTGACGCTTGCGCAGTTAACCTTATGCGCCCTGCAATTTACGGTGCATATCATCATATTACCGTTCTCGGCAAGGAAAACGAGCCTTGCGACTGCCTTTATGATGTTACAGGCTCACTTTGTGAAAATTCCGATAAATTTGCTATCGACAGAAACCTGCCTAAAATTGATATGGGCGACATTCTGTTCATTCACGATACAGGCGCACACGGCTTTTCAATGGGCTATAACTACAACGGCAAACTTAAGAGTGCGGAGATTCTTCTTAAAGAGGACGGCAGCTTCCAGCTTATAAGACGGGCGGAAACACCCACCGATTATTTTGCAACCTTTGATTGCTTTGATATCTACAATGAGTTAATTAAATAATGCATAAATTAAAATCCTCAAATTTTTTGAGGATTTTTCTTTACTATCACGATTTAATGTGCTAAAATATAATTAACTTTCATTGGAGGAATAATAATGAATAGTAAGCTTGAAAATAAAAATATTGATTTTTTGTTCAAAGCAATTCTCGCCCTTGAAACAAGGGAGGAGTGCTATGATTTCTTTGAGGATTTGTGCACCGTGCAGGAGCTTAAAACTCTTTCACAAAGGATTGTTGTGGCAAAAATGCTTTCAGATAAATCGGTTTATACCGATATTGTTAACGAAACAGGTGCGTCAACCGCCACCATCAGCAGGGTAAACCGCTCGCTGCAATACGGCTGCGACGGTTACGATAAAATTTTCGACAGAATAGAAAAGCTGGAAAATGAGTAGTTACGGAGTTTTCGCCACAGTTTATGACCGCTTAACCGAAAATGTTGAGTATGAAAAACGGGCGTCCTATATTAACGGCATTTTAAAATCAAACGGCATTGAAAATGCCAAGCTCGTTGATTTGGCTTGCGGAACAGGCTCGATTGCCTATCAAATGTTAAAGCTGGGGCACAGTGTAACAGGGGTTGACCTTTCAAACGATATGCTGACGGTTGCCCAAAGCAAGCTTTGCAATTTCGGCGACAGGGTATCCCTTATATCAGCGGATATGACTGTGTTTAAACCGAGCTTTATGGCAGATGGGGTAATGTGCCTGCTTGACAGCATAAACCACTTAAATTCCCGTGAGGAGGTTATAAAAACCTTTTCTTCGGTGTATTCATACCTTAAAGACGGCGGCGTTTTTATTTTTGATGTTAACACCGTTTATAAACACCGTGAAATACTTGGGGATAACACCTTTGTTTTCGATAATGACGACAGCTATTTGGTTTGGGATAACGAGCTTTTGGACGACCGAACCGTTAGAATTTTGCTTGATATTTTTATTTTCAACGGCAAGGCCTATGACCGATACTGCGAGGAGTTTAACGAAATCGCTTATTATGCGGATGAAATCAAAGATATGCTTTCGGCCGCAGGCTTTAAGAATGTTACGGCTTATGACGATTTAACCCTTGACCCGCTACGGGAAAACAGCGAGAGAATATATTTTGTTTGTAAAAAATAGGAGTTATAATGGGAAAGATAGTAAGATATATTACAGACGATGGCAGCGCATTTGTTATTGCCTGCGATTCAACTGATATTGTTGCTGAAATTGAGCGTATTCACAAGCCAAGCGCAACTGTTACAGCCGCTCTTGGCAGGCTTGCAACAGCCGCATCAATGATGGGAGATATGCTTAAGGATAAAGAGGATACAATCACAATCAGAATTAACGGCGGTGGACCTTGCGGCGATTTGATTGCCGTTGCCGATTATAACGGCAACACCCGTGCCTATGTTCAAAACCCGATTGTTGAAATACCCCTTAACGAAAAGGGCAAGCTTGATGTTGCTGGCGCTGTGGGCACCGACGGCCAGCTTTATGTAATTAAAGATATTGGCTTGAAGGAGCCTTATGTGGGCCAAACGCCTATTGTAAGCGGAGAAATTGCGGAGGATATAACAAACTATTTTGCAACCTCGGAGCAAACGCCGTCAGTTTGCGCCTTGGGCGTTTTGGTTAACCCTGATTTATCCGTAAGCCATGCAGGAGGATTTATTATACAGCTTTTGCCCTATTGCCCCGAGGAGGTTATTTCTAAAATTGAGGAAAATATCAGCGGTATTGAAAGCGTTACCTCAATGCTGCAAAAGGGCTTTACAGCAGACGATATTGCAAAAAGAGCAATGCAGGGCTTTAATCTTGACAAGCTTGACGAAAGCACCGCCGCATATAAATGCAACTGCTCAAGGGAAAGGGTAGAGAACGCTCTTATTTCCACAGGCGTTGCAAATTTAACCGAAATGGCTAATGACAGCGAAGATACAAAGGTTGAATGTCATTTCTGCGATAAGGAGTATATTTTTACTCCTGAAGATATTAAAAAACTTTTAAAAATCGCCACTGAAAAAAATTAAAAAAACAGTAAAAAAAGTGTTGACTTTTATTCATAAATAATGTATTATATAACACGTCGCAAGTGATGCGATAAACGGAAGCATAGCTCAGCTGGGAGAGCATCTGCCTTACAAGCAGAGGGTCACAGGTTCGAGCCCTGTTGTTTCCACCATTTCCAAAGCAGGTGCAAATCTGCTTTGGGCACTAATGGCCCGGTAGTTCAGTTGGTTAGAACGCCAGCCTGTCACGCTGGAGGTCGACGGTTCGAGCCCGTTTCGGGTCGCCATTATGTGCTTCTGTAGCTCAGTCGGTAGAGCAGAGGACTGAAAATCCTCGTGTCGATGGTTCGATTCCGTCCGGAAGCACCAAACCTGCGGATTTAGCTCACCCGGTAGAGCGTCACCTTGCCAAGGTGAAGGTAGCGAGTTCGAGTCTCGTAATCCGCTCCACAAATTAATGTAGTACCAAATCGGTGCTACATTAATTTTTACAATTTAACACGGCGCCATAGCCAAGTGGTAAGGCAAAGGTCTGCAACACCTCTATGCCCCAGTTCAAATCTGGGTGGCGCCTCCATAAAAAACCTCATTCGCAAGAATGAGGTTTTTTACTTGTTAACTCTTAATTCTTAACTTTTACTTATTAACGATTAACAACTTACCATTGTCCGTTAGTAAATATAATATAACTTTTATTTTTGTTAATTTTCAATTAATTTGTGCCTATTTTTTTGACTTGCTTTTAATATGGGTGTATAATATTAGCAAATGATATAAGGAGTGATAAATTATGCTTAGTAAAAAGAAATTAGTACCTGTTTCACTGCTTACAGGCTATCTCGGTTCAGGTAAAACAACACTTTTGAACCATGTTTTACAAAATCAGGAGGGCTATAAGGTAGCTGTAATTGTTAACGATATAGGCGAGGTTAATATTGACGCCGAGCTCATTGCAAAGGGCGGCACCGTAACCCAGGGTAACGACAGCCTTGTGCCTCTTTCAAACGGTTGCATTTGCTGCACCCTCAGTGTTGATTTAATGAAGCAAATTATTCAACTTGCTCAAAGCAAGAAATTTGATTATATTTTAATTGAGGCATCGGGCATTTGCGAGCCGGGTCCAATTGCAGGCTCAATCTGTATGCTTGACGGCACAGACCCAAATTCCAATATGCCTGCCGTTGCTTATCTTGACAACATTACTACTGTTGTTGACGCTAAGCGCATGGCTGATGAATTCAGCTCCGGTAAATCATTGCTTAATAAGAATATGGACGAGGAGGATATTGAAAATCTTCTTGTTCAGCAAATCGAATTCTGCAACACAATTATTCTTAACAAGGTTGACGAGGTTAACGAGGAAGAAAAGAAAGATGTGCTTGATGTTATAAAGGCACTTCAGCCAAAGGCAAAGGTAATTGAAACCACTTTCGGTAATGTTGAGGTTGGAGATATTCTTTCAACAGGCAGATTTGACTATGAAAAAATACTTGAAAGCGCCGGTTGGATTCAGGCAATGCAGGGTGAGGGCGAAAACTCCGATAATATGAAGGAGGAGCACCACGAGGAGCATCATCACCACCATGACCATGATGAGCACCACCATGAGCATGAACACGGTCATCACCACCATCACCATCATCACGACGAGGGCGAGGCTGAAGAATACGGCATTTCAACCTTTGTTTATCAAAATGTTAAGCCTTTTTCAAAGAAGAAATTTGAAGATTTTGTATTTGCAAAGTGGCCTAAAGAGGTTATCCGCGCAAAGGGCTTGTTTTGGATAATCGAGGACCCCAACACCGCTTATATTTTTGAGCAAAGCGGAAAGCAGAAAACAGCAACAGACGACGGCAGTTGGATTGCTGCCTTCCCGGAGGCTGATAAAAAGCAAATCCTTGCCATGAACCCTGATATTGCCGCTGCTTGGCACCCAAAATACGGCGACAGAGTAAACAAGCTTGTATTTATAGGCAGGGGAATGGACAAGGCTGCAATTATTAACGCTCTTGATGAATGTATTGCAGATTAATTAGCTGCATTATAGGAGAATAGTTATGATTAATGTAAATTGGAGCAAAATTAAAAAATACGAAAAAAAGCCATTTGCCATCGGCACCGTTGCGGCACTGGCAGCTGTGGGATTGGTGCTGTTGGTGTTCTGCTTTATTAAAGCAACGCTGCCGCCTGTGAGGATTTTATGCTCGCTTTTGATTACATTTTTGTTCGGTTTTTATGTTCATATTGAATCGAGAATGCTGCAAATATACGCTGTAATGGGCGTTATGGATGTTTTACTATTCTTCTCGGCATTTATGCTGTGCCCAAAGCCATTGAGCATTGTAATGCTTGTGGTGCTTATTCTTGCCACTGTGGGAACTGTTTTGTTTTCAAAGTATGAGGAAAAGCGCTTAAATGCCAAAACCAAATACAAGGGCGCAGAGCCCAACAGGGCAAATGCCTTCGGCAACAAAAATGTTATGATGTTTGCACCCCACGAGGATGATGAAATCAATCTTTACGGCGGAATTATCGAACAGTATGTTCAGCACGGTTCTACTGTGAGAATTGTGTTTTACACCAACGGCGATTGCTACGGCTTGGGCAAGTTAAGAGTTAAAGAGGCTCTCAATGTTGCCGATAAATACCATATTCCGAGAGAAAATATTATTTTCTTAGGATATGGGGACAGCTTAATTAAAGACGGCAAGCATATTTATAACTGCGAGCCTGACGAGGTTGTTAAGTCTGCCGCAGGTGCGGAAAGCACCTATGCAACAGATGAGCATCCGCCCTTTAGCGAAAGCCAATATACAAGGGCGAACATACTTGTTGATTTTGAAAATGTTATTGAGCAGTTTAAGCCCGATGTGCTGTTCTGCTGTGATTATGACGAGCACTGCGACCACAGAGCTATCAGCCTGTTTTTTGAAGAGGCTATGGATAATGTGCTAAAACGCAACAGCGATTATAAGCCTAAGGTTTACAAGGGTTTTGCTTATTCAACCGCATGGGCCGGCAAGCAGGATTATTACAGCCTTAATGCTCCCTCAACCGCTTTGGCAGAAGAGCAAAACCTTATGAAAGAGAACAATACCTATCTTTGGGCGGAAAGAGTACGCTTTCCCGTTGCAAAAAAGGCACTGTCAAGGGTTCTTCAAAATTCATCAAGCTACAAGGCTATGATGGAATATTCAAGCCAAACAGCTACCGACCACGCCCAGGGTATTCTTAATTCGGACAAGGTATTTTGGGAAAGACGGTGCGACAGCCTTTTGCTTAACGCAAGTGTGGCCGCAACCAGCGGCAATGCTGATAGTATTACAGGCTTTAAGCTTGTTGACAGCAACGATATTTGCAACAAGGAGTTAATACCCTCTGCAAACGCCTGGGTTGCCCATGAGGACGATGACAAGCGAATTGTTATGATAAGCCTCGGGGAGCCTAAAAGTATTGGCAGTATTAGGATTTACGAAAGCCCCGAGCTTGGCAATAACATTATTAACGCAACAGTTCAAATAGGTACAAAGCAGTTTAAAACCGGCGCCTTTGAGGCTGACAAGCGCAGCGCAACATTTTGCTTTGAACCCATAACCGCCGATAAGCTTGCTGTAAGGGTTGACGAATTTGAGGGCAAGTGCTCAATTCTTAAAATTGAGGCCTTTGAGCAAGGCAAGGAAAGCGTTCAGTGGGTTAAACTTGTTAACGCCAATGATGATTTTTGTTATGATTATTACATTAACGAAAACGGCGAGGAGGCATTTGATATTTATACATATCCCCAGGATGCGGAGTGTGAATTTAAGCTGGAATTTTTCGGCGATATTGAGGCAAAGCTGACCGACGGCAGGGTATATGTTAAATGCCTGCCCGGCCACAAGGGAACAATTAAGCTCAGCACAGACAACGAGGATATTTATGATGAGATTAAGGTTTCCAATCCAACTGCTGCCGAGAGGAAGGAAATGCTTTCAAAGCAAAAACTTGAGCAAAGGGTTATGTCACTGCCCATGCAAAAGGATTATTATTACGGCTTAATTAAACGCCTCGGCGTATATAGATAAAAATAAGGAGCCTTTCAGGGCTCCTTATTTTTATGGAAATTTATTCAGTTGTTAAGATAAACCGTGCTTGTGGGAAATGCAAATTGTGCGCCGTTATCCTCAATAATCTTTTTAATTGAAAGGTTAACATCATTGAGCACTTTTAGATATTCATCAATATTTGATGTTACCGTGTAGCAGGTAACATTTATTGTAAGGGCTGAATCGTCAAAGCTTTTAAAGTTGACTCTTACCGGGTAGGGTAAAATTGCATCATCGTCAATTAAATACTGCTTTACATCCTCGCAACATTTTTCAAGCAGGGCGTTTGAGGTGGAGTATTCAAGTCCGAAATCAAGGGTAATAAGCCTTTTATCCATTTTGCTTATATTTATGATAGCGTCGTTGGTAAGGCTTGAATTGGGCACTGTGATAACGCTGTCCTCAAGGGTTCTGATTTTTGTTGAGCGCATTGTAACCTCCTCAATTGTGCCCATAACAGTTGAAGTTTGTATCATATCGCCCACAATGAAGGGCTTTTCAAAAACAATAATAAAGCCACTTATAAGGTTTGACACTGCGTCCTGCGCCGCCAGTGATATTGCTAAACCGCCAACGCCAATGCCTGTAATAAGGCCGTTAACATTGTAGCCCAGCTCGCTTATTATCATCATTACTGCAAAAGCGATTACTAAAACCTTAAGTATGTTTGAAATAAAGCGTATTGCGGTTGTGTTGGTTTTATCGTTTGCATGCTCGCCGAAATGGAATAGCAAAAACAGGTTGTTTGAAAGATAGTTTACCAAGCCCCAGCATATTACCAGAATAGTGATAATCTTAAAGGCCTTAAGTATAACAACTGAGGTTATGTTCATATAAATGCATATAAACGCACCTAAAATTCCAAAATAAGCGGCAATGGGCTGCTTTAATGATTCAACAAGGGAATCACGCTTTTTCTTTTTATCCTTTTTGTTAAAGAATATTTTTCCCAGCAGCTTTAATATAATTGTTGAAAGCTTGTTTCTGAACCCAAACAACAGGGCAAATATTATAATTCCGGCAACTATTTTGATTACAACGCCGTATTCGTCGTAAAAACTGTTAAGCTGTGCATAAAAATCACTCACTAAGCCTCACTCCTTATTTAAGTTATTATATATGTTAACCCATACAAAGTGTTAATTCAAGTAAAATATATAGTACATTTTATTAATTTTTAATCAATATATGGTAATGTTTACAATTTGTTCACAATTTTTCTTAAAATACGTTAAATTTGTTGTTGAATTTTGGTTTCAATAATGTTATACTCTATCTATACTTATAAGGAGGGGACTGCTTTGAGTAAAGAGAGCAAACTCGCAAAGAAAGAAGCTAAGATAGCTAAAAAGCAAGCTAAAGAAGCAAAACAGCAGGCTAAAAGCTATGACAAGCTCGTTAAGAAAATTAATAAAGATAACCTGAAGGCTGAGAAAAAGGCCAACAAAAAGAATAAGCCGTTTGTACCCGTAGCTATTCCTACTATGGAGGAAGCATTTGCAACTACATATACCGGTAAAAAATGGGCTAAAATCGTTAGATTGATTATTCTTTTGGCTCTTATTGCTTATGTTATCTTCTTCCTGTATATGTGGTTTCAATATACAGCACCGGCATTTGTATCTGAAGAAACAACAACACAGGCTGGTGAGCCCGCTGTTTATGACAGATATGATAACCAACACGAAATTACAACAACACCTGATTATGATGTTTCCTATGCGCAGGCATTGCTTAAGCAGGTATTACATGACCAATACAGGGATTTAGGCTTTAGCTCTGACCCTTCAAACGGTACTATTTCTTACAGCGGTGCTGTTGAAAATATTAATAACGCTGATTGCTACATTTTATCTGCAGGCGGCAAGACCTTTGCTGTTTCTGTTAAGCTTCAATCAGTATATGTATTGGAAAACGGCGAGTACGTTCCTCTCACATTTGATAATACAGATGTTTTACCATTTGCAAAATCTGAAAACTAACAGCAATAATTTAAAGGCTCGGTTTATCCGAGCCTTTTGTTTTGCCTAAATGAGCATAAAATAAGCCTGTCGATAAAATATCGTCAGGCTTTTTGCATATTGTATTTAGTTTTTAAGTGAGTGCAACGGCGCAGGAATTTTGCCGCCCCTGTTAATGAACTGTGCAGGGGATTTGGTGTTAACTCTCATTACAGGTCCGTTGCCGAGCAGACCGCCGAATTCAAGCTCGTCTCCAACATCCTTGCCGATTGCAGGGATAACACGAACTGCCGTGGTTTTTCCGTTAACCATACCGATTGCAGCCTCATCGGCAATAATGCCGCTGATAACCTCAGGTGTGGTGTCTCCGGGGATAACTATCATATCCAAACCAACTGAGCAAACTGCTGTCATAGCCTCCAACTTTTCAATTGAAAGTGCGCCGCTCTTTGCTGCATCAATCATGCCTGCATCCTCGGAAACGGGGATAAATGCGCCTGAAAGGCCGCCGACGCTTGATGACGCCATTACGCCACCTTTTTTAACTGCGTCATTAAGCATTGCAAGGCAAGCGGTTGTGCCTGCGGCACCGCACTGCTCCAAGCCGATTTCTTCAAGAATATGTGCAACGGAGTCGCCGATTGCAGGGGTTGGTGCAAGCGATAAATCCACAATACCAAAAGGAACGCCCAGCCTTTCGCTGGCAAGGGAGCCCACAAGCTGACCCATACGGGTAACCTTAAATGCGGTTTTCTTAATAAGTTCGGCAATTTCGTTAATTGAATAATCAGGGTATTTTGATACGGCCGCTCTTACAACGCCCGGGCCTGAAACACCCACATTGATAACACAGTCAGGCTCGCTGACGCCGTGAAAGGCGCCTGCCATAAACGGGTTATCCTCAGGTGCGTTGCAAAATACAACCAGCTTTCCTGCGGCAATGCAATCATTATCCTTTGTAAGTTCTGCCGCCTCTTTAACCTTTTGACCCATAATTTTAACGGCGTCAAGGTTAATGCCTGCCTTTGTTGAGCCGATGTTAACAGATGAGCAAATATGCTCTGTTCTTGCAAGTGCCTCAGGGATTGAATTGATTAATTCCAAATCGCCTGCGGCAAAGCCTTTTTGAACCAAGGCGGAATAGCCACCGATAAAGTTAACGCCGATTGTTTGGGCAGCCTTTTCAAGGGTTAAAGCATACTTAACCGGGTCGCCGCCGCTGATGCCTGCCAAAATTGCAATGGGGGTAACGCTTACACGCTTGTTGATAATCGGGATACCGTATTCCTTTTCAATATCTTCGCCGGTTTTAACAAGATTTTCTGCCTTGCGGCATATTTTGTCATAAACCTTTTGGCAGGATTTATCAATGTTACTGTCGCCGCAGTCTAAAAGAGAAATGCCCATTGTAGTTGTTCTTATATCAAGGCATTCATCCTGAATCATTCTTATTGTTTCTAAAATGTCATAGGTGTTTATCATTACTGTTAAGCCTCCTTATATTCTGTGCATAGAATTAAAGAGGTCTTCGTGCATTGCGTGAATAACAAGATTGTTATCTTTGCCGCATTCGCTGAGTTTGTCGGAAAATACCGAAAATTCAACATTGCACTTGGTTGTGTCTGCCATCATAATCATACAAAAGGTATCCTGCAAAACAGACTGTGTAACATCAACAATGTTAACATTATAATCTGCACAAATGTTAGAAACCTTTGCAAGAATGCCGACAGTATCCTTACCGATAACCGTTATAACCGCTCTCATAATATAATCCTCCGTGCTTTGTTGTAAAAATCTTTTATATGTTGCATAATATTATAGCAAAACAACCATTGCATTTCAACAATTGCGCAAAAATATTGCAAAATATATTTAAAAATACTAAAAACTGTGTTATTATATTACAAATCCAATAATAATGGTGTTTTTTATGTTTAAAAATATTTTTGATACCCATACACATTCGGAGTTTTCCTTTGATGGTAACCACAGCTGTGAAAGCCTTTGCGAAAGCGCAATAGCAAAGGGCGCTGTGGGCATTGCAATAACCGACCACTGCGATATTGACGGCAAGGATTTTGATTATTATGATTTTGCCCTTAAGCAATATGCTGCAGTTGAAAAGGTAAAGGCCGAATTTTCAGGCAGGATTGATGTTTTGGCAGGCATTGAGCTGGGTCAGGGAATTTATGAAAGGGAAAAATCAGATTCAATTCTTCAAAAAAACAATTACGATATTGTTATCGGCTCAATTCATAATTTGAAGAATATGGAGGATTTCTACTTTTTAGATTACAGGAAATACGACATTAAAAGTCTTTTGACAGACTATTTTAATGCAGAATATGAGCTTGTAAAATGGGGCAGATTTGACACCCTGGCACATTTAACATATCCTTTAAGATATATTGTTGCAAGAGAAAAAATCAGCGTTGACATCAGCGAGTATTATGATATTATTGATATGATATTCAAAGAGCTTATAAAAACAGATAAAGCACTTGAACTTAATGTTTCCGGCCTTTTTATGGATATGAAGGACACCTTGCCCCCTAAATCGCTGATAAAGCGCTATCACGATATGGGCGGCAAATATGTAACCGTGGGCAGTGATTCCCACTTTGCGGAAAAAGTCTGCAACGGAATTGACACGGGATATAAAATATTAGCTGAATGCGGCTACGATAAATTCACAATATTTAAAAATCGTCAGCCGGTACTTATGAATATAGAATAGGAGAATTTTATGGACAGACTTTTGTATTTAATCGAACAAAATCCAAGGCTTACAAATGCCGAATTGGCGGTTATGCTTGGCTTAACCGAGGAGGAGGTAGCCGAAAAGATCAGATTATATGAGGAATCAGGCGTTATTAAGGGTTACAGAGCTCTTATCGATAAGGAAAAGGCACATGCTCAAACAGTAACCGCATTGATTGAAATTAAGGTTCAGCCTAAATTCGGCCACGGCTTTGATAAGGTTGCCGAGAGGATTGCCAAGCTTGACGAGGTAGAAAGCGTTTACCTTATCAGCGGCGGCTATGACCTTTGCTGTATTGTTGAGGACCGCTCATTTGAAGAAGTGGCAATGTTTGTTGTTAAAAGGCTTTCTCCCTTGGAGGATGTTGTGTCAACCGCTACAAACTTTATCCTTAAAAAATATAAGGAGCAGGGCGTGCTGTTTGTAAAGGACCAAAAGGATGACAGGGGGACTATCTCGCTGTGATTAATTACGATAAATTCTTAAACAAAAACCTTGTTAATGTTAAGCCCTCGGGTATAAGAAGGTTTTTTGCCATTGCTGAGGAGATGGACAATGTTATTTCCCTTGGTGTGGGCGAGCCTGACTTTTTAACCCCGTGGCACATTAGGCAGCAGGGTATTGATTACTTAGAGCAGGGTGTTACAAGATACACCGCAAACGCCGGTCTTATGTCTTTAAGAGAAGAAATTTCAAATTTCTATGCAAGAAAATATCTTGTTAAATACGACCCCAAGAGCGAGGTCTTGGTAACAGTAGGCGGTTCAGAGGGTATTGATATGGCTATCAGGGCGATTATCAGCCCCGGGGACGAGGTGCTTGTTGTTGAACCATCATTTGTGTGCTACAAGCCAATTGTTGATGTTTGCGGCGGCGTTTCGGTGCCGCTTGTTACAAAAAACGAGGATGAGTTTAAGCTAACACCTCAGGCGCTGAAAAATGCAATTACAGATAAAACCAAGCTCCTTGTTTTACCGTTCCCCAACAATCCGACCGGCGCTATTATGAACGAGGACGAGCTTAAGGCAATTGCAAAGGTTATTATTGAAAAGGATATTTTTGTTATTTCAGACGAAATATACAGCGAATTAACCTATACTCCTGAGGGTCACACCTCAATTGCTTCAATTGAAGGTATGCAGGAAAGAACAATTGTTATTAACGGCTTTTCAAAAACATATTCAATGACCGGCTGGCGCTTGGGCTATGCGCTGGGACCGGCACAGGTTATTAAACAAATGACAAAATTGCACCAATTTGCAATTATGTCTGCCCCCACAAATTCACAATATGCCGCAATTGACGCTTTAAAAAACGGCGACAAGGATATTATGAAAATGCGTGAGGATTATGATATGCGCAGAAGATTTACTGTTGACGGTTTTAGAAAAATCGGTCTTGATTGCTTTGAGCCCCAGGGTGCCTTTTATGTGTTCCCGTGCATTAAATCAACAGGGCTTACCAGCGAGGACTTTGCCGAAAGACTTATTAAATCAAAGCGTGTTGCAGTTGTTCCCGGTGACGCTTTCGGCGATTGCGGCGAGGGATATATCAGGGTTTCGTACTGCTATTCCATTGATAATATTAAGGAAGCTATCAGAAGAATAGGCGAATTTGTTAAGGAATTAAAAGATGAAGGTTAAAGTAAAGGCGTATGCAAAAATTAATTTGTTGCTTGATATAGTTGCCAAAAGAACCGACGGTTACCACGATTTATTTATGATAATGCAAAGCATAGGTGTTTATGACACCGTTACCGTTAAAAAAATTAAGGGCAACAAAATTGTTATTGAATGTAATATTGATTCAATCCCACTTGACGAAAGCAACATTGCCCACAAGGCGGCTATGGCATTTTTTAAAGCCACAAAGATTCGCAGCAGGGGAATTAAAATTAATATTGAAAAGGCTATTCCTCATGCCGCAGGGCTTGCAGGCGGCAGTGCCGACGGAGCGGCTGTTATCGTTGCACTTAATCAGATATACAAAACCAATCTTACCGATGACGAAATGTGCAAAATAGGTGTTACAGTGGGAGCAGATTTGCCGTTTTGTATTAAAGGCGGAACACTGCTTTCACAAGGTATCGGCGATGTTTTAAGCAAGGTTAAGCCCCTTAGAAAATGCTATATTCTTGTTGCAAAGCCCGATTACAGTGTTAACACTGCTTATGCTTACAAGCAATTTGATGTTAACGGCAAGGTACATACCCCTGACAAATTCGGTATGCTCTGCGCTGTTCAAAGCAGAGATTTAAGCCAAATCTGCTCTAAAATGGAAAATGTGTTTGAGCAGTTTATAGAGGTGCCCAATCGCATTGATATGAAAGAGATAATGCGAAAACACAATGCTCTCGGCACCTGCATGAGCGGCTCAGGCCCCACAGTGTTTGCTATCTATAACTCAAAAGAAGATGCAAACGCCGCCGCTGAGGAGCTTAAAGAGTATGCAAAGGATATTTTTGTTTGCACCCCAGTAAACAAGGGATGCAAAATTGTTGAAATAACTGAATAACTATGGAAAAACCTGCCAATACTTTCGTTTGTAAGGCAGGTTTTTATTATGAAAAAGAAATTGTTAGTTTTTGTACCCATCTTTCTGTGCGCTTTGCTTGTGGTGGTTTCAATTACACCAACCATAACTATGAGCGAAAGCATAAGCCAAAAGGTTTTCAGGCTCCATATTCTTGCAAACAGCGATTCTGATGAGGACCAGCAGCTGAAACTTAGGGTCAGGGATAAAATATTGCAGGAATCCGAGAAAATGTTCAGCAGCTGTAACAGTGTTGACGAGGCAGTTAATATAAGCAGAGAAAGTATTGATAAGCTTAAGAATATTTCACGGCAGGTTATAGCATATTACAACTACGATTACGATGTAAGAGCCTATGTTACCAAGGAATATTTTGAAACCAGAGAGTATGACAATTTTACCCTGCCGGCAGGGATTTATGATTGCCTGAAAATAGAAATAGGGCAGGGAAAGGGGCATAATTGGTGGTGCGTTATGTATCCTTCAGTTTGTATAAGCGGCTGTACGGATGATTTTGATTCAACATTAACTGAGGATGAAAAGCGGCTTATTGAATCAGATAACTATGTTATCAAATTCAAGGTTGTGGAAATTTATGAAAAAATTAAAAGTAAATTTGCGTAAAAAAATAGCCTTAACCGATTGGGCTAAGGTTGTTTTGCTGTGTGATGCTTTTCACCGCTGAATACAGAAAATAAAAAATGGAGCAAGCAATTTAAGATTGCCTACTCTATTTTTTGGTGCCGGCGGCGGGGGTCGCCACGCTGACTGTCGTCAGCTACACGCCCACGTCAGCGAAAACAGCCCACCGGGCTGTTTTCTTCCGAATTGCTAACGCAATTCTCCTTCCTTTTTGACCCCCGAAAAACTGTAAAATAAAAAATAGAGCAAGCAATTTAAGATTGCCTACTCTATTTTTTTGGTGCCGGCGGCGGGGGTCGAACCCGCACCCTGTTGCCAGGACTGGATTTTGAGTCCAGCACGTCTGCCAATTCCATCACGCCGGCAAATAAAAGAGCCAAACAGTTTTACTATTTGGCTTGGTGCTGGTGACCGGACTTGAACCGGTACGGTATTGCTACCGAGGGATTTTAAGTCCCTTGCGTCTGCCGATTTCGCCACACCAGCACATCTTTAAGTATTTTAATGGATTTTGCCTCTGTTGTCAAGAGCTAATTTACAACATTTTGAGGTTTTCCGTTAATAAACGCCCTTAAGTTCTCCTCCAATATACCAAGCAGCCTTTTACGGGTTTCATAAGCAGCCCAGGCAATGTGTGGGGTTATATAGCAGTTTTTAGCTTTAAGCAGGGGATTATCCTTCTTTGGCGGCTCAACCGTTAATACATCAAGGCCTGCGGCTTGTATTTTGCCGTTGTTAAGCGCATCTGCCAAATCGCTGTCGTTTATTACAGGACCCCTTGATGTGTTAATGAATATTGCAGAGCTTTTCATTTTAGCAATAGCGTTTTTATTAATCAAATTTTCCGTTGCAGGGGTTAATGGGCAGTGGCAGGTTATAATATCGCTGTTTGCCAAAAGCTCGTCAAGTTCAACAAATTTAACATTTGTGAATTTATCCGGCTTTGGGTGCGGGGTGTGCACCAAAACGCTCATACCAAAGGCGTTTGCAATTGCCGCAACCCTTTGACCGATTGAGCCGAATCCGATTATTCCCATAATTTTACCGTCAAGCTCCGTTAACGGCGCTTTCCAAAAGCAAAAGTCGGGGCAGCTGCACCATTCGCCGTTAAATACAGAGTCGGAATGTAACGAAACCTTGTTGGTAATTTGCAAAATAAAGGCAAAGACCAACTGTGCAACCGCATTTGTGGAGTATGCAGGAATATTTGAAACAACAATGCCTCTTTCCTTTGCCGCCTTGCAGTCAACTACATTATAGCCTGTTGATTGCAGGCCTATATATTTTAAATTAGGCAATTTATTAAGCATATCCGCAGTTATAATTGTTTTGTTAATTATAAGTGCGTTTGCCTCATTGCTCCTTTCAATAACCTCGTCTGGGCTCGTTCTGTCATAAACGGTGTAGTCCCCGTATTTTCCAAGCCAATCCCAGCTTAAATCACCGGGGTTTGTGGTGTAACCGTCAAGATTAACTATTTTCATAAAATTATACCTCGTATCTTTTAGTGTCTAAATTATATCCCTTTATTAAAAATAAATCAACTTGTTTGTTGAAAGAATAAAAAATATATTGTATAATCTTTACATAATAATTAGTGGTGATAGTATGAAAAAAATACTGCTGATTATTCTTGTTTTTTCCTTAACTGTTACAGCCTGTGTAGGGCTTAACAAGGGCATAGAGCAAAAAATTGCATATACAAGCGCAAGCAAGGCGCTGCCTATTACCGTTGTTATTGACGCAGGCCACGGTGGCAAGGACGCCGGGGCAATTGGCTACGATAACAATTGTGAAAAGGATATTAACCTTGCAATTGCCCTTATGCTTTATGATTACTTAATGTTCAGCGGCTATAATGCGGTTCTTATTCGCTCCGGCGATTATGAGTTTTATAAGAACGGCGAGCAGAGAACACGCTCCGATTTGTATAACAGAATGGATTTTATAAATTCCGTTGAAAACTCCGTTTTGATATCAATTCATCAAAACCATTTTGAAAATGAGGTAGAGTGGGGGAGCCAAGTTTGGTATTCTGCCAACACAAGCGAAAGCAAAGAAATGGCCGACTGTATTCAAAGCAGCATTGTTGAATTTTTACAGCCCGATAACAAGCGCAGCAACAAGCAGTCTGACGACAGCTATTATCTGCTGTATAAAGCTAAGGTGCCCTCTGTTATGGTTGAGTGCGGCTTTATCAGTAACAGGGAAGAAAATATTAAATTACAGGATGCATCCTACCAAAACAATATGGCGTATTCCATAATGGTAGGGTTTAATGGAGTGAATTTTAATGGCGAGCAAGTCTAAATCTGTTTTTGTGTGCTCACAATGCGGATACGAAAGTGTAAAATGGTATGGAAAGTGCCCCCAGTGCGGCGAATGGAACACTATGGAGGAGCAGGTTAGCATTGCAACTTCCACAGGCGGAGCGGGGAAAAGAACAAAGGTGGGCACTATGCCTGTTAAAAGGCTCAGTGAAATTGACAGCGACATTGAAAAAAGAATTTCAACGGGAATTAATGAGTTTGACCGAGTTTTAGGAGGCGGAATTGTTGAGGGCAGCCTTGTTTTGCTCAGCGGCGACCCGGGTATAGGCAAATCAACAATATTGCTGCAAATTTGTCAAAGCCTTGATTCCTCACAAAAGATTTTATACATAAGCGGCGAGGAATCCGAGCGGCAAATTAAGCTCAGGGCAAACCGCCTTGGGGTTTTTAACGATTCTTTATATGTTCTTGCACAAACAGATGTTTCAATGATTGTTGAAACTGTAAAAAGCGAACGGCCAAACCTTGTTATTATAGATTCTATTCAAACAATGATGCTTGATGATGTTTCATCCTCGGCAGGCAGCATTACCCAGGTTAGGGAATGCACAAACATTTTTATGCACCTTGCAAAAAGCCTTGGAATACCCATATTTATTGTGGGCCATGTTAACAAGGACGGCGCAATCGCAGGCCCAAAGGTGCTGGAGCATATTGTTGATACGGTGCTTTATTTTGAGGGTGAGCGCAATTATTCTTACAGAATGTTACGCAGTGTAAAAAACAGGTTCGGCTCAACCAACGAAATCGGCGTGTTTGAAATGACCCAGGAGGGGCTTAAAGAGGTTCAAAATCCGTCGCTTTTAATGCTTTCGGGCAGACCGAAAAATACCAGCGGCACCTGCGTAGCCTGCACTATGGAGGGTTCGCGCCCGATTTTGGCAGAGGTTCAGGGCTTGGTTACAGCCTCGGGCTTCGGCACGCCGAGAAGAATGAGCACAGGCTTTGATTATAACAGAATGAATATGCTTATTGCCGTTTTGGAAAAGCGGGCAGGCTATTTCTTTAACGGAATGGATACATATCTTAATGTTATAGGCGGCCTTAGGCTTTATGAGCCTGCCGCTGATTTAAGCGTTGCCATGGCACTGGTGTCATCACTTAAGGATACCGTTGTTAATGAAGAAACCCTTGCGTTCGGCGAAATTGGCTTGGCAGGGGAAATCAGAGCGGTTAATAACTGCGAGCAGCGAATCAGCGAGGCTAAAAGGCTGGGCTTTACAAAATGCGTTATCCCGTTTCATAATTATAAATCGCTATCAAAGGAGCTAAAGGTTAGTATGGATATTGTTCCTGTAAGAACCATCCGTGCCGCCTTTGAAGCTATAACGGAGTGATCATTTGGACATATATAAAATCTCCTTTAAATTTAGTCTTTACAAAATTAAGCGTATGTGATATTATAAGTGTGAGCTTTATAGCAGAAGGGGAATAACCCCTTCCACTATGTGCAAGACCTTATTGGTCTTTAAGATTGGCTATGTACTTGAGTAACGCTTCAATGTCCTCAAGTGTGTAGCCTTCTTTTTTTAACCAGGCCACAAGCCGTGCAACCTCTCTTGTTGTCATTTCTTCGCCTCCTTCCGTATTGTTGTTATATTCCAAAATGCCTTGAAATTCGTTTGATTGAGTTCCTAAGCACCTTGTTTGAGCCCCCATAAAATTTTTGATTATGTTCTTGTTAGCTTTAGAGTTAGCCTTCTGATTGAGTGTGTTCATACTATTACCTCCTTTCTGTTGAGTTCCTGAAGTATCGTTCTCGCCCGTCTTTCGACAACAATCTAACATCATGTCAAGGTTCTTCGGTCATATGGACAAGCGATAAGTAAGCAAAATGTAGTTAAAATGAAAAAATGAGATAAAAAGAAAATGTTGAATTAAAAACGGAATGTAAGCGATACGCCGTAGGGCAGCCATTGACTGAAGGTTCTTGATATGATACTCTTACAAAACGAAAACGAGCGAGAACGAGGCTTCACTCAACATAAAACGCAGTAATGTATGATAAACTCAAAAGGTGCAGCAAAGTAAAAGGTAACAGAACAGAATCAAAACAACCTTGCTTTTCGGTCAATTATTAAATCCCCGGAGATTAAAGAATAATTGACCGAAAACGCCCAATATAAAACTCTGTTTGTGTGGCCATAGCTGCATAAAAAAAACGCACACTCCCCGGGCATGAACCCTGGAAGCGTGCGAAGGTGTAAAAATTAAAAACAGACATAAAGAAAAGCCCCTAAAACAGGGGCTTTTTGTTATGCCTAATAATAACGGCGTCGATTTCTATTTTTGAGATTTTTCATAATATGTTTTCCTATAAAGATTCCCAAAATTACTAATGCTACTTTAATGATTGAAATAATGATTGAAATTAAGTTATCAAATTTTTCTATTGTTTCTACATCAGTATTTAATATTGTTGCTAATATGCTGTAATCGTAGTCATTAATTAAAAAATAAACCTTTTTTATGGTGTTAGCTAAAAATATAATGATTTGTTTTAAGTAATCAAAAAGTTCTTTATTTGTCATTGCTCACTTTCCTTTATATGCTCTATTTCTTCTTCAAATTCAGTTAGATAATCAATTGAAACTTTGTAGTAGTCACTTAGTTTTTTTACATAGTGAATTGGAATAGTAGATTCTCCTGTTTCATACCTTCTGTATTGATTGAGGTATAGATTTAGGTAGTCTGCTATTTCTTTTTGTGTTTTATCCCTATCTTCTCTGATGTCTCTTATTCTTTGATATTTGTATGTTGTCTTTAGTTTCATATAAGTCACTCCTTTTTGTATATTAACAAGTAACACAAAAATGTGTTGACAATAACACAATAATGTGTTATTTTAAAAACACAGAAATGTGTTATTTGCACACTTGTATGCGTGAATTAAATTTAAAGGAGATTTTATTATGTCAAAAGTATCAGAACTTTATTTACAGCGAATTAAGCAAGCTATTGATGAACAGCACTATTCGTATAAGGAAATTGCAGAAAAAATCGGGAAAGATTACAGCAATTTCATGAAGATTTTACGAGCTGACCCAAAGGATAAGCGGTATTTCAGTGTTGAGGATATTATCAATATAGCTCTTCTCACTGAAACCAACCCTGACTATCTGCTTGGATTTACAGATAAACCGGTAACATTAATAGATTATGAATTTGAAAGTTCAAGTTTTTTTAAATTAGCACTAAAAAACTCAAAATCAGTAACTTTTTTCGATTCCTGCGGATACGGCAGATGTGTTCGCTGCCAAAAACTCGGTAAACATGTTAAGTACAAAATGTCTGCACTTTATGATATTGGCTTTAACGGCCTTTATTGCGCTAATTGTGCTAAGATTCTTTTGGATGAGCTTAAAGCCGACCCGGAAATATCGGATGATTTAGAGTTTGAGCTTGCCAGCCGTCCTGATATGATACCTGATTCGAGAGGGGAGGCTGAACAAGATGTATGAGAACTGTTTTGCGTACCGAAATGAAAAAGGCTGCGTAGCCTTAAATGAAATGCTT
>CAKTGF010000009.1 GCA_934561395.1 uncultured Eubacterium sp.
GCCCCTTTAGGGGTTGTGTCCGTAAAAAGCCCTTCTAGGGCTTACTCAAGCCTCCGGCTTAGCCGGAGGTCTTGACTCTTCGCTTTCTTTTTCATAAATATTTTCCATTGTAAGTAGAAAGAAATTCTAAATATTCACTATATTAAATCAAAAATATCAATTAAATTATCTGCACAATAATCTGCGTTACTGTTATATCCTTTATGAACCAAAACGGTTTTCATACCGGAATTTTTACCACCTACGATGTCGGCATTAATGTTGTCGCCTACCATTATATAATCTTGATTTGGATATAAAGCCTTTGCAATGTCAAATATCTCCTTGCGTGGCTTATCGTAGCCGTAATTTGCGGAAATAATGATGTTATCAAAAAACTTAATTAAATCAAGCTTTTTTAACACTTCGTCTAAGTCCGGATAGTTGTTTGACAGAATAACATTTGTGTGGCCTTTTTGTATAGATTTATCAAGCGCCTGAATTGAATCGGCATAAAGGGTGTAATTTTTTGCATTTTTTATATTTTTGCGAACAAGCTGAGCTGCCTTTTTTGCTGTGTTTTCATCTATACCAAGACTTATATAATCTAAGGCAATTTTGTTATTCATATATTCCCACCACTGATTGCCGATTAAATCTCTGTAATTTTCATTAGGAGTATGCCATGTGAAGCCTTCTGCCATGCGTTTTCTGATTTCCGAAAACGTAATTTTGTTGTTTGGCGCTATTTCTTTTAAAGAGTTAAAAACAGTGGTTGACCACAAAGAATTGCTGTATACCAATGTTCCGTCAAAATCCCAAAATATAATTGCCATTGTTTATCCTGCCTTAAATATTTCTTATTGTTAAATCTTATAAACTAATTTATTGTATCAAGATTTTTAATTAAATACAATATACTTTCAAAAATAGCAGGCTAAGGTTCTTTGCACTTCTGAAAATAATTCTGATAGTTTTTCAATGAACTCCTATCAGACTTTAAGTCCGATAGCTCTTTTGCTATTCTTTGCTTTCTTTTTTCGTCAAGTATTCAAGAAGTTACTAAGTTGCGAGTATAATTGAAGTGGTGGAAAAATTTGCAAAGAAGTGATATAATTTGAATAGATTAAGAGCGATAAATCTGCATTTGGAGGAAACAAAGTGTCAATATTCACAAAGATAGCAGAAAAATATGATTGGAAGATAATCGGAGAACCGGTGTGTTTGAGCGGCGGCTTTATGCACAAAATGTATAAGATTAACACGCAGCAAGGAACTTTCGCTCTGAAGTTGCTAAATCCGTTTGTTATGCAAAGAAAAACTGTTATGGATAATTATGCAAAAGCTGAACGGATAGAATTTTTATTGGAGCAAAAAGGCATTCCGATTCTTCCTGCATTGTCTTTGTGTGGAAATAAAATGCAAGAGATAGATGGTGAATATTTCTATCTGTTTGACTATTTTCCCGGAAAAGCCTTAAAAAGCAACGAGATAACAGCGGCTCACTGCAAAGAAATGGGAAAGGTACTTGCCGAAATCCATAGTGTAGATAAAAAGTATAAAAATGAAGATTTTTATGAAACGTCTATTGATTGGAATTTCTATCTTGCAGAAATGAAACACACCGATACGAAGTTATACGCAATGCTGAAAGACGCCTTGCCTGTGATTCAAGACAGCCAAAACAAAGGTAATCAGGCACGAAAGAAATTACCCCCTATCGTGTCAATCTGTCATAACGATATGGACTGCAAAAATGTTCTCTGGAATGGGAACGATTATCGTATTATTGATTTAGAGTGTTTATCTTATAACAATCCGTTTATGGAATTGTTTGAATTGGCATTGTGTTGGTCGGGATATGAAGATTGCAAAATTGATTTTCAATTATTTCAAGCTTTTTTGCAAGGTTATAAAAATGCCGGTGGGGAAATGCCCATAGATTGGGAAACATTATATTACTGCAATAACGGCAGATTGGAATGGTTAGAATACAATATTAAGCGTGTTTTAGGCATTGACTGCGGGAATGATGAAAAAGAAATTGGAACAGAACAGGTTAAAGAAACAATTCAGCACATCATTTATTATGCAAAGATGAAGAACCCAATACTTGAGCATACCTTGTTATAATTGGTACATAAAAGAAATTATTATAATATGTATGTGTTATAATATTTAGTTGTTTGATAATTATAAAAAAGCAAAGATGGTATTTTGAATAGCTTTTTTTATTAAGGAGTTAAAAATGAGAAATGAAATTAAGCTTGGAAATGTGATGGTTGATTGTGATGACGAGTTAAAATTACAAAGATTTTATGGCGAATTATTAGGATGGGAAATGTGCAATTTGTTTGACAGACCCGCCGTTCGCAGTTCAGAAGGTATAGTATTTTTGTTTATCGAAGAACCGGATTATGTAAAACCTGTTTGGCCAGAAATAACAGGCAAACAGCAAAAGCAAATGCATTTTGATTTTCAAGTAGATGATGTGGGTATTGCTGTTGAAAAGGCAATATCATTGGGAGCTGTTAAAGCACAAGAACAGTATGGTGGAGAGCATTTTACAACAATGTTTGACCCTGCCGGTCATCCGTTTTGTTTGTGCAGGAAATAAAAGCGTGCAGTCGAGAAATCGGCTGCTTTTTTGATATAATAGGAAATGTATTTTAAATGTTTTATGCTATAATACAAACACACTTGCAGGTGAAAAGAAAGGAGGGTCACCATGGATACCCGCAGAATAATTCAGAATGTTCTCGATTATATTGACGATAACATAAAATCCGAAATCAGTAGTGATGATTTATGCAGCATTGCAGGATATTCATACATTCATTTGGTACGCTTGTTTAAGCTGTATTTGGGCATTACGCCGAATGAATATATATTGCGAAGAAGATTATTGTTTGCTGTTTATGAAATGAACGGCGATATTTCAAAAACTGATATTGCTTTTGAATTCGGTTTTGATACTTATGCAGGTTTTTACAAAGCTTTTAAGCGAGAATTCGGTTGCTCTCCGTCAAAATTCACAAAATCTTATGTGGGTGGCAAACCATATAAGATTAACATTTTGCAGGAGGAACACATTATGGTTTCAAAAACTAAAATACAAAAAATATTGCCGAATTGGAATTTGCAAAACAGTGTAGTTAAGCCGATTATAAACGAAAACACAGGCAATCGAAGTGAAAATTCATACTACATAGGCGATGATTATGTAATGAAATATTCAACAAATCTTGCTGCAGTTAAAAAGAGCATTTTACTTTCGGAAATCGTTAAATTAAATAGTAACGATGATTATTTACAATGCGGCGAATTGTATTTTATTGTCGCAAAACGAATTTATGGAAATCAATTAAGGTGCGTTGATATTTTTAATGATACTTCAATTGCTTTGACTATTGGTGAAAATATTGCCAAGCTACATAATAAATTAAAATTTTATGATATTGACAATTTTGAACAGGTTAATATTTATGATGACTGTATCAATAATCTTAATAAGGTCAAAAAGGTTGCAAACTTATCAAATGAGCTTTGCGAAAAATACAAAAACGAATTTGGAAAAATAATCAATAAATTGCCAACTCAACCGATACACAGAGATATTAACCCGTCAAATATGATTTTTGCAGGGAAAGAATTTAAAGGTTTTGTTGACTTTGACTTAACGGAGGTTAATGTGCGAATTTTTGATATTTGCTATTGCGCAACTGCTATTTTATCCGAGTGCTTTAATAATCAAATTAATTTTGAGGTATGGCAAAAAATACTCAACAATCTAATTAAGGGATATAATAGAATTGATAAATTGAGTGAACATGAAATCGAGGCTATTCCTTATGTTATCTACTCTATCGAAATTATGTGTATTGCTTATTTCAGCAAATATGATAAGTTTGAAGAATTAACTGAAAGAAATATAAGTATGCTGAAATGGTTGATTAAAAACACCTCTTTATGAATGACGGTAGGTAAAACAGTTAATTACAACTAATTATACAAAGCGAGTTTTAAACTGAAATTTTTACCTTATTTTAAATTTAATGCAACTTTTTGGGTTGTTTATCTGTTATAGTAATGAAAGGACCTTTCAAGAGGAGGTGGTAAAATGACAAACGATAAATTCATTGAAACCGTCAAACGCAACAGTCAACGATTATATGTTATCGCTTTTTCGTATCTTCAAAGCAAGGATGATGCGGAAGATGTGCTGCAAAACACATTTTTAAAGCTGTGGAATTCCAATAAAGATTTTGAAAGTGACGAACATATCGACAAGTGGCTAACAAAGGTTTGTATTAATGATTGCAAGAATGTTTTTGCACTGCCGTTCAGAAAACATAAATCACTTGAAGACGAATATGACCTTTCAACATTTGACAAATATTTCAATATTGATTTATACAATGCCGTTTTATCACTGAATAAAAAGGAACGGCTTGTTGTAATGCTTTTTTACTACAATGATTTACCGATTAAAGAAATATCTGCCTTGGCAGGAATAAAGGAGTCAACCGTAAAGTCATTACTAAAGCGTTCAAGAGAAAAGCTAAAGCAAAGGTTAGGAGATGAGTGGATATATGAAGAATAAAGAAAATATTAAAAATACTTTTTCAAACATCCGTCCTTCTGACGAATGTATTGAAAGGGTATTTGACATGACAGTTGATAAAAAAGCAAATAAGAGTTTAATTCTTAAAAAAATGGCGTCAGTCGCTTTGGCATTTGCGTTGCTTATCGGTGGCGGATTCGGCACTAACGCTGTAATTCAAAATATCAGGGCAAATAAATCCTTGGGTGTTATGGTAGCCTATGCAGATGAATTTATGAAGGTTAAGAGCGGCTCAAAACAGCCTGTTTTCAAAAGCCTGTATTTTGCCCCTGCCGATGATAAGGAAAAATGTGCTTTGCAGAGGGCAAAGGCAGAAAAGGAATATGAAAAAAATCGAGAGATTTATGAAAAATTGGCCACAAACAATGAGGAGGCCTCTATCAGCGGTGTCGGAATCTATGATATCTACGATAACCAAGGAAACCCCGTAACTAAGCTATATACAACCGGTTTCGGATTTTTTGCAGTAAACAAAACCGATTACGAAAATGTAAAATTCTTTACTGTTGAAAACGAAAGTGAAGATGGATATTTGCAATTTGAGTGGTCAGGAACAGCAGATTTATTACAAGCTGTCAACGAAGATAATGTTAATGAAGAAAATCCCTATGAAGACTTTATAAATCATAAATTTACATTAACCGGCGATGAATTAAGGGAAAGTCAAAACAGTAATTATAATAAATATGGCTATATATGCGAATGGAACGCCACACCCGAAATATTTGAGGAATATGACGAAAAATACGCAAATGGTTTTGACGCTGCGTCTATCAAGGATAAAATAACATTCACTTTTGAATATAACGACGGTACAACCGAAAGCGCCAGCATCAATATCGGCTTCAACAGTGACGGCCAAATGATAGTATCATAGTTTCATAACAGCTAAAAAAAATGCCTAATTCATAATGTATTAAAATCCAATAACGCTTACCCAAACCTCCGGCTCAGCCGGAGGTTTTATTTTTTGCTTTGATATTGAAAAAGTGTTTACAAGTGGGAGGTTTAATATTAAAAACATAAATTCTAAAAATTTGTAAGTTATTTACATTGCAAAAACAGTCGAATACCCTTCTATTATTGTAAATAATATATTACATTGTTAAAATTTGTTAGTGAATATCTACATATAAGCAAAATGCAATCAATAATCAAAGGAATTATTTATGCCATCATTAATACTTGATAAAAACTCTAAGAAAACACAGCTTAAAGTCAAATTGTCAGATAACGAATACTTAAATCAGCAAGATATAAGCATAATCAATTCGGGTGTTATTCCCGGAATGGTCACACCTAAAATCAGTGGTGGAAAAAAACTAACTTACACAATGTTAAATGTTATTGACCTTAAAGCGTTTCTTTCACAAGCGATTATGCCGAATGTTAAGGCCGACATTTTCTCAAAGATTAAAGCCGCACTTGTGGCAGCTGAGCAAAACGGACTTAATTTTAATAATCTTCTCCTCAGCGAAGTCAATGTTTTTGTTGATTGCAGGACTGGAAATGTGTATTTGATTTATCTTCCTATAATAAATCCAAATGATAATTCAAATTTCAAATATTTAATTTCATCACTGATACAAGGCGATGATTTGCAAAAGCTCGATGTATTAGGGGCGGATTATGCTTACCTAAATTCAGTTATAAGTGCTGAACCTTTTGTTAATCAACACAGTAATTTGAATCATATTTCCGCAAATCAAATGGAAATGATTTATGGCGAAACAACTGTGCTTGACTATGAAAATAGCGGTTATGGAAATTATTTAAAAGACAATGGTTATTATACTTCAAATGTTAATAATAATTTATTTGCCGGCAATATGCAAAATAATCAATATGGCACAGCTGCGGAGTTGCCTTACGGCGCTACAGAGCCTCTTGATAACAGGGCGTTTGGAAACAATAATGATTTTCCAATTGAAACCCTAACCTCATTTCCGTTGAACGCCCCAAGTGAGCTGGGGGTTACAGAACCTCTCGACTTAACTGACAATGGCGGGAGCCTGCAATATGATAATTTTTATAATTCGGGAAACACGGTTGCTTTTGATTCTTGGGAACTGCCGACAGTGGCAAAATTAATTGTTCAGAAAACGGGAAGCGAGTTTCCTATTAACAAAAAAGAGTTTTTTGTGGGTTCATCTTTCAATGATTGTGATTGCGCAATTGAAAATGGTTTTATAAGTAAGCGCCAATTAACAATTATTAACGAAAACGGTAATTATTATGCAATTGACAACGGGTCAACAAACGGAACCACACTAAACGGCGATAAAATGAACCCGGGGTTGCGTTATCAATTGAAAGACGATGACAGACTTATTTTAGCAAACGAAATAGTTGATTTTAAAATGTAGGTGAATTTTGATGGATTATTTAATTGCTGCACAATCCGATGTCGGCATTGTGAAAAAAACAAATCAAGACAGTTATTGTGTTTTTACAGCAAACAGTAAAAAATACGGAAATATACTTTTTGCGGTTGTGTGTGATGGTATGGGAGGATTAGATAAGGGCGAATTGGCAAGTGCTACGGTGGTAAAAAGATTTTCAACTTGGTTTGAAAAATCGTTTCCAATACTGATTAATAATAATCTGCCTGATTTCGGAATTATAAAAAGTGAATGGGACAGGATTTTAAAACGCCTTAACAGTGATATAGGCAATTATGGCAAAACTAATAATATTTCATTAGGAACTACAGTTGTTGCCGTATTATGTGTTGAAAATGAATTATATGTGGCTAATGTTGGGGATTCAAGGTTGTACAAAGTAACAAATAATATAAAAAGGCTTACTAATGACCAATCCCTTGTTGCAAGAGAAATAATTGCCGGCAACATATCTAAGGCTGAAGAGGAAACAGACTCCAGACGAAATGTTTTACTCCAATGCGTGGGTGCATCGCAAGCGATTGCGCCGGAATATAAAAAATACCGATTAGAAAGCGACGCTGTGTATTTTTTATGCACAGACGGCTTTAGGCATGAAATTAAAGAAAAAGAGCTTTTAGGTCTTCTTTCTCCTAAAATTATCAGCACGGAGCGTTCTATAAACGATACTTTACTTGAAATTATTAATTTGCTTAAGCAACGAAAAGAGCAAGACAATATTACCTGTGTTGCTTTTAAAACGATGGCATAAGGGGACTAAACCATGGCGAGAATAGGAACCGTTATAGACGGTAAATATGAAATTATTACCGAAATCGGAAGAGGCGGTATGTCGGTAGTTTATTTGGCAATGGATAGACGACTGAGAAAACAGTGGGCTGTTAAAGAGGCACAAAAGAAACCCGGAGGAAACAGCGATATTTATGAGCTTACTCCCATTGCCGAAGCAAAACTTTTAACAGAGTTGGATCATCCCAACATTGTAAGAATTGTTGATATTATAGAGCAGGACGGCTCAATTTTCATTGTTGAGGATTTTGTTGAGGGCAAACCGCTGTCGGATGAGGTTGAAAATGGCCCGGCAAATCCGGAATTGGTTGTTCATTGGGGCATGCAGCTGTGTGATGTGCTTGATTATTTACACACACGGCCCACACCTATTGTATATAGGGACATGAAACCGGCCAATGTTCAATTGCAGCCTGACGGCAAAACAATTACACTTCTTGATTTTGGTATAGCCAAAAAATACAAACCGCAAAAAACAGGGGATACAAAAAATATCGGAACCCGTGGTTATGCGGCACCTGAGCAATTTGACTCAAATCGGCAATCCGATGCAAGAACAGATGTGTTTTCTTTAGGAATTACATTGCGCTCATTACTAATGGGTAAAACTCCTTATGAAGCAGAGTTTTATGATGACATAAGAAAACAGAACCCTGCGGTAACAGACGGCCTTGTAAAGGTAATAGCTAAGGCAACTAATCCTAATCCTGCCAATCGGTATCAAACGGCATTTGAGTTTAAACAAGCCTTGCTGCATTATCACGACAGAGATGAGGCTGTAATCAGGATTAGAAAGCGTAAGCTTAATTCATACAGGGCCCTTATCGCTTCGGCTATATCGTTTATTCTTATCGGAGTAATACTTTTACCAACATCAATTTTGGTAAAGAGTAATGATTATAACAATTATCTTCAAACAGGCAAGGATTATGACAAATGCATTGCACTTGATGCAACAAAGCCGGAGGCTTACGAGCTGTTTATTGAAAATTCTATAAAAAATAATAATGATATTTTGTCAATAACCCCCGATTCTGTGTATAACAATTATACGCAGGTTAAGGATGACACCGTGCGCAAGAAAATAGCCCTTGCCTTTGCACTGAGAAAGGAAAATGTTGCCGGTTCAGATGTACTGAATGGTTTGGAGGGTGCAAGTTCTTATTATAACAACATTGTAGGCGAAGGTGTTAAGGTTGAGTTGGATTCAAACATTTCCGAATATCTTAACGATGATGTATATTCTGCGGTTGCTACAATTAAGTTGTATTACAGAGTTGTATTTGTAGAAACCAAAAAGACCTTTAATGACGACGAAAAAAGCACTGAAAATTTGGCTGTCGTTATTAGAAATATGTCTGATATAAGAAACTATATAGAGTCACATAAAAACGATATTGATAAAATCGGTAATGAGTATATTGCCGAAAATTCAAAAACAATTAACGATTTGGTTAACGGCTCGAAAAAAGGCGTTAAAGATTTATATACATATATGATTAAAAGCCATTGTGATTGTATAGTTGACACAACCAATAAAAGATACTTCTTGTCAGAACCCTCAAAGGTTGATGAGATTAAAACCCAATGCTTTTTCCGGGGTAACGAATTATCCGATGAATGCATGAAAGACTTTAAAGAAAACACATAAATGGGGGTGGAAATATGTCATACAGTATCATAGAAGCAATTTCTATTACCTTTATTGTGTTAGGCGTGTTACTTGCAATAATTGCGGTAATAACATTTTTCACAAAAAATATGGCCGAGGTGTATGATGCGCTGTTAAACCGTGGATATACCGAAAAATTAGCCAAGCGGCGGAAAGAAGGAAATCGTGCAACGGCATCGGCGCAGCAGCCAGGTGCGGCAGCCGCTTTGAAAAAAACAGAGCAGACAGCACAACAAACAAGTAAAATGCAGGGCGCAAGTGCTGCTGCAAAAAATCAAAATAACAGTGGAAACACAGTTTTATTAAACAATAATAATTCAGGTCAAACTACCTTGCTTAGCCCTCTGCCAAACGGAGAAACAACGGTGCTTGATAACAGTGTTCAAAATGATTTTAAAATAATTAAGCATTTGGAATATACCTTCTCAAAGGAAACAATTGCTTAAATATATAGAGGAATTAATTTTAACTATTAAAGAAATGGGGTAAAGAAATAATGGAGATTAAAGGTATTTCTTTTAAAACAACTGCATCTAAGAAAATTTTAGCGGTAGTTTTGTCTGTATTGATTTTACTTACTGCTATTCCTGTGGGATTGGTAACTTCAGTAAAGGCTGCCGCAGCAAATGATTGCATGGCAATTGAAGTAGCCGGTAAAAAGGTATATTTTTTCGGCGCAGAAACCTTAGAGACAAATGAAGATGAATCAACGGTTGTTCATTATACCACATCCGCACAATCGGATTTGGCTATTTATGTTGACGGAAAAAGCGAGGTGGATACCACCGGCGTTACAGTTGACATGCAAGAGAACACAATTGATTTCGGCACCTGGCTTGCAAATCAAGACAAATGGGTAGCTGTTCAGCTTGATGACACAAAAGCAGTACCTACAGCCGAACCGAATGTGGAGGTGGATAAAACCGCACCTGAAATTACCGACGTTTTAGGTAATCCGTCAGATTGGACTAATAAAGACGTTACTTTAACTGTAGAAGCTAAAGATAACGACGGTGGCACAGGTGTTGTTGCCTATAGCAAAGACAGAACTAATTGGCAAGCGGAAGCAACATTTAATATTACCGAAAACGGCACCTATACATTCTATGTAAAAGATGCTGTCGGCAATGTTTCTGAAGTAACCGAAATTTCCGTTGTAGATGTTGAGCATATTGATAAAACAGCGCCGAAAATATCAGTATCGTACAATCCCGAAACTTGGACAAAAGATACAATTGAAGTAACCGTAACCGCAACTGATAACGAATCCGGCATACCCGAAACAGGCGCATACAGTCTTGATTCTGAATCTGATTGGCAAGACGATAATAAATTTACAATCTCAGACAATGCCGAACATACGGTTTATGTTAAAGATAATGCGGGCAATATCGGCTCAAGAATATTCACGGCAGTGCAATATGACGATGTTGCACCCACTATTACGAATGTTAAAGTAACCAGGGCAAATAAAGAGTACAAAGAAAAGGCTTGGACAAGCCCTGATTTAGATTATGATTTTAAAATAATTGCGGAAGATGATAAATCAGGAGTTGCTTTATACAGTAGCGATGGTAAGAATTGGGATACAAATGCAACTTTAAGTCTTAAAGGCGGACAAAATAAATATACATTTTATGCAAAAGACGCCGTAGGCAATGTATCTAATGTATATAATTTCTCTTTACAAGCCGATATAACTTCGCCGACCGTAAGTATAAAGCCTGATAAAACCGAAAAAACGAATGAATTCATTACATACACAATAACTGCTGATGATATGGAATCAGGTCTCGCAGAAAAGCCGTATAGAATTGATGGTAACGAATGGACAGATATAAATGCTTTTGATATAAGTGATGATAAAGCTCATGTCGTCGAAATTCGTGATGATGCGGAAAATATAACCACAAAGGAAATTCAGGCAGCAAACTTTTGTTCGGAAGAGCCTAAAATAAATGGCTATAACCTCAATAATGAAAATTGGACAAACGAACCCGTTGAATTAAGTTTAACGGCAGAAGGAAACACCAATGCTTCAGGAACTGAATTTAAAGTTGATGAATATTGCATGGACGGTGAGTGGACAAAAGAAAACAAATTCACTATATCTGATGCAAAAGACCATGTTTTTAAAGTTAAGAATGAAGCCGGAACAGAATCAGAAGAAATTACCTATTCTGTTGCAAATTTTGATGCAGAAGCACCGCAATTGTCAACAAAGGAAGATGATGAAGATTATAAGCCAATAAAATTCACACAAAAGAACGACGGCAAAATTGCGGCAATTCTTAATAAATTAACTTTTGGAAGATTTTTCAACAAAACTCTTGTTATTACAGTAGATGCCGAAGATGTTGTAGATAAAGATGGAACAAGCAACGCTTCGGGTATCATTAAAGCTGAATTTACATTTACTGACGCAAAAAGCAATGAATACAAATTTGAAGCAGGTACAAAGGAAATAGGTAATAAAGAAGCTGCAAAGATTCAATTCCCTGTTAAAGCTGATGAATTACCTGATAATTTCAAAGGCACGGCATCCGTTACTTTAACCGATGCTGCCGGAAATGGACAAACTTATCAAGTAACAACAAATAATTCTGATATTATGGGAAAACTTCCTCCTGGGTCTGATTCCTCATTCATGATTGAAAATAATGCACCTGTGGTAACATCGGCAAAAACCGATATTGTTGATGTTATAGAATTAAATGAAAAAGAGTCTGAAAACTTTACAGATGTAAATCATTCTTTTAAGTTTTCCTTTACTGTTGATGATACGGTTGATGAAAACGGCGTGCCTTTGGATGGTGAGTATTCGGGTATTGCTGCAGTAAATGTAAAAGCAAACGGTAAAAATATTTTTACACATAAGTACAATGGAGAAGATAAAAAAGAAAAATGTAAGGATCCAATAACCGAGTGTATTTATGTTAACGGATATAATTCAGATGACGACGCTGATAACTATACTATTGTTTGCGGAACAGATGAATGTGAAACAGAATTCACTCAAGATGATTGGAATGATGGAGTAATAGAGTTTGAAATAGCAATAGTTGATAATGCCGGAAATGCAAGGTCATACTATTACACATTTAAATTTGATCAAACCGCCCCTGTTATAAGCAAATTTGAAATTGTTAAAGATGAAGATGCTAAGCAGGTAAGTGTTGAAGACTACGGCTTTTTCTTTAAAAATAAAACAACTGTCAATATATATGCAAAGGATATTATAAATACAGAAGAACAGGAGGCTTTTGCTTCAGGAATTGAGTCAATTACCGTTTTGATGATTGATAGCGATGAAAACCCGGCTGTATATACAGATACAGAATTAAAAACAGATAAGGAAGGCGAAACTTATACTTCGGTTACTGTCCAAGCCGGATTTAAGGGCCAAATTTATGCTTACGCAACAGATAAGTTAGGCAATAAACCATCGAATTGTGATTCTAAACATGATACTAATAAAAAAATGGCGGTTAAAATCGGAGAGGAACTATATGTTCATCCCGACGGAACGATTATTGAGAATAACGCTCAACACTTAGATAAGAGTGCTATTGAAATCAAAAATTCAAATAAGCCTGTTTCACAGCAAAGCAATACTAAAAAATACAGCAATACCGACAACAATGTTAGCCCTGATAAAGAATTAAGCTACGACAGCACAAAAAATGTTCCGCTTTATGATAAAAAGGCAAAATTTGATGTTACTGTTTCCGACCCGGTTTCCGGTATTAAATCGATAAAATATACTTTAATTGAAAACGGGAAATCGTCATCGGCCGCTGTTAATGTTAAAACAACCAAGGCAGCAGACAATAAAGGCAATTTTAAAGCTGCAACAATTGAAGGCGGCAAGCAATCTATAAGCACAGGCAATGAGGATCAATCAGGCGATGCAAAGGAAGAATGGTCTGTATCAAGCAAAATTACGGCTAATGACATCAATATTGCAACAGAAATCAAAAGTCAGATTGAAGTTGATGCAAACTATAACGATATCGTTTTGCAGGTTGAATTAACTGATAATGCCGGTAACAAATCTTATGATTATGTGATTTTCGGTATCGACAGAACCGCTCCTGAAATTACGGTTGAATATGAATCGTCTGCGAGCCCTGAAACAAATAATTATTACAATAAAACAAGAAGTGCATATATAACAATTAAGGAGAGAAATATTACCACACAGGATGTTCAACTTTTAATTGAAAAATGCACGAATATGGAAAGGGATTTCAGCGCAAGCGATAAAACCGAATATAAAAACAGCTTTAATATTGAAAAGAACAAAATTAAAGACGGTTCGGGAAATCGTGATGACCGTACATATCGAATCAAAGTAAACTTTGATAAGGACGGCAACTATCGCATTAAAACCCTTAGTTGTGCCGATACTGCAGGCAACAAAAACAAGACGATTGTATATAAAAAGTATGGCTCGGCATCAAATAAGGATGATGTAACCGCTAAAAACCGCACATTGTTTACTATTGATAAAACAAAGCCGGTTATAAATGTTTCGCTTGACCTTAACGACCAGGTTCATAACAAAAAGTATTTTAACAAAACAAGAACTGCTACCATCACTGTGACAGAGCGCAATTTTGATACAAGTGATAAGGCAGACTTTGTTAACAATATTACAGCCACACTTAACGGCAACACCATAAGCAAGCCTGTTGTTTCATCCTTTAAGCGCCAGGGCAAAACCGATAAGTGGGTTGCAACCGTTAAATTTGAGGCAGACGGCGATTATACCCTTGCATTTAATGCAACAGATAAAGCAGGCAATGTTTATGATGTTAAAAAGGATACCTCGGGAGTATTCAGCGGAAATGCGGCAAGCGATTTTACAATTGACAAAACCGCTCCTACCGTTTCAATTACAAATGCATTGTCAAATAACCATTCCTACAAGGATGTTCCGGTTATTGTTCTTACGGAAAAAGACAATAACTGCTCAAATATTACTTCATCCGTTGAGGGCACATATTATGATGCCGATGCTAAAGAACTTAAGAAAATTTCGTTAAAAGCAAACAGCAACGGCGTGCTTACAGCAGATCATCGCACCCAAAACGAGGTAAAATACAGCGTTGTTGAGGAAGACGGAATTTATACAATTACCGTAAGCTGTGTGGACCTTGCAGGTAACAAGTCAGACACCAAAACACTTCGCTTTACAAAAAATGCGAAAGGTTCTGTATTTGTTCCGAGCGAAGATTTGTCAAAACTTAATAACGGTTACGCAAACAGCGATAATTTGAGCAGCAATTTGGTTATTGACGAATATTCGGCAAATGAAACAGAAAATGCAGAATATTATATCAACATCAACGGTAAGCAGACTGATAATAAAAATATAATCAGCCGTGAACTTGTTAAAGACAGTGATTCTGCAAACGGCGGTTGGTATCATTACAGATATGTTATCAATAAAAACGAAATTCACGCAGAGGGTAAATATTCTGTATATATTAAATCAAGTGTAGCGATAGATAAAAATAACACTATCCAAAACAATGCTTCGGCAAATGACAAACTGCACAGAATTGATATCAACTTTACAATTGATAACACCAATCCTTATGTTAAAATTTCAGGTCTTGACCGACATACATATATTAAAACAGAAAAAGTTCCTGTTGATTTTTATATTACCGACAGCAACTTAAGCTATGTAAAGGTTTGGGTATATGACAGTAACGGCACTGTGGATGAAAACACTGTTCCTACTTACACCTGGAATGCATATAACGAGGATAATGAGAAAAACAACATTTTGGATTGGACTGAAAAGGACGGCTTAATTTATGTAAGCTTTGAATTGCCGGCAAGTGACAGCAGCCTTAATGTTAAATTTGAAATTGCGGATAAGGCAGGCAACAAGTGCTGCAAGGACAGCGATTTCAATAAGGACGAAATATTTGTAACCGGTGTTGAGGAAGGACAGAGTGCAGGATTTTTTGAAATAGGCGATAATAACGCTATTGTATTAAAGTCTATTTCTATCAATAAAAATCTCAGCCTTTCTGCGGTAGCATCTATTATTAAGGATAATATTAAGCTTGCGGTAGTAATAATTGTTGCAGTGATACTTGTTTTGGCAGCGATAATAATTCTTCCCATCATTTCAAAGAGAAGAAAGAAGCTTGATGCCGAGGATGAAGGATTAATAGATTAACAATTAACCTCGTAAAGGCGCAAAGCGCCTTTACGAGGACAAGTATTACGGAGAAAGAATGTTTGATGTAGCAATATACAGTGAAAGCATACCGTTTTTAGAAACCATAGAGCAATACACGGTCAGTGCATTGTTTGATGAAGAAAAATTAGTTGTTGATCTTTATGATGACGGTGCCGAGCTGCTAAATGAAATTAATAAAACAAAAAATAAATATGATTTAATCTTTTTGAGATTAGATGACAATAAAAAAAGCCCGTTTGCAATGGCAGAAGTTATCAGAAAAAATGATATTCATTGTGAATTGGTTTTTTTATCTGATAACTCAAAAAATGTTTTTAACTCTTTTTCGTTTAAGCCGTTTGATTATTTAACCGAGCCGATTACCAGGCAATCGGTTTTGGCATTATTCGACAGATACAAGTATTATCACAACGGAAATACAGACGAGTATTTTTCATTTAAAAGCGGTTCGGTTCATGAAAAGGTCAAGGTTAATTCTATTTTGTATTTTTACTCAAACGGAAGAAAAATTACAATAGTTTCCGTTGCACATACATTAGAGTTTTATTCAAAACTCGATGATGTGGAAAAGCTGTTATCGGATAACGGTTTTATCAGAATTCATCAAAGCTATTTGGTAAACCCTATGTATGTTAAATACCTTGTTAATACAGAATTGATTTTAGAAAATGATGACCGCTTGCCGATTAGCAGAAGTCGGGTAAAGGATGTTAAAAACCGTTATTTGCAATATTTACGGCAAGAGGATACTGTTTTTTACAAATAAAATGCAAATTATTACAAATTTGCCGATTTTATGCGGCTTTTTGGTATAGTTTCAATCATAGGAGTGAGCAATGGCTGTAGTTAAATGTTACGATTGTAACCGATTTTATGATAATGAAGTGTATTTAAGATGCCCTAATTGCAGCAGGGCTTTGCAGTCGGAGTTTTACAATTCTGATAACGACGCTGTAAGGACAGAGGCATATTATGAAAATGTTCAATGCGATGATAAGACAATCGGTATTTATTTTCAGGAGAATGAGAGTAATCCTGTTACCGGGTGGCTTGTATGTGTTGACGGTGCAAGCCGGGGCAAAAGCTATGAAATCCATATAAACAGGAATTTTGTCGGCAGGGACAAACTTATGGATATTGCCGTATCAGACGATTTATCGGTATGCCGAAAAAATCATTTGTCATTAATATATGATCAAAAAACCAACAGTTTTTTTGTAAAAAACGAAACAGGTTCCGTAACAGTAAACGGAATTTTGATTGAAAAAGCAACTGAAATTTTTGAAAATGACCTAATTGCTTTCGGCGAGAGCGGATACATATTTGTTCCCTATTGTAATGGCACAAGGAGTTGGAATGATGACAAATAAAGTTAAAAAAACGCTGGCCGCTTTTGTGCTTGTTACAATGCTTGGCACACAATACGCCTATGCCGGCAGTAAAAACTCCACCGATGTTATCGGCATGGTAAGCAGCAATGTTCCTTATATTCAGGTTGAAATAAAACAAAACGATTTGGATAAATCGGATGTAAGCGGAAAGCTTGGCAGTGAGGATATTGCTCTTTGCAGTTTGAATAAGCTTAAAGACCAATCGGTATTAACATACATTTTGATTGATAATTCAAAATCAATGACGCAGGACAATATTTGTCCACAGGGTTCTTTTGATGAATTAAAAAAGCAAGCAACCTCATTAATTTCCGAAAATGCCGACAGTAAAAAGCAGTTTGTGGCTTATTCAATTGGGGAAGGTGCACCGAAAAAATTAGGCACAGCAGCCGATGAGAAAAGTGCTAAAACATTAAATACAAAGATTAATGCACTTGAAGGAAATGAGGATGCCACAAATTTAAACGAAGCGTTAAATGTGATTTTTGACAGTGCGGCTAATGAAGGCGAGGGATTTCAAGTTGTTAAGTTTTTGCTTATTACCGACACAAGTGCTGATTACGGAACGGGTATTGATATTAGCGAAACAAATGATAAATTTCAATACAACAAATATCCCCTTTACACTGTTTGCAATACTACCACGGAAAACAGCGCCACATATAAAAAATTAAGAACATTAAGCCGTAATTCAGGCGGAGAAGCTTTTATATATAACTATAAAAACTCAAAAAAATCCGCATCATTGATAAATAAGACCTATGAAAAAATGATATCCGGAAGTATTGCCTGTTTTGTGTCAAACAAAGCTGTTGATAATAAGGCTCGTGAGCTTACGGTAAATATTAACGGAACCGCATATACCGAAACTGTTTTGTTAGATAGGGCAATGGATATCGGCGAGACTGTAACTGCGGGTGTGTCATTTGATGAAAGCAATAATGCTTTTGTTGTTAAATTTTCGCAAAGTGGTTTTGACGGCAACTTGCCGGTTAACGATAAGGCTCTTGACAATTCCTCATACCATATAACAAGGTCAGGTAAAAGTAAAACTCTTGATATTCAAAAGGTTGAGCTTAATGCTGACGGAAGTTATCTTGTTATTATGAAGGATGAGGTATATTCCGGTGCCTATGATTTTGAATTTCAAGGCATTACGGATTTAAGCAGTAACGGTAATAGCGTTGATAGCCTTCAAAATGTTGAAGTTAAGGCAAAGAACGCTTTTTGGAAAGTATTTCCCTATTTAATGATTTTGCTGGCTGTTATTATTGTTTTGCTTGCATTCTACCTTATTTTGCTTAAATTAAAAAAGAAAAAGAATGTTAAAACAATAAAAGAACTGTTTGAAACCCAAGTTAATGAAACAATTGAGGAACACCATCACATTGTACTGCCTGATTCACAAGTCCGGCAAACTCCGATAACTCTTTATTTTCAAACCGGTAACATGCCGGCAAAAACAATGCAGGTTAACATTAAAAGCAGTTTGATTATCGGCAGGAGCAGCGTGTGCGATATATACATAGATGATGCGAAAATGTCACGCCAGCATTTTGCAATTGAATATACTCAAGGCTGTTTTATGCTTGTTGATTTGGAGTCGGCAAACGGAACATATATTAACGGTATAAGAGTTGCTTCACAACAAAAATTAAATTCCGGCGACATGATTACAGCCGGATTATCTTCAATACGAATAAAGTTTTAAGGTTTTAACATGGAAACATACAACAATGTGTGCCCTAATTGCTTTAAAAGATTGCCGCCTGGCACTACAATGTGCCAAAGCTGTACATTTGACAAAGCCAAATATACACAAAATGCAGTTGCATTGCCGCTATATACAATTATAAATGACCAATATCTTATCGGACGAGTTCTCGGTCAAGGCGGTTTTGGAATCACATATAAAGCGTTAGACACTTTAGATAATAAAATTGTAGCAATAAAAGAATATATGCCGTCCGAATATTCTGAGAGAATTGGCGTAACAGTGCATCCGATAAGCGATAACTCCAAGGCCTCTCGTGTTTTTGAGCATGGCAAAGCAAGCTATATAGATGAGATTAAAACGCTGCATAAATTTAAGCATTTAGACGGAATAGTTAAAATTTATAACCATTTTCAGGAGAATAACACCGCTTATATGGTTATGGAGTTTTTAGACGGTAAAAATCTGAAATCCTATGTTAAAGACTCTGGCGGAAGTATTGGGGTTGAAAAGGCAGTAGATTTTATTATTAAAGCTGCAACAGCACTGGAAAAGGTGCATTCCGCCAATGTATTGCACAGGGATATCAGTCCGGAAAATATTTTTATAATGCGTAACGGGGTTGATGTAAAGCTTATCGATTTCGGTGCGGCAAGGCGTAATGTTGAAAACTCAAACCAAGAAAAAAGCGTTTTGCTGAAACCCGGATTTGCTCCGCCTGAGCAATATTCCAAAAACGGTTATCAGGGAACTTGGACAGATATTTATGCTTTAGCTGCCTCGTTATACTACCTTGTATCCGGAGTTGTTCCTAAGGATTCAATGTCAAGAATGCAATATGACGATATTAAACCGCTTAATCAAATATGCCGTGATGTTACACCTGCAATGGCTGCGGCGGTAAGTCATGCAATGGAAATTGATTACACAAAACGAACACCCAATTGCAATGCGTTTATAACGGAACTGAAAAACGGAGGGTGGAATAAGCAAACTCAGCATGTAACCGGCTTTCCGCAAACACCGCCTCCATACAAAATGATTTGCAATGTAAAATGTGTATCCGGTATGTTTACCGGGCGTTCAGCCAGCTTTTATCCGGGGCATTGCATAACCGTTGGCAGGCTTAGCGAAAGTAATGCGCTGGTGCCATCAAATGAAATGATAATCAGTAAACAGCATTGCATTATAGAATACGATATGCAAGCCAACACATTTTATGTTACAGATATCTCAACTAACGGAACATTTACTCAAAACGGAAGACGGTTGAAACGCAATGCAAGAGAAAGCATTGCACCCGGTTCAATTTTATATCTTTCAAGAGAGTATATAATTATTCAACTCAATATATTTTTCAATTAAGGAATACCGATATGAATGAAAAAGAGAAAATGGAACGCAGACGAAAAAATCAAGAATATCAGGATTTTTTTAATAGCTTTTCTCAGGGAAAAATAATTGCCGATAACGGGGCAAAATTAAATGTGCGAGAGCCGTCTGATACTGATGACAAACCGGCTGAAAAGTCTTTTTTGGAAAGGCAAGCAGAGGAATTTAGCAATATAAAAACAGAATTACTGTTGGATGATTTACCGGTTGCGGTAGGGTGTTCCTCCGTTATAGGAAAGCGTGAGGTTCAACAGGACAGCGTTAAAATCCCCAATGATGATAAGCTTTTGTTTAATGATAAACCTAAATTTTTATGCGTTTTAAGTGACGGAATGGGCGGCCTCAGCGGCGGCGAAATTGCAAGTAAGCTTGCCACAGAGACTATGTTTAATGAATATTATGACAAGGTATGGAAAAAGAAGAATATTTCATATCTCGAGTTTTTTGATTATATATCGGAAAAAATAAACCAAAAAGTACTTGAAATTACAGATAAAAACGGAGAGATCGTAAGGGCAGGGGCAACCCTGATTGCCGTTGCTGTTGATAATGACGAAATGCACTTTATAAATATAGGAGATTCCCGAATTTATCTTATAAGAAACGGCAAAATGTTGCAGTTAACTCACGACCAAAACTATTTGGCAGTGTTGATGAGCAAGGTCGATAACGGAGAAATAACCCATGAACAGGCATTTAATCATCCTAAAAAAGAAGCATTAATCAGTTATTGCGGTATCAAACAGCTTAAGATAAAGGAGATAAATCTTAAGCCTTTGAAATTAAAGCACGGCGATATTATTTTAATGTGCTCCGATGGGCTTTACAGACTGTTGAGCGGGGCAGAAATAGTAAGTATTTTAAATAACTCGGCAGACGATATGAATTTAGCGGCATATAAGCTGACTGCCGCTGCGATAGATAAAAATTTCAGAGGTCAAGACAACACCTCTGCTATTTTAATAAACATTATATAAAAGAGGAGAGATTGCTATGAATCTTATTGAATGTCCAAATCACCACTATTATGACGCTGACAGATTTCCTACCTGTCCGTATTGTAATGATGTAAGTAATTCAGGATTTTCACAGACCGTTCCGGCGGATAATACAACTATTGACCCAACTAAGCCGGGCGACGAGGAGGAAATTCCCAAAACAACCACCAATACAGTTAGCGATGCAGATATTCAAAAAACAGTGGGATTTTTTGAAGAAGATCTTGGTTTAGAGCCTGTAGTCGGTTGGCTGGTTTGCATTGAAGGCAACAACTTAGGTAAGGATTTCCGTTTGGTTTCGGGAAGAAACTTCATTGGCAGAAGCCCTAAGATGGATGTTGTATTAGAAGGCGATTCGTCAGTATCAAGAAGTGTACATGCCGTTATCGTTTATGAGCCTAAGGAAAATACTTATTTGATACAACCGGGTAACTCAAAGGAATTATCATACTTAAATAACAACGTTGTCCTTGAATCAAAGGTTATAAAACCAAATGATGTTATTACCGTTGGGGCAACAAAGTTACTGTTTATTCCCTGCTGTTCAAACAAATTCAATTGGTCCGACGGCAAAAAAGAAGATAAATAATGATAACGCATACATATACTTCCAAAACTGGTGCGTTAATAGGCAAAAACGGTATTTATTCCGGCTGTATCATAAAAATGCCTCGGGGCGGTTCAATAACATTGGGGCGTGATCCGGGAGAGGTTGATGTTGCAATAACCGCAAATTGCGCCAAAATCAGCAGAATACATTGTAATGTATCCTACGACTATGCGGGCGGTTACTATGTTGTAAAGGATGTTTCTTCAAATGGCACGGTAATTAACGATAACGGAATAAAAACAATAATAAAAAAACAAACGGCAAGGGCTTACAGCGGAAATGTATTATATATCGGGGACGATAATAATTGCTTTGAGCTTTTGTGATTTTGTTCAGTTTAATAAAGAAAGGCTTGTTTTATTATGGTAGAATACAATGATCCAATGGTTGCCGGAGGTATGTACGGCAGTCAATCAGGGGGCGGAGTACCGCCGATTAATTACGGGGAACCGAGTAATATTCAAACAGACAAAAAAACAAAAACCGCACGCATACTCGGTTTTGTTGCAATGGGATTAGGGCTCATCAGCATACCTATGCTGTTCCTTTCCATTGTTCGCATTTCGGGATTTTTGGTTTCGGCAAACCTGAATATTTTTCAGTTGTCGCAAATGGCAAGTTTTTTGGACTTTTTTGACAGTGCCCAAAAAATTGTAGTGCTTGTGGGCATATATATCGGTGCAATAATTCTTTTATCACTTGTGGGTGCTGTTTTTGATATATTCAAAAGCAAGGGTTGCAAGATAGCAAGCACAATTGTGAAAGCAATTCCGATGATTATGTCAATAGTTGCAATTGTTCTTCTTATAGTAAAGGGCGAGGATGAAATCAATCCCGGAATCGGGCTTTATTTTAACGCAGTATTCTTATTCATTTCGTTTGTTTTGTCGCTTGTTGCTGCAATTGTAATGCCTAAAAAGGCTGTCGCTGTCGGTAACGGAAGACTGGATCCCTTTATTGAAAGTCCACCAGTTCCGGTAAAAGGTAATACTGCACTTGCACAAGGCAGAATAATTTTCACAAGCGGTTGCTGTGCGGGATATGATATTCCTTTAAATCCCGGAGCAAAAATCGTTATCGGAAAGGACCCTTCCCAGTGCTCAATCATTATAGATAAAAGCTATACAAAGGTTTCAAGAACGCATTGTTCTGTTGAATATGATTCATTGAATGATGTTTATATGGTAACAGATATGTCAACAAACGGCACAAAAATTGTGGGCGGTCCTAAGCTTCAACGGGGCACACCTTCATATTTAAGCAGAGGTACGGTTATCAACCTTGCCGGTACCGATAATACCTTTAGATTAGATTGATAATATTAAATGTGCTAAAAAGTTTGTTGCTTTTTAGCACATTTTTTATCTGAGGTGAAAGTGTGAAAATACATAAAAAAGGTATTCCGGCAATATTGTTGGTACTCAGCCTGCCATTTTACTTTGTCGGTGTGTTTTCCCTGCGTAACAACAGCGGTATAAAGATTGTCGGCTCAATGCGATTTTGGTATATAGGCTTGACGGGTGACTATTCTCCTTTTCAGCAATATTTTTATACAAGGCTTGCAAACTTTGCAAACGCAGTGGTAATGCTTTTTATTTTGTCAATTATTTTTATGCTTGTTTATTTAACAATTATAGTTGAAAGCAAAAAAATAAGCTCGCCGAAAAAACTTTACTCATTGCTGTTTGCCTTTGATATTCTTTCGCTTGGATTTTATATATCGGGTATATTGTTTGAATGGTTGTTTTATTCAAATAAATTTCATACCTGCTACATTGTTCAGGGCGAAGGGCGCCTGGGTTTTGGAATTGTGTTTGGTATTTTGCTGCACACTGCGGCATTTGTTTTTAGTTATTTGAACTATATTCAATATGTTTTAAATCCTTATCTGCTTACAAGGCGATGCAAACGGGAATCAAATGCTTTAAATAACAATCTTGAGCCTAAAGCAATTAATGCGGCACAAACGCTTGAAAAAACAAGCATTGCAGCCGATTACGGACTGGAATATTACCTTTTCTGTGACAAAGGCGATTATGCAGGGGGAAAGGTTGAACTAAAGGATAATCAAGAAATAAAAATCGGCAAGGACCCGCAATATTGTGCTTTTGTTATCGGGAAGAATTATAAAAAAGTCAGCCGAATACATTGCGGTGTGTTAAGAAAGGGAAAGAATTTTTATGTTATTGATTATTCAACCAACGGCACCTTTCTTAATGTGGGCAAGGTGAAAATGCAGTCAGGCGGGATTTTAAATAAAATAAACACCAACCAAATATTTAATCTGGCACAAACAGAAAACGAATTTTATTGTAAAATTGAAAAAAGCAAATAAGAAAGGAATTATTATGAAATATTGCAATAACTGTAAAAATTATTTTCCGGACAATGCTTATTTTTGTTCTGTATGCGGAAATAAAAATTTAATTTATTTACAAAATGCCCCAATTAGCCCACAACCAAAGCAAACCAGTTTTAAGTTTGGCAAGTTTTTTGTTGACTATTTTAAATCGCCTGAAAGAGCTAAGCAGGATATGATTGAGCGCAAGGATTTCGGTTCTGCCCTTTTAATGAACGGAATAACCTTGTTCTTATACTATATTATCGTTCTTTGCGTGGAGGGCGGAATCGATACTGTCCAACCGAGAACTTCCATATTTTTACCGATAATTTTATTTATTAATTATTTGGGATTTCAGTTTTTGGATATATTCTTATATAGCCTTTATTCACGCTCAAAAAAAGTGGGTAAAAAAGTAAATATTGCATTTGCAAGCTATATTTATGCCTCCACAACAAATAAGATTCCGTTTTTCTTTGTTGCGCTTATAGCGTGTTTTTTTGCTTTGCTGTTAAAGGGAACGGGTGCATTTTTGCTTGTTTTTGTATTACTTGTTGATATTATGGGTACTTTTGATGCAAAAATAAAGTGCGGCATCAGCCCTGTTACATTTTTAGATTCATTTATGTTTGCGTTAATCGGACTTCTTACACTAATGTTTGCCTCCGGTATAATATCGCTTTTCTCAGGATTAATTATCGGAAGTGATCTTGCAAACAGCGTTTATGATTTCTTCGATTTTTTATAATATATTAAGGAGCAAAATATGAAAGTTTGTTTAAAGTGCGGTTCTCCTTGCAACGGAGCTGATATTTGTGCCAATTGCGGTTCAACAAGTTTTAGAGAATTAAATAATATTCAAAATAATTGTCAAAATATGCAACAGCAGTTTGGTAGTGGATACCAAAATAATAATTCGCAATATGCACAGCAAAAATATAACAATAGTGTACATGGTGTTGGGCATAATTACGGCTATTCTGCTGTAAATCCGGCCAATGGTGCAGCAGGTGCGACCGTTGCGGGAAATGTGATTAAGAGCGCATCTAATGCCCGGTCAACGAAAATAATTATATCATTATTGGTTGTTCTTGTATTGCTGGTTGGGGGTATATCCACTGCTGTGGTTGTTAAAAATGAGAATACCCCTGAAAAAACAATAGAAAAATTGGAGGAGGCATATAATAATCAGGATTTAAATGCAATGATTGAATGCTTTGACTCAAAGACCAGGAATGCTTATGATGCAGGCGACAGCTTATTGGGCGGTGTTTTGGGTTTTAGTTATAAAAACGCCGCAAGTTTGATTCCGTTTTTATCGGATGCTATGGGCGAGGAAATGCCGCAGATTCATCTTGAGGTTGTTCGTGTTGAAAAAACAGGGAACAAATCCTGTATAGTGCATGTTAAAACCACTATGACAACAGATGACGGCAGTGATTATTATGATGAAACCGATGAGGAAGATACCATAAGTATGGTTAAAGAAAACGGTAAATGGTATGTTTCAGACCAAGAAATCATCAATATGTTTTAATTAAAACCGCTTTAAAATAGGATTATTATTTTTATCCGGAGGAAAATATGAAAACAGCAAAAAAAATCTGTGCCGTTATTTTAAGCGTAATACTGTTATTAAACGGTTGCGCCATGCAAAATTTAATTGTTATAAGCGAATCAGAAACCGGCGGAGAGGTCAGCAGGGCTCAGTATGTGCAAATGATATATGATAATGACGGCTTGGAAGGCAGTGCAAGTAAAAGTCCTTATTTTACGGATGTGGATGAAAGCAATGAGTTTTTTAATGCAATTCAATCGTGCTATGAATGGGGCTATATTGAGCAAACCAATGAAAGCATGGCGTTCCATCCCGAAAACAGTGCTACAAACGGATTTGCCGTAATTGTTGCTGTTAACGCCATAGGTGTTGATATTATTAATGCCTCGGGATATTCTGTTAAAAACGGTAATGACAGTGTTGAATTTTTTTATAAGCAAACAAATATGGATTTGGATATGGAAGATTTGTTGACAGCTGAAGATGCCGAAACAATAATTTCATCAATAACCACAATCAAAAATTCTTTAACGCTGAACAATCAATATAATGTTACATACGCCGACAATGCATATCAAATAAATGCTGACAGCATTGATTTTGCCAAGGATGGAAAAACGGCCACGGTTAACAATGCAAAGTCCTTGAAAATTGGGGACTATTTGGTAGTTGAAGGCTCAAAGGACAATTATTCGGGCAAAGCAATTAAAATAAATACAATTGCAGATAATGTAATTGAATATGAAGACGCCGAGCTGACAGAAGTGCTTAATGATGTTTTAATCACAGGAGAATCGGTGCCGGAAATTGTTAATTGGAAATGCGATAACAGTGATGTCGTTGTTAAAGAGGTAGATATTGAAGATATAGCCTTTGACAAAAGTAAGGATGTGCAGATTGTGCCTCTCGGCACGGCAAATAAATACGATGTTTCACAGGTCGGTCATGAAAACTCAGTGAATATTGGGGACAAAGCATTTGAATTGACATTAAAGCCACAAAAAAATTGCAAGGTAACTGTTAAGCTTGCCCTTACAAATATGACGGGCAGAATATATTTTGATGCAAATATAGCAAAGCTTGATATTAAAAGATTGCAATTCAGTTTTTCATCGGTAGCAAAATTCCAAATAAGTGTATCCGGAGATTTGAAATCATTAAAACTGCCTACTCCTGAGTCGCCTGTAGGGCTTAGGATAGAGGCAACCTTCTTTAAAATAATAGGAATTGGCATAAATTTTAAAATTAAATTAAAAATCGGCGGCACTGTATCGGTAGCCTATTCTATTGAGCAAACATCTGTAATAGATTACAAAAAAGGCGCTTTACCCAAATACATTCCAAATTTAGAATTTAAGGAACCGGAAATGAAAATTAAAGCCAAAGCGTCGTTAACAGGCGATTTAAGCATTTCTCCGGACTTGCTGACAAAACCGATAACGGATATTGGAATTGAAGGGGGCATAGAAGCAACCGCTGATATTAATAAATACTTATGCTCCGACATAAATGCATATATGATTGCACGAGGATATGTTGGCTCTGAAGATTCCTTATGCGCAGGCTTAGGGCTTAGCTTTAAAAGAGATATAATTACCAAAGAAAACAGTCCCTTTAACAAAAAATGGCACATTGAAGATGGAAATATTGTTAAAAAGTGTACAAAAAAAGATTTTGACGGCAATAAATTGATAAAAAAGTTAGCCAATAAAGAGTGGTTTGAACTGTTAAGTGACAATCTAGAAGGAACATATATATTAAAATTTAATACTGACGGCACTGTTACATATACATTTGAATATGTTGGTAAAGAAATTCACACCTTATCGTATGAAATTAAAGGCGATGATAAAATATTTATTGACTATTTAATAAACGGTGTAAAAGGTTCAATTACAATTGAAAATATTGATAATTCCAATTTAGTTAAATATACCTATAACGATGGCTCGTCGGGATTATTAGCTGCTGAGGATATGTTTACAGATGAAAGCTTATTAAAAGAATTATATAATTTCTCAAATTCTTCCGTACGGTGGACTTCTGATTATTTCAAAAAAGCAATACCCGGTTTTAAGTGCTTTTATTGCGATGACGATAAAAAATTAATGCTTGAAACAGAAAACAGCACTACAGAAATTGAAAAAGAATCAAAAGGGAATAAACTAATCTTTTGCTATTTTGAAATAAACGGTAATAATTACAACATTTACCTGGAAAAATATTCCGATACCTTTAATGCGTTTATCAAGAAAGACGGAGAAAAAGGTATAGTAATAGAACAGTGGAGGCTTGAAAAATAAGTAAAATCAATATGACGAGCTTAGTGCTTATCTACCAAACCGCATCGGCTACCGCAGTGCGAATCAGCATTGCGCCTAAGGACTCTGCGGTGCCGGTATTGGCAGACAAGTGCCGCACATCAATTTATAACGGCAGCACGGTGGAGGCGCAAACATTTGATAACACCATGATTTCAAGCCTAACGGTAATTGACGATATTTTTTATGGCCAATCTCAGGAAACCCACAATATGCACATTCGCCGATTGCCCGGAAAAAAGGTTTAAAAATAGCCAAACGCAGACTTTTTTAAAAGTTTTCATTTGTTAAAATTAACAAAATTTATCTCATATGTTTGACAAATTTGATATTTGGTACTAACATATAAGTACAAATTAAAACAGTCAAATGCATTGAACAGGAAATGACAATTCGTATCACCGTTTTCAGAAAGCTGACGGTTGTGCAAGCCAGTATCAAGGAACGTTTTTGCCCTCACCTGCAAGCAGCTTTAGTGAAAGATTGCAAGTAGTTAAAGCCGGTTCTCACCGTTACATGGGGCACTGTTAATTTTGACGGTGGTTAAGTGGTCGATTTTATCGGCAAGCAGAGTGGTAACACGGAAGCGGAATAAATGAAATTTATGCCTTCGCCTTTGCATAGAATCTTAAGGATTCTATCTTGGCGAGGGCTTTGTTTTTGTGTTTGATTGTTAATAAAAAAGAAAGAAGATGTAATTATGAACACGCTTGTAATTGTATTAATTGCTGTTGTTGTTCTCGGCGCAGGCTATGTCTTTTACGGCAGACATATTGCTAAAAAATGGGGCATTGACCCCAAGGCCGAAACCCCTGCCGTAAAGTATAACGACGGGGAGGATTATGTTCCCACAAACGGCTGGACTGTTTTTTCCCACCAATTTTCATCAATCGCCGGCGCAGGCCCTGTAACAGGCGCAATTCAAGCCGCAGTGTTCGGCTGGCTGCCCGTTTTGCTGTGGATACTTATCGGCGGCGTATTTTTCGGCGCTGTAACCGATTTCGGCGCACTTTATGCCTCAGTAAAAAATCAGGGCAAGTCAATGGGTATGCTTATTGAAAAGTATATCGGCAAAACAGGCAGAAAACTGTTTTTGCTTTTCTGCTGGCTGTTCTCACTTTTGATTATTGCTGTTTTTGCGGATATGGTTTCGGGCACCTTTAATGCTTTTGACGATGCAACGGGCGCTCTTGCGGCAAACGCCTCAATTAACGGCTCCGCAGGTATGGTTTCCATAATGTTTATGGTTTTTGCAATAGTTTTCGGTCTTATTCAAAGAAAGTTTAACTTTGCAGGGGTTAAGGAGGCCGTTATCGGCATTGTATTTATTGCTCTTTCCTTTGCTGTGGGAATGAAATTTCCTCTTGAATTCAGCAAAACAACCTGGAGCTATATTGTATTTGTATATATTTTCTTTGCGGCTATTTTGCCCATTTGGCTTATGAAACAGCCCAGGGATTATATGACAACAATTATGTTTGTTTGTATGATTGCAGGCGCCGCTATCGGCCTTGTTATTGGTCATCCAACAATGAATTTGCCGGTGTTCACAGGCTTTAAAAACGAGCAGCTGGGCACCATGTTCCCCATTTTGTTTGTAACCGTTGCCTGCGGTGCGGTTTCAGGCTTTCATTCGCTTGTATCAAGCGGTACATCATCTAAAACAATCGCCAATGAAAAGGATATGCTTAAAGTTGGCTACGGCGCAATGATTCTTGAAAGTGTGCTTGCGGTTCTTGCACTTTGCGTTGCAGGCGCTGCTGCCAAAAACGGCGTTCCTGCAGAGGGCACTCCTTTCCAAATCTTTTCCAGCGGCGTTGCAGGCTTCTTTGAAAAAATGGGCCTTTCCGTTCATTTTTCAACTGTATTTATGACCATGTGCGTTTCTGCACTTGCGCTTACCACACTTGATGCCGTTGCCCGTATCGGCAGAATGTGCTTTCAGGAATTTTTCAGTGTTGACGATATGAAAAATGCAAAGCCTTGGCGCAAGCTTATGTGCAATACATATTTTTCAACAATCATCACACTGCTTTGCGGCTTTATTCTCACAAAAATCGGCTATCAAACAATTTGGCCGCTTTTCGGCTCGGCAAACCAGCTTTTAAGCGCACTTGTTCTTATCACTCTTTGCGTATTCCTTAAGGTTACCGGCAGGAGCAATAAAATGCTGTTCCCACCAATGATTATTATGCTTTGCGTAACCTTTACCGCACTTGTTCAGCGTGTAATCGGCCTTGTTAAGGCATTGTCGGCAGGCCAGGATGTTTTTGCAAGCGTAATTCAGCTTGTTGTTGCAGTGCTGCTTATCGTTCTTGCTGTTATTATTGTTATTAACTCATTTAAGAGCTATGTAAAAAGCAAAAAGGGCAGCGAGGTTAAGGAGCAGGCAGCGTAATTAACCCATAACAAAATCCCCAAAGCCGTTGCGGTTTTGGGGATTTAACTTTTTCGGCGGCATGTGTGATTGATAAGTAAATTTAGGTGTGTTATAATGTAACAGGTGATTAATTTGGATGATAAATTATTGCGTGATATGAAAAAAAGAATACCCACGGTTACTCCTATTCCCCAAAATAGGCTGACTGAGCGGCTTGAGGATGAGCTTGATTTTGATTACAATGTTGATATTGAGCGCATTGATACCATTTATGATTTTCAGGAAAAGCTGCTTGACCCGTTTAAGGACGGCAAGCGTCGTTTTTACCGTGGCGAAAGGTGTGACAGTATTACAAGACCGCTTATTCCTACTATTTTCCGTAATAAGGACAGCTTTTTTGACAATGGCAAAAGCGTTATTCTTGTGGACGCACCCTGCCTGTATGATTTTTACAAAACAAAATCGGGTTTTTTCGATTTTTACGAAAATGTTATTGCCCCTGTAAATCCTGACAAAATGTATGATTTTTTGTCAATGGCTCAGCACTATTTCGGCATAAGTCCGTTAATTGATTTTACCAAAAGTCTGGAGGTTGCGTTGTCCTTTGCCATTAAGGGGCGCAAAAAGGTGGAGGAAGATATTTTGGTTTACGAGTTGGAGCTTAAGTCCACCGATGACTACACCACATCAATTGATGTTGCAAACAACTGGCTCAGCGATTACAGCGTTATGGTTTTTAGAAATGTTACAAGGCGTGATTTTGAAAATCCCTTTGAAATGATTTCAAACTACAAGCTCATTTACGAAAAATTCAAGGGCAGCAGCTTTTTGGAGATGAATTCTCCTTCAGCGAAGTTGATTGATGTGCCCACAAATGATTTAATCAAGTTTCAGCAGGGGGTATTTTTGCTCCTTGATGATTTCAGCCTTATCGGCAAATCATACCTGACCAAAAAGGTGAGGAGTGATTTCAATTTGAAAAAGTGGATTATCAACAAGGATATTTGCCACGGAATACTTGAATGGCAGCAGCGTGAGTGCCCCTATTATTCATACGAGAATATAACCGACCTTGCAAATGTTGCCGCAAAAATCAAAAGGGAAAATAAGCTTTATCAAGTATAGTCTTTAACTATTATAAAAGCCTGCCGACACACATGCGCCGACAGGCTTTTACAATTTTAAAGCTGTATCATTCGTTTTGTGGAATATAGCTGGAATTGAGGGATTTAATCGCCGTTTGGGTTTGATATACCAATGGCTTAACATCGCTTGATTTTAAGGAATCACGGCTTAAATAAATTACGGTGTAAACATCCTCGTCGTAATCGTCGTTGCCGTTAAACAGGGGCAGGAAATAGCCATTTTCCTCAAATTGTGAGGAGTAAACACGCTCTTTATCAATGTAATAATGATAATAGCCGTATTCGCTGGTGTATTCCGCCTGCTTTTCGGGGGTAAAGCTTTCGCCGTCAAAACTGTAAATTGTTGAATGGGCGGAGATTTTTTGACCGTAGTTTTGGTTTGTAAAGTTGTTGTGGCAAAGGTAATTTTTGCTGCCGTCCTGTTTATACATAAAGTAGCAATCGTTGGAGTTATTCAACTGATTGCTCATACCCTCGTTTTCATACACAAGCACGGCGTTGCCGTTTTTGTATGTATAAATTTCGCAGCAGTATTTATATTCCGTGCGTGAAACATAGTTGCCTTGGTTATCCTCGTCACGCACCTTAAAGCCACGCCTAAAGCCCAAAACCAGCTCGGGCACATTGTCGCCGTTAAAATCCACAAGCTTAACCAGCGCCAGACCGTCAATATATGCAACGGTGCCGTCTTTAACATATTCAGCCTCGCCGTACTTTTGGTTATAATCGTTAACTATGTTATAGTAGGCGTTGTTAATTGAATTTGCGGTGCTTGCACCTGCGGCAACGCTCTGGCTGTCGGTAGAAAATTTATCAATGGTGTCAGACACGGTGGTGTAGGTGCTTTCCGCTTTTTCCTCACGGAGAACCGACAGCTTAATCCGCTCAAAGGATTGGTCAACCTTGTCATCAAAATAAAATGCCTCGGTTGCGGTATCGTATGTGCACTTGTCGCAAACGGAAAAATAATTCTTTTTCAGCTGGTAAAGCTCAACCGTCGTAATATCCTCTTGGTCGTGGGTGCCGAGATAATATTTACCGTCCCCATAGCGAATGGTAATCCAGGCGCCGTCCTCCTTATTATCGGTTTGTGCGGCAAGCTGGTGGTAAAGGTTGGTAAAGCTGTTGTTAACATAGCCCCAAACCTCCACATAATACACATCGTTATCCAAATAGCTGATTAAAAGCTCGCTTCTGCCGTCTGCGTTAAAATCCATTTCACGGGCGTAACACAGGCCGGTCATTCTAAAGCCGTCAATGCCGTAATTTGTGTATATGTTTTCATAGGCGCAGGCGCCGTATTCCCTTGAATAGTTTGAGCAAACCGTTCCTGCGTCTGCATTAAACTGTTGGTTTTTGTTGTTTGCATGGTCGATTGACGAAACAATCAGCACCACAAACAGCGCAATAATCATAACAAAGGCAAAAAATGAAAGCAGTATAAACCCAAGCCTTTTGCCCTTTGAGGCAGGGGGAGAATAGCCCTTGTCGCCGTCGTGCCTTGTAATGCCGTTTTCCTTAACGGTGCGGGCAAGCTTTTTTACCTTGTCAACGGGGGTGTCAACATATTCATATTTATCGTCAAAATAATTATATCTGCTTTTCATAAGCTCCCCCCGTATACCAAGATTATGCCTTAATAATAACATATAACGGCAAAATAAGCAATAATAACGGATTTATGAAAAAAGTCTTGACAAACAGGGTAAAGATATGTATAATACATCTTGCAAAGTAAATGCGGATTTAGCTCACCCGGTAGAGCGTCACCTTGCCAAGGTGAAGGTAGCGAGTTCGAGTCTCGTAATCCGCTCCACAAGCACACAGTAATTACCGACGGTAATTGTTGTGTGTTTTTTGTTTAGCTTGTTGACAAAACAGAGTATTTTAACTATAATCTCGTATGAATACAGCAATCATATGAACACATAACACATATATGTGAGGATTTTTATGAACGAGGAAAAAATTTATACCATGGCAGATCTTTTTAAAATGTTTGCCGACGGAACAAGACTTAAAATTTTAATGTCGCTTTTCAACTGCGAGCTTAATGTAAGCGAAATTGTGGAGGAAATAGGCGTTTCGCAAACCGCTGTTTCACACCAGCTCAGGTCGTTAAAACAAAATCACTTGGTAAAATGCCGCCGTGAGGGAAAAAGTATAATATACTCCCTTGCAGACGACCATGTTAAAACAATAATCAACTGTGCCCGTGAGCACATTGATGAATAGAGGTGCAATTATGTCTGAAAATGAAAATATAAATAACGAAAACCCGGAGCAGGGCGGTGTTCAGTATGAGCACGAGGTAGGCTGCACCTGCGGCTGTAATCCCGAAGCCTTTGAGCAATACAAAAAGCAAGTGATTTCAAAAATCATTATAAGCGCAGTGTTTTTTGCAGCGGGCTATATTTTTTCTGAATTTACAAAGGCGCCTGAATTTGTAAGCCTTATTTGCTTTGCAGTGTCATATATAGCAGTTGGCTTTGGCATTGTGCGTGACGCAATAACCCTTTTGATTTCAGGCAATATTTTTAACGAATATCTTTTAATTGCCGTTGTGTCAATCGGCGCTCTTGCAATTAAGGAATACCACGAGGGCTGTGCTGTTGCCCTGCTTTTTGCCATAGGCGACCTTTTGCAAAGCCTTGCGGTTTCAAAAAGCCAGGACGCTATTAATAATATGATTGTCAGCAGCGATGTTTCCGATGACGAAATAAACAACAGCCAAAGCACCTTGTCACAGCTTGAGGAGGAGGTCAACGGTTCGGGCAACACCAACCGTTTTATTACCCGATTTTCTAAAATTTACACACCCGTTGTGTTTTTAATCGCCCTTTTTGTTGCGGTAATTCCGCCGCTGTTTATGGGCGGAGAGTGGAAGGAATGGATATACCGTGGTCTTTCCGCACTGGTTGTGGGTTGCCCATGTGCAATTGTAATTTCCGTTCCATTAAGCTTTTATTTCGGCATCGGCGCAGTTGTTAAGGATGAAGCTAACGGCAAAAAATACGCACGCCGTGCCAAAGCCATTGCAAAGGAAAATATTTTTGCCACCCTTTTGGTTAAGCTTGTTATTTTGGTTTTGGTGGTGTTTTTGGACAGAGAGCCGCCCATGTGGTTTGCTGTTTTCAGCGATATAGGCATTTGTCTTTTGGCAATTTTAAACTCTGTTCGTGCTTCAATAGTTAAAAGATAGAGGACGTTTTATGCAAAAGCTTTTTTTAGACTATACCCCCGATGGCGATATTTTGCTTGATGGCGAGCAGGCAAGGCATATTGCAAAATCACTGCGTATGCGTGTTGGCGATATGCTCACGGTAACAGACGGCAACGGCAACGATTACGGCTGCCAAATTGACGATATTACCAAGGATACCGTGCATTTAAAGCTTTGCTACAAGCAGGCAAGCGACAGCGAGCCCACTTGCAGGGTTACAATTTATCAGGGCGTGCCAAAGGGCACAAAGCTTGATGATATTATACAAAAATCAGTTGAGCTTGGGGTAAGCAAAATAGTGCCCACCCTTACAAAAAGGTGCGTCAGCAGGCCTGACGAAAAAAGTGCAGGCAAAAAGAATGTGCGCTATCAAAAAATAGCCCTTGAGGCGGCGCAGCAAAGCGGCAGGGGCATTGTGCCTGAAATTGCACCGCAAATTACATTAAAGCAGGCAATTGCCGAAGATAACAGCACCCTTAAAATTGTGTTTTATGAGGGCGGCGGCGAAAGTCTTAAAAGTATAATTAATAAAAATGTTGACTCCGTTTCAATTTATATCGGCCCCGAGGGCGGCTTTGATACCGACGAGGTTCAGCTGCTTGTTGATAACGGCGCAGTTAAGGCAACCTTGGGCAAGCGTATTTTGCGAACCCAAACCGCACCTGTTGCCGCATTAACGGCAATAATGCTTTTAACTGATAATTTTGAGTAATAATTTAATGGAAAAAAATCTTACTACCGGCAGCGTGTTTAAAAATGTTATTTGGTTTTCGCTGCCATATTTGCTTTCGTATTTTCTGCAAACCCTGTATGGTATGGCAGATTTGTTCATTATCGGTCAGTTCGACGGCGTGGCAGGCACGACTGCCGTTTCGGTGGGCTCGCAGGTAATGCACATGATTACCGTTATAATAGTGGGCCTTGCAATGGGCACAACGGTCAGCATCGGCCGGGCCGTGGGTGCAAATAACCGCAAGCAGGCGGCAAGGGATGTGGGCAATACCGTTACGCTGTTTATGGTGGTGTCCGTTATGTTTACGGCAATTTTCCTTGCCTTAAGGTATCCCATAGTTTTGGCTATGTCAACCCCCACAGAGGCGGTTGAGGGCACTGTTACATACCTTACCATTTGTTTTATAGGTATTCCTTTTATTACAGCATATAACATTATCAGCTCAATTTTCCGTGGTATGGGCGACAGTAAAAGCCCCATGTATTTTATTGCAGTGGCTTGCGCTGCAAACATTGCGTTGGATTATCTTTTTATGGGCGTTTTCAAAATGGGCCCCACAGGTGCGGCGCTGGGCACAACCGTATCTCAGGCAATAAGTGTGGCGGTGTCGCTGTTTGTTATTATAAAGCGAAAAAGCATTGCCCTTGAAAAGAAGGACTTTAAGCCCGATAAGCCTGTAATTTCAAAAATTTTAAAAATCGGCGTTCCCATTGCGTTGCAGGACGGGCTTATTCAAATTGCCTTTATCGTTATAACAATTATCGCCAACAAGCGTGGCATTAACGATGCGGCGGCGGTTGGCATTGTTGAAAAGGTTATCAGCTTTTTGTTTTTGGTGCCTTCATCAATGCTTTCAACGGTGTCGGCACTGGGTGCACAAAATATCGGTGCAAAAAAGCCACAGCGGGCAATTCAAACCCTGCAATATGCAATTATGATTGCCGCAGGCTTTGGGGTTATCGCCTCAATTGTTATTCAGTTTACGGCAAACCCAATTGTTGCAATGTTTACCGACCAAAGCACCGCAGACGGGGCGGAGGTTGTGCGCCTTGGGGGTCAATATCTGCGTGGCTATATTTTTGATTGTATTTTTGCAGGAATTCATTTTAGCTTCAGCGGCTACTTCTGCGCCTGCGGAAAATCGGGGCTGTCGTTTTTACACAACATTCTTTCCATTTCCCTTGTGCGTATTCCCGGTGTTTATATCACATCAAAAATGTTTTCCGCAACACTTTTCCCAATGGGCCTGGCAACGGCGGCAGGCTCGCTGATGTCGGTTATAATTTGCATTGGGGCGTTCACAATTCTGCGCCGTAAGGAGCGGCCGGCTGACAGTGCAAAAGCAGTTTAAAAGTTAACAGGTTACATAAAGAAAGGGCGCAGCTTGGTTACAGGCTGCACCCTTTAAAATATTATGGTTATTATTTTTCAAGTTCAACCGTATAGGTGATTTTGTCATCGTTAAAGCTTAAAAATTCACCTATTTCAATTTCAACAGGGGTTTTCTTATCTCTTAAAAGATAAACCTTTGAAACCTCCTTGGTTGTGCCGGGCTTAATGTTAACATCAATGCCCCAATCATCATCGTCTGAGTCAATAAAGGTTGATTCCAAGCCAATGCCGTTTTGATAAGGCTCGTCAATTAAAGCCATGTCAAAGCTTTCTGAATCGCTTGAATTGTTGGTAAATTCATAAGTGATTTTAACTGCATCCTTTCCCTCCCAGTTTTTGCAAACCTTTGCTGATTTAACGACGCATACATAATTGCCGATTGTGCCTGCGGCGGGCTCGGGATTGTCAGCGCTTACGGTTGTGTCACCTGATGCGGTGGTGCTTTTATCGTTACTTTCGCCGGAGCTCCCTGCCGCAATTGCTATTACTGCTATAATTGCAACGATAACGCCCAAAATAATTAATTTTTTCTTCTTCTTTTTCTTTTTTTGTTCAGCCATTGCCGAACTTACCGCCTGTTGAAGCTGGTTTGCGTCAGTGGTTATCTGCGGTATTTGGTTTTGAAAATCGTCTGCCATAATAACAAACCTCCTTTAATGTTATATTGGGATTATATAACAATTTTCAGGGGGCGTGGTGTGCTGTCGGCACACCACTTAAGCAGAAACAGGTGCTATCATTATAAATGTGGCAGATATAATAAGGCTTATAACCACAAAAAGTATTTTAAATGCAATTATGCTCCTTTTGTTCATGGTGCGAAAGGGCTTTAGCCTTTTTTGCCAGCCCATATAGTTAAATATAATAAAAACAGGCAGCACAAAAGTAAAAATAATAAACATGCACAGGCAAAGGCCGTCAAAAGCGTTAATTGCAGAGCCTATTGCCCCAATAATTATAAGTACAATAAAGCCGTAATAAATTGCGGCAATGACGGCAATAACCTTGTTTTTGCTGTTTAGCCCGGGCAGGGTAAATGCTATGTTTTTTAAATCCCTGTGTTCAAGGGCGTTTTTCAGGCTTTTAATGCTTGAATATCTGTTGTTTTCATCAATTTCAATGCACTTTTTCACTATCATGCCAAGCCTGCCCTCTGCAAGCGCCTCGTTGGGCATTGATTTTGTCAGTATAAAATTAATTAAAACCCCAAGCGAATAAATATCCGACCTTGCGCCGGTTTGGCTAAAGCCGTATTGCTCGGGGGCGGCAAAGCCGTGGGTGCCCAAAATTTGCGTGTCGGCGTCACGGTCGGCCCTCATAAAACGGCTTATTCCAAAATCAATTATTACCGCCCTGCCGGTTGAATCAATCATAATGTTTGTGGGGGTAATGTCACGGTGCACAATGTTAATTTCGTGCAGTGCCCTTAAGCCGTTGCAAATGTCAATGGCAATTTTAGCGGCGGTGTCGTCGCTTATAAAAACATTGCGGTTAACAAATTCTTTTAGGGTTATGCCCTGAATATGCTCCTCAACAGCGTAAAAATTGTCGCCGATTGTGGTAAAACCGTAAATTTTTGCAACATTGGGGCTGTTAACCGTTTTCAGCGATTTGTAAACGGGCATATCGCCGATTTCTATCTTTTTTAAAATGTATATCATTGTGCCCTTTAGCGCAAGGGCAGTTGAATTGTTAATTTGCTTAATTATTTCATACATTTTTAGCAACCAACCTTGATTTAAGTGTTGGTTTATTTTATCATAAAATTAAAGGCTTTTGGTGCTTTTTCAGCATTTTATGCTTAACAGTGTCAAAAAAAGTACCCAAAACCGTGAGGAGGCAACAATGGAACGCTCAACAAACGAATTGTTAGAAATATTAAAATCCAAAAAAACATACGAAAAGTTTTTTTATGAGGAGGTGGGTGAGCTTTGCTTTAAATCTGTCAGCGAATATCTTGAGCTTTTGCTCAACGAAAAGCACCTGCAAAAAAGCGATGTAATCAAAAAAGCCAACCTTGATAAAAACTATGCCTACCAAATTTTTAACGGCACCAAAACCAACCCCTCCAGGGATAAAATAATAATGCTTTCCTTCGGATTAAACTTAACCTTAAACGAAACGAGAAAGCTGCTTAAAATTTCAGGCCTGCCTGATTTGTATGTTCGCTCCCCACGGGACAGCGTGATAATATTTTGTCTGCATAACAACGAAAATTTAATGAAAACAAACGAAATGCTCAACGATTTCGGGCTTGATGTTTTGGAGTAAAAAACGAGGCTCCCTTGATAAGGGAGCCGTATTTATGTTAATCCCTCAGTCAAACCTGCGGTTTGCCAGCTCCCTTTACAAGGGAGCCAATTATAAGAAACAAGGCACCCTTTTCATAAGGGTGCCTTTTATGCGGATTATCCGTTAATCAGCATTTCGATACATTCCTCCATAAGGTCAAAGAAATGCTCAACGATTTTTTTATCCTTCTCATTGCCTCTTACACACATTGAAAGTGTGAGTTCCTTACGCATTGATGTTGCGGAAAGCAGGGCAAAAGGCTTGTATTTAACGGCGCCGCTCATAAAGCCGTCAACTGGCTCGTGGCCTGAAAGGGCAAGCTTGTCAACCTCCAAAATGCCGATATTGCTCATGGCAAGCAGGGGATTTGCGTAGCCGATTTTAATAATTTCCTCAGATGCCGCAAGGGGCAGGATTTTGTAGCCGAAGGACAAAAGGGGCAAGCCGTGCAGACCCATAAATCTGTCCTTTTTAAATTGGTTTGATGCCCTGATTACATAATCGAGGGTTTCAAAAACATCCTTGCCACGCTGGGGTACAACGCATTGCATCCACGCCGTGTGGTTTGTAATGCCGTTTTCGTTGCTGTTTTTAATGTGGCGCCTAAGGTCAATTGCGCAGGAGATAGATACGCTGTCGTATCTGTTAAAATCAGCAAGTTCATAAATGCTGTAAAAATATGCGGTAAGCAGCATATCGTTAATTGTTGCGCCGTGCTTTTTGCCTGCGGCGTGCAGCCTGTTAAAGGTTTCAACCGATAGCTTGCGCCTTGCGATAAAGGATTTATCCCTTAAATTATCAGGCGTAAAGGGAAAGCCGTGGTTGTCGGCAGAGTTGATGTTTTTGTAAAGATTTTTCGCCATTTTCTTTTCGGTTGGGGAAAAATCGTTGTAAACCTGGGTGTATGACCGTGAACCTGTTTTTAATTCAATGGGGCTTACATGCTTTTCAACATATTCGTTATAGTTGCTGCACAGGGTCTTTAAAAAATATTTAAAGTCGCCGCCGTCCATGCACATGTGGTTTTCAACAATGCAAAGGGCAGATTTGCCGCCGTAGTAGAAAACTGCTACCTGCATTTGCAGCTTTGCGTCAGGGGGAATGTATTGCACCAAAAAGTCGTTGATTTTGTCTTTTAATTCATCCTCGTCAACCCTGTAAGCGTGCACCACCTGGTCAATGTGGTAATCCTCAACCGTCCAATAGGGCGAAATGCGATTGTCTGTAAATGATGAGTGCAAAACTGGCGCCTTTTCAAGCATGCAAATCATAACTGTTTTAAGGGCGTCAAGGTCAATTTCAAAATCATAGTGCAGCTCGGCGTGAACCATGCGGTCGTTGTAATCTCTGAAAAGATAATGCATTTTATCCCAAAGTTCGGCGTTTAGTTTTCTTTCCATGCGTCAACAACCTCCTCGTCATAGCTTGTGTTTTTGTGTATCGCCGCAATGATAACTATAAAATCAATAATTACCGAAAGGGGAATCATCAGCCAGCCCACCGACCAGCTAACCAAATTAAGGCCGCCTAAAATAATGTAAAGCATTGCAGCCATTGAGGGAATGTATGCCAGCCAGTAAAAAATTGCAAGCTTTTGCTTGGTTAACGACGTAAACAAGCCATCGCCCAAAAACATTAAAAACAGGCCCACAAAAACCGTAACCCAAGCGTGTGGGGTGTGGAATATGCCAAGCATAAAGATAAAAAATATAACCGATATAATAACTATCAGCATTGCCAGCATTATTCGGGCAAAAATGTGGAACACTTTTTTAAGCTCCAGAACACGGTTAATGCCCAGTGTAAGTAAATATGATACCCAAATTAAGATGCCGTCAACAATCATAACCCAGGTCATTGACCATTTTTGGGTTGCCATGCTAATGCCGATGTAGCTGATAACCAAAATAAATATGTATGCAACCGAGCCGATAATGTTTGAAAGGGCAAATTTTCTTCTGCGCTCGCCCTCCAGCTCCTTGGTGGCAAATTCGTGGTATTCTGCCTGAATGTTGCCGTGCTCGCTGATTATCAGGTCACTGATAACATTTTTGTCCTTCAAGCCCCTTGAGGTCAGCTCGTTTGCACGCTCCGTCATTTCGTCAAAGGTCTTTCTTTTAAACTTGTAAAGCAGTTTGTCGCCGCCCCTGTCAGGCAGTGACGAATCAATGAATTGGTAAAACTTTTCCATAAATACCCCTTTAATATTAAAAAACCAAGCGTTTGCCGTACTTGGATAACAAATTATTCTCCCTATGCATTGCATATAGGGCTGCTGTTAAAGGTAATATAATTACCCCTAATTATACTATATATTATTTATATAAGAGTGTCAATATACATAGTTTACACATCATACATTCTGCAATTTGCGAATGTTTTTGCCGTGCCTATTTTTATAGCTCCGAAACGGGTACTAAAAAAGGCACAGGCGGTTAAGCCTGTGCCTCCCCAAAAAAAGAAAGGGGTTATGAAAACGGCTCAAGGTCAATGAAAGGTAAACTATTATCTATGTGCTTTGCGTAATGTGCTCATAGCATATTGTTTTTTTTAGTCCGTTGAGCCGGTTCATAAAGTTGTTAATAAGGTTAATTAAAGCACCTTACTTTGTCAGCCACCAGGTCGGTTACCTTGCACCTTAATCGGTAATATCGTTGCCTGACCGCTGCCTCGCTGATATGCATTGCCTGTGCAATTTCTGCCTGCCGCAAATGTTTGCAGCTTGATAAAAGCAGCAGACTTTGCTCATTGGGGCGCAGCTGCGAGTATATTTCTTTTTTTATGCTGTCAATGCTTTGCTCGCTTAGCTTGTTCTCATCAAAATCCATAAAATAATACAGTTCCTGCTCAATGCTCTCAATGTGAACAAGCTTTTTTCGGTTTGAATCCATTTCTGAATATTTCCGTTTAATTATGTTGTTTAGGGTGCCCTTGAGCCACGCCTCATAATTATCAATGCGGCGGTGTCGGTTTGCCGCATCGCAAAGGGCCAAAAAGGTGTCGCCTATAACATCGTCTGTTTCATAGGGACTGCCCGATAGTTTGTGCTGACAAATTTTCCGCAGGGGCTGTTCATATTCGCCCCAAAGCCGCTCACAAAGCTCAGCGGAGCTGCCGTTGTCGCTTATCGGCTGACCCACTTTTAATACTTATACGAGGTAAACACCTCGCTGTTGGCAGTAAAGGTGGTTTTTAACCTTAACTTGTATAATGGATTAATTTGCACTGTTCTGTTAATTGATAAAGCAGTACCTGTTTTTGATGTCTGCCAAGTATAAACGGTTGTCCATTTTCCGCCTTTATAAGCTTGAAGTTCCATTTTGATTTTAAGTTTTGTGCCGAGTGGTGCTGTCATACTTGCAGAACAAGAAGTTATAACGCCGCTTTTGTTTAAACTTGAACCACAAGTTGAAATTGTTGTGAAACAAGGTGCAATCTCATCGTCGTAATTTCCGTTGCCTTGGGCGAATGCCGGCATACAAAATGATGAAAAAAGTATAACCATTGCCAAAAGCGAACAGATGGATTTTTTAATTGAAATTTTCATATTAGTACCTCCTAAAATTTACCTTTCATAGACTTAATCGAAAGTTTTGCCCAAAGTGTGAAAATAAAAAGCAGAAATTTTTACAAATTCCTGCTTTTTGTCAAATTATTTTACTGTATATGCAATTTTTAATGCCTCTTCCTCGCTAATATTGCCATTAATTAAGTATGTAAATCCCCTATATTTCCAAGTAACCATAATTTCATTTCCGCTGTTTTTACTTACACGATAGACAATATTATTTCGCTTTATATTATAGGCCTTAATGTATTCGCTGTCGTAATTGATGCTATAACTCAAACCGTATTTTCCAATATTAATATATTGTCTGCCGTTTAGATATGTTTTTATGTTGGTATCTCGGTCCGAGCTGTTACCCGTATATTCAAACCCATCGGGAACATATCCAACGGACGTATTTTCTATTGAGTTCAAATCGTATGTGTTGTTATACATTACCCCATAGCCCGAAAACTTTTTAACTATAAAGCTTCTGCTGTTGGGCAGGGCGATTACCGTTACCGCAATGGACACAATAACCGCCGCCACAATCAACAGCCTTGTGGTTCGCTTTGTAAAGCGGTGGTATTTGTCATTTCGCATTTTGTTAATAAGGGTGTTTATTTCCTTATTATATTTTTTGCTGTATGTATAATCGTCAAATTCTGTGGGCAGGCTGTCAAGCCAAGCCTCCTGCGACAAAGCGCAGGCCTTTGTAAAATTGCTCATCTGCGTTTTTCCTTTAAATAAATTCTTACCTTGTTTTTAGCGTATTGCAGCTGTTTTCTTACATTTTCTGCCGATACTCCGTAAATTTCGCTTATTTCGGTGCTGTTATAGCCGTAAATATACCTTAGATAAAGCAAATTTCTCATGTCGTCGCTTAAAAGGTCAACTGCGGTTTTCAAATCCGTGGTCAACTCCAGCTCAAATTCAATTTTATCCTCGCCGCCAAAGTCCTCAAAATCAAACTCCTCCTCAAAAAATATTTTTGTTTCGTTTCTGTATTTTGAAATGGCAAAGCCCTGTGCCACCGTGGCAATGTAGCCCTTTGCCTGGGCAGAGTTAAAGCTATCAAAAATCTTAAAATTTTTTGCAATATAAAACCAGGCATCCTGGGCGGCTTCCTCTGCCAGCTGGCGGTTGTGCAGCTTTTGCAGTGCAATCCACATTGTCAGGTTGTTAAATTCATAATACAATTGCTGAAATCTGTTTTTCTGCTCTTGGGTATCCAGCAAATCCAAAAACACCAACAACATAATCCCCCCTTAAAAAGGCGTATTAGTAGAATAATCGACTTGCCGCCGTTTGTCAACAAAAAACAATTGGGGCACCTTCGCCCCAATTGTTAAAATCTGCTTTTAATTATATTTTTCACATAAAATTGTAGGGGCGGATATTATCCGCCCGCTAAATTGAAATATGTTAATTAATGAAAATTAATTCTTTTTTGTTTGGGTGCCGGGCGTGTAATAAAAGTTAATGCCGGCCTTTTTTGCAAGCTCTGTTGAATGTGAATAATTGCCGTTTATATAAACATATTCAACATTTACACAATCAAACAGGGGCTCCTCCTCGTTATAAGATGTGGCAAGGTCGATAATCTCCATTTTTGACATTGAGCGCAGCTTTTCCTCAGACTTTTTATCGCAATTATCCGATAAGGAATAAATTGCAACCATCGCAGTGTCGTTTGAGGATGAATACATGCTGCTGATATCATAATAGGAATTTGTTGCCTGAATAAACCCGTATGCGCTTTCAATTTCCAAAAGGTCCTGCTTATAGGCGCTTAAGAACTCTGTTAAATCAATTGGCAAATTGTTGTTTTCGTTAATGTAACGCTGGTAATTTGCAGCGTCGGCATTTTCCTCCGATTCGGTGTCATATTCAAGGTCGGTATAGGTTTGGTCAATTGACACGGTGGAGAAAAGCACTCTGTCTTTATCAGTGTTAAAGGGCCTTGTTTGGTCGAGCACCTCTTCATTTCTGAAAACATCGGCTATTTCGTCAATAATGCACTTTGCGCTTACATCGTAGTAACGCACAATTGACCTTCCGTTTTTAAGGTTATACTTAATTTGGCAGGTGTACATATCGGCGGAGTAATGATCTGTGTCGCTTGCAAACACATCAAGGAACGATAAAATATTTGCGCCCTTTGATTCGCTGATGGTTTTTTCGTCAACAAGCTTTTTGTGCAGCGCCAAAACGCTTTTAATGCCCTGTTCGCTTTCAATTGTGAATTTTTGGTTTGAGCTGTAGTCGTCGCTCATATCATCATAGTCATAATAGCCGTAGGCAAGGTTGGTAAACGCAGAAAGCAGGCCGGTGGTAACGGTGTCGTTGCCGCACTCAACAAACTCAATGCCGGCAACTTGGTCAGCCTCGGGTATTTTGTTAACATATCTGCTGTGGCTTGGCAGATAAACGCTCATCATAAATATTGTGCACACCAGGCAAACCGAAATAACGGTTGTTGCCGTTTGCTGGGTGTAAGCCTTTTTGTAGAAAATAGCGCTGTAAATTAAGCCTGCAATTGCCACAACAATTGCGCCCATTATTAATGATAAAAGCAAATTGTAAGTTGCGCCGTAGGACATAAACAGCGAGGTTGTGAACACCGCAAGTATAACATAGGGCGCAACATTGCCGCTTAAGGCAACCTCGGCAACCTCAGCCTTGCGCTTTCTGAACACTGCATAGCCTGCCCAAAGCAGCACAATTATTTCAACAATTGAAACGGCATAAAGAACGGGGAAGTTGTTTTGCGTTGAAAAAGCTGTAACTGAGCTGGTCATGGGGTTGAGAACAGAGGGGATATTTTTGCCTGTGTTAAGGCCCCAAACGGTATTAAGGGCGCTGACAAAGCCGCTGACTGCATTGCCCGTAAGCAGCAAGCAGATTATTGAAAGCAAAATGTAATGAATACGCTTGCCCGAAACCACGGCGCAGAACACAAATAAGGTGTATGCAACGGTAAGGCTGAGCAGCAGCGATATTCCCAGTTGCAACAAAAATTTTGAGTTAACCGTAACATTTGCATTGTTGTAGGCGGATTTTATTGTAAAGTAATATATTGTGCTTGATACGCCGAAAGCAATGGCATTTGTTAAAAGCCCAACAATATATTTTCCGAAAAAGTATTCGCTGCGCTTAACGGGCAGTGAAAAGAACAAATCGCAGGATTGTTTTTTGTAAATTTCCTTAAACATTTTTGGTGCGATTGAAAGGCTGAAAAAGCCGCATGCCACCAGCATAAACGCCATAAAGGTTGCAACTGTCATGGTAACATCGTTGTAATAGTCATAGCTGAAATCAAGCATGGTTACCATTTGATAAGCCAGGCCAACCAGCGGGGCTAAAATTGCAAGGGCATAAATTAAAATTTCACGCACAAGCTGCTGTTTAAAGGTTTTTCGCACAACAGCAAAAAAGTTGCTCTTATAAGCTGATTTGGTTGATGTCATAACCTGCCGCCTCCATTTCGCTGATAAACACTTCTTCAAGTGTTAAGGGTAACGATTCCACATAAAGCGGATTTCTACTCATTATAAAATCATTAATATGTTCAAAGTCGCCCTTAACGGTAACCGTGAACATTTTGCCCTGCTTTGACTCCTTAACAATATCAAGGCTTTGCTTAATTTCGTTATAATCGTTATCGTCCATAACAAATTGATAGCGATAAAGGCCGATAGCGTCGCCGTCGATATTCTTTTCAAGGAGTATGCCGCCCAAGTGCAGCATGCCCAGGTGGTCGCAAAAGCCTTCAAGCTCTCTTAAATTATGGCTTGCAATAACAACGGTTGCTTTGGTTTGCTCCACATAGGATATAAGAATTTTTTTAACAAGCTCTCTTACCACCGGGTCAAGGCCGTCAAAAATTTCGTCAAAGAAAATATATTTTGGGTTTGTTGACAGTGCAAGGATAATTGCGCTTTGGCGCTGCATGCCCTTGCTCATGGTTGAAACCTTTTGGTTGGTGTTAATGGGGAACACGCTTGTTAAATATTTGTAGCGTTCCTCATCCCAGGTGGAATAAATTGATTTGTAAAAATTGGCGGTGTTTTCAATGGTTGCCCCTGAATAAAAATAGGGATAATCGCTTATAAATGAAAGCTGCGATTTAACAGCAGGGTTTTCAAAGGGTGATTCGCCGTTAAACAAAGCCTCCCCTGCGTCGGTATCAAACACACCTGCCAAAATGCGCAAAAGGGTGCTTTTTCCTGCGCCGTTTGAACCCACAAGCCCAAAAATCGAACCCTCGTCAATAGTTAAATTGATGTTATCAAGGGCTTTTTTGTTGCCAAACAGCTTGGTAACATTATTTATCTGAATCATTGTTCTCTCTCCATTCATTATTAATTAGGTTAATAATTTCTTCTTTAGGTATGCCTGCGTTTCTGGCGTTTAAAATAATTCGCCTTACTTCATCCAAGGCAAGTGACTTAATGTATTTTTCATTTTCGCTGCTTACAAAAACGCCCTTACCCACAATGGTATAAATAACATTTTGTACCTCAAGGTCCTTATATGCCCTTGCAACAGTGTTTGGATTAATGCCAAGACTGCATGCCATGGCTCTCACCGATGGCAGCGGGCTGTTTTCAGGGTAAATGCCCAGCTGAATCATTTTTAATATTTGCTTTTCTATCTGCAAATAAATAGGTTCATGGCTTTTAGAGTCTATACTGAACATAGCATCTCCTTTCTCGCTTGCCAAAGCAAGTGTGTCAAGTGTATTAACTCACTTAGTACACTTGCAGTATAACAAACCCCCTGACCGTTGTCAAGGGGGAACTTTAAAACATTTTAAGCTTTGTTATGCGGTTTCGTTTGCAGCCGTTTCTTTTTCTGCCTTTCTTTGGGCTCTTTTCTTTTTAGCTTTGTAGCCCATCAGCTTGTCAAGGTGCTCCTTAGGGGTGGAGTAAGCGCCGATTGTAACTGCGCTGCTGCCGTAAATTCCGTGGAAATTTGAGCCGCCTGTCATCAAAAGCTTTTTCTTTTTGCAGTCTGCCTGGAGCATTTCAATTTCTTGGGCAGAGTTCTCAGGGCACCAAACCTCAACGCCGTCAAGGCCGAGTGCAACATAATCGTCTATTTCGTCAAAATTATCAAACTTGCCGGGGTGGGCAAGAATTGCAATGCCGCCTGCGCCGTGAATTTCGTCAATAACCTCTTTAACAGATGGGTATTTTGTGGGTGCAAGCACATTGCTTTCACTGCTGCGGTCAAACAGCTGTGTGAATAATGAGCCGAAAATTTTGTCGGTATAGCCGGCGTCCATAAGTGCGTGCATAATGTGCTGCTTGTAAAGGTTGGTTGAACCGCTTGCGTGTGAAATAATAAATTCGCTTGTAATAGGAAAACGAGCCGCAACTTTAAGCATCATAATCTGGCCTGCTCTTTTGCGGGCAACCGATGTTCTTTTGCAAATACCCTCAAGCCTGTCAGGGGCATCTGCAAGGTAAGAGATAATGTGAACTTTTTTGCCTGCTTCGTTATCAAATGCAGAAAGCTCAACGGCAGGGATAACGGTTACGCCGTATCTTTTGCCGATAACCTGACCCCTTACGGTGCCTGCAATGCAGTCATGGTCCGTTATGGCAATGGTATCAATGCCGCTTTTTTGTGCTATTACTATTAAATCTTCTATTCCGACAGAGCCATCGCTCAACTTTGTGTGACAATGTAAATCCGCTGCCATAAGTATCTCCTTTCCGGTAAAATAGTTGATATGATTCGATTTTACCGCAATTAAACTATAACATAAAAACGCCAAAAAAACAATGATTTAAGGGCAGTTCCCCTAAAAATCGTCATATTAGACAAAATATATCTTTTTGTATCATTTAAATGTTGTAACTATTTTGTAACATTTACAAAAACCCTTTAATTTCTCTTTGCAATCGGCTTATGGGCAGGCCGACAACATTAAAATAGTCGCCCTTAATGCCCTCCACAAGCAGCGAGCCCCTGCCCTGTATGCCGTAGGCTCCTGCCTTGTCCATGGGTTCGCCGGTTGCAATATAATTGTCAATTTCTTCATCGGTTAAATCATAAAATTTAACCTTTGTTTCAACATAAAAGGTTTTGCTTTTTTCCCCACGCAGTATGGTAACGCCTGTAAAAACGCTGTGCTCAATGCCGCTTAGCATTGACAACATTCTGTGGGCGTCCTCCCTGCTTTTGGGCTTGCCCAAAATTTCGCCGCCGCAGCTAACCACGGTGTCGGCGCCCACAACGGTGCTGCCCTCATCCTTAAAGGCCCGAGCCTTGATTTTTGAAAGGTACATTACCGCCTCCTCGGGGGCAATGCCGTGTGGCAGGGTTTCGTCAACCTCGGGGGAGGTTGCCACAAAATCTGCGGTTATGTAGCCGAAAAGCTCACGCCTGCGTGGGCTTTGTGATGCAAGAATAATCATTATATTACTCCTCTGTAATACAGGCCTCTGGTGTGCTCGCCACGGTATTGGCCACCCTCATCATAAAGGCGCAATACCTCCTCAACCTGCTCCTTGGTTTCATCTGTAAAATAAAAGTGAATAAAGTCGGTGTTAATGTCGCCAAGCTTGTCCCCAAGGTAAAGGGGAAGGGGGTTTAAAATCTCCACACAAGGGTATGATGAGCATTTTACCTTAAATTTATACCCCATTCTGTCAGTTAACATTCCGTGCTTTTTGCATTCGTTGCAGCCGATTTTGTTTTTAACGGGGCAATTTCTGCAAAGCATAAGGGGTAAATAGCCATAGGCGATAATGCCAACATCTTTGCCGTTAACGGCGTTTGCCTGCTTTAAGGTCATTTCAAATGAAAGTATGGGCGAGTTGAAAAGCTCTGCGGTTTCCGAGTTGAATACATTAAGCCCAAAATCGCCGTAGGCCTTAAAGCCCATATTTTCGGCAAGCCTGTATGCTCCCAAATTGCCGCAAAGGGCGTTTTTAACACTCAGCTCCCTTAATTCACGCAGCCGTGCCCTGAGCTTTTTCTCCATACCGAAAAGCCCTCTCGGTATCTCCACCCCGGCATTGTGCCTGATAAAATCGTTATTGTCTGACCAAACGGGAATAAAAATTCGCTTAAAGGGGTGTTCCTCCGGAATTGTGCTTGCACTAAGAAACCTTGCGGTAAGGTAAGGCGTTTTTTGCCTTTTTTGGGGCGTTATTTCCGTAAAAGGCTTACATTCAATTTTTTTGCGCTCGCCCTTTTCAAGCTCAGCAACGGTGTTGCGCCTTAATTCGTTCAGCAGGCTTGCATGTATTGCCAGGCCGTCGTCAAGGTCAACCTTAAAGCTGTTAAGATAGTAGCCCGTGCCACCAAGCTTTGAAAACCTTGCCTTCAGCATATCCTCGGTTAACGGGGCATTAATTGCAGCCTCAGGCGTTCCGCCACTTTGGGTAACGGTTTTTCTGCCGTTGCTTGCGGTTAAAACGGCGGGCATATCTTTTTTAAGGGTCAGTTTAAAATCAATGCCTGATCGTGGAACCTCACGGCTGTAAAGCTTTGCAAGCTTTTTAAGAACACTGTCGGCGGCAACAACATCCTTGCGGCTGCGTGTTCCGAACATATTGTTCATTTTGCCTGTAAAATACCCGTCGGTAAAGCCGCTCCTTGAAAATACCGCTCTTAAATTTTTTTCGTCCTCGTGGTTATATGTGCCCTCAATTGCCTTTTTGCAGGCTGTAACCGATGCGGCAACATATTCCGGGCGTTTCATTCTGCCCTCTATTTTAAGACTGATAACCCCTGCGCCGCCGATTTGTTTAATATTTCTGATAAGTGACAAATCCCTAAGTGATAAATCGCAGCTGCCGCTGTTGTCGGCGCTGAAACTCAAACGGCAGGGCTGTGCGCACAAACCACGGTTGCCGCTCCTGCTGCCAATCATGGCAGACAAATAGCACTGGCCCGAAACGCAAACGCAAAGTGCGCCGTGCACAAACATTTCAAGCTCCATATCGGTGTTTTTGCGAATTTGCTTAATTTCGTCAAGGCTCATTTCTCTGGGTATAACAGCACGGCAAAAGCCCATTTTTTCAAGCTGCCTAAAGCCCTGGGGCGTGTTAACGCTGCACTGGGTAGATGCGTGCAGCCTTGCTTGGGGAAAATGCTCCCTTATCATTTTTGCAACACCCAAATCCTGCACAATAAAGCCGTCAACAGAACATTCTGTTGCGACACGCACAGTTCGGTATGCTTTTTCCATTTCGTCGTCGGACACAAGGGTGTTTAATGTAACATACACCTTAACATTTCGGTTGTGGCAGTAGCTTACAGCGTCTGCAAGCTGCTTAAAATCAAAATTATCCGCTCCTCGGCGGGCGTTTAAATCCTTTGTTCCCAAATAAACGGCGTCTGCGCCGCATCTTACTGCTGCAAGCAGCATTTGCATATTGCCCACGGGGGCTAATATTTCTAACTTCATAAGTTCTCCAAATAAAAAGAGCGACCGCTTTTAAGTCGCTCTCAATTAATTATCTTTCCGCTAACTTTGTTCTAAGATTGCTGATTTCACGATTGAGTCGCTCTATTTCACGGCGGGCAACATCTACTTCCATTCTTGCCCTGGCGCTGTCCTCAAGATAATCTTTAATCTGAGCCCTTAAATTATCTGCCGAAGCTGTGGCCTTTTTGCAGGCGTCTGCTTGGTCAAGGGCAACAAGCACTGCACATTGAGCCATTGAAAGTGAGGGAACCTCCTGGCCTATTGATTTCATTTCCTTGTCAATAAGTGCGCCCAACTCTTCAACATATTCAGGCTCGTCCTCTGTTAAAATTGAATAGCTGCTTCCGCAAATTCTAAGATTAACCTTATTTTTCTCCATAATTTCACCTGCTTACAATGTTAATACAATATAGCTAATAATAGTATAACAATTAAATAATTACTTGTCAATTGTTAAAACTTTTGGTATATTAAAAACAGAGCAGGGGGAAAAGACTATGGATAAGAAAATATTTGTAATTGAAACAAAAAACACCCACTATGTGTTGGGCGTTGACGAAAATGGGTTGCTCCGCCACCTTCACTGGGGCAAGCCCTCTGCAAAGAAGGATTATTATTTTCCGTCCCTTTGCGAAATAAATTCAAATCATTCCTCCTTGGATTGCGCCATGCAGGAATACACCGTGTTCGGCGGAACAATGTACAGAGCCTGCGCCTTTAAGTGCGAATATTTTGACGGCTGCCGTGACAGCGTGTTTACCTTTAAATCGGCAAGTGAGGAAAAGGGCGCTTTAAAAATTACCCTTGCAGATGATGCGTACGGCATTGAAATGGTTTTAACCTATCTTTACAGCGAGGGCACTGATATAATCACACGCTTTGTATCGGTTAAAAACAACAGCCCTCAAAGTTTGAAAATAGAAAGAATAATGAGCGCCGAACTTTCACTGCCCGGCGATGAGCCATACGATGTGTTTAACCCCAACGGCTCCTGGGGCGGAGAGTTTATTTTGGAAAAAACCAAATTAAATAACGGCACTCTTTGCTTTGAATCACGCAAGGGAACCGCAGGGCACACAAATTCGCCATATATTGTTTTGTCGCAAAAAGCAAATGAGGATAACGGCAGCGTTTATTTTGCCGCACTCGGCTACGGCGGAAACTTTAAGGCAGAGGCCGGCAGAGATTTTATGGGCAGAACAAGGGCAATGCTGGGAATTTCCGATTTTGATTTTTCATACACCCTCCGCCCGGGAGAGGTGTTTACCTCCCCAAAACTTTATATGGCATACACAACGGGCTATACTGCAATGAGCAATATGATGAACAAATTTGCCGTTGAAAGTGTTTTGCCCAAATCCTTTGCAAATAAGCCCCTTCCGGTGCTTTATAACAGCTGGGAGGCTACGGGCTTTGATGTAAGCGCCGAAAACCAACTTCGCCTTGCAGAGCTTGCCAAAAAAATAGGCTGCGAGCTTTTTGTAATGGATGACGGCTGGTTCGGCAGCCGCAAAAACGATTGGTCGGGCCTTGGAGATTGGTTTGTTAACAGCGAAAAATTCCCCAACGGGCTTAATGAATTAATTGACGGCGTTAACAGCTTGGGTATGGATTTCGGCCTGTGGTTTGAGCCTGAAATGGTTCAGCGTGATTCCGATTTGTTCCGTGCTCATCCCGATTGGGCATATAATTACCCTACACGCAATGCCAGCGAACTTAGGCATCAGCTGGTGCTTAACCTGACTAAGCCCCAAGTTAAGCAGTATGTTTTTGATTGTATGGACAGTATGCTTTCAAAATACAACATTAAATATATTAAATGGGATATGAACAGACCGTTTTCTGAAATAGGCACCGATAATTTGGAAAACGGCAGGGAGCTTTGGTACAGGCACACCATGGCGGTTTACGACATTGCCGACAGGCTAAAGGAAAAATACCACTATCTTCAGCTTGAGGCCTGCGCCAGCGGAGGCGGCAGGGCAGAGCTTGGGGCTATGGAGCATTTTGATATGGTGTGGACAAGCGATAATACCGACCCTGTTGACAGGCTGGATATTCAAAGGGGCTACTCCTTTGTTTACCCCACAAAATGCATGCGTGCCTGGGTAACGGATTGGAACAAATCCACCCGTGATGTGCCTTTTGATTTCAGATACAGCACCTCAATGCAGGGTTCGCTTTCAATCGGCGCAAATCTTTTGGAATACAGCTCCAACGAGCTTGACAGAGCGGCTCAGCTCATTGCTCTTTACAAGGAAATACGCCCCATTGTGCAGTTTGGCAACTTATACAGGCTTAAAAACTATGACGAAAACGGTTTTTATGCAAACGAATATGTCAGCGAGGATAAAAACAACGCCGTGCTGTTTATTAACGGCGGCGCAGGCTCGGTTTTCAACAAGCAGTTTAAAACCATCAGCCTTAAGGGGCTTGACGAAAATGCGGTTTATAAAATTGTTGACGGCGACAGGATTTATGAAAAATCAGGAGCATTTTTAATGAATGTTACCCACGATATAAGAATTGACCGGCCGTTCTTTAACAAAATTATAAAATTGTCAAAAAAACAATAAAACAGCGGCGTTATAATTGAAAAATAAATTCGCTGAGATTATAATTAATTTACTAAATGACAGGGATGTGGTGTTATGACAGCAGTAAAATCTTCAAAAAAATTAATATCCGTGCTTTTGGCTTTGGCAATGCTTTTTTCAAGCGTAATTTGCGTGCCTGCAATTCAGGCCTATGCCGCAAGCCTTTCAAAGCCCACGGTAACCTTAACCAATACAGCGCCTACAACTATTAAGGTCAGCTGGAAAAAAGTTAGCGGCGCAACAAAATACACCGTTTATCGTGCAACAAGCAAAAACGGCACATATAAGGCGCTGAAAACCACAACCTCCACCTATTACAGCAGCACCAAGCTGACCTGCGGCAAAACCTATTACTTTAAGGTTAAGGCAGTGAGCGGCTCAAAATCCGCAACAAGCTCGGTTGTTTCAAAAAAGGCGGTGCCTGCAAAGGTTACGGGGCTGGGCTCCTCCGCTACCTGCTCAACAATTAAGCTTAGCTGGTCAAAGCAGAGCGGTGTTTCGGGCTATCAGATTTATTACAAAACAACCAAAAACGGCAGCTATAAAAAGCTTGCATCAACAAGTTCAAACACCTATACCGTTAAGGGCTTGTCAGTTGGTAAAACAAGGTATTACAAGGTAAGGTCCTATAAAAAAGTTGGCTCAAAATATTATTACGGCAGCTTTTCAGCAGTTAAAACGGTTAAAACTGCACATTCTCCCTCAACCTCATGGAAAATTACCAAGGAGCCTACATGCTCTGCCACAGGCACAAAGGTAAACACCTGCAAATATTGCAAAAAAACCTATTCCGTTGCAATTGCAAAGGATGCAAGCGCCCATGCTTTCGGCAGCGAAACAAAGACCGATAAAAACGGATTTAAGGTTGAGGTTTGCTCCATTTGCGGCGCACAGGGCAAGGTGGTTGATTACACCTGCTATATTGATTTAAGCAATGAAACGGTTTCAGTCGGCGCTATGGCGGAGTTTGGCAAATCCGCCTCAAACACAACAGGAGTTAATGATAAGCTTGATTTAACCCCAAGTGACGATTTGATCCCGGCAGATATAACCCCAACCTACGAAATTGTGGGCAGTGCAGAAAACCTTACCATTGATGTTAACGCAAGCAGGGATATTGATGTAAGGCTTAACGGAGTTACAATTAACAATTCGGGCAAGGATTGCATTGATATTAAAAATAAGTCAACAGAGGTTAACGAGGTAGGCAAGGAAATTGTGCCTGAGGTTTCAATTTCGGCGGTTAACACCAGCGTTAACACCTTAACAACAACCGCAAATGCCGCAGGCAAGGGCGGCAACGCAATTGACAGCAGCTGCCAGCTGACCCTTAAGGGCCACGGCACAATTAAAATTAACAGTGCCTCAACTGCAATAACAAGCATCGCAAAGATTAATATTAAAAATCTTACTCTTGATATTACCTCTGCAAACAGGGGCATTGATACAAAAAATATTGTAACCACGCAGGATGCAAACGGCAACGATGTGGTAACCACCGATTTTTCAAGTGTTAAAATCGGCGCAAACGCAAGCATAACCGTTAATTCCGTTGACGACTGCATCCGTTGCAAGAATATGGAAATTTATGCAATCACCGAAGGCAGCGGCGATCAGCCCACCGTTATGAACCTTACAAGCACTGCCGCAGACGGTATTCAGCTTGAGGGCAAAACCGGGTTGGCGGCTTATTCGGGCACAATCACAATTCGTGCGGCTAAATATGCTTTCAATTGTGCGGCGGTGTTAATTAACATCAGCGGTGCAACCGTTGACGCAAAGGGCAACGCAGGCTACAGCAAGTAAATTCAGAAAAAAATAGGACACCCCAAAGGGTGTCCTATTTTTTTTGATATTGCATTTATGAGATATTCCGTATTACTTCAATTCAACAGAATATGTAGCGGTTGGGAGAGCCTTGCCGTAGCCCTCTTCAACCTGGTCGATTGAGTATGATTCGTCGTCTGACTTTAAACTCCTGAACTTTAATGTTGCGGTAAGTGCGTCAGTATCGGTTGTGATGTCATAAACAATCTCGGTGTCGCCGTCGGTAACGGTTACGGTGTCTTCGCCGTCAACATATTTGCAGCTGTCGCCGTCAAAATCTGCGGTTCCGTCACTGTTAAATGTGATTGACTTTGGATAAATGCTTTCAACTGAAGGATCATCAAAGGTTGATGTTAATGTGAAAACAAGGGTTGAGTTTGTTGTTGCCGAGTTGTCAGCCTCTGTTGAAGGCTGGGTTGATGATGTGGCAGGTGCGGTGTCAGGTTCGGTGGTGTCCTTTTCGTCCTGCTCATCTTTCTTTTCGTCAGATACGGTGGTTTTATCGTCCTCATCCTCTTTATCCTTGCCGCCGATAACGCCTGTTGCAAAAAGTGCGCCGATAAC